>JANOFF010000079.1:0-15188 GCA_031413515.1 bacterium
GGCGAATACGCGGCACTGCGCTACCGGCAGTTCAAGCTGATCCGCGCGGTGTATCCGCGCTGGGGCAGCCTGGTTGCCAAGTCGGACTACCTCAGGGAAATGCCGCTCATCTACAACCTGAGGGCTGACCCGAAGGAGCAGTTCAATATCGCCGGTGGTGCGGAAGGGCTGGCCTATAGCTTGGTCGTCAAGGAGGCGCAGATACGCGGCAAGATCGAGAAGAGCTTCCAGGAATTCCCGAACTCGGATTACTCCAAGATGAAGAGAAGTCAGTAACCGGTTGAATCGCGGTTTCAACACCGACTAGTGAACGGCCGGACACATCGTTAACGCCTTAGTCCGGGGACATCCTTTACACCTGTGGGTTTCTCATTCTTCTTCCGAGCGCATCCTCGACCTTGAGGATGCGCTCGTCCATCTGACCGAGCCGGACGTGGCTGTAGTAGACGTCCCAGATTCCATCGCCCACTTCTTCGAGCCCAATGTACTGGCCTTCGAGCAGATGCGAGAGAGGGACTCTCCTGCTGGCCCATCGGAACCCGCCGTTGCGGCTCATGAGCCGCTTCTCGAAGTGGGCGGGATACTCGATCGGCGGGAGCTTGGACGGGAACGCTCTTCGCGATCGCTTGTACTTTGAAGCGGGTGTCACCTGACCGAGCGCTTCATGCGGCCTCTCCTCGTTGAACTCTTTGCGGAAGCGATCGAATCGCTGCTGCTGACCGCGCAACGTGTTGGCGGGGGTCGTGTGGTCTGCTGCTTCAGCGTCTTGTGCATGCGCTCATGGCGCCCGTTCTGCTCGGGGTGCCCGGGTTCGATCAGCTCCGGATAGATTCCCAGTCGGATCCACCAGATCGAAAGGCGGCTGAGCCTGCCGATCGCCGTCGTGGCAAACGGCACTCCGTTGTCGGAGCGGATGATCTTGGGAAGGCCGAACTCCTCGAAGATCCCGCGAAACACGATCTTTGCGCCGCTGTGAGCCGTCGAGTACAGACCTTGGCATCCGAGGAGGTAGCGCGTGCAACCGTCGGTCACGGTGAGTGGGTAGCAGTAGATCCCATCCGCCGTCTTGAACTGACCTTTGTAGTCGACGCACCAGGTGTCGTTGGCAGCGTCCATCGACTGCGAAGGCTTGCCGGGATGACCGGGGTAGGTTCTCCGCCGCTTCTTGTCGATCATGGCGTGACGCGAGAGAAGATCACAAACGGTGGATCTCGCAGGCCACTCGACCTTCGGATGCCGGCTCGTCAAGATCGCGAGCAGCTTCTTCGCGCCCCAGTAGGGATGCCTACGACGCAGCTCGAGAATCGCTTCTGTGATCTCGATCGCGGTCTCGTGGGAGCATCCCGCTGGACGTCTCGACCGCTCCTCGAGACCTGGGAGTCCTTCCGACTCGAATCGCTCGACCCACTTGTATCCCGTCGGTCGGCTGATGCCATAACGGCGGCAGAGCTCCGCCATTTCAAAGGAACCGCGAACGTAGTCCTGGATGAACAGTCGCTTCTGGACCATGGTGCACGTCGCGCTCCAAGGCATCGGGGCCACCTCCTGGCCTCCAATGCTGCGAAATGTGTAAACCATGTCCCTGGACTGATCTGTAAAGGATGTGTCTGGACCGTACCTAGGAGCCAGCTAACAAGCGGTTGCAGCGGACGGTCCGCTGCGCGGCCCGCCGCTGAACCGCGACGTTATGCGGCACTTCGGGCCTTGGGCGCGGCTATCACCTTTGCAAGATCACGACGGGTAGCGCCCATGGAGAGCAGTGCTTTGATGAGCAGGTCCACAGACACCGACGCATCGGCCGCCTCCATCTTGGCTACCCGCGGTTGGCTCGAGCCGATCGCATCAGCGACCTCGGTCTGAGTCATTCCCTTGCGCTGGCGCCTGCTCTTGAGGCTGCCCGCCAAGGCGACCTTGAGTTCCACGAACGCAGCCTCTTCCTTCGTCAGCTCGAGGAAATCGGCCGCATCGCCGACCTTCCAGCCAGCTCCCTCGAGTCGCGCTCGCTTGTCCTTCCTCATCGGTCGCCTCCCTACGAGCCACTCAGCTCGTCGTATCGTTGCAAGCGCCCTCGACATGCCCTGATTACGCTTGCTGGAGTCTTCGCTGTCTTCTTCGAAAACACATTCAAAAGGACGATCGCGTCTGGATCCACCCGGTAGAAGATCCTCCAGATGGCACTCTCATCCCTCACTCGCAGTTCGTGACAGCGACCTCCAACACTCGGCATCGGTCGGGAATGCGGCATGCCCAGGCTCTCACCGCTCTGAAGTCGCCGCAGCATCACGCCTGCTTCGATTCGAGCTTCGAGCGAGAATGGCGGCGTCTTCACCTCTCCGTGGAGCCAGATCAAGGGCTTTGCCACGCTCGCCATCCATGCAATCTATATCAGAACCGATATATGTCAATACGCCTGGAGACCACATCTGCGCCATGCCGGGTGCCGCATAACAAGCCATTGCACCGCGATTCGCGTCTACCGCTGGAGCTGAGGATGAAGAAACCGATCCATCAGTCTGACGTCCCGTTCGAGAGTTGGTACGAAGGCACGGACCGAGAGACTCGCGGCAAGCCGCTGTGCGATGTCGGCGGCACGGCCAGAGTCGGCTTCGGCCTGACGGAGCTATCGCCCGGAGCAGATTCCGAAGCCCGATCACCGATCCCGCGCCTACACGCGAACCCGCTCGAGGTCTCGCGGGACGACGGACGCGCAGTCGAGTTCCTCGGCCAACGCAGTCTGTAGCGCGAGCGACGCCTTCTCCTCGCCGTGCACGATGTAGACCATCTCGGGCGGTGACTCCGCGGAGGCCACCCAATCGACAAGCCCTCGTCGATCCGCGTGCACCGACAGGCCCGACAGATCGTGGATCCGGGCCCGCACCGGCACATAGCGACCGAGCAGCTTCAACTGACGCGCACCGTCGAGCAGGCTTCGGCCTCGCGTACCGATCGCCTGATAGCCGACCAGCGCGACGCTGTTGCGCGGATCGCGCAGGCGTTCGTTCAAGTGATGGAGGACGCGCCCGCCGGTCGCCATGCCCGAAGCAGAGATCACGATCGCGGGCCCGCGTCGTTCGACGAGCCGGCGTGACTCGGCGACGGTCGGTGTCTCGGTCACGCCCTGCGTGGAGAGCACCGCCTTCTGGCCGCGTAGTTCGGGACGGATCTCGTCCCATCCCTGCGCGATGGCCTGGCGGTACACCTCGAGAGAAGCGAGCGCCATCGGGCTGTCGACGAACACGGGAACGTCCGGGATCTCTCCCGCCTGCCGGAGCTGTTGGATCAATCGCAGCACGAGTTCCGTCCGATCCACGGCGAACGCCGGCACGACCACCACGCCCCCGCCCGCCACGGTCTCGCGGATGATCTGCGCGAAACGCGCTTCGATCTCGTCGTCGTCGTGCAGACGATCGCCGTAGGTCGATTCGATGATCAGCGCATCGGCGCGCGGCGGCGGCGCCGGCGCGCACAGCAACGCGTGGCTCGGACGTCCGAGGTCGCCACTGAACGTGATGTGCCGGGCCGCCATTGCGGAGTCGGCGGATTCGACTTCGAGCGACACGACCGCAGAGCCGAGAATGTGGCCGGCCGGCCGCAGCACCGCGCGGATGCTCGCGGCGGCCTCGAAGGGTGCATCGAACTCGACGATCTCGATGCACGCGATCGCCGCCTCGGCATCCGCCGAATCGTAGAGGGGCAGCGCCGGCTGGTGCTTCGAGAATCCCTCGCGGTTCGCGTACTCGGCGTCGTCCTCCTGGATCCGCGCGCTGTCCATCAAGATGACTTTGGCCAGTGCGGCCGTTCCGCGCGTGGCATAGACGGGTCCACGAAAGCCGCCGCGCACCAGCGCCGGCAGGTAGCCACAGTGGTCGAGGTGCGCGTGCGTCAGCACGACTGCATCGAGGACGGCGGGATCGATCGGAAACGCGGCCCAGTTGCGCAGCCGTTCGGACTTCTGTCCCTGGAACAGCCCGCAGTCGACCAGCACTTCGGATTCGGGTCCATCCACCAGGAAGCGGCTGCCGGTGACGGTCCTCGCAGCGCCGAGAAACTGCAGCACTGCGCTCGGCGCGCGGCGCGAAGACGTGGGGCGACGATCCGGCACGACGACTCCTTCCGGGACCGGCTCAGAAGCCGATCGTGAAGATCGATGAGGACTCGGCCTCGAAAATGCGCGCGAACTCGAGATGTGCGCTGCTCTGGGCGTGGATCTCGCAGAGCGGCTGTCCGCGTTCGATCACTTCGCCCGGTCGCGCGAGCAGACGGAGTCCAGCCGCCGGATGCGCGGGCGCCCCGGACAGCTTGGCGAGCGTATTGATGGCGCGACAATCGATCGCCCGCAGCATCCCGTCGGCCCGTGCGATCACTTCGCCGCGATGCGGCGCCTCGGCGGGCAACTCGCGCGCGCCCTGCGCCGCGACGATCTCTTCGAATTTGCGCGCGGCGGCGCCCGAATCGAGAAGGCGTCGCGCCGTGCGATACCCCTCTGAAGGCTGCACGGCGCCGATGCTTTCGAGGATCCGCGCCGACAGGTAGAGGGACTTCTCGCGCAGATCGATCGGAGCACCGACTTCGCAGCGCAGGACCGAGAGCACGTCGAGCGCTTCGAGGCGCGGACCGACGCCGATGCCGACCGGGCCATTCGCGTGGGTGAGCACGATCTCGACCGCCAACCCGACCGCACTGGCCACTTCCTCGAAGCGCGCACCGAGAGCACGGGCCGCCTCGTGGCTCTCGACCTTCGCGGTCGGCCCGACGGGGATGTCGATCAGTGCATGCGTCGCTCCCGCCGCCTTCTTCTTGCTGATGATCGAGGCGATCATCTGCGCTTCGGTGTCGATCCCCATCGGGCGCTCGACGGTGATCAAGACGTCGTCGGCCGGCGCGAGATCGAGCGCACCTCCCCACGCGATGCAGCCTCCCGTGCGCTCGACGACCTCGTACATGCGTTTGCGGCCGAGGGCGACGTCGGCCAGCACGCCCATGGTGTCTGCGGTACCGGCCGGGCTCGTGATGGCGCGCGACGAGGTCTTCGGGATCGTGACCCCGTGTGCGGCCAGGATCGGCACGACGATCATGGTCGTGCGATTGCCGGGGATCCCGCCGATGCAGTGCTTGTCCGCCACCACCGCCGAGCCGAACTCGAGCCGCTCTCCGATGTCGATCATGGCGCGCGTGAAGTCGACCAGCTCGGAGGTGTCGAGGCGACGCAGCGCGCAGGCCAGCACGAACATCGACAACTCGACCTTCGAGTAGCGATGGGCGGCCACGTCCTTCAGGATCGAGTCGAAGTCGGCGCGGACGAGGCGCTGGCCGGCTAGCTTGCTCCGGACCCGCCTGACACTGTCCGGCGGCGCCGCGAGCGCCGCCGTGACGAGAGTTCCCTCGGCCAGTCCGAAGTCGTGGAACGCGCTCTCGGACAGACCGACTTCATCGTCGGCCACCAGTCCATCGTGGCAGAAGTTGAGCACGCCTTCGATCGAGCGGACGGGCTGTCCCTCGGCGAGTCGGCCGACGACGCGAACCCGATCGAGGGGCTTCAGTCCGAGTTCGCCTCGGTCGACTGCATTGCGGTGCAGGAACACGACATGCTCGGTGTGGGTGTCGATGCACATGTGACGAAGGCGCAGCATGGATCACCGCTCCGATCGACGAGGCGGGCGCGAAGCCGGCCCGCGGATCGCGCTCGCCAGAGCCTTGGCGGTGGCGATCGCGTTGGTGGGGTGGACGACGCTGTCGCACGACACGATGCGCCGCACACCGGCGCGCCGAAGAGTCGCGGCTGCGCCCTTCGCGAAAATCGCATGGACGACCGCGGCGTCGATCTGCCGGATGCCTGCGCGCTTCAGTTCGCGCGCCGCGGCGGCCAGCGTCTGCCCCGTGCTCGCGATGTCGTCGATCAGCACTGCGCGATCCACCGGCGGAAGTCCGGGCAGCGTGACGCGGACCTTGCGATCTCCGACGCGTTGCTTGCGCCCGACCACGAACGGGAGCCCGGCCCGATCCGCGACCGCGCGCGTCCAGGGCGCGGACTCTTCGTCCGGCCCGACGATCAACGTCCGCGATCCGCGCCCGCGACACCAGGCGGCAAGCAGCGGAGCGGCCGGGATCGCGATCGTCGGGCAGGCGAACACTTCCGCGAGATCGTGGATCCGGTGCAGATGGGGCTCGAGGGTCACGACGCGATCCACGACCCGGCCCAGCAGGTCCGCGAGCACGCGCTGCGAGACGGACTCGCCCGGTTCGAAGCTGCGGTCCTGTCGCATGTACGGCAGATAGGGGGCGATCAGCGCGATCTGCCGCACGCCGGACTGCCGCAGTGCATCCGCGGCGAGCAACAACTCGAACAGCTTGGGATTCGGATCATCGAGCCGCCGGATCATGACGGCACTGCGGCCGCTGCCGGGCACGACACGCACGCGACTCTCGCCGTCGGGAAACCGGTGCACCGTGATCGGACGCGCCGACGCGCCGAGCTCGCGGGCCAGCGCGCGGGCGAGGTCGGCCGCATCATCGAAGTAGTGGACGCTCGACGGTCTCAAGTCTGGGACGCCGCCGAGACCACGACATCCAGGATGCCCTGCAGCTTCATGGCGAGCGCGTTCAAGAGATAGACGACCACGATCGTCAGCGCGCCGATCACCAGACCGCAGATCACGCTGGCGCGCAGAGTCGAGACATCGAGGGCTTCGCGCGCCGCGATCACGAGTGCCGCCGCGGCCGCGGTGTGGGTCACGATCTTCAGCCCGAGCACGATCGATGGCGACGACACCGGCGACAGCGCGACCAGGCACAACAGGACGAGAGGCGAGGCTGCGAAGCCGACGGTGCGCAGCAACTCCAAGAAGCTGGACGTGTCGTGGTCGACCACGACGCCGACGAACCAGAGCAGGGTCGTCACGATCAGCCAACTCGCGAAGGCGATCACGAGGCTGCCCCCGACCCCGACGAGGTCGTCGTTCGCGACTGCCGCCAGCCCTCGCGCCAGACCGGCGATCGCGACGATCGCGAACGCCTGCAGGATCGCCGACCGATCGTCCTCGACCTCGTGGTACACCGAGGCATCGAGACGCGTCGCAGCCAGCCAACGCTGCCAGAACGAACGCCGGACGGGCGCCGCTCCCGGATCTTCAGACGTCTGCATCGGCGGGGTTCTCCCTGGCTCGCTGGATCGGCGGTTGGACGACGGGTCTCGGGATCGACAGTAACCTCTTCTGGACACGAATCCCCAGGCGGCATGAATCGATGCAGCCGATGTTCCGGGATGGGGCGGCGTGCCTCAGGGGCGCCGAGGTCGCACTTCGAAGTCTGATCGTCGAAATCAGGGAGCCGCACAGGTGTCTCGAGCAGGATCTCTCCGGACGAGTGCGGCGCTGCTGTCACTCGCGATCGCCGGCACGGCGGTACTCGGATCGATCGCCTGCGGCGACGATCACCCCCCGGCCGTCGCCGTCGATGCAGCCGCGCGCACGCGGTCCGCCGAGGCCGGAATCGACTGGATGCTCGCAAACTGGCGCGAGATGCCACCGGGCTGGGCTTTCGCGAATCTCTCGCGGCTCGCGCGGGTGACGGTCGGTGAGCCTCGGGCCGCCAAGCTCAGCGCGGCTCTGCGCGCGGACGCCGCGACCGACAACCATGCCCAGCTGTCCGAGCTTCCGCTCGATGCCGCGATCCTCGATCCCCGCAGCCTGACACCGATGCTGCTGGAATTGCTGCGTCGGCGCGAGAACGGACTCGACTGGAGCGCACATGCCGAGGCGATCGGGCGACTGGCCGCGGTCGACGAGCTGGGCTTCTGGAAATCGATCCCCCTGCGCCAGCGCTCGACCGTCGTGCACCTGTTCAACCGGCTCGACATCCCCACGAAGATGCATCTCGATGCGGTCACCGAGGCGCTGCGGCAGGCGAGCGCCGATCAGGGCGCAGACGCGCTGGCGAGCAGGACAGCCTACGTCTATGCGATCACCCATGTCGTGCTGGCGCGCTCGGACTACTTCACACGAATGGCGGATCCGACGGGGCTCGAGTTCGCGATTCCGGTGCTCCGCGGCGCCCTCGAATACCGGCTCTCGCTGCCGGTCGACGTGTTCGCTCTGGACCAGATCTGCGAAGCGCTGGCCAGTCTCCAACTGCTCGGTGTTCCCGACGACGAGCTCAGCGAACGCGCCCGCACGCAGGTGATCGCCCTGCAGAATGACGATGGCAGCTGGGGGACGGGGGACGGCGCGCCGCGGCGCAAGATCCATCCGACCTTCAACGCGATCGTGGCCTTGCTGGATCTGCAGGCCGTGCTGCCTGCGCCCGACTCCGGGGCGGGCGGGGGGCCAGTGGCCAGGTAGCATTCGATCGAAGATGCGCCGCGAGCGCTCAGGAGAACGGACATGAAAGACGCGATCCAGGAGATCACCGCCGAGAAGGCACGGCTCCGACTCGAGCAGTACTGCATCGTCGATGTTCGAGAGCCGGCAGAGTACACGGGTGAACTCGGCCACATCGCGGGCAGCCGGCTGCTGCCGCTCGGCGAACTCGACGCGCGCCTGGGTGCGGGCGCGACCCGCGCGGAGCTCTTCGGGAAGAACGCGGATCGTCCGCTCCTGATGGTGTGCCGGTCGGGCGGGCGGTCGGGCAAGGCGTGCGAACGGCTGGCCCTGGCCGGCATCGCCGGTGCGACCAACCTGCTGGGCGGCATGCTCGAATGGAATCGTCTGGCACTGCCGATCGTCGGCGTCGAAGCAGCGCGGGACTCCGGGAAGCGCGATTGAACGCGCTCGGGCTCGCTCTGGCATCGCTGGTCGGGCTGTCGCTCGGTTTCTTCGGGGGCGGGGGCTCGATCCTGACGGTGCCACTTCTCGTCTACGTCTTCGGACTCGAGGCCAAGACCGCCATCGCGAGTTCGCTGCTGATCGTCGCGCTCGCCAGCCTCGGCGGTGCGGTCTCGCACCTGCGAGCCGGCAACGTGCGATTGCGCACCGCGGCGATCTTCGGTTCGGCGGGCATCGTGGGCGCCTATGCGGGAGGCCGACTCAGTGTCCTGATCGACGGTCAGGTCCTGCTTCTCTTGTTCGCCTCGATGATGGTGTTGACGGCGCTCGCCATGTGGCGGGGTCGACGCGGACCCGAAGCCGAATCCACCGAAGCACCCGTGACGGCCGCCCGCGACATCCTGCGATTGATCGCCCAGGGCGGCGTGGTCGGCAGTTTCACGGGGCTGGTCGGCGCGGGTGGTGGATTCCTGATCGTTCCGGCGTTGTCGTTGTTCGGCGGACTTCCGTTGAGAGCCGCCGTCGGCACGTCGCTGGTGGTGATCGTGATGAACAGCCTGGCGGGTTTCTCCGGCTACGCGGCCCACGTGTCGATCGACCCCGCGCTGGTGGGCGGTGTCGCGACGAGCGCCGTGATCGGCTCGCTGTTCGGTGCCCGCCTCGCGCGTTTCGTCTCACCCGCTGCGCTGCGCCGCGGCTTCGCGGCCTTCGTCCTGGCGATGGGCAGTGCGATCCTGCTGCGCGAGGGTGCAGCGGTCGTCGACGCCGGCGCGGCCGCGCTCCCGCAGACCGCCCCGCAACTGCTTTTCGTGCTGCTCGCGCTCGGCGCCGGAGTGTTCACGGGACGCTCCTCGAGGCGCGGCGGTCAGGATCCCCTGACGCCGCCGAGCTTCGATCAAGGCGGCGGAATCTGAACCGGATGCCAAGGAAGCAGTAGAAGCAGAAAGGGCCCGGAGCATGCTCCGGGCCCTCTTGATTTCTCGACTCATCCGCCGATCGACGACTCGGCGGGCTCGCTCTGATTCAGATGATCTGGCGTTTGCGCGCGACGCCCAGCAGTCCGAATCCGAGGCCGAGCAGGGTCGCCATGCCGGGTTCCGGAATCGGCAGCACCACGAAGTTGCTGGTGAACGAGGCCGAGTCACCGGGGGTCAGGGTGAACTTGAGCCGGATCCCGATGTCGGTCAGAGCCGCCGGGCCGGGCAAGCTCGGGATCGGCGTCCCGAATGCCACGGGGGCCAGCGTGTTGCTCAGGAAGCTCCCCGCGATCACGCTGCCATTCGTGTAGAGGGAGCCGCCGGCAACGTTGCTCGCATCGATCTGCGCCTTGTAGATCGAATCACCGAGTGTCGTCGCCAAGGTGGCTCCGTCGCCGTTGTTGTCCGTCACGCTGCCCGCGATCGAGCCACCGATCAGCGAGGACGGCGTCACGGGGAGCACCGAGAGCGTGAAAATCAACGTATAGGTCTGCGTCAGGAGTGAGTTGTTGGTGACCGCCGTGATGCCGGTGACCACCGGATCCTCATCGACGAGCATGCTCCAGTTGTCGATGTGGAGATCGCCGAATGTCGCCCCGCCGCCGTTGCACGTCGCGGTGAAGTCACCGGTCGAGCCGCAACCGAGTGCGGTTTCGTCGACTTCGCCGAGTTGTTCGCCGTTCTGCCAGACGCCCAGCGTGAAACTGACCGCCGACGCACTGCTCGCAAAAGCGAGCAGCGAAATACCCGTGAGGATTCCCGTCCTCACACCACGACCCAGAAAGCTCATGATCTCTCCCAGAGATGCGATGCCTTGCCCTTCCGACTCTTCCGACTCATCCAACCCGGCCGAGGCGCAGGTGGAAGGGCAGCTCGCACCCCACTGTAAGAGCAAATCCTGTTCCAAGGCCAGACTTTTTTAGATCTTCAATGAATCCGGCGATTTGCGTGGATCCGGATCCGAGCCCATCCCCTGTTTGGGGAACGCCGCTTCCATTTCGACGGAACGCTCGTTCCGAACTGCCAGCGCGGTGCGCACCCGGAACCGCCGGCTCGGGACCCGCCGGACTGCCCCTTCGACCGGGTTCAGCGACCCTCGTAGCGGGGTTCGCGCTTCTCGAGGAACGCTCGCACGCCCTCGCGGTGATCGGCGGTCTGGAACAACTCGCTGAGCGATCCGGCCACCCAATCGCCCAGCTTCTTCCAATCCGGATCGAGGGCCACGCGCAGGCCCGCCTTGAGACGCGCCACGGCGAGCGGCGGATTGGCCGCGATCGATTCGGCGAGCCCGAGCGCCGTCGGGAGCAGCGCCGCGTGCTCGACCACGCGCGACACGAGCCCGATCTGGCCCGCCTCGGCGGCGTCGATGAGGCGACCGGTAAAGAGCAGTTCCGCTGTGCGTTCGCGACCGACGAGCCCCGCCAGGCGCGCCAGTCCCGGCACGTCGCAGCACAGACCGCGCTTCACGAACAGCTCGCCGAAGCGCGCGCGCTCGGAGGCGACGCGCAGATCCGCCATCAACGCGAGTTCCATCCCCCAACCCACCGCGGCGCCGTTGACGGCTGCGATCACGGGGACATCGGTGTGGAGCAGCGCATCCGCGGCCGGCGTCAGTCCGGGGACGACCTTCGGTGCGCCCCCCGAACTGCCGGCGCCCATCACCTGCTTGACGTCGTCGCCCGAACAGAACGCGGGATCCGTGCCGGTGATGACGAGGCAGCGCGCCCGGGTTCCGCGCACCGCCTCCTCGAGTTCGCGATAGGTCCGGAACGTCAGCGCGTTGCGCGCCTCGGGCCTGTGGATCGTGATGATCTCCACGTCGCCGATGGTCTGCTGCAGGATCTCGTCGGGCATGCTCGCCGCCCTCCCCTGTGACTTCTCACGGATCGTTCACGGATCTTTCACGGAACGACGGCGCTTCGCTCCGGCCAGGTTTCCACACCGGCGACCAGTGCCTCGATCAGCCGGTCGACCTGCGTGGCGCGGCCGGTTCCCTGGTGGTCGGACCAGTTCCGCTCGTCGCGATTCCAGCGGATCGTCGGTGGCAGTTCCAGCTGCACGCCCCCCTGGCGCGGTCGATTGACGGGGTTGTCCCGATGCTGGCCCCGCAGTTCGGGGGGAATCTCGTGGAGCGCATCGACGACGCGATACTGCTCGGGCAGGCCGACACGCAGATGCGTGGCGAGATGCGAGGCGAGTTCGCGGTTGCCGCCGCCGAGCAGCAGGTGCCACCAGGATTGCTCGCGCCCGTATCCGTGGATCGCGATCGCCACGTCGACGTGGGTGAGAAAGGCGGCGAGTGCTTCCGAATGCTCGGGCCGGAAGGCCGTGGACGGAATGTGGCGTCGCAGCGGGGGCGCTTGCAGCACGGCATAGAGAGAGGCGCCGGTGCGCTCGGCGACCTCGCGCGCCACGACATCGGTCGTGCGCTCGAGATTGCCGCCGTGGAATGCCATCAAACCGAAGCGGCCGCGGATCTCGCACACCTCGGTGACGTCCGGCGAAGAGAGAAGATCCCGCAACACGAGTCGCACCATAGCGTGGGCCGCGCCGCCGGGCGGTCCCACGACGCACGAGGACATACAGGCCGGGGTCCCGTTCTGCCGATGGGCCAAGCCAGGCAGCGTCGGTGGAATCCGACCCGCGAGAGCATCCCGAATGAGACCTGGACTGCGGCAGAAGCTCGGCAACCGTTTCGGCTACGTGGGCCTGACGCTCGCCCTGCTGAGCCTCGGAGGCGCACTGAGCTTCCGGTATCCCGAGTTTCTCACGACCCCGCAGCTGCGGGCCGTGTATCCCGTCGAGCTGCTCCGGAGCGTGCTCGCTGCGGGGCTCGCCACGGCGATCGTGCTCTCGGGACTCGCCGCGCTGCTTCGACCGCGGCGGATCTATGGCTGGACGGGGCTGCTCGTGGCGGGGCTCGCGGTATCGATCGGCGGCAGCTGGATCGAAGTCGAAGAACCGGTCGCAGCCTCCCGCTATCTCGGACTCGACTGGCTGGTGCTCGACTTCTTCGGCGTGGCGCTGGTCTTCGTGCCCCTCGAGCGCTTCTTCATCCGTCGCGCACAGGCGGTCTTCCGCGACGGCTGGCGGACAGACCTGCTCCACTATGCGACGAGTCATCTGTTGATCGGCGTCACCGTGGTGCTGATCACCGCGCCCGCCTACGCGATCTCGCGCTGGCTCGGTGCGGATGGATTCCGGAACTTCGTCGGAGGTCTGCCGCTCGCCGTCCAGGTGCTGGCAACGATCGGGGTCGCCGATCTGATGCAGTACGCCGTCCACCGGGCGTTCCACCGGATCCCGCTGCTCTGGCGATTCCATGCGATCCATCACTCGAGTCGCCAGATGGACTGGCTGGCGGGCTCGCGTCTGCATCTGGTCGACATCGTGCTGACCCGCGGTCTCACCCTGGTGCCTCTCACGCTCGCGGGTTTCTCGGATACGGCGCTGCAGATCTACCTGGTTCTCATCGCCGCGCACGCCGTGTTCGTGCATTCGAACGTGCGCTTCGAGCTGCGGCCGATCGCCTGGCTGCTCGCCACGCCCGCCTACCACCACTGGCATCACAGCGCAGAGATCGCGCCGCCGGGTTGCAACTTCGCGGTCAGCGTCCCGCTGATCGACCGCTTGTTCGGCACCCACCACCTGCCGCGCGGTGTCTGGCCGTCGCGCTACGGGATCGACGGCGACCCGGTGCCCGACGACTTCATCGGCCAGGTGGTCACGCCGTTCACCGGGCCCGCGATCTGATCGACCCTCGCGCTGCGCATCGCCCGCTCAGAAGAGTTCGGCGGGATCGAGGACGCGAACCTTCCGCAGCGCGAGCAGGCTGGCCCCGACGCACATCCCCACCGACAGCAGCAGGATGTCGATCGCGTCATCGGCTCCGAGCGACGTGGGAAGTCCACTGAGCGCGCCGAGTGCCCGCATCATCAGCCAACCGAGCGCCATCGCGGGCACGAAGCCGAGCAGCGAGAGGACGAGCGCTTCCACCACCACCACGAGCTGGATGAAGCGGTTCCCGTACCCCATCGCCTTCAGGGTCGCGAACTCGGCAAGATGATCGAGCACCTCGGTGTAGAGGATCTGGTAACAGATCACGACACCGACCGCGAAGCCGAGAGAGACGCCCACCAGCAGGATCACGCTGACCGGCGTGCCCGTCTCCCAGTATTCGAGATCGCGCTCGATCAGACCCTGCTTCGAGTACACCCGCACGTCGGTCGGCATCACCCGCGACATCTCGCGCACGACCGCATCGACGTCCGTCCCCGGAGCGAGCTGCACGAGACCGGCACCGACCATGTCGTTCGGCCAGCCCGTCACGTCGAAGTAGGTCTCTTCGGAGACGAGCAGGCTGCCGTCGACCTCGAAGTCACTGCCCAGCGGAAAGGTGCCGATCACTTCGATCTGCAGCTGATTGACCTGGGCCGGTCCCGGCCCGATGCGGCCGTACGAAGATCGGGAATGCTCATCGATCAGCGCCGTCCCGAAGCGTCTCAGCGCGCGCGTCTTCTCGTTCACCTCGGGAATCAGGAACGTGCGCTTCTCCGGATCGAATCCGATCAGGCGGATCGGGTGCAGGGTCTTCGTCTCGAGATTCGTCCAGCTCATCAGCGCGATCCACATCGGCGCGACGTCCACCACGCCGGGCACCGACCGCGCCTGATAGAGCCGCTCGTTGGGCATCAGGTCCCGACGCAGGAAGGGCCGCTTGTCCTTCGAGATCACGATCACGTCCGCGTCGAGTTGATTCACGAGCTCGAGGGCGCTGTCGAACAGCGCGTTGCGGAATCCCACCTGCAACAGCATCAGGACCAGCGCGAACGTGACGCCGCCGATCGACGCGAAGGTACGGCCGGGCTCGTGGAGCAGCAGCCGGGCCGAGAACACGGGCGCCCTCAGATACGGCTGCATCAGAACAGATCGCCCGGGTCGGCCCGTCGCAAACGCCGCAGCGACAGCAGCGCGGCGAGACTGCACATCACGAAGCTCAGGACGCCCACCAGCGTGGCGAGTCCGAACGACATGCGGATCGGCAGACGGGTGAGCGAGTGCACGTACGGAAAGATGACGAGCGACATGGCGAGTGCGGGCAGATAGCCGAACAGCGCGAAGATCCAGGCCTGCTCGAGCACGTAGCGCGACAATCGGCCCGTCGAGTAGCCCATGGCGCGGAGCGTCGCATAAAGGGGCAGGTGGTTCCGGATGTCGGTGGACAGGATCTGGAACAGCACCACCACACCGACGAAGAAGCCCGCGATGCTCCCCATCCCGAAGACGTTGCCGACGGCCGTGTTCTCGACCCAGTGCTTGGTCTGCATCTGCTCGAGCTGCTCGCTCGTGATCACGCGCACGTCCCGCGGCAGCATCCTCGCGAGCTTCTCCGCGACCACTCCCGGGTTGGCGCCCTGCTTCAGTTTGATCAGACCGAGATGCGGCGAATCCA
>JANOFF010000080.1:0-21483 GCA_031413515.1 bacterium
CTGCCCAGATCGAAATTTTTCGCGACCGCATGATCGCCGCGCGCGCGGGAAGTGACATGAAGTCCGTGAAGGCGACGAGCGAAGAGCTTCAGAAGCTGATGCGGACCCGCCCCGACCTCGAAGACATCCTGACTCCGGAGCAATTCGAGAAGATGAACTCGATCGCCGTGGAGAAGATGCATGCCACCCACGGCAAGCTGGCACCGGCCCCCGCCGGCAAGGCCCCCAAGACTTCCGCGGCGCCGACGGACGCACCCGAAGTGCAGGCCATCTATGCGAAGATGAAGGCCGCGCGGCTGGCCGGCGACACCGCGACGGTCGAGCAGCTCAAGCTGGAATTGCAGATGCTGAAGCAGGCCGTCCGCAAGGCACGGGCCGCTGATGCAGCGGCCGCGCAGTCGGCCCCCGAGTAGTCCGTCCCGAAAGTCTGCTCGGCACGTCCCGACGCGCCACTCGTCGCTCGCGCCGCGCCGGTCGACCGCGGGCTCTATCTCGACAGGCTCCGATTCAGGCGCCGAGCTTCCAGCCCGTCTTGGCCACCAGTTCCTGGAAGAACGACGGCTCGTAGGCGGATTCGGGATCGGCTCGCACGAGTTCGTCGAGCACCTCGGCGTCGTGACCGATCAGGATTCGCCAGCGGGACGCCCGCACGCCGTCGAGGATCACGGTCGCGGCGGTCGCGGCGGTGGTGGGCGCATCGTCGCGGAACTGTTCGGCGCGCATCTGGATCGCCTGACGGATCTGGTCCGGCGTCAGCGAATCGACCGGGAAGCCCATGCGGGCGATCCGCTCCTTCACGATCTCGAGTTCGTCGTCGGACATCTGCTTCGGGTCGTGGCCGAGCAGTTTGCCCGAATTGATGACGATCGACGTCCCGATGTGGCCGGGCATCACGACGGATGCCTTCAGGTGCGGGGCGTTCAGGCGGAAGTCGTTGACCAGCGCCTCCGTGAAACCCTTCACGGCGAACTTCGCCGCGCTATACGAAGTATGGGCGGTGGTAGGCCCGATCGACGCCCAGAAGCCGTTCACACTGCTGGTGTTGATCAGATGGCCTTCGTCGCTCGCGAGCAGCATCGGGAGGAACGCACGCGTGCACAGGTAGACGCCGCGCCAGCAGACATCGAAGACCTTCTCCCACTCCTCGACGTCGTCCATCACGAAACTGCCGGCACCGCCGATGCCCGCATTGTTGAAGAGCAGATTGATGTGGTCGGTGTCGTGCGCTTCGGCGACGCCGTGGCGGAAGGAGTTGACGTCCGCCTGCGACGAGACGTCGGCGATGTGGGTGCTGATCCGGGTTCCGGCCGGAGCGCGCTTCAGACACAGCGCGCGCGTCTGCTGCATCGGCTCGTCGGAGACGTCGCACACGGCGACATGACAACCCTCACTGGCCAGCTGGATCGCCAGCTCTCGACCCATGCCCGTCCCACCCCCGGTGATGACGGCAATCCTTCCCTCGAATCGATCCATTCCACACCTCCATGCAGTCCGGCATGGTAACGCGGGCCCGGACCCGCGCCTGGCCGCGGAGAGGCCGGACGACAACCCGATCGGTCCCTACAATGGGCAGCATGCAAGATGCTCCCGACACTCCCGGACTCACCGCTCGACCGAACGGATTCGGAGCCGTGATCCGCGGTGTCGACCTGTCCAAAGACGTGTCCGAGCCGCATGCGGCCGCATGGGTGCTGGCGCTGGCCCGTCACGGCGTGCTGGTTTTTCCGGAACAGCGCATGACAGTCGAAGATCTCGAGCGCGTGACCGGTGTCTTCGGCGAATTCGGCGTCGATCCATTCGTCGAACCGCTCGCCGGGCATCCCCATGTGATCGAAGTGCGTCGCGAGGCCGACGAGAAGTCGATCGTCTTCGGCGGTGCGTGGCATTCGGACTGGAGCTTCCAGGCCCGTCCGCCGGCCGCGACGCTGCTGCACGGTCAGATCATCCCGCCGGTCGGCGGCAACACGGCCTACGTCGACACGGCGCGTGCCTACGAGGCGATGTCGAGCGAGTGGCGGGAGCGCGCTTCGAGGCTGCGAGCGATCCATTCGGCCTCGGCCGCCTATGGGACTCAGGGCGCGCTCGCGCGCGACAGCCAGCCGAGCTCGATGAAGATCATCACCGGTGAAGCGGCCCACGGTACGCAGGTCCATCCGGTGGTGAGAACGCATCCGATCACCGGCCGCCGCTCCCTGTTCATCAACCCGGTGTATACGCGCGCGATCGAGGGCGTGTCGGACGAAGAGAGCAAGGAGATCCTTGCCCAGCTCTTCATCCACATGCTCGACGAGCAGTTCCAGTACGAACACGCATGGGCCTCGGGCATGCTCGTGGTCTGGGACAATCGAACCACCATGCATCTCGCGCGAGGCGGCTACGAGGGGCACCGACGCCTGCTGTATCGCACCACAGTCGCCGGTGAGGCGCCCGTGCTCGACACCGATCAGCCCTCCGCATAGAGCCTTCAGCCCTCCGGAAAAAGCCCGAGGGCGACGCGGCCGATGTACTCGCGTGCTTCGGTCGGCGAGAAAGGCTGCATGAACGGGCCGGCCCGCCCCTCTGACCAGCAGCTCGTCCAACCGGCCGCGGCGGCACGCAACGCCTCGGTGTGCCGCTCGGCGATCTCGAGCCACTTCCTGCCACTCTCGGTCCGTGCGATCAGCTCACCGGTCCGCATCCGTCGTTGCGCGTCAGACGCGCTCGATGATGGTCGCGGTCCCCATGCCGCCGCCGGTGCACATGGTGACGAGGCCGGTCGAGAGGTCGCGTCGCTCGAGCTCGTCGAGCAGCGTCCCGATCAGCATGCCGCCCGTGGCACCGATCGGGTGGCCGAGCGCCATCGCGCCGCCGTTCACGTTGCACTTGCCCCAGTCGACGCCGGTATCGCGCAGGAACTTCAGCACGACCGCGGCGAATGCCTCGTTGACCTCGAAGAGATCGATGTCGGCGAACGTCATGCCCGCATTGGCGAGACAGCGCTTCGCCGCCGGGCCCGGGGCCGTCAGCATGATGACCGGCTCGGTGCCCGCGACCGCGGTCATCACGATGCGGGCGCGCGGCTTCATGCCGTGGGCCTTCGCGTATTCGGGCGAGGTCACGAGCACCGCGGCCGCTCCATCCACGACGCCCGACGAGTTTCCGGCGTGATGCACGTGCTCGATCTTCTTCACGTCCGGGTACGCGAGCAGGGCGGTTTCGTCGATCGTGTGCGCCGAACCCTCGGGCTTGTGGGCTCCCATCCGCAGGAAGCTCGCCTCGAGCTTGCCGAGATCGGCGACGGTCGTGCCCGGGCGCGGGAACTCGTCGTGGTCGAGAGCCAGTCGGCCGTCGTCGTGGTAGATCGGAACCAGCGCGTCCTTGAAGCGCCCCGCCTTGATGGCCGCGTCGGCGCGGTTCTGGCTGTCGACGCCGAGCTGATCGCACTCCTGCCGCGTGAAGCCCTCGACGGTCGCGATCAGATCCGCACTGATGCCCTGGGGCACCATCGCGTACTGGTCGCGCAGGTGATTGTTGTTCGCCGTGAAGCCATCGACGTGCATCGGTGCCGGTCGCGACATCGATTCGACGCCGCCGGCCACGACCATCTGCTGGAAGCCCGCGCGAACACCAGCCGCAGCGAAGTTCACCGCCTGCTGGCCCGAGCCGCAGAAGCGATTGAGGGTGACGCCCGGTGCATCGAGCGACCAGCCGGCGTCGAGGGCCGCCATGCGCGCGATGTCCATCGAGTGATCGCCGCTGCCGGCCCCGCATCCCATCACCACGTCATCGACCTCGGCGGTATCGAAACCGTTGCGGTCACGCAGGGCATTGAGGACCTGGGCGAGCACCCGCTGCGGATGCACGCCGTGCAGCGATCCGGTCTGCTTGCCCTTGCCCCGCGGCGAGCGCACCGCATCGATGATCCAGGCTTCACGTTCCATGGTCGGTCCTCCAGAGGTCGGATGGTCGGCGGGTCGTCTGGCTGTGCGTCTGCATGAAGCCGACGAAGACCGGAGCCGGACCATTATGGAGAACCCCGGCTCGATTCGAAACCACGGGATCGGCTCGAAAGGCCCGGGCGATCCCATCCGCGGGCCGGACGTCTACACTGGGACGGCCATCCAATCGGAAGGAAAGCGAATTGCCGAGCACCCGCCCGCCGATCGACTACATCGAGCGCACGCGCGCGCAGTACAGCGCTCTCGGGTATCCGATCTACCGCTGGGTCCAGAGCGATTCCCCGCCGCCCTTCGTACCGCTCGCGAAGCCCCTGTCGGAGTGCCGGCTCGGCCTGATCGCATCCGGCGGGATCTATCGCGCCGGTCAGGTCGCGTTCCACTTCAGCGACGACATCAGCTATCGCGAGATCGCGACCGATACGCCGCCCGACGAGTTGCGTGTCACGCATTTCGCCTACGACCTGACGGACGCGCGCCGCGATCCGAACGTGGTGTTCCCGCTCGACGGACTGCGGGCGCTGGTCGCCGAAGGCGTGCTCGGCCGCCTGGCTGCGCGCGCCTATGCGTTCATGGGCGGCATCTACTCGTCGCGCAAGGTCAGCGATGTGCTCGCTCCCGAGCTGACGCGGCGGATGATCGAGGACCAGGTCGATCTCGTGTTGCTGGTGCCCGTTTGACCTGTCTGCCATCAGTCCGTGGGACTGATCGCGAGGCAGATCGAAGCGGCGGGGATCCCGACTCTCTGCATGACGAGCGCGCTGTCGATCACGCGTTCGGTGAACCCGCCGCGCGCGGCCTTCCTCGACTATCCGCTCGGGCACACGACCGGAAAGCCGGACGCGCCGGAGCTCCAGCAGAGCATCCTGCGTGACGCGCTCGCGGGGTTCGTGTCGATCGATGAACCCGGCGGCGTGCTGACGCTCGACTATGGCTGGGCCGAGAACGACGACTGGAAGGATCAGGTGATGCGGCCCCGCGAGTCGCGCGGGCGCAGCGTCACAGCCCCGGCCGACGATCGCACGACGCGTCACGCGACGCCCCAGTATCAATGCGAGGAAGACCGCGAACGCGCGGAACTCGCGCTCGCCCTCGACGGCTGCCCGAGTTGTGTGTTTCTCGAAGAATCGGTGAAGGATCCGCGCGTCGGCTGAGTGCACCCCGCCGCTGTTCTAGCGTGCGAGTCCGAGTCCAGGGCGGTCAGGGAGCGAAGCGATGGCGAATCGGATACGGGTGCCGTGGGTCCAGTGGCGCAGATTCAGGGTGACGGGAGTCGTCCGCGAACAGGATACCGGGCGTCCGCTGGCGGGTTTGCGGGTGCAGGCCTTCGACGAAGATCTGCGCAACGACGACTTCCTGGGCGAGTGCAGCACGGACGCGGACGGGCGTTTCAAGATCCTTTTCAGGGACGCCGACTTCATGGATCTCGTCGAGTCGCGACCGGATCTCTATCTGCTGGTGAAGAGCGCGGACGAGGACGTGATCCTGGATACGTCATTCGAAGTGCGCCAGAACGCGAGCGAGGACGAGTACTACGAGCTGACGGTGCCCCGTCAGCGCATCTCGAGCGCCAACTAGCCTCGAGGCAGCCCACCGGATCCGTCAGCGACTCGCATCAACGAATCGTCTCGATCAGTTCGCGCAGCCGATGGGCGGATGCCTGGTCGGTCTCGAGCCAGAATGTCTCGGCCTCCACGCGGAAGCTTCGCACGATGACGTCGTGTGGAAGCTCGCCGAACGCGGCGCTCAGCTCGTCGGCCGAGGGCTCGCGGGGCAGCATCACGAGCAACACGTCGGGATCGAACTGCGTCCATGGGCTCGATCCGAGCGGGATGCGCGTGTCGGCGCCGCCATGCGTGACGCTCTGGCCGCCCGCGATCTCGATCAGATCCGTCTCGAAGCTGTGGCCTCCGGCGAACACGACCGGGTCGAGCCCGACCACCCCGAGCACTCGCGGCCGCGGCTGGCCGAACGATGAGCCCCCGATCGCCGCCAGCGGCCGTGAGATCGCGATCTCGAATCGCTGCGCGCGCTCGTCGCCGACGATCCGCGGCCCGAGTTCGCGACACAGCGCGAAGACGTCCTCGAGGTCGTGCGGCGAGAACTCGTGCACCGAGGCACCCAGCCGGACCAGCTCCGCGTAGCCTGGCACGCGGTCGTCGGCGATCCCCGCGGCGACCAGCACGAGATCGGGCTCCAGCACCGGGGCACCCGCGAGTCCGACTCTGGGGAGAGCGTCGAAGCGGTGTGGATCGTCGAGACCGGGTAGATCGTCGAGACCGGGTAGATCGCCGAGGCCGGGTAGAGAGTCGTTGCCCGACCAAGCGCCGAGGTCCCGGATCTCCCCCGACTCCGGATCGACGCCGACCAGCTGCGGGCCCGCGCCGAGTGCGATCACGAAGCGGGTCGCGAGCGGCGTGAGCGAGACGATGCTCGGCCGCGGAGTGGTCAGGCGGGGGGTCGCGGCGGGTCGCGCGGTGTCATCGGCCCTGCCGCAGCCCATCCACAGGGAAGTGAGGCAGAGCAGTCCGAGCAGGCCCCGGGACGATCGGAGAAGCGCTGAAATCCCTCGCTTCGACCCGAAGATTTCGCGCGGATCACCCATTTGGGCATGGTAGGTTGATCCCAGACGGAACGAATGGTCCGATTGAGTGAGGCGATGTCAGGCCCACGAGCCATCGAGCAGATGGAGGAGCAGGCCATGATGCGGACTGGACGAAGACAGATCCGAGCAGGAGTGCTGGTCGGGCTGGTCGGGCTGTGGGCCGCCGCTCCGGCCATGGCCGGTATCCACACCTGGGATGTCCGCGAGGTCTTCAGCAACGCCGACGGAACGATCCAGTTCGTCGAGTTGTACGAAGCCAATGGCACCGCCGGTGAAGTCGGCGTCGGCAACGGCACGATCTCGAGCACGACGCAGAGCTTCACCTGGTCGAATGGCGCAGTGACCGGCCCCACCACCAACCGGTCCTACCTGATCGCCACTCAGTCATTTGCCGACCTTCCGGGTGCGCCGACACCCGATGCCATCATCCCGCTCAGCAAGATTCCGTTCTTCAACGTCGCCGGGGACACGGTCGCGTTCGGCGGCTTCGACAGCTGGGTGTTCGGAGCCGTCCCGACCAACGGGACCGACTCCCGCGACCGCGCGACCGGCATCGGGCCGAACTCGCCCAAGAACTATGCGAATGCGACCGGGTCCGTGAACGCCAACCCGCCGAATCCGACGGTGCCGCTGGCGTCCGCGCCGGCGATCGGACTGATGACGGGCCTGCTGCTTGCGGCCGGATTCTCGATCCTGTGGTCAAGGCGCCAGCGAACCGCCTGAGCGCTGCAGCGCCGACGCCGAGCGCTCAGCCCGAGGCCGCGACCAGCAGCGCGATCGTCTCGTCGTCCACGCCGGCCTCGGCGAGCACCGCTGCGGTGTCGGCTCCGAGCGTCGGAGCCGGCTGATTGCCGGGCATCGCGTGGCCCGACATCTGGAGCGGCGGGGCGACAGTGCGAAAGCGCCCGAGTACGGGATGGTCGACGACCGGGAAGGTGCCGCGCGCGATCGCGTTCTGATCCTCGGCGGCCTCGGCGAGGGTCTGCACCGGCGACCAGATCAAGCGATGGGCGCCGAGCCGCTGGCTCCACTCGGCGAGACTGCGCGCCGCGAACACCGCGTCGAGGATCGCGATCAGTTCGGCCGAGTTCCGATAGCGCGCGATCGCGCCCGCGAATCGCTCGTCGGCCTCGAGTTCGGGCCGCTCGATCGCCTCGGTGAAGATCGACCAGTACCGGTCCGATTCGATCATCACGAGGAACAACCAGCGGTCGTCCCGGCATGAATAGTGGTTCCACAGAGGATTGCGGGCGCGGCTTCGATCGTGGCGCGGCGTGTTCTGGCCAGCGGCCAGCGTCGTGCTCATGTCGTTGCCCGCGATGTAGTACCCGATGTTCTGGAGCGCGACGTCGATGATCTGCCCCCGGCCGTCACGGTCGCGCGTCCGCAGGGCGGCCACGATCCCGAGCGCGAGGGCGAGCCCCGCCGAGTGGTCGCCGATCCCCGGTCGCTGGAAGGCGGGCGGGGTGCCGGCATCGTGCAGTTGATCCATCAGGCCCGTGCGCGCCCAATAGGCCGTGTAGTCGAAGGCCGGGGTATCGGCCTCCGGCCCGTCGGCTCCGTAGCCCGACAACCGCGCGACGATCAGGCCAGGCCGCTCGGCGAGCAGCGTCTCCGGGTCGAGGCCATGACGTGCGAGCCGTGCGGGCAGCATGTTGGTCAGCAACACGTCCGCGGTCGCGACCACCCGGACGAGCGCCTGCTGGGCCTGCGGGAGGGCGAGATCGATGGCGAGCGAACGCTTGCCGTGATTGTCCATCTGGAAGGGGGCGCTCCCCTTGAAGTCGCTGTCGTAGCCCGCCATGCGCGGCGTGCTGTGTCGATACACCTCGCCCCACGGCACCTCGACCTTGATCACTTCTGCTCCGAGATCGCGCAGCAGCGCGCCGGCCGACGGCGCGGCCACATAGCTCGCGAGCTCGACGACGCGAATTCCAGCCAGCGGTGCAGCCATCGGCGGATCCTTCCTCTGCAACAGTCCCGGATCGAGTCTACCCGGGCGGCATCTCCACCGACACGCCGAGCCGGACGAGTTCGTCGAGCGCGGCCCGGTCGAGGCCGAGCCACTCGCGAAGCACCTCGGCGTTGTGTTGACCGAGCAACGGAGCGGGTCGCCGCAGGCGGCACGGCGTATCGCCGAGTCGGATCACGGGACCGGGTTCGCGCCGGGATCCCGTGGCGGGATGCGTCGTGTCGAACCAGAACGCTCGCGCCTCGAGCTGCGCGTTCTCGCACAGGTCCCGCGCATCCGACAACCACGCCGCCAGCACGCCCGCCGCCTGCAGTCGGTGGGCGAGGACGACCCGGTCGAGTCGCCGGGTCGCGTGCGCGAGCGCTGCGTCGATCTCGTCGTGGCGATCGTGGCGTCCGGCCCGATCGAGGGAAGCGAGTCCGCGGGCGAGCCCGAGCTCCCGGCAGAGCGCGGTCCACTCGTCATCGCGGGTCACGCTGATCGCGATCCAGCGGTCGTCCCCCGCGCACGGATAGACGCCCTGAGGCGCATGATGGGGATCGCGCGATCCCCGTCGCGGCGGATCGGCGCCGTCGCGTTGCGCGTCGACGAGCAGTTCGTCGCAGATCGCGAGCGCGGATCCGTGGAGCGAGACCTCGACGCGGCGCGCGCCGTGTCGCGGGTCGAGGTCGCGATCCCGCAGCGCGACCAGGACTGCGGCCACGGTGTGCAGCGCCGCCAGCGGATCCGGCCACGCAATTCCCGAGCGGCACGCCGCACCGCCGCGTTCGCCCATCGCGTGCGCGACCCCCGTGCGCGCCTCGATGATCGGGCCGAACGCCCGATGGCCGGCATCCGGGCCGGTCGAGCCGAAGCCCGTGATCGAGGCGAACACGAGCTTCGGATTCAGCGCCTGCAGCCGTTCGAAGCCGAGCCCGAGGCGCGGCAGGAAGTCGGGCTGGAAGTTCTCGAGCACGACATCGGCCCGCTCGACGAGCCGCTCGAACACGTCGCGCGCTTCGCTGCGGCGCAGATCGAGCGTGACGGAGCGCTTGTTGCGGGCGAGCGCGTTCAGCGACCCGATGCGATTCCAGGGCTGGTCGCCGACCTGGCCATCCGGAAACAGGTGGGTGATCGCGGCCAGCTCCTCGGGCACACGGCGCGCACCGCGTGAGTCGGGGGATTCGATCGCGATCACGTCCGCGCCGAGATCCCCGAGCAGGCGTCCGGCGAGAGGCCCGGCCCACACGCGCCCGAGATCGAGCACCCGGATGCCGGCGAGCGGTCCGTCTGCGAAGCCACCGGCTGCCGGCTCGCTGCGAGGCGGCCGAGCCTTCTCGACACACACACGTGCATCGGGGGTTTCGAGCGGTCGCGCCGCGATGGGCGAGACGGGATGCCCCGAGATGTGGAATTCCGCGCGCGGCACGAGCAGGTCGTCGATGCGCACGAGCCCCGCCTGGGCTTCGAGCTGCGGATCGACGAGGACTTCGCGTGCGCTCAGCACGCGGCCTGCGGGCACGCCGGCGCTCTGCAGCCGCGACACGATTGCGTTCGCGGGCTGTGCCCGCAGCCACGGTTCGAGCAGCGCATCGAACTCGTCCTTGTGTCGAGCGAGCGCGAGATCGTCGGCGAAACGCGGATCGAGCAGCCACTGCTCGAGACCGGCCGCCACCAGCAATCGGTCGCGCACCGCTTGGCCCCCGACCTGCAGCGCGATGTCGCCGTCCTGGCAGCGATACAGCCCGGCCGGATGCCAGTAGCCCGGCTGTCGGTTGCCGCTGCGCGCGAGGATGTGGCGGTCGTGGGTCCACATCGTGAGCGCGTGTTGATGCAGGGCGACGAGTCCTTCGAGGTGGCTGATCTCGACGGTCTGTCCCCGGCCCGTTGCATCGCGCACGCGCAGCGCGGCGAGCGCACCGATCAGGGCGTGCAGACCCGCCTGACTGCTGGCCAGTCGACCCGGGCGCGCGATCGGTGCGCGGCCCGGCTCGCCGTTCAGAATCAGATGCCCGGCCAGTGCTTCGTCGGTGAATTCGTTGGAGCGCCAGTCCGAGAGCGGGCCGCTCGGCCCGAGCGGGGAGATCCGCACCCGGATCAGCTCGGGTCGCGCAGCGGTCTCGCGTCGAGCCACCAGCGGACCGGGCGCCGCACTCTCGATCGAGACGTCCGCCCAGTCGAGCCAACGCAGGAGTTCAGCCGTACCCGAAGGCCGGTCGAGATCGATCTCGCGAATGCGCTTGCTGGTGTCGTGGAGGGTTCGCTGCCGGGCAGTCTCTGGATCCGTGCCCGAGCCCGGCGGCGCCAGCTTCGTCACGCTGGCGCCGAGGTCGCCGAACCACTTCGCGGTCAGCGCACCGGCTCGCGCGCCCGCGATCTCGAGCACCCGCAACCCGTCGAATCCGTTCGCCAAATCGGAGGCCTCGAGCGACGGCGCCGAGAGTCCGCCGAGTTCGCGGCCAGAATATCAGAGCCCCTCCCCCGCACGGCCCCTTCAGATCTGTGCAAAACGCCCGACAAGTGCGCCAAAGGGAGGGCGGAAACGATGCTTCGATCGCGACGACTTTTCGGCCTGGCGTTGGTCCTGTTGCTGGGCCTGACCCCCGGCCTCGTCCGGGCTCAGAGCGAGAGCCTCGACTCGGTGGACGTCGGCCGATCCGGCTCGCTCGACTCGGTGGATGTCGGGCAGTCGGGCACGCCCGACGGCGATCGGCTCGAAGACAGCGTATCCCTCGACCAGGTGCCCGCGGCGAGTTCGGAATCACTCGATTCGATGGAGCAGACGTTCGGCAGCTCGCTCGATTCGGTTCCGGTGGCCAGCTCGGAGGCACCCGACAACTCGGACCTCGTCTGGCGCCCGACCCCGTGCTCGCAGCTTCCGGCGCCCTCCGTCGACCTGCCGACCTCGTCCAATCCGACCCGCTGGGTGTACGTGCTCAATCGCACGCGCTCGGAGATCGAAACCGCAAAGGACGAACTCGACAGCGCCACCGTCGCGTTCGGCCAGACCGGCTATCAGCCCGGCGTCACGCCGGCCTCTCGCGTGCCGCTCGGCGAGGCTCGCGATGCGGCGCGTGCGCAGTACAGCGAACTGCTCTGCGAGATGCCGGTGCTGCTCGAGGGCGCACGTCGCGCGGGTGTCAACCCGGGCGTGCTGCGCTCGTATGAGAGCGCGGCCGACTAGAACGAGACGATCGCCGTGCCCGCCGTCGCCGCTCACGATATCCAGCGACGGCGGGCTTTGACGAGGAAGCTCAGTACTGGTCGAGGCTCACGCGGGCCTGCTCGTTGCCCGCTGCGTCGCGTGCGACGAGCTGCTCGCCGGTGTTTACGACGTTGACGAAGCTCTGGGTTCCGTCCTTTGCGGTGATCGCAACGTCGATCGAGCCGTCCGCGCGCAGGCTCGACACGACGATGTTTCCGTCGGCGTCCATCTCGCGGTGCTCGTCACCCAACTGGGCCACGGTGACCAATGCCTTCTTGTTGCTGAGCGGGTTGGTGCCCGTCCAGAACTCGATCGAGTTGATGACGAGCAGGTCGGCCGAACCGGCGAAGGGGTAGACGGGCAGCACGTACAGCAGCATGAAGATCCCCGCGCGCGGCCAGGGATCGGGAGAAGCGTCCATGTTGAATTGACGCACCTTGCCCGACAGCGCCATCGATCCGATGCACCCCGTGCTTCCGACGACGAAGGCCGACATAACCGCCATGAGAGCGACTCGCTTGAGCATCGAAACCCCTTCAGTGTGATCCGTAGACAGATCTGGATTGGCTTTCCGGGCCGTCGCCAAGTGAATTCAAGAGGCCGCCGGAACGCGTGGCAGCTTTCGAGAATAGCCGCCACAACCGTGAGTGGCGCGAGGTGGTGGGTCCTCGGTACCGAGTTCGTCCGAATCCGTCAGAACGAGACGATCGCCGTGCCCGGCGTCGTGTTCTTGCCCTGCGCGTTCTTCACCCAGAGCTCGAGCTCGGCCAGCTTCTCGCCGTTCTCCTGCCACTTGCGTTTCACCACGCCGCCGAGCGTCATCGGCTGATCGGGCAGATCCATGCCGCGGTACTGGCAGGAGATCTTCTTGATGCGCCCGCCGTGGTCGAGCCAGTTCGACACCAGCTCGCCGAGCGCCGCGTACTTGAATCGCCCGTGTACGATGATCGAGCCGATCGCCTTCGATTGCAGGAACGCGAAGTCGTGATGGAGTGGATTGAAGTCGCCGCTACCCGCCGCGTACTTGACGAGTTGGCTGACGCCCGGTGCCTTCGCGAGCTCGGCGATCGAATCCCCCTCGGCGAATGAGTTCCAGGTCCTCGGCATGTCTGACTCCTGCTTTCGATGCGGTTCTGGAGCCCTGCTCCGGATCAGTAGAAGATCGCCTGGCCGAGTTGCCGGGCGACGAGTTTGCCCGTCTGATCGACGACGCGGGTCTCGCGGGTGACGATCAGCATCTGGCCGGTCGACTTGCCCTCGCGGACCGACAGGTCGGCGAGGCGCGAGGTGACGCTGAGGGTGTCGCCCGCACAGATGTCCGCGAAACACTCGGTCTCGGTTCCGCCATCGAGCAGATTCGGCAATCCGTGATCGAGAGTCGGTCCGTCTTCTCGCGGCCCCGAGAACGTATCGCTGCTCTGTCCGGGGATGAAGACCGGCGTGCCGAGATAGGTGGGCGGGCAGGGCAGGCTGCGGTAGCCAGCCGCCCGCGCGGCGTCGACGTCGTAGTAGACGCGATCCGTGTAGCCGACGCCGCGTGCAAAGGCGCGCACGCTCGTCGTGGTGACCTCGTGGATCCAGGGCTTCGACTCGACGCCGATCAATCGGCGCATCGCATCGGTGATCTCGATCTTGTCTGCCATGCTCGAGCTGTCTCCTCGGTTCGCGCAGCATTCTGCCGTCGCCAACGCTACCGCGGAACGACCGCGAAGGGGGCCCGAACTGCGTGCGGGCCTGGGTCCTGTCTCGCCGGCCCGCAAGTCGAGGAGAATTCTCCGGGCCGACCGGGACTGGCACGGTCGGATCGAGGGACGAAGCTGATCGGATTGGCGATCATCCGAGCAAGCGCCCGGTCTGCGAATCGATTCGAGTGCGGCCGGGACCGACAAGAAGGAGGCCCCATGCGCTCATCGACACCTTCCGGTCACCGCCCCCTGCGCCGGCAGGCGGGACTCGGCTTCGCGCTCGTGATCTTTGTGCTGCTCGATTCGGTGTCCCGGGCCGAGGAGACCGCCGCCCCGACCGCCGTCCAGGCGCCCGTCGCCGAGTCGGCGCCTGCACCGATCCCCGCCGAACCCTCCGTGATCGAACTGAAGGCCCAGGCGTACGACGCGGATCAGGCCTCGCGCCAGGCCGCAGCCGCAGCGGCAGAAGCCGATGCAGCGGCCGCGGCGGCGCGCGCGGCCGTCGAAGCCGCCACCGGTGTGGCACCGGCTGCTGCGGCGGCGGGAGCCGGGGCCGCCGCGGCCGTGCCGGCACCTGCGGCCGCCCCGTCCGCCGCGAGTGACGCGGCGCTCCATCAGGCGACGGAGGCTGCCGAGAGCGCCGCTGCCGCGGCGCGAGCGGCGACCGCCGCCCTTCAGGCCGAGATCGTCGAGCGCAAGAACCGCTACTCGCGAAGTGGCGTCGTGTTGCTCGGCACCGTCTTCTGGGCGCCGGATATCTTCGATACCGAATACGCGGTCGGCGACAGCAAGGGCGTGAGCGCCGCTCTCGGATACCACTTCGCGAAGAACTTCGAGGTGGACGTACGGTTCGAGGCGGTCAGCGACTTCGACCTCAGCGGCTTCGGCAATCGCGGCAGCTTCAAAGCCTGGTCGACCACCCTGAACGGCCGCTTCTACCTGTTGACCAAGCAATTCCAACCCTATCTCGGGCTCGGAGTCGGCGTCATGGAGGGGACCACGTTCCTGCAGGACGTCGCGACCGGCGCCTCGGTCCAATATGAAGACATCGTGGCGGTGTTCCGCGTCGCGGGCGGATTCGACTTCTATGTCTCAGAGACCCTCGCCCTCACCGCGGACGCGGCGGTGGTGGCACCGGGCGGAGTCCTCTCCGACGCCACCTACGCGACGCTCGGCGGCGGCATCAAGCTGCGGTTCTGACGGGCGCTGGATGCACGCGCGGGATCACGCGAACGGGCCCGTCGGACTCGGCGCTCGTGGCCCGATGGATCTCACAGTCCGGCAGGCCGCGTCCCGATGACTCCGTCGGCCTCGAGAGCGCGAAGCTCCGCAGCCGACAGTCCGAGCCAGCGGCCGAGCACGAGTTCGTTGTGTTGTCCAAGCGTCGGCGCCGGCGTGCGCAGCCAGTGATCGATCCCCGTCAGTCGATAGGGGAGGGAGGGGAGTGGCATCGGGCCGACGACCGGATGCTCGAGTGACTCGAAGTAGTGTCGATGCCGGAGCTGCGGGTTCGCCTGCAGGACCCGGCTCGGGTTCGTCACCTCGGAAGCCGGGATGCCGAGCGCGCGCAGCTCGGCGACGAGCGCCGCGCGGTCGCGGCCCCGCGTCCACGCGCCGAGCTGCGCATCGATCGCAGCGTGGTTCGCGCGGCGACCTGCGTGGGTGTCGAGCGCGGCGTCCATCGCCCAGGTCGGATGCCCGAGCACTGTCCGCAGTGCGCGCCACTGCGCGTCGCTCGTGATCGAGAGCGCGAGCCACTTGTCGGTGACGGTCGCGCCCTCCGCGCAGGCATAGAGTCCCTGCGGCGCCGCGAGCGGCGAACGATTGCCGTCGCGCTCCATTCGATGCCCATAGGCGCTCCACTCGACGACCTGCTCGGCGGCGATGTTGAGCGCGCTCTCGATCATCGTGCTCTCGATGTGGATCCCGCGACCCGAGGCATCGCGCTGTGCGAGCGCCACCATCAGGGCAAAGCTCGCGTGTGCGGCCGCGATCGGATCGCAGGGACCGCGTGGAATGCGCGGCTGATCGGCGGCGTGTCCGGTCACCCAGGCGAGGCCGCTCATCTGCTCCATCGTCTGGGCGAAGCCGGTGTGGTCGCGCCACGGCCCCGTCAGCCCGAAGGCCGGCATGCGCATCAGGATGGCGCGGGGATTCAGTTGGCGAACTCTCTCCCAACCGAGCCCGAACGCTTCGAGCACGCGCGGCGTGAAGTTCTCCACCACGACGTCGCATCGAGCGATCAATCGCTCGGCGAGGGCCAGGCCCGCAGGCTGCGTGAGATCGAGCGTGATCGCGAGCTTGTTGCTGTTCGAGTGCAGGAAGTGCGGGCTCGCCTCCCACCAGTCGGGGAAATGACCCGCCATCATGCCGCCGATCGAACGGAGGCCGTCGATGCGGCTCGTCGACTCGACGTGGATCACCTCCGCGCCGAACGTGGCGAGCAAGTGCGTCGCGGCCGGGCCCGCCCACCAGGCGGTGAGGTCGAGGACTCGCAGCCCGGCGAGCGGAAGTGATCCCTGCTTCGCGGGCAGGAATGCGCGGCCCTCGCGCTTCGCGAACGCGGCCGAACGAGTGTGCTCGCCGAGGCGCGGCGCGCGTTTCGGTGCGGGCGGGTCCTCGTCGTCGAACCGATATGGGCGGCGCGGCTGTACGAAGCGGCACTCGGCGTCGGGGACGAACACTCCTCGCGTCACGAGCTGCTCGTGGGCGAGCACGCTCTCGCCATTGCAGATCGGAGACACCGGGATGCGGAGCAAGGATGCCAGCTCGAGGATCTCGGCGGTGGTCCGCGTCGAGAGCCAGGGCTGCATGATCGCGTTCCACTCGGCGAAGCGCATGAGACGCCCGGCAAACTGCGCGAGCGCTTCGTCCTGCTGCAGATCCGCTCGCTCGATCATCACGAGAAAGTCCGAGAACTGCTGTCGCGCGTTCGTGCAGAAGCCCACGTAACCGTCGGCGGTCGGCTCGATGGACGGTGTCTCGACGGCGGGCGCGAGAAAGGCGTGGACGGCATCCCCCGCACTTCCGTTCATCAGCCGATTCATCGTGTCGGAGTAGTTGGTGAAGACCAGGTTCGCGAGCTCGAGCAGCGCGAAGTCGATGTGCCCGCCCCGGCCGGACGCCCGCGCTTCGAATACCGCCGCGAGCGCCGCCGCGGCCCCGTAGGCGCCCGCGCCCCACTCGGTGATGCGACCGCCGGCCTGGAAGGGCTCGTGCCCCATCAACCCGCGCAGGCCGATCGAGCCGGACTCGGCCTGCAAGGTGAACTCCGTGGCGAGCCGGCCCGCCCAGGGCCCAGAGAGTCCGTACGGGGTGATCGAGACCACCACGAGTGACGGGTACGCGGCGCGCAGACGGGCGACGTCGAGACGCTCTCCGGTGTCCGTCGCGAGGCCGTGCGCCTCGATGACGAGATCGGCCTCGGCGAGAAGTATGGCGACGTGGGGATCCGTCGCCGAGCCGACGAGGGATTGTTTGCCCGCGTTCAGGAACGTGAAGAGCGCCGAGTCGCGGCCGCCGAGATCGGCACCGGTCGCCGACCAGCGCCGCAGCGAGTCGCCCTCGGGCCGCTCGACCTTGATCACCTCGGCGCCCGCGTCGACGAACAGCTTCGAGCAGTACGGCCCCGCGATCTGGGTCGAGAAGTCGAGAACACGGATGTCGCCGAGGCCCTGCCGCATCACGTCTCCCTCTTGGTGGTGGACCGCGGTGCGAGGTGGACCGCAGTCTCCGTCATGACCGACCCGGCTCGCGCGTTCAGGGGTTTGTCCGCCAGAGGACGGCCGTCACAGCACCACCTCGATGAAGTTCGGTCCGTCGCTCGCCAGCGCGCGACCGAGCTGCTCGACCAGTTCGTCTGCGGTCTCGGCTCGCACGGCGGGAATCCCGAATCCCCGCGCGAGTTCGACCCAGCCGAGTTCGGGAGACGCGAGATCGGTGAGGGCGCGCGCATTCGGACCGGGCTCCCGGATGCCCGCTCGAGCCACTTCGATCTGCAGGATCCGATACTGGCGATTCGAACACAGCAGCGTCGTGACGTTCAGACCCTCCCGCGCTTGCGTCCACAGGGCTTGCAGGGTGTAGAGCGCACTGCCGTCGGCCTGAAGCGAGATCACACGCCTGTCGGGGCATGCGATCGCGGCGCCGGTGGCGGTCGGAATGCCCTGTCCGATCGCTCCGCCCGTCAACGCGAGGCAGGTGTGCGGCGGCGCGGCCGGCGCCAGCGCGGCATAGGGACCGCCGGACGTCGCCGCCTCGTCGACCACGATCGCGCCCTCGGGCTGTAGCGCGGCGAGTGCGGCGCCGAGGCTCGCGGGGTCGAGTGGGCCGCTCGGTCGCACCGGTCTCGCGCGCGGAGCTTCCGCGACGGACCGCGGGGCGCGCAGTGCTTCGGCGAGTGATTCGAGCGCCGCTTCGGCGTCGTCGCACGGATCCACGAGGGACTCGATCGCACATCCCTTCGGCGCGAGCTGACTGGGAAGTCCCGCGTAGCCGAAGAACGCGACCGGGGCGAGCGCTCCTGCGAGAATCAAGACCTCGGTGCCAGCGAGCGCTTCGATGGCCTGCTCGGGGAAGTACGGCAGTCGCATCGGCGCGGGGATGCCGGCACCGCGCTCGGTCCGCGCCGAGAAGGTTTCGCCGAGCAGCTTGCATCCCGATGCCGCCGCGACACGCGCCGCGGCCGCCAGCCCTCGCGTGCCGAGCGCCTTGCCGCCGAGCAGGATCGTCACCGCGCCAGGGCCGCGCAGGATCTTGGCGATCGCGTCGATCCGCGCTCCTGAAACCGCCGAGGCGTGCACGGCTTTGCGTGGCGCTACCGGCGCGCCGGCCTCCTCCCACTGGCAGTCGGCGGGCACGATCAGCGTGGCGACGTGCCCCGGCGGCGCGAGCGATGCGGCGATCGCGTCGGCGATGTCGTCGCCGAGTGCGCGCGAAGAGACCGTGCTGCGCACCCAGCCGGACATCGGTGTCGCCAGTGAGACGATGTCGCTGGTGAGCGGTGCGTCTGCCCCGACGTGCCACATCGCGTGATCGCCGACCACGTTCACGATCGGCGACCGGGCGCGGCGTGCATTGTGGAGATTCGCGAGCCCGTTGGCGAGGCCCGGTCCTAGGTGGAGCAGCGTGATCGCCGGTTTGCCGCTCATCCGCGCATAGCCGTCGGCGGCACCGGTGCAGACGCCCTCGAACAAGCCGAGCACCGCGCGCATGCCGGCGACCGAATCGAGCGCCGCCACCAGCGGCATCTCCGTCGTGCCGGGATTCGCAAAGCAGACGTCGACGCCCGCGGCGACGGCCGTGCTGATCAGACTCTCCGCTCCATTCATGCTGGATCTCCTCGTCTCGAGTCGGTGTTCGTGAGCCGATGACCCACAGCGTGTGGAGCCGCGGGGATCGCGACGACCGTGCTGCGAAGCCCCGCTCACGCCGCCGCCGTCAGCTCCATCGAGCTCGGTCCGCGCACCAGGGACGAGTCGACGCGCGTGACCTTCTGCTCGACGCGCGCGCGGCCGACCAGGCGGGGCACCAATGCCGCGAGGGCGATGCGGGCTTCGAGACGTGCGAGCGAGGCACCGAGACAGAAGTGCTTGCCGAACCCGAAGCCCAGGTGCCCCTGTGTTGTACGGCTCACGTCGAAGCGGTCGGGGTCCGGGAAGCGCCGCTCGTCGCGGTTCGCGGAGCCGATCAGCGCCGCCACGTTCGCGTCCTTCGGAATGCGCACGCCGGCGAGATCCACGTCCTCGGTGGCAGTGCGGAACACGAGCTGCACGGGCGCGTCGAAGCGCAGAGTCTCCTCGATCATGTCGGGAATCAGCGCGGGATCGGCGGCGACGCGGGCGAGCTCGGCCGGGTGATCGAGCAGCGCATTGGCGGCGTTGCCGATCAGGTTGGTGGTCGTCTCGTTGCCAGCGATCAGCAGCAGGACCGCGAACTGCGCGGCTTCCTGATCCGTGAGCGTGGCCTCGCCGGCCTGGCTCGCCACGATCGTGCTGATCAGATCGGACTGCGGGTGCCGGCGCCGCTCGCGCGAGAGCCGAACGAGGTATGAGAACATCTCGAGCAGCACGCCGAGGAAGCGCTGGTTCAGTGGATCGGCGCGGCCCGAGCCGGTGGCATTCTCCACGAACACATCGGACCAGCGCTTGAAATCAGGCAGGCGCGCGGCGTCCACACCGAGCATCTCGGCGATGAGCGTGACCGGCAGTGGAACCGCGAGATCGTGTACGAGATCGAATCGCTCGCCGCGATCGAGCTTGGCGATCTGCAGATCGACCAGTGTGTGCGCGCGCTGCTCCCAGCTCGCGATCTGGCGCGGTGTGAAGCCGCGGGTCACGATGCTGCGCAGGGCCGAGTGGCTCTCACCGTCCTCGGCGATCAGCGTTCGCGTGGTCACGAAACCGAACGGGTTGGTTCGCGTGGCGAGCCCCAGACGAGCAAGGAAGCGGACGAGCCGGAAGCTGAGCGGCGGCGGCCCGTCCTGCCCCGCGTTCACCATCTGGGTCATCATCGCCCGCGAGGAGAACTGCTCCGGACTCTTCAGCACCGCGGCCACGTCGTCGAAACGCGAGATGCACCAGATCTTCGAGGCGGATGAATAGTGGACCGGCGCGTGATCGCGCAGCTCGCGGTACTTCGGATAGGGGTCGTCGCGCCACTCGGTGGAGAAGGGATCGTACGAGACCGGCATGCGGACCTCCTGGAGCACGGGTGGAACCTATCGCTTCCGACCCGGTGTCGCCGTGGTCTGGCGCGTTGCGCGTGCTGGCCATGGTACGCTGCGGATCCGACCGCCCAGCTTGTCGAAAGTCCATCGAGGTCACTGAACATGTGTCGCTGGCAGGCGTATTCCGGCAATCCGATCCGGATCGAAGAGCTGCTCTTCAAGGCCAAACACTCGCTGATCGACCAGAGCATGGCGTCGCGTTCGGCCGAGACGCCCACCAATGGCGACGGCTTCGGGCTCGGCTGGTATGGGACCCGCGAGTTCCCCGGGCTGTTCCGCAGCATTCGTCCGGCCTGGAATGACTTCAACCTGCGCGACCTCGCGGCGCAGATCGAGTCACCGCTCTTCTTGGCGCACGTGCGCGCCACGTCGCTTGCCACCGTGCAGGAGACGAACTGTCACCCCTTTCGCTACAAGCAATGGCTGTTCGTGCACAATGGCGAGATCTTCGAGGTCGAGAAGATCCGGCAGCAACTGCTGATGCGCATCGAACCCGGACTGTTTTCGAATGTCCTGGGCACGACGGATTCGGAGGCACTCTTCCATCTGGCGCTGACCTTCGGACTGGAACGCGATCCCCTCGGCGCACTCGAGCGCATGGCCGGCTTCGTCGAGTCGGTCGCCAGGGCGGCCGACATTCCCGAGTCGCTGTGGATGACGCTTGGCCTCTCCGACGGCGAGACCACCTATGCGGTGCGCTACGCCAGCGACGGCAAGGCCCCGACGCTCTACTACAGCAAGGCCGTCGAAGACCTGGTGGAACTCGGGCTGGCCGAAGAGATGGGCGAGCGCCTCGGTCCGGACGCCCGCATCGTCGTGTCCGAGCCCATCGGAACGATCGTCAACGCCTGGGTGACGGTGCCGCAGTCCAGCGCGCTGCACCTGCACCACGGAACCGTCGAGGTCGTTCCCTTCCGACCGACTGAGCCGTAGCGCGCTAAGCCGGCTGCAGCCCGAGCGCCTTCGCGATCGACGCGAGCGCGTCGAGGTGCGCGTCGACCGATGCGAGCCCCGATCCCATCGTGTTGACCGTGAGATGTGTCGCGCCCGTCGCCCGCCAGCGCTCGGCCTGCTCGGCCAGCTTGTCGGGCGAGTTCTGGCCGAGGCTCACGCGGCCCTCCAGACCGATCGCCTTTGGATCGCGCCCCGCTTCCAATGCGGCCTGATCGACGATCGCGCGCGCCTCGTCGAGCTGGGCACCGGGCGCGTGCTGCGGGAACCAGCCGTCCGCGTGCTTGCCCGTGCGCCGGTACGCGGGTGCCGACATCGCACCAAACCAGATCGGGATCGGCCGCTGCACGGGCAGCGGGGCGAGGCCCGCGCCCGTCACGTGTTCATATTCGCCTGCGTGCGTCACTGAAGTCTCGGTCCAGAG
>JANOFF010000081.1:0-9634 GCA_031413515.1 bacterium
TCCGGGCACATTGTTTACAGAAGTTCGGGCACATCCTTTACACATTCTGGCTTCCCGTGATCTTACCGGTTTGTCTGTCGATGCGTCCAAGCACCGTGGTGTAGTAGACGATGTTCCATAGGTCGTCGCCGACCTCCTCGAGTCCGATGTTTTCTCCCGCGAGCGCGTTGCTCAAGAAGCGTTGACCCGAGAGTCGGAAGGTCCCACAGCTGCTGACTCTGCGTACCTCGAAGTGGCTGGGATACTCGGGTTGCGGGAGCCGGCTTGGATACTCCTTCGAGGACGGCTGCCAGCGCTCGGCGGGGAAGTCCCCCTGGAGTGCTTCGTGCGGGCGCTCATGGTTGTATCGCTGCTGGAAGAGATCGAGTTGCTTCTGCTGCGTGGCGAGATTCGCGCCGGGCGGTTGGGCCGCCTCTCTCTTCATGTCCTTGTGCATGCGCTCGTGTTGACCGTTTTCCTGGGGACTCGCGGGGCGGATTCGTTGATGAGTGATTCCGAGCTTCATCCACCAGACATTGAGCTCGCAGAGCCCATGGATTCCCATGGATGCGAACGGTGGACCGTTGTCCGTCCGGATTGCGTCGGGAAGCCCGTGCTCGCGAAACAACGCCCGAAAGGCGGGCTTGGCGCCTTCGGTTCGGACGGATCGCAGTGCCTTGCAGAGCAAGAGCATGCGACTGTAGTGATCGGTCACGGTGAGCGGAAAGCAGTACTTCCCGTCGCCGGTCTTGAACTGTCCCTTGAAATCCGCGGGCCAGATCTCGTTCGGCCCTGCCGTATCCAGACGCACTGCGCCGGGATGTTTCCAAGACTGTCTGCGTCGGTTCTTTCGGAGCTGACCGTTGCGATCCAGGATCTCGTTCACGGTGCTGTGGGCTGGAACGCTCCGGCCCGGATACCGTTTCTTCAGGATCTGGCACAGCTTGGTGGCCCCCCAGCCGTACTTCTCTCGCAGCACGAGGATCTCACGCTCGACGTGTTCGGGCGTTCGGTTCGGATGGCGATTCGGGGCCCGAGATCGGTCCTCGACCGCCTTCAGGCCTTCGGCCTCGATCCGGTCGACCCACTTGTAGCCAGTGGGCCGAGAGATCTGATACCGGTCACACAGCTCGCTCATCGACCACTGGCCACTCGCGTAGTCGCGATAGAAATGCTGACGCTGCTTCTTAGGGCTCGTTTCCATCCAAGGCATCCTTTTGGTGTAAAGGATGTGCCCGGACTCTTGTAAACCATCCCCCCGACTGTTCAGCCCCGCGGCGGGACGGTTCTCGAGCCACTCGAACAACGTCGTCGCCTGAAGGATTCGGCCCTCGTCGCGCACGAGCAGCGGGACGATCTCTTCGTCCCACACGCCCTCGAACGGATCGGTTCGAGTGCGCCACAACCGCGACCCCTTCGAGGTCGAAGGCAAACCCCCTGACCCAGGATTGACTCACCTCGATTGCTACTCGCGCGAGGTCGTTGCCTCATCGAAATTGCTACCGAGGGTGGCAATCGACGGAAGGCAACGATGGGACCAAAGATCGACACGAAGGCGAGGCGAGACCTGGTCCGGGTGGTTTCAGCCCGGTACCGGCACGCTTCCAAGCAAGACAGACAGCGCATTCTCGATCAGTTCGTTGCCATCACGGGCTACCACCGCAAGCATTCGATCCGGCTGTTGAACTCCACAGCGGAGCTGGTGGCTCCAAGGCGAACCACTCGATTTCGCGTCTACGACGAGGCCGTGAAGCAGGCGCTGATCGTCCTGTGGGAGGCGAGCGATCGCATCTGCGGCAAGCGCCTCAAGGCGTTGCTGCCGCTCCTGGTCCCGGCGCTCGAGCGGCACGGTCACCTCCATTTGGACGAGGGAGTTCGGGAGAAGTTGCTTTCAGCGAGCGCTGCCACGATCGATCGCTTGCTCGGTGAGGCGAAGGTTGGTGTCCGGGGATCGACTCGGCCCAAGGCGCGCGAGAAGACGGCGACCCAGCGCCAGGTTGCCATCCGAACCTTTGTAGGCTGGAAGGACGAGCGGCCGGGCTACGTCGAGGTCGATCTGGTGTCCCACTCGGGCCCCGAAGCCTCTGGCTCGTTTGTAAACACCCTCGTGCTCACCGATGTCTGCAGCGGGTGGATCGAGTGTTCAGCGCTGGTCGTGCGCGGGGGGACGCTCGTCGTGGATGCACTCGAGCAGTTCCGCAACTCGATGCCTTTCCCCCTTCTGGGGATCGACACCGACAACGGCAGCGAATTCCTGAACGAGACGCTTCTCGCGTATTGCGAGAAGCACAGGATCGAGTTCACCCGGTCGCGTCCGTATCACAAAACGACCAAGCCAGGGTGGAGAAAAGAACGGCGCCGTTGTACGCCGACTCGTCGGATACCGGAGACTGGAAGGGATCTCCGCAGCAGACAGCCTTGCGCGGCTCTACGCGGCATCGCGATTGTTCGTGAACTTCTTCCAGCCGTCGTTCAAGCTCCTGGAGAAGAAGCGCTGCGGGTCGCGCATCGTGAAACGATATGAGGCACCCACGACGCCATGCGCAAAGCTCCTTGCGGCGCGGTCCATCGAGGACGAGATGAAGGAACGGCTTCGCGGAGTCGGGGCTTCTCTTGATCCTCTCCGGCTACTCGACGAGATTCGCTCGATGCAGCGTTACCTCGCCGCACTCTCGAACGGGTCGGCAGTTGGCGTCGCGCCCGGGCGCGACGCAGACTTGGAGAAATTCCTGTCAAGCCTGGCGACCGCGTGGCAAGAAGGCGACGTGCGACCGACGCATCATGAGGAGCCGAGATCGCGGCGCTACTGGCGAACTCGCCCCGATCCGTTCGAAGCGATCTGGCCTCGCATACGAGCCTGGCTGGATGTCGAGCCCGATCGGACGGCCAAGCAACTCCTCGAGCGGCTTCAGACGGAATACCCCGGGCAGTTCGGCTCACGCAGCCTGCGGACACTTCAGCGAAGAGTGCAGACGTGGCGTAGCGATGCGGCCCGGCGACTCGTCTTCGCCCACGGAGGAGCCTTTGCCCACGAGGAACCCGGCATGAGTACGATTCCTTCGTGAGGCACGCGGTAGCATCTGCTGCTGAGGCAACACGTAGCGGCAGAAATGATTGTCGTTCATCATGCATCGCCGCTTTGCAGCGCACTCTCGCTGCATTTGGCCTGATTGACACGGCGGGGCCTTGATGGGACCGTTGCGCGAGCTCGCGGCGACCGCGCCGTGATGGAGGATGAAATGGCGCTTCGCTCCGCGATGCTGCGCGACGATCCCGCTCTCCAGGCCTGCTTGATCAAGGACCCCGCCCACATCGTGCCCGGAGCCCGGGGCGCGCACGTTGCGAGGATCCACAAGGCGCTGATGCTGCTCGACAGGGCGAGGATCGAGGTGTTCGAGCTGCGCAGCAAGCTCTACGGCCCCTCGACGACGGCGGCGGTCCTCGCCTACAAGCGCAAACGGAAGATCATCAACCCCGCGTATCAGACCCAGGCCGACAACATCGTCGGCAAGATGACGATCGCGCGGCTCGACGAGGAGCTGTTCGCCAGCGACAGCCGCGCGGGGTCGGATCGTGCAGTCTGTAGATCGCAAGGCTCGGGAACGGTCGCTTCTCAGACCAACACGCTCGGCGTTACGGGCGTCTCAGGCCCGGGTTTCAAGAAGCACGGGAAATCGATCAGATTCATCTGGCAGGACACACAAGCGGCCGTGGATCTCGGAGGGGGTGCGGTTCTCGCGTTCCTCTTCGTCAATCGAGCCCGCGAGCTCATGCTGCCGCACGGGCTCGATTTCGCCGTCAGCGACAGCGCGCCGTTTCCGATGGTCCTCGGCCCCGTCGTGCCCGACTTCGAGAAGGTCATCACGGGCTCGCAGGCCTCGTGCTTCAGCGTGCGCGAAGCCGCAGAGCGCGTCCTGGTCACCGGTCCGGAAACCCTGCGGGTGATCTGCTGTCCCTTCAGCGACAAGGACCAGGGATTCAACGGCGTCACGGATGGTGGCACGGTGGCTGGCGCGACGTTTCCGAAGTTCTGCCTCATCAACGTCCGGAAGCACAATCCGGACAACGCCACGCTGCTGCACGAGATGCTTCACGCGGCGAAGGTGCCCTTTCCGCCGCACGATCAGGATCCGCGCAGCGTTTTCGCCGAAGCTGACGTCCCGCGCGATAAGCTTCGGGTGGAACACGCGCAGAAGCTGGCCGACGCCGACTTTGCGTCCATTCGGCGTCAGGGACTCTGATCGCGTCTCGACGCGCGCTCGGACCCTCGCGAGTTCGCGGTGCCCTTGGGTCCGGCGCCTACTTGGGAGCCCAGTCGATGCGCCAGCGTCGGCTGAGCGCGTCCATCCGAGGATAGGGCGTTCAAGCTGCGTTCTGGCTGAACGACCGAGTATGGACGTTATGCAAAATGCCCCGCGGCGGGATATTTGCGACGTCGCGCGAGCACGACATCCACCACGCGAGCCGCGAGCCGCGCAACATCTCTGTAATGCTCTCGATCTGTGACCGGATGTTTGGAACCTTCGAGAAGGCTCGCCGGACGGCCCCCGTATCGCGCGTGGGATGAGTTGGCCGCCAAAGCCCAGCCGGCGGCGCCGCTCGTCGAGCGAACCGCAGGGCGGCGGGCAGTTGCTGAAGGCCGCGCTGCCTCGAGGGTGGCCCTGCAGCAAATCGATCCGACGCCTCACCGCGGATGGGAAATTCAAGCTGGGTTCTGCCTGATTGACCGAGTATGGACGTCAAGGCAAGGCTCTTCCGCGAACCCCGAGACGGGGCCACCCCGCCGGATCCTGGCCGGCCGCAGGGGCATCCGCGCTGTATTCCCGGTGGCGTGGTCCGGATGACCGAAGGGAGATCCAGCATGGCGCATGGCAAGCCGCTCGCCGATCGCTCGTCCGCGCGGTCGTGGATGTCGTTTTGTGTCGGGCTCTCGGTTGTGATCCTCGCCGCCTGCGCGACTGACGGCCTGCCGCCGCTGGAGGCCATGGACCGCGAGATCGAGTTGGAGCGGTTCATGGGGGACTGGTACGTGATCGGGTTCATTCCGATCACGTTTCCGCTCTTCAGCGAGGAGGGTGCCCACAACGCGATCGAGTCGTACCGACTCACCGACGAAGGCGTCATCGAGACCACCTACACGTTTCGCGATGGCGGGTTCGACGGCCCTCGCAAGCGCTACACGCCGAAGGGCTGGGTGTACGACGAAAGGACCCATGCCGAGTGGCGGATGCAGTTCCTGTGGCCCTTCAAGGCCGCGTACTTGATCGTCTACGTCGATTCCGACTACCGGACGACGATCGTCGGGGTGCCGGATCGCGGTCACGTGTGGATCATGTCGCGCACGGCAGACATGAGCGACGAGCGATACGACGGGCTCGTCGACCGTGCCGTCGCGATGGGCTACGACGCGCAGAAGATCATCCGCGTACCGCAGCGCTGGTCGGCCACCGCGGATGGAACGTCGACGGTCTCCGACGCCGCTCGCTGAAGCGACGGTCAGACCGCGGAGCCTTCCTCCGACGTCGGATGGTGCTTCTGATAGAGCTCGATGTATTCGTCGAGCGATGTCGTGCCATCCGCGTCGGTGTCGCTCTGCTCGAACGTGACCCCGTAGCTCTGGAGACCGGCCTCCTCGTACTCGGCCGGTGTCAAGACGCCGTCCTGGTCCTGATCGGCGCGGTCGAAGATGTGCTTCACGATGCCGACGGAGCTGTCGCTACTCATGCAGCCACCGGCATCGGCGCTCGCCGCGACCAGCAGACCGGTGATCAGGCAGGGAAGGAGGAGGAAGTCGTTGGTTCGCATCGTGGTGTACCTCGCTCGTCGTTTGCGCCGCATGCGGCAGGAAAATCGTCCGAAGAGATCGGCTTGAAGGCTACAGGCGGACCGCGAAAAAGGAAGCGTCACTCGACACACGATTGTGTGGCCGGTCCAAAGTGCCTCGCTCGCTGGGCCCGCCCATCACGACGCCGCGCTCCGTGCGGGCATCCGGCCCACGGGCGCAGACGAGCGAGCCGGGCACCTGCTCGCGTCTGAACCGTCCACGATGCGGACCTCGAGAGGTCGCGGACCGACGCCGAACGACGGCTCGGCCGAGGGCCCGACCACCGTGGCCGCCCGGGAAATCGAGATGGCCGCCCTCCGGCACGGGTCAGCAATCGGACTGCGCGTCGGGCCGGCCCAGTCACGAGACGAGGCTGTTGCTTGCTAGCCAGAATACGATCGATATCGAGTGGTTACGCAACTCGATCAAAGTTTGTATAGAGTTTGTCGAGAAAAAATATTGACACAATGGACATCGTCGTCGATTCTCGCCCGTACATGACAGACAGCGCTCCACCCGTGTCGGGACTGACTCCCCACCGGGTGGTCGCCACCTCAACGGAGACTCTCCCCATGATCATACGAACCACGACCTCCTTCCTTATTTTTGTTCTGACGATGGCCGTTCTGGGTGCCGGCACCGCCCTCGCCGCCGAGGGCGACGCGACGGTCACCATCATCCACGGCATCCCTGGAGAGGACCTCGGGCTCGATCCGGCACTGCCCGTGGACGTCTTCGTGAGCGGCCTCGGCTGCGCGCTGAGCGATTTCGAGTACGGCGACTTCTCGCCGCGGGTGCCGGTTCCGCCGGGCGCATACGACGTGTTCATCTCGCTCGCCAGCGACGACGAGGATCCGTGCGCGGGCCCGGTGGTGATCGAGGCCATCGGTGTTTCCTTCGCGCCCGACGAGAATGCGAGCGTGATCGCGCATCTGACCGAGACCGGGGGCCTGACGGCCAGCAAGTATACGAACGATGTGACAGCGAGCCGGAAGGGTGCCGGACGCCTCGGCCTGCACCACGTGGCGGCTGTCGGACCGGTCGACATCGAGCTGATCGGACTCTTCCCCTTCCGCGGGTACAGGCCGCAACTCGTGCTCGAAGGGGTCGCCAATCCCGCCAGTGCGGCTGCCGATCTCGGACGCGGCTACTACCTCGCAAGCATTGCACCCGCCGGCGGCAAGCCGGTCGCCTACGAGTGGGTCGAGGTGCGCCCGGGCAAGACGGCGCTCGTATACGCCACCGGCAGCCTCGACGCGGGCACCTTCCAGTTACTGGCCGATTACCAGGATCAGGCGGCGCCCGACACGGGCATACCCGACGAGGCCGTCGTCACCGTGATCCACGGCATCCAAGGCGCGGATCTCGGGCTCGACGCCGATCTACCGGTCGATGTCTTCGTCTCGGACGTCGGCTGCGCGATCACCGACCTGCGATTCGGCGACATCGTCTCGCGGATTCCGCTGCCCTCGGGCGAGTACGACATCCGCATCTCGCTGGCCGCCGATGAGACGGAGGCGTGCGAGGGACCGGTCGCCGTCGAGGCGCTCGGCGTACCTTTCGAAGCAGGCGAGAACGCGACGGTGATCGCTCACCTGACCGCCGACGGGGCGCCGACGGCCACCAAGTTCACCAACGACCTGTCGTCGCCGAGCAGCTACGTGCATGGGCGGCTCGCGCTGCACCATACCGCCGCGGCGGGTGCGGTCGACATCGGGATCCTGCGCCGGTTCTTCTTCTTCTACTACCGGATCGCCCTGCTCGAAGACGTAGAGAACGGGGGATCAGCGAACCTCGTACTGGCGCCCGGCCGCTATCAAACCACCATCGCACCGGCGGGCGGGCACCCGATCCTGCAGGAGAAGGCCGGCGTGCGGCCAAACGAGGCCACCCTCGTGTATGCGGTGGGCAGCGTCGCCAACGGAACATTTCAGCTGATCGTCGATTGGCAGCCGTTGGACTGATCCACGAACCAAGCCGGGCCCGCCGTGGCGACGCGGCGGGCCCGGTGTGCGTCCGGGCCGCGCCCCGAAGCGATTGCCCGCGTTCGGTCTTTCCGAAGCATCGAGCCCGGCGCTGAATCCGCGGAGGGAAGCCGGCAGCCGCGCCTCGGGTTGATCTAGATGCCCTCTCCCGCCCGCCCGGGGCGAATTGGCCAACACGAATTCCTCGAGCGAGCGCAATCGGGAGCGACCGGATCCCGGACGTCTTCCAAGGGGTCAACTTTCCGGTCGACCTCTCGCTTCCCTTCTTCCTCCATCTCGGCAGTCGGTCGCGGGCCGATGGTGCGGACTTCGTTCGGCTCTTCTGGCTCGGCGCGTCCATCGGGGCGACCTGGCAGATACCCATCTTCCTGTCGGCGACCTTCGCGACGGATCCGATCGTGTCGTTTCTGCGCGAGCCGCTCGTCGACCCGGTCCTCTTCATGCGGGCCCACACCTTCTGGGGAGCGAGGATGAGGCATTCAAGCTGCGTTCTGGCTGAACGACCGAGTATGGACGTTATGCAAAATGCCCCGCGGCGGACCCCACGGCGGGCCCTCTGTACGGCCTTGCTTGCAGATCAGGCGAGGTCGTAGCGATCGAGGTTCATCACCTTCACCCAAGCCGCGACGAAGTCCGTGACGAAGCGCTGTTTGGCGTCGGCGCTTGCGTACACCTCGCCCAGCGCGCGCAGCACTGAGTTCGAGCCAAAGGCAAGGTCCACGCGCGTGGCGCTCCACTTGGCCTTGCCGCTCTTGCGGTCCTGGCCTTCGTAGCTGTCGCCGGCCAGCTTCCAGTCGGTTCCCATGTCGAGCAGGTTGACGAAGAAGTCGGTCGACAGCACACCCGGCCGGTCGGTGAACGCGCCGTGCTTGCTGCCGCCGCTGTTGGCGCCCAGCACGCGCAGACCACCGACCAACACCGTCATCTCGGGCGCGGTCAGCGTGAGCAGTTGCGCCTTGTCGACCAGCATGTGCTCGACCGGCACGTTGCCCGGACCCTTGAAGTAGTTGCGAAAGCCGTCGGCCACCGGTTCGAGCACGCCGAACGAATCGACATCGGTCTGCTGCTGCGTGGCATCGACGCGGCCGGGCGCAAACGGCACCTCCACGTTGACACCCGCCGCCTTGGCCGCCTGCTCGACACCGACGCCGCCCGCCAGCACGATCACGTCGGCCAGCGAGAGCTTGCCCGAGGCTTTCTGGATCTCTTCGAGCTTGGCCAGCACCTTGGCCAGCTCGCCCGGCGTGTTGGCCTCCCAGCTCTTCTGCGGCGCGAGGCGAATGCGCGCGCCGTTGGCGCCGCCGCGCTTGTCGCCGCCACGGAAGGTGGAGGCCGAGGCCCAGGCGGTGGACACCAATTGCGCGACCGTGAGGCCGGACGCGGAGATCTTCGCCTTCACGTCGGCGATGTCAGCGGCCGTGGGCTTGAGCGTGGCCAGCGGCAACGGGTCTTGCCAGCTCAGCGCTTCTGTCGGCACTTCGGGGCCGAGGTAGCGCGCGTGCGGACCCATGTCGCGGTGGGTCAGCTTGTACCAAGCGCGCGCGAAGGCTTCGGCAAAGGCCTGCGGGTTGTCGAGGAAGCGGCGCGAGATCTTCTCGAACTCCGGGTCCATGCGCATCGTCAGGTCGGTAGTCAGCATCGTCGGCTTGTGCATCTTGCCGGGGATGTGCGCGTCAGGAATGATCTCCGGCGCGTTCTTGGCCACCCACTGCTTGGCACCGGCGGGCGACTTGACCATCTCCCACTCGTACTTGAACAGGTGCTCGAAATAGTCGTTACTCCAGCGCGCTGGCGTGGTCGTCCAGGTGACCTCGATGCCGCTGGAAACGGTGTCCTTGCCGTGGCC
>JANOFF010000082.1:0-92828 GCA_031413515.1 bacterium
CGCACCTTCCAGCTCCTGACGCAGGTGGCCGGACGCGCGGGACGCGCCGACGACCTCGGGCGGGTCGTCGTGCAGACCTTCGTGCCGGACCACTACGCGATGCGGCCGGTGCCCGCCCACGACTACGAGCGCTTCTACAAAGAGGAGATCGGACACCGTGCAGCGCTCGGCTATCCACCGTTCGGAAGACTCACGCAGGTGATCGTGTCCGCCACGGACGCCGGCGAGGCCCTCGAGGCCGCCGATGCCCTCGCCGGATCCGCTCGCGTCCATCTCAGCGACGAAGTGAAGTCCTCGCGATGCGAAGTGCTCGGGCCCGTCCCCGCACCTCTGCCGCGTCTGCGCGGTCGCTACCGGCATCAGTTGATCATCAAGGGCCTCGATCGCGAGGCCGTGTGGCGTGTCTCGCGCCATGTCGCGCTCGTCGGTCGGCGCGCCCCGCGTGCCATCCATGTCGCGGTGGACGTTGATCCGGTCAACATGCTATAACCCCAAAAACCATTTATGTCCGGGGAGTTACGTGACATCTCCCAGCTTCCCGGATCCTCGCGAGAGGCGCCCTGCCCGGCGCGGACAGCGAGCGGGAAGGAATTCGGCTTCGATGCCGCTCCGAGCAGTGCTGCAGTTCCCCGACCCGCTCCTCAAGCGGGTTTCCGAGCCGATCGCCGAGATCACGGACGAGATCCGCGCGCTCGCCCATGACATGTGCGAGGTGATGTACGACGAGCCGGGCATCGGGCTGGCCGCGCCCCAGGTCGGCGAAGCGATCCGCATGTTCGTGATCGACACCGAGTGGAACGAGGACGGCGGCAGCCGCAATCCCCGGGTGATGATCAACCCCGAGTTCCTCCGGCGCGAGGGCAGGATCCTCTGGGAGGAGGGTTGCCTTTCGGTGCCCGACTTCACGGCCGAAGTCGAGCGCTCGAGCCATGTGACGATCCGCGCCCTCGATCTGGAAGGCAAGGAGATCATCGAGGAAGCCGAGGGCCTGCGCGCCGTCTGCCTCCAACACGAGTTCGACCATCTCGATGGCGTGTTGTTCATCGATCGCATCAGCCGCTTGAAGCGCGGCCTCTACGTCAAGAAGCGCAAGAAGCAACTCCTCGCCGAGTCCGAGGAGTAGGCGCCCTGTCCGGTGCCTCCCTCCGCGTCGCGTTCTTCGGGACTCCCGAGATCGCGCTCCCGACCCTCGACGCCCTGCTGGCGAGTCGTCATGAGGTCGTGTGCGCGGTCAGTCAGCCCGATCGTGGGCGCGGGCGCGGACGCAAGCTGACCCCTTCGCCCGTAGCGGCCCGTGCTCTCGAGCGCGGCGTCCCCCTGCTGCGCCCCGAGCGTGTGGGAGACCCGGGGATCGTCGAGACGCTGCGTGGCCACAGGCCCGATACCGGAGTCGTGGTGGCGTTCGGTCAGTTCCTCCCGAAAAGCGTCCGCGCGCTGCCGCGACTCGGCTACCTGATCAACGCCCACGCGAGTCTGCTGCCGCGACACCGCGGTGCGTCGCCGATCGCTGCCGCGATCCTGGCCGGCGATGACACGACCGGCATATCGGTGATGCGAGTCGAACGCGAGATGGATTCGGGGCCGGTCGCACTCGTGCGCGAGACGCCGATCGATCCGCGCGAGAACACTGAAGAGCTCGGACAGCGCCTCGCCCGGATGGCCGCCGAGGCGATCATCGATGCGCTCGAACAGATTTCCTCGGGTTCGGTCACGTGGGTCGAGCAGGACGAACGCCTCGTCACGGTCGCGCCGAAGCTCGAGAAGCGCGATGGCCGACTCGACTGGCGCGAGCCGACGAGCGTTCTCATCCATCGCATCCACGCCCTCGCCCCCCGCCCCGGCGCGTTCACCGGACTCCGCGCCAGCGCGGACGCGACCGCTGAAGTGATTCGCGTCCTGCGGGCCGAACCCGCGAGGCGCGAAAACGCGCCGCTCGCCGCACCGGGCACTCTGCATGTCGGGCACGCCGATGACCCGCATGCCCTCGAGATCGCCACCGGCGACGGCTGGATCGCCGTCACCGAACTGCAGCGCAGCGGAGGCCGCGCGATGCCGGCAGGCGAACTGCTGCGCGGCTTTCGACTCGCACCGGATGCGGTGATCTGTGACCCGACGGCGCCTGGCGGTGCCGAGCATGGCTGAGCGGCGCAGACCGGGCCTGCGTGGCCGACCGGACGGCAACGGGGGGGGCGGCGAGGGCAGCGTGCGGCGACGCGGCGACGGACCGACGCTCGCGCGACTGATCGCAGTGCGAGTCCTCGAGCGCGTCGAACGCGTACGCGCGTATGCGGACCTTGCCCTCCACCACACGCTGGCGCAGAGCAATCTGTCCAGTCTCGATCGCGCCCTCGCCACCGAGCTCGTGTATGGAACGCTGCGCTGGCGCGGCCGCATCGACTTCGCGCTCGCCCATGCGCTCGAACGCAGTCTCGCCGAACTCGAGCCGCTGGTGCTGACGACGCTGCGGATCGGCGCCTATCAGCTGCTCTTCTCCGATCGCATCCCGGACACGGCGGCCGTGGACGAAGCGGTGCGCTGTGCGCGGGCGGTCGGAGCCGAGCGGGCGACCGGACTGGTCAACGCCGTGCTCCGTCGCGTCGCCCGGGAGCGGGAGAACTGCCCGCTGCCCGATCTCGCCAGCAATCCCGTCGGTCATCTCGAACACGCACTGTCGCTGCCGCACTGGATCGCCGAGCGCTGGCTCGCCGACTACGGGCCCGACGAGGCCGTGGCGCTGGCACTCGCTTCGAACGCCGCACCGCCTCTCAGCGTGCGCGCGAATCCGCTTCGCGGCACTCGCGAACGATTGCTCGAGAATCTGAAGGCCGACTTCCCGGACGCACGGCTGTGTCGCTACGCGACACACGGTCTCGTGCTCGGCCATGGCGGCGCGCCCGGTAACGATCCGCGCTTTCGCGCCGGCGAGTACACGGTGCAGGACGAAGCCGCCCAGTTGGTCGTCGAGTTGATGCGGCTCGAACCGGAGCACCGCGTGCTCGACGTGTGCGCGGCGCCGGGCACCAAGACGACCGGCATCGCCGAGCTGCTCGAGCCCGGGGGAGGCCGGGTGCTGGCGCTGGATCGGCACGCCAACCGGCTCTCCCTGGTCGCCCGTGCGGCGCGACGACTCGAGCTCTCGTGCATCCACACCCTCGTCCGGGACGCGACCCGCCCGCTCACCGACCTGCCGGATTTCATCGACGCACGGGCCGCATCGGCGGGAGCACGCTTCGACCGGGTGCTCGTCGATGCGCCCTGCTCCGGCCTCGGTGCCATGCGACGCAATCCCGACGCGCGCTGGCGTGTGCGTTCGGGCGATCCCAGGCGCCTCGCGGAAGTGCAGCGCACCCTGCTCGAGCGTGCCGCCGAGGTGGTCACGTCCGGCGGCTCGCTGGTCTACAGCACCTGTACGGTCATGCGCGAAGAGAACGAAGAGGTGGTCGAGCCGTTCCTCGAGCGCACACCGGCCTTCCGCCTCGCCCGCCGCGACGAGGCACCGCCGAATCTGTTCGAGCTGCTGGACGACGCGGGCCACATGCGCTGCCATCCCCATCTCCACGACACCGATGGATTCTATGCCGCGCGGCTCATCCGCGAGGACTGATCCGGAGCACGCCATGCCGAACCCGCCGCGACCGAACGCCTCCTGCCTGATCGCGCCCTCGATCCTCGCGGCGGACTTCGCGCGCCTCGGCGACGAGGTGCGTGCGGTGTCCGAAGCCGGTGCCGATCTGATCCACGTCGACGTGATGGATGGTCGTTTCGTCCCGAACATCACGATCGGCCCGGTGGTCGTCGAGGCCGTGCGCCGCTCGACCGAGGTGCCCCTCGACGTGCACCTGATGATCGTCGAACCGGATCGCTACGTGCGTGACTTCGTGAGCGCGGGGGCAAGCATCATCGGCGTCCATGCCGAGGCCTGTCCGCACCTGCACCGGAGCGTCCAGCTCATCAAGGAATGCGGCGCGCGCGCCTGCGTGGTGTTGAATCCCGCCTCCCCTGCCTCGCTGATCACCGGTGTCCTCGGTGACATCGATCAAGTCCTCGTGATGACCGTGAATCCGGGATTCGGCGGGCAGCGATTCATCGCCACGGCGCTCGAATCCGTCCGCACGATCCGGCGCGAGTGCGCGGAGCGAGGTCTCGCGATCGACGTCGAGGTCGACGGCGGTGTCACGCCGACGACGATCGGCGAAGCGGCGCGCGCAGGTGCGAACGTCTTCGTGGCCGGAACGGCGATCTTCGGACAGAAGGACTACGCGGCCGCCATCCAGGCGCTGCGCAAGGGCGCTACCGGCTGAGCGATCGACCCGCGCAGGATCGCGATCGATGCGCCCTTGCTGCACACCCCCTCATGGCCGAACGCGCGCCAGCAGGGCGGGCAGGAGGATCAGGTCGGCGGCGAGGCAGACGGCCATCGTGAACGCCGACAGCAGGCCGAATGCCTGCAGGGTGGCGAACCTCGAGGCCGTCACGACGAGAAATCCCAGACAGAGCATCACCGAAGTGATCGCAACCGGACGTCCGACGCGCGACATCGCGGTGCGGATCGCGTCGTCCGGATCCGCACCCGCGATGCGCTCGTCCCGGTAGCGCGCGAGCAGGTGCACCGTGTCATCGATCGCGATCCCGAGCGCCATGCAGCCGATCAGACTCGTGGGCAGCGAGAGCGAGGCCACGCCTGCACCGAGCGCGCCGAAGAAGACCAACACGGGTACCAGGTTCGGGATCATCGCGATCGCGCCGAGCCAGAGTGATCCGAGCGACACGGTGACCAGCAGCGCGATCGTCAGGGTGGCCACCAGGATGCTCAGCGTCTGACTGCCCGCGATGCCATCTGCGCTGCGCGACAGCAGGATCGTGTTGCCCGTGACGCGCACCCCCACGTCGGCCGGCGCCAACGCTTCAGCTTCCCGCGTGATCGCGTCGACGACCGCGAGTACCGAGGCGGATCCCACTGCCCCTGTCCGCACCACCAGATTGGCCCTCGCGTGATCGATCGTGATCAGAGGCGAGATCTCCGACTTCGGCAGCATGAAAAGCAGCTCGCTCACGGCCTGCCGCGAGTCCGGGATCCGCAGCGCGGAAGGATCGTCGCCCTGGAAGGCACGATTCAACTGTCGAAGGCTGTCCACCACCGAGATCGTGCGACCGACCTCGGGCAACGAGTCGATCCGGAGCTGCATCGCCTCGATGATCTGCAGCAGAATCGGCTCCCGGAGACTGCCGGGCTCGCCGCCGTCGATCACCACATAGATCGGAATCACACCGGCAAGCAGCCGGTTCACCGCCTCGAAGTCGAGGCGGATCGGATCGTCCGAAGTGAAATACGAGAGGTAGTCCGTATCGACGACGATCCGCGGGATCGCGATCGCGGCGGCCGCTGTGACGATCGCCCAGCCGATCAGTACGGCACGCCGTCGCCCGATCACGAGGTCGGCCAGTCGGTTCAGGACCCCTTCGAGGACCCGCATCCCGACGCGTTCATCCCGGCTCTCCGCTGTCGCCCGAGGCAACGGGAGGAGCGAGAGTGCGGCCGGGATTCCGAGCAGCGAGATCAGCATCGCCGCGGCGACGCCGAACATCGCGAACCCGCCGAGTTCGAACACCGCCGGCACGTCCGTGATCATCAGCGCTGCGAATCCGATGATCGTCGTGATACCCGCCACCAGCGCGGGGCTCCGGACGTGGATCGAACTCGCGAGCGCCGCGGCGGCGGGCGAGTCGGCCCCGACCGCATCCTCTTCGTAGGTCGTCACGACATACACGCCGTACACGCTGGCGACCGCAAGCAGCATCGGAGCCAGCAGGCCCGTCAACAGCGACAGGGGTTCGCCGAGCCAGCCGATCAGACCGAAGGTCCAGAGATTCGCAACGATCGCCGGAACCAGGGGTAGCGCGACACCGCGCTTCGAGCGGAAGAAGAACGCCAGCACGCTGGCCATCACGACGACCGCCAGCGGCACGAGCACCAGCAGATCCTGCACGATGCCGCGATAGACGTGGACCTTCACGTGCGGTCGCCCCGCGATGTGATGGCGCATCGTGGGTGGGATCGTCTCCCTCAGGATGTCCGTGATCTTCTCATCGAGCCCGGATGCGAGGAACTCCGCGTCGTCCATCTTGCGGAAGCGCACGTTGACCGCCGTCGTCGCGGCATCCTCGGAGACCAGCACTCTCCGGAACGACGGATCGGCGAGCGCGCGGACGCGCAGCGAAGCAAGCGCCACCGGGTCTTCCGGCACCTGTTCGATGAAGGGACCGATCTCGACCCATTGCTCGGCCTCGACCCAGCGAAACGACGACACGTCGGTCAGGCTCGAGACCGATCGCACCCCGTCGAGGCGCGCGATCCGCGACGAAACCCGCTCGATCGTCTGGAGACAGACCGCGCTGAACACCTCGCCGCATTCGATCGCGATCGAGAAGAGCTCGTCGTCGCCGAAGTCGCGGACCGCGTCCAGGTAGTCGTCGCGAGCCGAGTCGCCGCTCGGCAGCAGCGGTTCGGTGGAGGGATCGATCCGGAGCTTCGACTCGAGCGGCGACAGACCCACGATCCCGAGCAGTGCGACGAGAGTCACGACGCCGAGCAATCCGAGCACGCTGCGCGGTGCGGTCACCGGCCAGGCGGGACGCCAGGCCACGACGCCGAGGCCGGACGCGATCGCGACCACCACGATCCCGATTGTGGTCAGCGCGCCCAGTCGGCCCCCCACCCCGCGATCGGGTCTCCGACCGGCAGGTCCGGTGCAGGCCGAGCCGTCAGCTCCCCGAGGATCCGGCCATGATATGGCGCGGGGCCATCCGGGCCAGGTCGGATCGAATGCCGGCCTGGAGCTTGAGTGCGCCGACGGAAGGCGTCATACTGCCGCGTTCAATCGGGGCGTGGCGCAGTTTGGTAGCGCGCTTCGTTCGGGACGAAGAGGTCGCTGGTTCGAATCCAGTCGCCCCGACCACCATCGCCGCTCGGCCCGACATTCCGTCTGGTCGGGAATCCCGTGCGGCCGGAAGTCCGGCTCGGAGAAAATTCCGGCCGGGAAGAGAGTCCGTTCCAGCAAGCAGTTCGTTCGGCCGCCACCTGGAACGTGCCGGGCGAGCCACTGGATTCGCGACCCATGCCGACAACGCCGCCCAGCCGAAGCCGAGTGGCCGTCGCTGCAGATGCCTCGCGCTATCTGGTCCTGATCCTCGTCTTCTATTTCATCGCCACGTATCTGGTCGGTGCGAGTGCGCGCATCCTGTTCCCGTACGCGCTCGAGTGGATCGAGGGCAGCGTGGTCGACCAGATCGCCCGGGTCGTCGAGGGCCTGCCGATCTACGTCGAGCCGTCCGTCGACTACGTACCCGCGCTGCAGACTCCGCTGTATTTCTGGATCTCCGCCGGCTTCGCGCAGGTGATCGGGATCGGATTCGCGGCGCCGCGGCTCGTGTCCTTGTTGGCGACCCTCGGCTGTCTGGGTGCGCTGTACTGGTTCGTCTGGCGCGAGACGGCCAGCCGCTATCCGGCCCTGGTCGCCGCCGCCCTCTTCGCCGCGACCTATCAACTCTGCGATTCATGGTTCGATCTGGCGCGCGTCGACTCGCTCGGACTGTTCTTCATGTTGGCCGGTGGTCTGACGCTGCATCGCGCACGAACCAACGGGCAACTCTTCATCTCGGGCAGCTTGCTCGGCGCAGCCTTCTTCACCGAGCAGACCTACCTGATCGCGATCGGCGCGCTGTGCGTCCACTGCCTCCTCGCACGACGGGGCTGGCATCGCTTCGTCGTTCCGCTCGCGAGCTTCGGCCTGATCGGGCTGGGCTCGTGGCTCGCCCACCAGATCAGCCACGGCTGGTTCGACTTCTACGTGTTCCAGGTGCCCTGGGAACACTTCGACCTCGGAGTCGGCGGTGCACGCCAATTCGTCGAATCGACCCACGGCGGATTCTGGCGGGCCGAACTGGCTGCCGCGCTGCCGCTCACCGGCCTGCTCGCCGTGGCATTCGTGGGGCTCGGACTGCGGGCGCGCCCCCTCAGCGACCGTTCCTTCTATCTATTGTTCGCAGCGGGGATGCTGGGGGCGAGCTGGCTGCAGAGGATCGGCCTCGGCGACGACCGCAATGCGCTGATGCCCGCGTACGCGCTGATCGCCCTCTACGCGGCCCTGGCCGTCCACACACTCCCGGTCGTGATTGCCGAGTGGCGCGCAGGCGCGACCGCGGCATGGAAGTCCCTGGCGGAACTCCTGGTGCAGACCCTGTGCATCCTGCAGCTCGTCGCCCTCGTCTATGACCCGGGCGCCGAGATGCCTCGCGAGTTCGAGCGGCAGGAAGGGCAGCGCCTGGTCGATCTGATGGCGCAGATCGAGGGTGACATCTGGTCGCCCGCTCACGGCCATCTGCCGCGAATCGCGGGACACGCCCCGAGTGCCCACATCGCCGCGATTCTCGACATCGTGCGCGTGGGCGGACCGGTCGGGGATGCGCTCTCGCGACAGGTCGAGGAGACACTCGCCGCGCAGCGCCATGCAGCGATCTATGCACCGCTGATCGGATTCGAAGAAGTGCTCCGGCGGTACTACGTGCAGACCCGGATGGGAACGCCGAAGCCAGACCGCGTCTATCCTCGAGGTCACGCGAGTGCACGCGCATTCGATGTCCAGCTGCCGCGTCTCCGCTGATCTTCGGGTGTTAAGCTGGCGGGCCGTTCGCGCGAGCCGTCGAAACTCCAGATGAGACCGGGAGAGCGAGAGGAGGCCATGGGTTCGAGCGCGTGGCTGTCGACACTGACCCGATCGCAGAAGCGGGCGCTCGGCGGCACGGTTGCGCTGATCGTGTATGCGATCGTAGGCTTCCTCGTGCTGCCACCGATCCTCCGTGATCAGAGCGAGCAGGCGCTCCGCGACGCCACCGGGCGCGAAGTCCGCGTCGGCGAAGTCCGCCTCAATCCCTTCCTGCTCTCGCTCACGGTGCGTGACTTCTCGCTCGCCGACGGCGATGGCTCGCCCTTCCTCGAGTTCGAAGAACTCCATGGCGACCTCGAGCTGTCATCGATCTTCCACCGCGCGCTCACTTTCCGTGAAACGCGACTCGTCGCTCCCTTCGTCCACGTGAAGATCCTGCCCGACGGTTCGTTCAACTTCGCCGAACTGATCATCACCGAGCCCGAGACCCCGGAGCAATCGCAAGGCGAATCCGCGCCGCTGGCCGTGCTGATCGGGCTCGCCCGCATCGAGCGGGGACGCCTCGTCTTCACGGACCTCTCGCACGCGACACCCTTCGAACACGAGATCTCCCCCCTGGACATCGAGCTGCGCAACTTCGGCACGCGGGAGGACGACGACTCGCCGTACAACTTCACGGCGACCACCGGTGCCGGCGAGACGTTGAAGTGGCAGGGCAACGTGACCGTCGTTCCGCTGTTGTCGTCGGGTGCCTTCGAACTGACCGGCGTACAGCCGCGGACCGGCTGGCGGTACGTACAGGACAACGTGCTCTTCGAGGTCACCGAGGGTCTCGTCGACGTGAAGGGCCGCTACGAACTCGATTCGCGCGATGGCTTCCGGGTGCGGCTCGATGGGGGCGAGATCCGGATCCGAAAATTCACGGTCGTGGACCGCGAGAGCGGCGAGACGGCCCTCGCGATCCCCGAGATCGACGTCGATGGGATCTCGATCGTCTACCCGGACCAGACGCTCCACATCGACTCCATCACCTCGAAGGGTGCACGCTCGCGGGTGGCGCGCCTCGCCGACGGGCAACTCCGCATCGAGCAGCTGTCGCAGATGGGCGGGGCCGAGGAACCGGATGCCGACGCCGCGCCCGTCGCCGTCGCGACCGAGGACAGCGGCGGCGACGCGCCGCCGTGGAAGTTCGCGATCGATCGGATCGAGTTGCTCGGCAATCGCATCGACTTCGACGACGCGTCGACCCCCACGCCAGTCCACCTCGCACTCGAACCCCTCGATCTTCGCGTGCGCGATCTGACGAGCGATCCGAGCGCCGCGATCCAGCTCGCACTGTCGCTGACCGCCGAGAGCGGCGGCCGCATCGAGGTCGAAGGACCCCTCGTCGTCGAACCTGCCTCGCTGGACTTCCAGATCACGGCCACGGATCTCGACCTGCGTCCCTTCGAGCCGTACTGGTCACCGGTTCTCGCGGTGGATCTCGCGAGCGGTCGTATCGGGATCGATGGCCGCATCGAGATCCGCGGTGGCGAGACAGCGTCGCCCCGCATGCAGTTCGCAGGAGACGTTCGCGTGGATGGACTGCGCGCCCTCGACTCGGCGCTCGCCGCCGATCTGCTGAGCTGGTCGGCCCTCGAGATGAGTGGCGTCGCACTTGCCGTCGAGCCGACGTCGATCCGGCTCGAGAAGCTCGGGATCACCCAGCCGTCGATCCATCTGGTGATCGCTCCCGACGGAACCTCCAACCTCTCCACACTTGCGGTAGAACCGGCGGTAGAACCGGCCGTCGAACCGGCAGTCGAAAGCGAAGCCAGCGAGGATGTGGAAGCCGCGAACTCGGAGGCCGAAGCGCCGGGAGCCGGCCCGATTCCGATCGAGATCGGATCGGTCGTGATCTCGGAGGGCAGGATCGATCTGCAGGACCGCAGCGTCACGCCTGCCTTCTCGACGGGAGTCACCGGATTCGGCGGACGGATCGACGGTCTGTCCTCGGACGCGAATGCCCGCGCCACCGTGGCGCTGACCGGCCTGCTCGATGGCGCGACGCCGCTCGCGATCGACGGCGCCATGAGCCCGCTCTCGGTCGATCCCTACGTCGAACTGCGCATCGCATTCGAGAACTTCGAGCTCACTCCATTCACTCCCTACTCGGGTCGCTACGTCGGGCGGAAGATCGCGAGAGGCAAATTGTTCGTCGACCTCGACTACGTGCTCGAGGCCAACCAGCTGGTCGGAGAGAACGAAGTCTTCCTCGATCAGTTCACGCTCGGCGAGAAGGTCGACAGCGAGGATTCATTGAACCTGCCCGTCGGACTCGCGATCGCACTGCTCAAGAATCGCCAGGGCGAGATCCGGATCGACGTGCCCGTTCGCGGCGATGTCGACGATCCCGAGTTCGGCATCGGGCGCGTGATCGGCCTGGCACTGCGCAATCTGATCACCAAGGTGGCGATGTCGCCGTTCGCGATCGTCGGTGGCCTCGCCGGCTCGGACGGCGAAGAGATGAACCACGTCTCGTTCGCACCCGGCGGCGCCGATCTCGACACCGAGCAGATCGCGAAGATCGATGCGCTCGCGCTAGCTCTCGGCGAACGGCCCGCTCTCTCGCTCGAAGTGACCGGGGAAGCGAACAGCCAGCTCGATCGGCCGGCCCTGCAGGCTGTCGCTCTCGAATCCCAGCTCCGGCTGATGCGCTTTCGCGAAACACAGTCCGCCTGGTTCGGAGAGAAGCCGGCGTCGGCCGAGGAAGTCGTCCTCGATCCTTCCGATCGACGTCGACTGCTCGAGAAGAAGTACGAAGCAAACACCTCGCCGGAAAGCGAAACCCTGCCCGCGGCGGGCGACGATCCGACCGTGCGCGAAGCCGAGATCACGCGACGGCTTCGCGAACGGATCGTGATCGAGCCGTCGCTGCTCGGCGATCTCGCGCAACGCCGTGCGGTGGCGATCCGCAACCATCTCGTCGCCGGTGGCAGCGTGACGGCCGAACGCATCTTCGTGCTCGATGGGGCGGTGGACGTGGCCCCGCCGGACCAGGGGCCGCGGGCGTCCCTTGCACTGACGGCGGACTGACGCGGACGCCAGCGACGCGCCATGCCCTGTCGTGCGCGGAAGACTCGTTCTCGCCGTGCGGACGCGTCGAGTTCCTGTGCAGGCGCAGCGAGGGAGCACTCGTCCATGCGAGTGAAGACCCGCGCGATCCTGTCGGTGAAAGATCGGAATCGCGTTCGATCGGGTCAGCATGGGAGACGGCTTGCGGACGCGATTGGCAACGCATGTGCAACTCGTCGTTCCTCCGCCGCGACTTCGCTCGCCTATGAAGTGGCGATCCAGCAGGCAACGCGAGGATCGACATCGCGACTCGATAGTTGCATGTGGCAGCACGTCGGCAACACGACCCATCACCCGTGTGGATCAGTGACAAACGGTTCGTTGACATCGCCCGGTGGCGATGTCACGATCGTCGCGTCCGTCCGCAGCCATTGCACGATTCGCAACACGCGGTGACTTCTCGCAACAACTTCTCGCAACACTTTTCACAGCAAGAACGTACGGACTGGGAAGCGCCGAAAACCCGAGCGTCGCGAGCGATTCGCGCGGAGTACCGATGACCTTCGAAGAAATGGCTTGGGAGTTTGCAGAGGTCTTCGACGAACTCGAGATCGGCGAGATCAACGAGATGCTCGCGCGCAATGTCCCGCTCGAATCGCTCGACTTCTTTTCCAAGTACGCCGAAGGATTCGCCAACGAAGGCGAGATCGACGCCAAGACCCGAGCGCGTCTGCCGAACCTGATGCTGATCGGCTATCTGATCCGCGTTCTCGAGGAACGCCTCGAACCTGTCGGCTGAAGATCGACGCCGCGATCCCACCCGGACCTCTCGCGCGCGGGATTCTGGCGCAGCCACACATCGCGGTTCGATGCGTCGACCAGACTCGCCGCACTTCTCGAACGGACGAGGCAGGTCGACATGAGCAGACACGACCGAAGTCTTCGCGCAGTGGTGACACCGCTCGCTCCCGCACCGGTCGGGCCGTACTCGCAGGCGATCGTGCACGGTGGTTTCGTCTTCGCATCGGGACAGATCCCGCTCGATCCGACCACCGGCAAGCCGATCCAGGGCGACATCGAAGCCCAGACCGAACGCGTGATCGCGAATCTCGCTGCGGTCCTCGAAGCGGCCGGCTCATCGCTCGGCCAGGTCGTCAAGACGACTTTGTTCCTCACGGATCTGTCGCTGTTTCCGCGGGTCAACGCCGTCTATGCGAGACACTTCACCCGCCAGCCGCCTCCCGCCCGCTCGACGATCCAGGTCGCGGGTCTGCCGCTCGGAGTGAGCATCGAGATCGAAGCCGTGGCGAGCGTCGCCGACTGATCAGGGCGGCGTTCCGTAGCGGCGCACCAGCAGCGGCAGATTGATGCCGTTCACCACGCTGTGCGCCACGACGGGTGCGATCACGCTGCCCGTCCACTCGAAGAGTGCGCCGAACAGCAGGCCGACCAGCAGCGCGAAGACGGTCCAGGGCCACATCTCGCGCCGCGGAACGAAGTGCATCGCACCGAACGCAAGGCTCGCGACGACGAGACCGACGCGCGGTTGCAGTGCGCCGCGGAAGAAGAGTTCCTCTCCCAGTCCGCTCGCCATCGCGAGCAGCAGCGCATTCGGCAGCGAGAGCGGACCGATCGCCGCGGCGAGTTCACGCGCCAGCACGTCCCCCCACCCGGTGAGCCGGGTCGCGACTTCCGACGCGAGCACTATCGCGACTCCGACCGCGACGCCGATCGCAGCGTCACGGAGTGGCTGAACGCCCGCCGACTCTGCAGCGACCGAACTGAAGAGGATGGATTCCTCGTACAGTCCCATCCGCCAGATCAGCGCGACCGCGATCATCGCGCCATAAAAGTAGAGCCCGAACCGGACGAACGCGCTGACCGTGGCCTCGGAACCGTCGGGACGCGTCGGCAGCGAGCCGCGCGGCGGCTGCTTGGCGTCCTCCGGTTCCTGGTCCCCGATGTCCATGATCTGCATCCTCGGATTGACCCGATTCCGGCCGGGTCCTAGCCTTTGGAGCGTTCAGCCGCCCCCCCGAAGAGCATCACGCGAACCCTGACCACTCGATGACGAGTTCGCCCGGTTCGGCGAACGAACTGCCACGAGACCCACCCGGCCGATCGAACCGTCTGGTCTCGCGCGAGCAACGAGCCACGGGCAGGACATCGATCGGACCGCAGGGGCGATCGATCGCCGAAACTATCATCTCCCGTCACGCCGGGCGACGCAGCGGAGAACAGCGGAGGACCATGGACCAGAGAGTCCCGATGACACAGGCCGGCTACGAGACCATGAAGGCCGAGTTGCACCGGCTCAAGACCGAGGAACGGCCGAAGAACGTGAGGGACATCGAAGTGGCGATCGCCCACGGTGACCTCTCGGAGAACGCCGAATACCACGCCGCCAAGGAGCGGCAGAGCCACATTGCGGGTCGAATCGCCTCCCTCGAGGACAAACTCGCGCGCGCTCAGGTGATCGAGAATGGCAGCTCGCCTCCGGACAAGGTCCAGTTCGGCGCGACCGTCGTGATGCACGACGTCGAGAATGGCGAAGAGGTGACCTATCGCATCGTGGGTGAAGACGAAGCCGATCCCCGGCGCGGAATGATTTCCGTCACTTCTCCCGTGGCCCGTGCACTCATCAACAAGCGGGTCCACGACGAGGTGATCGTCAAAGCGCCCAAAGGCGATCGGGAGTTCGAGATCCTCCAGATCCGGTTCGACTGAACGGCCCGTCCGGGATGTCGGCCGAATCGCCCGGGTGCGCCCCGGTGTCCGTATTGCAGATCGCCCGACAGACCCTACAATCGCGCGCCCGACGACTCGTTCCCCGGTAGCTCAGTTGGTAGAGCAGGCGGCTGTTAACCGCCGGGTCGCAGGTTCAAGTCCTGCCCGGGGAGCCAGACGCACTGGATAGCGGCGACGCCCGACCCGTCGAGCGGGAGACCGCATCCCTCCACTCGATTCCACGGAGAACAACTGATGCCGAGCATCGTCGCGACCATCAACGTGAAGGAAGACAAGATCGAGCAGGCGAAGTCCCTGTTCCGGGATCTCGTCGCCGGAATCCGCGCCAACGAACCGGGCACGCTCGCGTACATCGTGCATCAGCGGATCGACAAGCCGACCGCGTTCATCTTCTATGAGAAGTACAAGGACGACGAGGCCGTGAAGATCCACGGCAAGAACCTGGCCGCACATGGCGCCGCGTTCGCGGGCGTGATGGCCGGGCCGCCCGAGATCCTGCGCCTCGAGGAAGTCTGATCCGGCGGGCAGCGGGCGACTCGACCATCCATCGTTCCGCACGCGGGATCGACTACCCGCGATCCGATCGGAGAATCCCGCCATGAAGCTCGGGCTCTATGGCATCAACATGGGGGCTTGCCTCGACCCGAGGACCGCGATCCGGGTCGCCGTCGCCGCCGAGGCAGCAGGTTTCGATTCACTCTGGACTGCGGAACACGTCGTCCTCCCCGAGCCGCGTACCCCCGAGTCCCCGATCCCCGCGCGCGTCGCGTTGCTCGACCCCGCGGTCGCACTGGCCCACCTCGCGGGCCACACGAAGACGATCCGGCTCGCCACGGGCATCATCATCCTGCCGCAACGAAATCCGGTCGTGCTCGCCAAAGAACTCGCGAGCCTCGACGTGCTCTCCGGCGGGCGCTTGATCTTCGGTCTCGGCGCCGGCTACATCCCGAAGGAGTTCGCGGCGTGCGGCATTCCCTTCGAGGAGCGGGGAGCGCGCACCGACGAAGCAATCGCTGTGCTGAAGGACATGTGGACGTCGCCGGCGCCGCAATTCGACGGTCGCTTCTTCCGCTATTCGGAAATCGACGCCTACCCGCGCCCGATCCAGAGGCCGCATCCGCCGATCGTGGTGGGCGGCATGAGTGCGCCGGCGTTCCGCCGAGCGGTCGCCCAGGGCAACGGCTGGTATGGATTCGCGCTCGATCCCGCCGCCACGGAGAAGTGCCTCGTGGGTCTGCGTGAAGCCGCCTCGAAGATCGAGCGACCGGCCTCGCTCGGGCCGCTCGAGATCACGGTGACCCCGTCGGTTGCGCTGGATGCGGCCACGCTGGATCGATATGCATCCCTCGGTGTGCACCGTCTGGTACCGATCGCCGCCGGAGCCGACGCGGATGCAGTCGTCGGATTCGTCGAGCGGACCGCACAGATACTCCGCTGACGCGTCGGTTGTGGCCGCCAGGGCGAGCGCACATACTCGACGGACCGACCGTGAAGCCACCCCGATCCAGATCGCGACCCGCATCCGGATCGAACAGGAGACAACCGATGTCCGAGAAGGCCCAGAAGGCGTTCGCACTCTACAAGGCAGCCGAAGGCAAGGAGAAGGGAACGGGCGATTGGATGGTGATCACCCAGGACCTGATCGATCGATTCGCCGACGTGACGTTGGATCACCAGTTCATCCACATCGATCCCGTGCGCGCGAAGGCGACGCCTTTCGGCACCACGATCGCCCACGGTTTCCTCACACTCTCTCTGCTGACCCACCTCGGCAAGGGAACGAACGACGAGAAGGCCGACCCGGCGCGCTACGAGGGAATCGTGATGGGGGTCAACTACGGCTTCGACAAGGTCCGCTTCATCAGCCCCGTGAAGGTGGGAAGCCGCATCCGCGCCCACGCCGAACTCTCGAAGGTCGAGCTGAAGGGCAACGCGATCCAGACGACGCGCACCTTCACCGTGGAGATCGAGGGAGAGAGCAAGCCCGCTCTGGTGGCCGACTGGCTGACCCGCGCCATCTACGCCTGAGCGGATCCGCCGCGGCGGGCACGCATCAGTCGTCGCCTGCCGCGGTGTTCAGGATCTCGATCGCGCGTTCGAGGTCGACGGGCGCGACCACGACCCGTACGCCGCGGGCGAAATCCAGGTTGGGCAGTTCGCCACCCGCATCGTCGGCGTGCATGTGCGCTGCGATGCCCTCGGTGGCGAGCAACGAGATCGCCGCCTCGGCAAACGATTTGTCGGAGAAGCTCTCGACGACGACTTCGCGTTCCTGGGCCATGGCTCATCACTCCTCGTGTCCGCATCTCGATATCGCGGGCGTTTCGATCGAGCATAGCGGCCGCGAACCCTCGATCAGTCGCCTGCGTGGCCTGGCCGCTTCCGTGCGGGCAGAGAGGCCTGCCGCGCTATCGTGGCCCCGTGTCCACTCGGGTGCGCGACGAGACGAGTGATCCTGGATCCGGCCGCGCCGTGCGCTTCGAATGGATCGCGCTGATCGCGGGCTACGTGCTCTCGCGGGTCCTCGCAGCCTGGATGTTCGGCGTCCGGTTCGACGACAATCCTCTGGTCTGGTTCTGGCAGTACATCGACCCGCAGTGGCTACGCGAAGATGCGCTGCGAAGCGTCTTCTACCTGCACTCCCAGCCTCCTCTGTGGAATCTGTTCCTGGCCGGAGTGACGCAGACCTGCGGCGACGCGAGTCGGGCCTGCTTCGCCACCGCGTTCAGCGGATTCGGCCTGGTGCTGCATCTCGGGCTCTTTGCCCTGATGCTGCGACTGCGCGTCGATCGCCGGATCGCGCTCGCTACCGTGCTGGTCTTCGCCTTCACACCGGCCTCGATCCTGTATGAGCATTGGCTCTTCTACAGCCTGCCCTTGGCTGCACTGCTCGTCTCGACCGCGCTCGTCGCGGCGCGCACGGTCGCGCGCAAAGGGCGTCCGGGCGATCTGATCCTGTTCGCGAGCCTGGCTTCGGTCGTGGTACTCACCCGCAGCCTCTTCCACCTCGCATGGCTCGTCGCCGTACTCGCGATCGTCGCCTGGCCGCTGCGCGCGCACTGGCGGCGCGTCGTCGCATGCTCGTGTCTGCCCTTCATGCTTTGCGTCGCGCTCTATGCCAAGAACGCCGCCCTCTTCGGTCATTTCGCGAGCAGCAGCTGGATGGGAATCAGCCTCGCGCGGCTCGCCATCGAGCCACTGCCCCTCGCGGAGAGGCGGAGCCTGGTGGCCTCGGGCCGGATCGGAGCCGTGTCGCTCGTCAAACCCTTCTCGCCCGTCGGCGCCTATCCGCCCGGCCTGCTCGAAGGCGCGCGGACCGATCACCCCGTGCTGACCGAGCGACGCAAGACGACGACTGCCGTGAACTTCAATCACGGCGCGTATCCGGCGATCGCACGGGCCTACCTGCGCGACGCCCGCACGCTGATCCGCGAGCGACCCGACGTCTACTTCAAGAGCGTCGGCGAGGCCTGGTCGCAGTTCCTGATGGATCCGTCTCTCGTGCTGTTCCTCGAGACCAATCGCGATCGCATGGGCGCGTATGCGGGTCTCTGGACCGCCGGCTTCTACGGCTTCGTCCTGGACCCGCCCTCGGGCGATCGCCCGGCGACCCGTCACGCCGATGATTATCGGATGCGTCCGTGGGGGTGGGGCTTCGTCCTGCTGGCGATCGGATCGGTGGTCGTCGCGTTGCTGCGTGGGATGCGCGAATTGCGCGACGCGAGCGGGGACGCTGCGCTCGGCGCCACACTGTTGTTCGTCGCGTTCACGATCGTGTACGTGGCCGTCGTCGGCAACGCTCTCGAACTCGGAGAGAACAACCGCTTCCGCTTCATGATCGAGCCGTTGATCTTCGCCCTGATCGGCTGGCTGGTGGATGGATTCCTTGTCCGTGCCGGAAGCGGCCGCTAGCCTGTAGCGTCAGCGATGCGGCGAGCGAAGCCCCCTACCCAGCACGTCCGGATCCGCAGGCTGACGAAGACCGCGTTGCTGCTCGCGGCGGCGCTCGCCTGCTCGCCGCCCGCCGACCCCAAGCCCAACATCGTGCTGGTCGTGCTGGACACGACGCGTGCCGACGCCCTCTCGGCATACGGCAATGCGCGTCCGACCACGCCTCGCCTCGACGAACTGGCCCGAAGCGGTGCGCGCTTCGAGCGCGCCTACGCGACCGATTTCTGGACCCTCCCCTCGCACGCGTCCCTGCTCACCGGACTCCACCCGAGCGAGCATGGAGCCACCTCCGAATCGGACTCGCTCCGGACGTCGGTCGACACGCTCGCCGAGCAGCTCGCCGCTGCCGGATGGCGCACTGGCGCCTTCGTTTCGAATCCGTGGCTGAGCCGCGAGCGCGGCTTCGCCCAGGGCTTCGAGCTGTATCACGAAGCCTGGACGGCAGCGCCGCCGGGCGCCGATGAGTACCTGGCCGATCGCGCGGGCCTGCAGACCGCGTTGGCCTGGATGGACCAGCGCGCTCCGGGCCCCGCGCGTCCCTTCTTCGCGTTCTTCAACTGGAACAGCGCCCACCTGCCCTACCAGCCCGAACCGCTCGGCTACGTCGACCTGTTCCCGGCGCCGTTCGACATCGACCGAGTCGCGGCGCTGAAGCAGATCAATGGTGGCTGGGCGGTACTCGCGGGTGCGCTCGCGCTGGATCCATCAGACCTCCGGATGATGCGAAACCTGTACGAATCCGAGGTCGCACGGCTCGATGGGCTCGTCGGCCAGCTCGTCGACGGGCTCGCAGCGCGGGGTCTGCTCGACGACACCCTCTTGATCGTCACGGCCGATCACGGCGAAGCGTTCGGCGAGCATGGGCTGATCGATCACCTGTTCAGCATGTACGAGTCGACACTACGCGTCCCGCTGATCATCCACTTCCCGGCGCGCTTCCGCGCCGGTGACGTGCGCGGTGAACTCGTGAGCCTCGTCGACATCGTCCCCACGATCCTCGACGTGGCGGGGATCGCGGATCGCGCGGTGCAGGAAGCGCCCCGCAGCCTCGCCGATCCGGATCGGATCGCCGCGACGTACGTGGTGGCCGAGAACGAGCGGCCCCTGCACGCGCTCGAACTGATGAAGGCGAGCTTCCCGGAATTCGACATGCAGCCGTACGACCATCGGCTGCGCATGATCCGCTCCGGAGACCACAAGCTGATCTGGCGGGAGGGCCGCGGCGTCGAACTCTACGATCTCGCCGCAGATCCGCAGGAGCAGCACGATCTCGCCACGGCCGATCCCGTCACCCGCGACCGCCTCCTCGCCCTGCTCGAGGCGTGGATGGACGAGCATCCGGTGACGCCGGAGTCCCCGAAGTCGATTCTCGAGAGCCAGGATCCGCGCGCGGTCGAACAGCTGCGCGCGCTCGGCTACGTCGACTGACGTCGAGGCACAGGAGCATCGTATGGGAATCGAAGCGCTCGAACTCTCACCGATCGAGAAGCGCGACTGGCGGTTGCGGACCAGCATGGTTTTGACGGTCGGATGGCTGCTTCTGGGGCTCTTCTATATCTCGAGCAGCATCGGTTGGACCGAGTTCGCCACCCAGAAGGCGCCGGCGCTCGGAAGCTTCCTCGAGGGCGCCTTCGCGCCGTTGGCTTTCCTCTGGCTGGTGGTCGGGTTCTTCCTCCAACAGCAGCAACTGCAGGAGAACACGCACAGCATCCGTCTCCAACTCGAGGAGATGCGACGCGCCGCCGATCTTGCGGAGATCCAGGCGCGCGCCATATCGGACAACGAGAACCACGCGCGCCAGGACACCTTCCTGCGGATCAACGAGCTGGTGTCTGCGCAGCTCGGGATGATTGCCGGCCTGCTCGTCACCTCGTACCACTTCGGCACCGGCAACGAAGAAGTCACGGAACTCTGGCGCCGTCAGAGTCGCGGCGAGTCTGCCGCATTCAGCCTGGAGATCATCCGCATCTGCCTGCCGCGGACCGTCGAGCCGGCCGAGTACCTCTATGGAACGGAAATCCGCGCAGGCCATACCGCGCGATTCATCCGTGCCTTCGAGCGACTCCTCGCGGCCGCAAAAGGCTGCGACCTGGACGGATTGATCGACGACGCCCTCCGCGAGGGTCCGCACGGTCGGGTCTATCGACTCGCCATCGAGAACCGCCCTGCCCCACGCGCACCTTGAGGCGTTTTACCGGGTATGCTCGAATCAGCTCGGCTGCCGGCCAGTCGTGGAATCTGGGCCGCGCCCCGTTCCCGAACCCCCCTCCCCAACAAGGAAATCGTCCATGACGTCCCCTCGATCGTCCGTCTCGTCAGTCTTCGCGATCGCCCTGATCTGGCTGCTCTGGCCCGCCGCCACGGCGACCGCCGAGGGCAACGTGGATGTCGGCCGCACGCCGTCCCCTCCGAACGCGGCCGTCTACTTCATCACGCCCACGAACGGCGCCGTGGTCAGCAGCCCGTTGACCGTTCGATTCGGCCTGCGCGGCATGGGGGTCGCGCCGGCTGCGGTCGACCAGGCGAATACGGGACACCACCATCTGGTGATCGATGCCCCCCTGCCCGACCTGCGGATTCCGATCCCGATGAGCGACCAGTACCGCCACTTCGGGGGTGGCCAGACCGAACTGCAGCTCGAATTGCCGCCGGGCAAACACACGCTGCAGTTGGTTCTCGGGGACTTCCGGCACGTCCCCCACGACCCGCCGATCGTGTCCGAGAAGATCGAGATCACGGTCAAGTAGTCGAATCGCCCGCGGGGCATCGAGCGTCCCCGAGTAGGCGATTTGTCTCGATCGTGCGGTGGGTTGGGGAGCACTGCTCGGGCCTGCTGGTTCGCGTGCCTTCTTTCGACTTCCCGAAAGAGTGGCAACTCGTCAAGCTTCCCTCTTGTAATCACGATGTTCTGGCCAACTTTGAATGACAGTTTCGCGACAGATTCAAGGGGCTAAGCTGCGCGCCGTGAAGAACACATGGAAAATCGCGATCGGATTGCTGGTCCTCACCGGACTCGGGTCCGGCTGCCTCGGGTCGGGGAAGTGGTTCCCCGACACCCATCCGGCCGCACCGGGTGTGCTGCTGATGCGCGCGCTCGAACCGACCGAGTCTCCCGACCTCTACTTGCCGCCCCGCGTCCCGGAGATTCCCGCACGCCACAAGCCGCGAATGTGCTGTGCGTTCGGCACCGACCTCAGCGTCAGGATGGGCGAACTCGTCGTGCCCTTCGTCAAGGTCGGCCGCGTACTCGAGCTGACGGACCTCGGCCCCCATCGCTATGACGGCGCCACCGCCGCGATCGATGACCGCCGCGCCAACGCCTTCCCGCGCGGCGAAGCAAACGGGCTGATGTACACCTGCAGTGCGGGATTCATCGATACGGCCCATGTGCGTGAGACGGTCGATTGGACCGCCTACTTCATCTCGCAGCTCGATCGTCACCTCGAGGAGGGCGCCGAGATCGATCTCTCCTCCGAGGGTGCCGATCGGCGATTGGTCATCCACCCGGTACCCGCCGAGCTGATCGAGAAGTATGGCCGCGACGAGGTGATCGTCGCTCTGGCCCAGTGGATCGCCTACCAGGGTTCGGTCTGGCACGAGATCGCCCAATGGTATGGCTGGTCGCTGGTGACCATGTATCCCGAAACCCTCTCGGGGTTCTCACCCGAGGACCCGATCTCCAACGCGATCGGCGTGAATCTGCTTTCCGGCATCGACGTCGAGCAGTGTCTCGCGAGCGAGAAGACCTACAACGCCCACGTCGATCAGCTGATCCGGAAGGGGCTCGCCGAGCTGAATCCCGTATCGGCGGAAGTCGGCGAGCAGGTCGTCCAGGCCGCCGATCAGGTGTGGTGGGACTCGGCCGCCAAGCTGCCCGACAACGCCCTCGTCCGACGCCGCTACCTCGACATCGACACGGATCTCGAAGCCTGGCTGCTGCCGACTCGGCTCGCGTCGCCCGAGTTGCGCGCGGATCTCGCAGAGCAGTGCGGTGAGAATCCGCAGCCGGCGCGCATTCGCATTTCCGATTCGCTCGGTGGGGTCCCGTTCGATTCGCTGGCCACGCTGGAGATCACGCCGACGGGGCAGACCGCCGAACAACCCGTCTTTCGCGGAATGTCCTTCCCCATCACACAGGCGGACTTCCCGAAGCTGATGGAGGACGTCACGGCCTCCACCCTGGCGCTGTTCGGTCCCCGCGCCAACCTGCCCGACTAGCGGAACCACGGGCGCGAGCGTTCGGCGATGGGCGATGCCGACACTCGAACCAGGGTGCCCGGCCCCCGCGAGTCACGCTTCTCTCAGCGGCGCTCAGCGGCTCGGTTGGGGACGGCCACGTCCGAAGAAGACGTCCTTGAATCCGAAGTACGCCACCGCGTCTTTCACGTCGGACACCAGCCGGCGCCAGGGATTCATCGTTGCGTCCGTGACGAACTCGAAGGTGAGGACGATCCGCTCGGAGTCGCCGGCAGCGAGCGGCGTCACGCGGTGCCACACCGCATCGCCATCGAAGAACACCGCGGACCCCGGCTGTAGCGCGATCGAGCGGGCCTCGGTCGCCCGACCCTCTTCGCGCTTGTGGAGTTCGCACTCGAGCTGACAGCTCTGATTGGCGACGAGTCCCAGCAGCATCGTGTAGCGCTTGCCGCGATAGAAGGAGGTATCGAAGTGCCAGCCGATGTAGTCCCCCGGCTCGCTGTAGTAGTAGAGCGCATAGGTGTGGGGGTCTCGCTCGGGACAGTCCAGCAGCTGCCGTCCACACAGACCCTCGAGAAAGCTGCGCAGCGCGGGTGAGCGATAGAGGTCGGCGAAGGGCATTGCCGCGCGGTCGATGCTGTGGCGACTCACGCTGCCACCCTGCTTCTGGCCCGGCACGAAGTTGCGATGCAGATCGCCGCCGAGCGCGTGGGCGTCATCGACGAAACGGGCCAGGACCTCGGGCGAAACCAGGCTGCCGATCTCGACCAGTCCGCCCTGCTCGCGAAACTGGCCGCGCAGTGAGTCGAGATCCCTCTCGGAAAGCGTGCTCGAGACCTGGGCTTCGATCGGATCGTCGCGATCGGGACTCATGGACGGGATGGCTCCGAAGGCTGGGTCGGTCGACGGCGGCGGCCCGGATCGAGTGCGGTTTCCGCTGCCGCCGAGATTCGCGCAGAGCCTAATCGCCAGCCCAGTCGCCGGCAAGCAACCAGAGGAGCCGACTTCTCGACCCGCATCCGTGCACCCGCGATGATCCGTCGAAGTTTCGCGGTCCGGGGCGGTGATACACGACATGGCGTGCGGTGTTCCGCGAATCTACAGAGCGTGGGTTCGCGGAGAGTCCGGGTCACCGCGTCACGCATCATTCGGGAGCCGCGCTGATCATCGGCAGCTCACGGTACGCCGCGGGCTCGAAGGGCGTCTGCATCGCGGCCTCGGCGATCAGCGCGGCGCGCCGGTTGTATCTCGAGCCTTCCCGTCCGGTCACCTGCTCGTACTCGGCGACCGCTTCGCGCCGCTCGTCCCGCGCATCGTGGATCTGACCGCGCACGAGATGGAGCCACGCTCCGCCCCAGATCGGCAGGCGCGTGGTCGCCTCGTCCATCGGTTCGAGGATCTGCCACGCTTCATCGGCTCGTCCAGACAGGAGGACCGCCTGGGCGCGCAGGATCCGGGCGAGCTGGGGTCTCGCCTGCGATTCGGGTTCGGTCGGATGACTCTGCTCGAGTGCCAGCGCGCTCGCGATCGCCTCGTCGTGCAATCCGATCAGGAGCAGCACTTCGATCAGCTCCGAGTGGAACAGCGCGTTGTCGGGAAAACGCGCGTGCAGGTCGCGTCCGGTCTTCAGGGCCGCGGCCAGATCGACCGGTGCGTGGTACGTGTGGATGTTCATCAGGATGAACTGCGCGTCGACCGCGTGCTCGCCGTCACCGATCGCCACCGCGTCGAGATAGGCGAGTCCCCGGTCCCGGTCACCTTTGGGCACGAACCACAGCCAATCCACGAGCTTCAGGAAACCGGGCATCACGCTCGTGTAGTACGAGTACAGACCGAGCGCGTAGCGGCTGCCGTCGAGATCGGGACGCAGCGCGATCGACCGCTCGAGCAGTTCGCGTCCCCGCTCGCCCTGACGGCCGGCCTTGAGCAGGTGACCTCGCACGCCATCGAGGCGGGCGAGATGGACCAGGGCCGCACCTTTCTGACCGAGCGCCACCGGATCGTCGGGGTCGACGCCGAGTCGCGCATCGGCGAGTGCGATCGCCTGCTCGCCCCGACGGCGGATGATCTCGTCGTTCGCGACCGCTCCCTCGTCGTTCACGAGCCGCCACCAGGCGGTTTCGACCTCCCAGAGCGGAGCAGCGGGATCGCTCGGATCGATTTCGCGCAGCGCCTGCCAGGCGCTCTCCGCATCGCCGAATCGCCCCTCGAGATTCGCCGCGATCCCGGATCCGATCAGTTCGCAGCGCCGGATCTCGGCGGCGGTCGCCCCCTCGGTCTCGAGCGGGCACGCCGACCACGCGCGGCCCGCGCACAGGACGAAGCCGGTCAGCGTGATCAGCGCAAGCTGGAAATGGGCTGATCGGGTGGCTCCGCGCGTCTCCTGGAGCGGGCCCTGGCGCCTGACCAGAGACGGCCGGATGGATTCCACGCGTCGGACCTTATCACTTGCCCACTTCTCTGCGCCGCCCCTTCACGGCCGCGAATCCAGGCAGTCGCGAGTGGATGCGCGGCGGTCGATCCGCGTCTTGCGATCCCGCGCACCGAGTTCGCCCGCGAGCAACCAGCGCTTCCGTTCGGCTCCCCAGCGATACCCCCCGGGACCACCGCTTGCCGGCACGACCCGATGGCACGGGACCAACAGAGCAATCGGGTTCGCCGCACAAGCGCTCGCCACGGCGCGGGCACCGAGCGGTGAGCCGACCGCCCTCGCCACCTGCCGGTAGTTGTGCGACTCGCCGGATGGGATCGTGCGCAGATGAGCCCAGACACGGCGCTGGAAGTCCGTACCCGCCGACAGATCGAGCGGAATCTCGCACGTCACCGTCTGCCCGTCCCAGACTTCCAGAGAATCGACCAGCGCGGCCGACCAGGCCTGCAGCGGATGATCGGCAGCGGCGCGGCGGGCTCCCGGATACGCCGCGCGAAACCGTTCTTCGAGATCCGCGGGATCGTCCCCGAATCGCAGATGACAGATGCCCCGTTCGCCGGCGGCCAGCAGCATGTGGCCGAGGCGGCCGGGTGTGACGATGAAGCGCAGGCTTCGACTCATGACGGACTCGCTCCTCGAGAGGTGGACGGATGGCATTCTCGCGAGAGGACCGATCCGTCGCTGGCCGGATCCGGCTCCGGCCTCGAGGCCGTGATGTCCGATTCCGGCTGGTCGACCTGCGGGTTCATGCCAGACTGCCGAGATGGAACTCGATCCCGCCCGCTGCTACCGCGCCCTGACGGCCCGCGACGCACGCTTCGACGGGCGATTCTTCGTCGGCGTCCGGACCACCGGGATCTACTGCCGGCCGATCTGTCCGGCTCGAACACCCATGCTCCGGAACATCACCTTCTATCCGAGCGCCGCTGCGGCTGCGGACGCCGGCCTGCGCCCGTGTCGTCGCTGTCGACCCGAGACGTCACCGGGCACTCCGGCGTGGCAGGGCACATCGGCCACGGTCACCCGGGGTCTGCGGCTCGTCGCGGACGGCGCACTCGACGAATCCAGCGTCGACGATCTGGCGGGGCGACTCGGCATCGGCGAGCGCCACCTGAGGAGACTCTTCCTCGAGCACCTCGGCGCGAGTCCCGTCAGCGTCGCCCAGACGCGGCGGCTGCACTTCGCCAAGAAGTTGATCGATGAGACTGCACTCCCGATGACGCGGGTCGCGATCGCTGCCGGATACCAGAGCGTGCGGCGTTTCAACACCGCGATCCTCGAAGCGTATGGAGTGTCGCCGTCGAAGCTTCGCCGGGCGTCGGCGAGCGTGCGCGCCAGTCCGTCGAGCGTCGATCCCGCAGGCGACGGCGCAATCACGCTGCGCCTCAGCTACCGCGCGCCGATCGCGTTCGAGGCGTTGCTCGCGTTTCTCGCACGGCGCGCGATCCCCGGCGTCGAGTCGGTGGACGGCGGCGTGTATCGGCGCAGCCTGGAACTCGACGGCCAGTCATTTCGCATCGAAGTGCAGACCGGCCGTACGCCCGGCGCGGTGCTGTTGCGCGTTCCCGCAGACCAGGCGGGCAAGCTCGCACGGATCGTGGACATCGTGCGGGGCGTCTTCGATCTCGACGCCGACCCCGCAGCGATCTCGGACGTGTTGGATCGCGATGCGCTGCTTTCGCCGATGCTCGCCGCAACACCGGGCCTGCGCGTGCCGGGCGCGGCCGATCCCCACGAACTCGCGGTGCGGGCGATCCTCGGTCAGCAGATTTCGGTGGCGGGCGCCCGGACGCTGGCATCGCGTCTCGTCGTCCGCTTCGGTCGCGCGCTCCCGGACATCGATCCAGACGGCGCGCTGACCCACACGTTTCCCTCGGCCAGATCGCTCGCAGATGCCGACGTGGCGTCCATCGGCCTGACCACGAAGCGCGCACAGGCGATCCGCGCCGTGTCCCGCGCGATCGCCGACCAGCATGTCGTGCTCACCCCGGGCAGCGCACCCGAGTCCGCGCGCGAAGCACTGCTCGCGATCCCCGGAATCGGCCGATGGACTGCGGACTACATCGCGATGCGCGCTCTGCGCGAACCCGATGCGTTCCCGAGCGGAGACCTCGTGCTGAGGCGGGCGGCATCGACGACGCGCGTCGCACTGCGTGAGCGCGAGTTGTCGGCACTGGCCGAGAACTGGCGGCCCTGGCGCGCGTACGCGGTCATCGCACTGTGGAATTCTGCCAGCTGAGTGATCTCGACGACGCGTCGCAGCGCGCCCAACCGCACGCATCGCCTCTGCTAGGTTCGGCGTCCGGACGGTCGTCACGCGTCTCTGGAGGTCGACATGAGCGAGATGGCAGGTGCCCTCGACGGACTGCGGGTTCTCGAAGTCGCACAGTGGTGGTTCGTCCCGTCGGCCGGAGCGATCCTGTCGGACTGGGGGGCCGAAGTCATCAAGGTCGAACATCCGGAGACCGGTGATCCGCAACGCGGCCTGGTCACTTCGGGCCTGATTCCCAAAGGCGGCTTCAACTTCATGTGGGAGCAGCCGAACCGCGGCAAGAAGAGCGTCGCGATCGACATCCGGACTCCGGGCGGGCTCGACATCCTCCATGCACTCGCCCGCAGAAGCGACGTGTTCCTGACGAGCTTCCTCCCCGAGGCGCGCCAGAAGCTGCGGATCGATGTCGAACACATCCGTGCCGTGAATCCCGACATCATCTACGCGCGCGGCACGGGTCAGGGCGTACGCGGTCCCGACGCCGAACGCGGCGGCTACGACGGGGCCTCGTACTGGGCACGCGGCGGTATCGCGATGGCGCTGACCGGCGCCGGCAGCGAAGGCCCGCCCATCATGCAGCGCCCGGCCTTCGGCGACAGCATCGGCGGGCTCACGATCGCTGGCGGAATCGCGGCGGCACTCTTCAAGCGTGAGCGCACCGGCAAGCCGTCGGTGGTCGACATCTCGCTGCTCGGAACGGCGATGTGGAACATCTCCGCCGACGTCACGATGGCGAAGGCGCTCGCCGCGATCGGGCTCGACAAAGGCATGCCCAGGATGGACCGACGCATGACGCCGAATCCGATCGTCAACGCCTATCAGACGAAGGACAGGCGCTGGATCATGTTGATCATGCTCCAGTCCGATCGCAACTGGCCGGACCTGTGCCGGCATCTCGGGCGCGAGGATCTGATCGAGGATCCGCGTTTCGCGACCAGTGCACTGCGCGCCCAGAACAAGGGCGAGTGCATCGACGTGCTCGACGCGATCTTCGCGACGCGCAGCCTCGAGGAGTGGAAGAGCGCACTCGCCACCACGGACGGTGTCTGGGCGCCGATCCAGAATCCAGGCGAGCTGTATCAAGACCCCCAGGTGCTCGCGAACGGCTACCTGCCCGAGGTGGTCCTCGGCAACGGCTCGACCTGCCAGCTGGTCAGCAACCCGGTGCAGTTCGACGGACACGAGCCCGTGTTGCGCCACGCCCCCGAGCACGGCCAGGACACCGAAGCAGTGCTGCTCGAACTCGGTCTCGACTGGGACACGATCGTGCGTCACAAGGAATCCGGCGCGATCCTGTAGCCCTCACCGGGCGGACGTCTCCCGAACGTTGCGATGGCCGTTGGCGCGACCGCGGTCGCCCGTCAGTCACCGCCGAACCGGTAGCCGAGCGTCATCCCGCCATAGACCTCGAAGCCAGGAGCCGGCTCGAAGATCCGGCTGGCCGCGTCGGCCCGCTCGCCGGTTCTCACGTTGTCGATGTACGACGCGTCGAGCAGGTTGTTGAAGCCGAGCTGCGGAACCAGTTCGAAGCGTCCCCAGTCGATCCGCCAGCCCATCCGCAGATCGAGCACGCCGTACGAATCCGTCTCGACCCGATTCGCATCATCGGCATAGTACGAGCCGATGTAGCGACCCTCGAGCGAAACGAACGCACCGGCGGTGTGCTCATACTGCACGGCGGCATAGAAGACCTGCTCGGGGACGCCCGGCACCTCGTTGCCCGCAAAACTCTCGCCGTTTTCGGCGGAGTGCTGGACGAACTCGGAGGCCGAGAACGTGTAGGCGAGCGTGGCCGTGATCGGTTCGATAGGGCGCCATGCGAGTCCGACCTCGACACCCGTGCGCGTCGATTCGCCCGCGTTGCGATAGCGATCATCGACGCCGCCGTTGATCGGGATCTGGATCCGCAGGATTTCGCTGTCGATCTCCATGTAGTAGATGGCGAGTTCGTAGCGGAATCGACCGGGCAGCAGGCCCTTGAGACCGACCTCGTAGTTGACCGCCGTCTGCGGTTCGAGGGTCGCATCGAATCCACCCGAGCCGTCGGGGCGCCGCAACTCGGTGGTGGTCGGCGGCTCGAACGACGTCGAGATCCGCGCATAGGCGTTCACGGCTTCGTGCGGGCTGTAGCGCAGTGTGCCGGCGGGGCTCCACTCGTTGAAATCGAGACCACCCGAGTCATCGACGTCACCGGCGGTCGGGGGCAGTTGATCGGTCACGTCATAACGGAGTGCGTCGAAACCGATCGAGAAACCGAGTGTCAGGTCCGCCGGCAGGGTCAGATCATCCTGCACGAAGAAGCGATAGCTGGTGACGTCTTCGGACTGGTCGAGAGTGGTCGCGCCGAGCGACTGCGCGAACAGCTGGCGGCTCGAGCGATCGTCGCGCTGCGCCTCGATGTCGACGCCGGCGAGCAGTCGGTTGGGAAGCGAGAACACGTCCTGTTGATGCACGTGCTGAAGGCTTCCCCCGGCGAAGAACCGATCGATCTCGCCCGCGGATCCGCCCGCAGCCTGCCCCAGACAGGCGTTGCCGAACACGAGGCGATTGTCGAAGTCGCGCCAGCCGTACCACGTGACCGCCGTCGTCTCGTCGTGTTCGCCGAACTCGCGCCGGTACTTCAGCGCTCCGCCGATCTGATCGACGGATTCACCGGCGTCGAGGATCTGATTGCAGGTCTGCGCCTGCCTGCGGTCCTGCGCGATCTGCGCAGTCGACAGCGCACCGGCATCCTGTGCGACTGGCCCGTAGACGAAATTCAGGTACGCGGTCAACTCGGAGTCGTCGTCGATCTCCCAACCGACGCGGCTGTTCAGCACGCTGCTCTCCATCTGGCTCTGGGCGCGATAGCCCCCGGTCCGTTGATGGGACAGTCCGACGAGCAGTCCGACGGGCCCGGCCTGGCCGAGTCCCTTGGCGTCGTAGCTCTGGTAGCCGTAGCTCCCCGCCATGGCACGTGCCTGCACGAGCGGGATCTCCGGGATTGGCTCGCTCTCGATGCGGATGATCCCACCGGACGCGCTTCCGTACAGCGATGCCGACGGCCCCCGCATGACGTCGATCCGACCGGCCGTCGAGAGCTGCAGCGTGTCGACCTGTCCCTGTCCGTCGGGCAGCGTGGTCGGGATCCCGTCCACCAGGACACGGATGCCGCGGATCCCGAAGCGTGCCCGCGAGCCGAAGCCGCGGATCGAGATGCGGAGATCCTGCGCGAAGTTCTGGCGGTTCTGCGTGAACACACCGGGGACCGCCGTGAGCGATTCTCCGAGCGTCAACTGCGGGCGCGCGAACTGGATCGCCTGCTGGTCGACCACGCTGACGGCCGCGGGGACGTGGATCAGATTCGCGGGCACCCGCTCGGCGCGCACGATGATCTCTTCCACGGGACCCGCCGGGCCTTCGTCATCCTGCAGTTCGTCGATCGGCGCCATCACTGCCGTAGCGGGTTCCGGAAGAACATCGGCCGCGAAACCCGGTGCCGTCCACGACGCGATCAGGCTCGTCGTCAGTACAGCGGCGAAACGGAGCCACGTCATCGTGCCCCGGCCTCCCCACCTCTCGACGGTTCGCAGCGTCTCTCGTGATCGCGGTCGATCCGCGCGACCTCATGGCGCGAAGCAGCATAGCGGTCTCTCGTCGTCGGTCGGGCTCCTCGATCCAGTCGTCGGTCCGGTTCGTGGATCCGAGTCGTGGATCCGAGTCGTGGATCGGGCCAGTGGGAGACGCGGCCTCCGATGAGCGGGAGGCCGCGTCCGGGATCACTGCTTGGGTTCGTTGGATCCCCCGGCGAGCTTCTCGCAGGTCCCGTTCGGCAGGTAGATCCACTCGTCCGGCGCGTCGTCCTTCGTCGACATCCCACCGCACTTGTGCTCCGCGGTCCCGCAATCGTTCATGCCCTTCTTCGCCACGCCGTAGCACTTCTCGTGGCCTTCCCACGTGGGCTTGGCGGCCTGTGACTCGGCGGCGGCGGCCACCAGCCCGGCCGCGACCACGCCCGACAGCGCGAACCGCAACGTCTGCTTCGCATGCTTCATGTTGTCGTTCTCCTCTTTCCCTCGATGACGGTCGGTGCTTCAGTGCACCGGCCGCTCAAGCCTTTCCGATCGTTCGGATCCGCGAGCGGTTCCACACCGACCACCCAGCTTCGCTCGAACAGGCTGCGAATCGCTGCGAGTGCGGCAGCCAGCTCCGAATCGGCGTCCGCGCCCTCGACCCGTCCGCACTCCAGCAATCGCAGGACCGACACGCCCTGCGCGACGCCGTCGACGATCGCGTGGAGTTCCTTCGCGAGTACTTCGACGTGCAGCCCTTCGAGCGACCGCCAGACGATCAGGCGCTCGGGCGCTTCGATCGGCTCGATGATGAATCGCTTCGTGCCCCCGACCGGATCCCGATGCGCGTGCCAGATCGCACGAACCGGGTGTTGGGACTCGATCAGTGCGAGCGAGGGAGCGAACACGAGCCGCCACGCGTCGGGCCGCTCGCCGAGCGCATCGCCGATGCTCTCGGGATCGTCGACCCGGGGTGCATCAGCGGCGATCGCGGCGTGATGCACCGCCAATTCGAGCCGCGCCACGTCGGTGAGGTAGGGGACGCTCGCCAGGAAGTCGAGCTGCGGGATCAGGGCCGGCAGCGAGTCGCCGATTCGCGCGAGATCCGGATGCCGCGAGGCATGCTCGCGCGAGTAGTGGCGGGCGATCGCGCGAAAGCAGTCTTCTCCGACGAGTTCTGCGCAGACCGGAAAGATCTCGGCGAGCGCCTGTCCGACCGCGGCACGCAGCGAGCGTTGGTAGACCTCGAGACTCCGCGCGGGCGGGACTCCGCCCATCGGGACGAGCCGAGCGAGCACACGGCGTGCGGCCGGCTCGTCGCCACCCGCGCCGCGGAACGCCTCCGCGAGGTCGTGCTGCAGTTCACGAAGCACGTCGGACACCCCTCGGCTCCGCAAGGATCTGCGACTCGATCAGGCGCTCCGCACGATCCCGCTCAGCGAGCAGCACGTCGAAGGACGGCACGTCGCGATCCCACTCGATCGCCACGGCGACCCCCGGACAGCGTTCGAGAGCTCTGATAAAGAGTTCCCAGACCGGTTCGGCGACCGCGCTGCCGTGCGCGTCGATCAGCAGGTCTCCGTGGTCGTCGTGTCCGCCGAGATGCATCTGACCCACCCGATCCGGAGGGATCGCATCGAGGTATACGAACGGATCGAAGCCGTGGTTTCGGGAATTCACGTAGAGGTTGTTGATGTCGAGCAGCAGCCCGCAATCGGCCCGTTCGAGCACGCCTCGGACGAAGTCCAGCTCGCTCATCTGCGACCCCTCGAAGGCGAGATAGGCGGCCGAGTTCTCGACCAGGATGCGCCGATCGAGCACGTCCTGCGCGATCCGGATGTGGGCGGCGAGGGTCTCGATGCTCTCGTCGATGAAGGGCAGCGGCAGCAGTTCGTGATGATGACGCCCGCCGACCGACACCCAGGCGAGGTGCTCGGAGATCCACGCGGGCTCGACCTCGCGGGCAAGTCCGGCGATCGCCGCGAGATAGTCGCGGTCGAGCGGATCCGTCGAGCCGAGCGACATCCCGACGCCGTGGAGCACCATCGGATAGCGGTCGCGCAGTTCGAGCAGCCCGCGGCGTGCCGGACCCGCCGCGTGCGCGTAGTTGTCCGACAGCGCTTCGAGCCAGGCGACTCCGCCCGCGCCGGCCCGGAGTTCGCCGAAGTGAGCGGAGCGGAGTCCCAGCCCGACTCCCACGACCAGATCGGAACCGCCGTCGCTGCGCTTGCCCGGATCCATGGAGCGTGCTGCCTCTCTATCGCGGATCGACCGGCCGCGAGCCGGATCCGACTGCGAAACCGGAGAATAGGAGCCCGGGGCCTCGACCCCAATCGAGACGCCGTGGACTGCCCGTTGGATCGACACGAGAAAGGACCGCTCCGACACACCACGCGCCGCGACCCCGGGATAGAGTGAGGCGTGGCCCGCCGCGACCGAGACACCCTGATCCACGAAATCGCGATCCGTGACGTCCTCTACGCCTACGCGACGGCCGTGGATACACGGCACTGGCACCTGTTCCGTTCGTGCTTCGACGACGAGGTCGAGATCGACCTTTCGTCATGGAACGGCCGGCCCGCGGCGCGTCTGCGCGCAGACGATTGGGTGACGGGTGTGCGGGCCGGGCTTTCGGGATTCGATGCGACCCATCACCTCACGGCCAACCATCTGATCGAACTTGCTGGAGCGATCGGGCGCTGCACGTCCGACGTCCAGGCGAGCCACGTGCTCGGGCGGGAACGGGTGATCATCGCCGGCTGGTACGACACCCGAATGAGCCGCTCGGGCGACGCCTGGCGGATTGCCGCCAGCACGTTGCACGTGACCTGGCGCAAGGGACCCGAGCGTCTCTTCAACGAAGCAGTGGCCCGTCTTCGCGAGCGCGAACATCAGGCCGAACCTGGAAACTGATTGCATCCATTGGCACGAGCCGATCGGAACGACACGGGAGAACGAAAATGGGCAAGCTCGCTGAACGGATCATCATCGTCACCGGCGGCGCATCTGGGATCGGCGAGGCGTGCGTCCGCCGCTTCGCGTCCGAGGGCGCGCGCGTCGTCGTGGCGGACGTGCAGGACGCGGCGGGCCAGGCGCTCGCCAAGCAGATCGACGGTCACTACATCCACACGGATGTCAGCGATCCGGCCCAGGTCGAAGCGCTGGTCGCCTCGACGAAGCGCGATCTCGGCCGGATCGACGCGATGATGAACAACGCGGGCATCGACGGCGACCAGGCTCCCACCGGATCGAGCTCGCTCGCGAACTGGGATCGCGTGATGAAGATCAACATGAACGGCGTCTACTACGGCATGAAGTACGCGCTGCCGGTGATGATCGAACAACGCGGCGGTGTGTTCCTGAACACCGCGTCGACGGCCGGACTGAACGGCATGGCCGGTCTGCCCGCCTACAGCGCATCGAAGGCCGGCGTCATCCACCTCACGAAGGCCGTGGCGGTCGAGAACGCCCACTACGGCATCCGCGCCAACGCGATCTGCCCGAGCGTCGTGCAGACCCCGCTCGTCGAGCATTTCATCACCACGTCGCCGGATCCCGTGCGCGTCCGGAAGGCGATGGCGAACATGAACCCGCTGCCCGGCATGGTGACCCTCGACGCCGTCGCGAGCGCCGCCCTCTTCCTGATCAGCGACGACGCGGCGTTCATCAGCGGCGTAGCCCTTCCCATCGACGGTGGGTATACCGCGCGATAGCGTCGGAAAGCCTGCACGACCCTGGGCCGACGATCCGGACGGACGGGCCCGAAACCGGGAGCCCCCATGTCACCGACCGATGGCCTCGAATTCGTCGACCCCGCCTTCTACGCCAAGCACGGCCCGCCCCACGCGAGTTGGACGAAGCTGCGGAGCGAGTCTCCCGTGCATTGGTGCGAGCCGCCGGGCTATCACCCGTTCTGGGCGATCACGAAGCACGAGGACATCTGTACGATCTCCAAGCAGCCCGATCTGTTTCTGAGCGAACCGGGCATCATCCTCACGGAGACGGGTCGCGACATCGATCGCAGCGAAGGCGTCGGTGCCATGCGGACCATCATCGAGATGGATCCGCCCACCCATCGCAGCTATCGCAAGGTCGCCAGCCCCTGGTTCACGCCGCGCGCGCTCGACCGCGTGGATGCCGAGATCGAGAAGAGCGCCCGTGAGCTGGTCGACGGGCTCGCGGGCGACAGCGGCGAGGGCGAGTGCGACTTTGCGACCGCCGTGGCCGCCGCGCATCCGCTCCGCATCCTGTGCCACGCGCTCGGGGTCTCGCGCGACAAGGAGCCCCACATCCTGCGCCTGACCAATCAGCTGTTCGCACCCGACGATGAAGAGATCGGTCGCCAGGGCGAGGACCGCGAGCAGGCGATGCGAGAGCTCGGCCTCGAGCTGTACCAGCTGTTCGCGGGCATCATCGAGGATCGCAAGCAGAACCCGCGCGACGATCTCGCCAGCGTGCTCGCGAACGGAATGGTCGATGGCGCGCCGATGCCGCCGCTGCAGACCTTCGGCTACTACCTGATCACCTTCACGGCGGGACACGACACCACCAAGAATTCGCTGGCGGGCGGCATGCGTGCCTTGCTCGACAACCCCGACCAGCTCGAGCGCGTGCAGCGCGATCCCGGGCTGGTGGCTCAGCTCGTCGAGGAGGTCGTGCGCTGGGCGTCTCCGGTGAACTACATGAGGCGGACGGCAGCGCGGGACACGACGCTGCGCGGTGCGAAGATCAGCAAAGGCGACTATCTCGGGCTCTTCTATGCGTCGGCGAACCGCGACGAGGAGATCTTCGACGAACCCTTCCGGTTTCGCGTGGATCGCGACCCGAACCGCCACCTCGGCTTCGGGGTCGGCGAGCACTTCTGCCTCGGTTCGCATCTCGCGCGGCGATCCCAACAGGCGCTCTTTCGCGAACTGATCTCGCGGCTCGAGTGGGTCGAGCCGGCCGGCCAGCCCGAGTGGATCCGAGCGAGCTTCGTCGTCGGCCTGAAGCACCTGCCGATCCGCTACAAGCTGCGCACGGCCCGCTGATCCGCCGCGGCCCGGAACTGCTCAGACGATCAGCACGCTGGCCCGGATCGCACCGTGGGCACCGAGCACGAGGGCCTGCTCGATGTCGGCGGTCTTCGACGGTCCGCACAGGAACCAACCGAATCGGACCTGCGCCAGGTCGATGCGCGCGTAGACGTCGTGCAGCAATCCAACGATCGCATCCGCGGCGAGTTCGATCACGAGATGTTCGGCGAGCAGGACCGCTGCACGCTCGAGTGGACTGCCCGGCTCGTGCCAGACGGCTCCGCTTTCCGCCACGCCGTGCGTCCCGCGGATCAGCGTGAACTCGAGACGTTCGAGTTCCCCGGGAGTCGTGGCCCGGGTTGCCACGCCGCGGCCGGCCACCTCGCGCCACGTCGAGAAGACGTGCTCGGCCGCGCTGAAACCCGGCAATTGTCCGAGCGCCGCCGCGAGCCCGTCCGGTCGCGCGTCGATGAACTCCCCGCCCGCCGCCTCGAGGCCGGCGCGAAAGGGCGGCAGCAGGTCGGCCTCGAGATCCGGCCGCGCGCCACGACGCGGCCGCGGAACCGACGCCGGACGAGCCGCCTCGAGTGCGCGGAAGATCACGCTGCGTGCGTCAGCCACGCTTGCGCTCCCGCTCGGCGATCAGCTGCCGGAAGCTGCGTGCCGGAATCACCGGCGCGGTACGCCCCCGCGTCCAGGGTCCGAGCAGCGCGCCGAGCACCGACTGGGGCAATCGGCGTCCGATCGAACGTGCGATCCGTCCGACGAAATCGTAGAGCGTCGCGTTCGTCATCACGGCGGCGAGCGCACGCAGACCGAAAGAGACCGAGACGCCGCCCGGACGATGACTGCGGAGCTCGCCGCGCCACGCCAGCAACTGCTGCGGCAGGGGGATCTTGACCGGGCACACCTCGGCGCAGGAACCGCACAGCGTGCACGCATGCGGGAGGCTCGCGTGCGTCGCCGGCGATCGCGCCGGCTCGAGCACCGATCCGATCGGGCCAGGCACCGTGGCCCCGTAGCTGTGTCCGCCACTGCGGCGATAGACCGGGCAGGTGTTCATGCAGGCCCCGCAGCGGATGCACGACAGCGCTTCAAAGTGGGCCGGGCGTCCGAGCAGCGCGCTGCGTCCGTTGTCCACCACCACCACGTGCAGTTCGCCTTCGGGCGATGCGGGACCATGGAAGTGCGACGTGTACGACGTGATCGCCTGACCGGTCGCCGAGCGCGCCAGCAACCGGAGGAAGACAGGCAGATCGGCGACCTCGGGCACGATCTTCTCGAGTCCGACAGAAGCGATGTGGATCCGGGTGAGCGCGGTTCCGAGATCGGCATTGCCCTCGTTGGTGACCACCACGAGACCGCCGCTCTCGGCGACCGCGAAGTTCGCTCCCGTCAGACCGGCCTCCGCGGCGAGGAAGCGGGTCCGCAGATCCCGGCGAGCCGCCGCCGTCAGCGCCGCCGGATCGTCGAGGCCGCGGGGCGTCCCCATTTCGCGCGCGAAGAGTTCGCCGATCTCGCCCCGTCGGAGATGGATCGCCGGCATCACGATGTGGCTCGGCGGCTCGTCGCGCAGCTGCACGATGCGCTCGCCGAGATCCGTATCGATGACCTCGATGCCGCGCGCCGCGAGGTACGGATTGAGCGCACACTCCTCGGTCAGCATCGACTTGCTCTTCACGAGGCGCCGGACACCCCGCTGCTCGAGCAGGCTCGCCACGATCGCATTGTGCTCCGCGGCATCGCGCGCCCAATGGACCACGGCGCCCCGCGCCCGGGCACGCTCCTCGAATCGCGTCCACAGCTCGGGCAACCGGGACAGGGCGTGCCGCTTGATGGCGGCCGCCTCTTCGCGCAGGGCCTCCCAGTCCGGGACCTGACGCGCCGCGCGATCACGCTTCTCACGCAGGAACCAGAGGGACTGATCGTGCCACGAGGCACGTTCGGGATCGGCGAGGAACCGCGCTGCGCGTTCGGCGTGGGTCATCCGAGCTCGCGGGCCGCCATCACCTCGGCGACGTGCAGCGTGCGGATCGGCGCGCCCTCGTGACGTGCGATCCCATCGAGATGGATCAGGCAGGACACATCCGTCGAGGCGATCATCTGCGCGCCCGCGGTCCGGTGAGCCGACACGCGATCGCGCCCCATCGCACACGAGATCGCCGGCTCGCCGATTGCGAACACGCCGCCGAATCCACAGCACTCGTCGGGACGCGAAGGCGCGACGAGCGAAACCCCCTCGATCGAACCGAGCAGCAGGCGGGCCGGATCATCGCGGCCACCGCCCATCCGCTCACTGGGCCGTCCGAGTCCGAGCTCTCGCAGCGCATGACAGCTCGGGTGCAGGCCGATCCTCGCCTCGAAGCGTCCGGCGAGCGCGAACACGCCCAGGACGTCGACGATGAATTCGCACAGCTCGTGGGTCCTCGAGGCAAGCGCCTGTGCGCGCGGGTCGTCGACCTGACTCGCCAGGTGACGTCTGACCGTCGCCGCGCAGCTACCGGAGGGTGTCACGACCGAGTCATAGCCCGCGAATACGTCGACGAAGCGACGCGCCAACCGAGCGGACTCACGGGTGAGACCCGCCGTGAGGAACGGTTGACCACAGCAGGTCTGGTCGCGCGGATAATCGGGCCGACATCCGAGGGACTCGAGGACGTCGAGGGTCGCGAGCCCGACCTCGGGTCTCAGTTGGTCGACGTAGCAGGGAATGAAGAGGCCGACTGCCAATCGCTGCTCCGGACCGGATCGCTCAGGGGCCGACGAACATCGGGTCCCGGGGCGCTCACTCGAGTTCGACCCCGAAGTGGTCGATGTAGGGCCGGAGCGTAGTCCGAAGACCCTCGGCGGTAAGCCCCCAGTCCTCGGGCGCGTATCGATGGGTGCCGAACTTGCCCTTCGGCTTCTCGGTGAGATACGCGACGATGCGCTCGGCATGCTCCCGGCTGAAGGTTCTGTCCATCGCCCCATAGGCGGCACGGATCGCCTCGACGGGATCCTTCATCAGGCTGCGGAAGTGCACGTCGACGAACCGCTCGGGCAGGGATCCCGCCGCCCGGCGCTCGGCGACGTTGTTCAGTGCGAAGCCGAACGCCCCCTGGATCGCGGCGACGAGCAGATCGAGATCGATCCGCTGCGTGCGGATCCACTGGACCATGGCGGTGGTGCTGATCGTCGAGGGGATGGTCTTCGCGGGATCGCGGTGGGTCTGCACGATCCAGGCATCGGGATACGTCGCGAAGAGCAGATCGAGAGTCAGCAGATGTCCCGGGGTCTTGAGCAGCCAGGTCCGTTTCGCCTGACCACGCTGCAGCACCTGAAGGATCCGGCGATGAAATGCGTACATCTCCGCCGCATCGGCCGCGTACGCCTGCATCTGCGCGACCATCGGCCAGTGGGGCCCGCAGAAGCAGGCGGTCGTGAGCGTCACGCACTCGACCGGAAGATCCGAGCGCAGTTCGTGGATCGCCGCGAATTCGGGTTGGACGTCTGCCCACAACTCCTGCTCGCACTCGCCGGCCAGCGCGCGCGGATCCGCGCCGACGGCGTCCGGCAACGGGACGGGATGCAACGCTTCCCAGGCCAGGGGTGCCCGCAGCGCGGGATCCAGCCACAGCAGTTCGAACAGGATCGAGGTGCCCGATCGTGCCGGCCCGGTGACGATCAGCGGAGCGGTGATGTCTTCGTCCGCGATGCCGGGATCAGCGTGGAGCGCACGATTCAGGAGCATTCGCGTGCGCAGCGACCGGAACACCTCCTGCCGCGTCATCAGTCGCCCGACGACGTGCATCTCGCAGGCGTCGAGCGCCGTCACCAGGGACTCGAAGCGTGAGCGCCAATCCGGATCGCCGAAATCGCCCGGCGGAAACCCGCCGAAGGACTGCGTTGCCTGTTCGATGAGCTGATCCGCATCGAGCGGGATCAGGCGACGGGCACCCCCGACCGAGGCCGCCATCGCGTTGACGCGACGCACCCAGTCGGGCCGCGGATAGCGCTCGTCCATCGACATCAGTGCACTCGCGGTCGTCAAGAAAGTCGATCCTCCTGGTCGTGGATCCGGCGGCTCCAGGGCCAGCAGCTAGGATACAATGCTGGCCGTGAGCCGAATCGAATCCAGACTCGCCGCGTACATTGCCGGGCGACTCGACGACGCAGAAGAAGTCCGCGTCGAATCACTCGAGCGGATCTTCGGCGGGGCCTCCCGCGAGACCTATCGCTTCGTGCTGAGCTGGCGAGAGGGCGGAGCCGAACGTCAGCGGGGCCTGATCCTGCGACGCGATCCGCCGGGCAGCCTGATCGAGACCGAGCGTGCCATCGAGTTCGCTGCCTATCAGGCGTTTCATGGAACGACCGTACCCGTCCCCGAGCCTCTCTGGCTCGAAGAGGATCCGTCCTACCTCGACCACCCATTCTTCATCATGCAGGAGATCCCCGGGTTCGAGTCCAGTCCGCAGGCGATCACGCAGCCCCCTTATGTGAAGCACGCGGCACGACTCGCGCGGCGCAAGTGGTCGATCCTCGGCGAGATCGCCACGGCCGACCCGAAGGCCCTCGGTCTCACGAGCGTCATGCAGAGCGTGGCACCGCAGCACGTCTGGTCGCGCGAACTCGATCATTGGGAGAAGGTGATCGACGACGACGAACTGTGCCCCCAGCCGATCGCTCGCGCGGCGATCCGATGGCTGCGCGCGCACCCACCGGCTCCGCCGCAGCGACTTTCCGTCGTGCACGCCGACTATCGGACCGGCAACTTCCTGTACGACGCCGAAGGCGAGATCCACGCGATTCTCGACTGGGAGATGGCGCACCTCGGCGACCCGCTCGAAGACCTCGCGTGGAGCATCAATCCGGTCTGGCGCTGGGGGGGCGACGAACGCTGCGGAGGCCTCGTGCCGCGCGACGAGGCGATCCGGATCTGGGAGGGGGCCAGCGGTCTGCGGGCCGATCCCGATGCCCTCCGCTGGTGGGAGGTCTTCTCGAGCGTGAAGGGTCAGGCGATCTGGGTTTCGAGCGCCCGCGAGTTCACCGACGGCAAGAACCAGGACCTGATCCTCGTGTTGTCGGCGTGGTTGGTCGGAAACGCTCAGGACCGCGCCATGCTGGACGCGCTGGGAAGGCTCGAATCGTGAAGCCCGAAGTGGACCGGATGCTCGAGGTGTCTGCCATCGCGCTGCTGACGCGTCTCGGGCCGGGCCTTCCGAGCGCCTACGAGAAATCGACCGCCGGCGCCCTCGGCGCACTGCTCCTTGCCCTGCGCGAAGAGTTCGAACGGGGTGCCGCCCGTCGATTCGAGGAGAACGCCGCGATCCGCGCGATCTTCGAGCGCGCACTGCCGGTCGTGGCGGATCCCGCTCTCCGCGAGCCGCTCCGCGACGCGTGCATCGCCGGCACGACGAACCTCGCGATCAGCGCACTCGAGGCGGAGAACGCCCGGCTCCGCGGCCTGCTGATCGAATTGCACGCCAGTCTCGAATCGCAGAGCGGTCCCGACGCGGCGTCGCTCGTGGAGGTGATCTGGCGCGAACTCGCACGCTCGACCGAGAGGCGGAAGCTCGCCATGGCGATGTTCTGACCGCTGACGAGTCGGACGACCGGATGTCACCGAGCGTGTCGAAGCGCTCAGCGCGCCGCGGCTGGCTCGATCCGTGGACGGGTCTCGCGATCCTCGGTCTCGACTGGGTGCTGTTCGGCGGGAACCTGCTCAGCGGCCTGGTCCTCACGCCCTTCCTGATGGTCATCGGCGCGGTGAGCGGATTCTGCGCGACCTTCTGGATCGAGCGCCATCGCGCGCGTCGGTCGCTCGGCCACTCGTTGCTCGCCGCCCTGCTCGCCGCCGTCGTCGTCGGCGCCCCGATGCCGATCGGCGGCACCGTCGTGGGCGGAATGGTGATCCTGATGTCGGGTTTGCCGATCCGAGGGCGATGAGGCGGGGGCGGACCCGCACGCAGGCGCGCACGGGGTGCGCTCCCGGCAGTCGTGCCGAGCGCGATTCGAGTAGAATGGGGCGCGTTCCGAGCGGGAGGCGCGGCGACGGATGACCGATTCAGCCCTGCAGCAGCTCGTCGATCGTCAGGAGATCGTCGATGTGATGAGCCGCTATGCACGCGGCATCGATCGGCGGGACGCCCAGCTGTACCGATCCTGCTTCACGGACGTGATCGACGTCGAGATGCCCGGCGCCCAGCGTCCGGCGACCTCCGCCGATAGCTGGGTCGAGCATGCCCTCGGCGTGGTGACCGCGTTCGAATCGACGCAGCACATCATCACGAACCACGTCATCGAGATCGACCACGACGAGGCGCGCTGTACCGCCTACGTGCAGGCCCAGCACTGGCGGCCCGAGTCGGCCTGGCTGGTCGGGGGGCAGTACCGGAACGAACTCGTGCGCATCGACGGCGAGTGGCGGATCCGACATCTCGAACTGGTGTTCGCCTGGACGGAACGCACCGGCAAGCGCTGAGATCCCCTGCCCGTGGTGCCAGTGCGCCGGCTCGCACGGAAATCGCCAGACGTCCGGACGAGCCGTGAAACAGAACAGCAGAGGAGCAGAATGCCGGCCAGGCTCGACGGAAGAACGGCGGTGATCACCGGGGGCGCCAGCGGAATCGGAGCCGCCACTTCACGCCTGTTCGTCGCGGAGGGCGCGAACGTGGTGATCGCGGACCTTCAGACCGACCGGGGACAGGCGCTCGCCAGCGGACTCGGCCCGCGCGCGGCCTTCCAGAAGGTCGATGTCCGACACGAGGATCAGATCGCGCATGCGATGGACTTCGCGGTCGCGCATTTCGGCGAACTCGACATCGTCTTCGCCAACGCCGGCATCGTCGGCACCTATGGTCCGATCGACGAGCTGCCGATCGACGAGTGGGATTTCACGCTCGCCGTCGACCTCCGCGGTGTGGTGCTCTGCATGAAACACGCGGCGCGGATCATGAAACCTCGGGGTTCCGGCGTGATCCTCTCGACGTCGAGCATCGCTGGCCTGCATGGAGGCCTCGGACCCCACGCCTACGCGGCCGCCAAGGCCGCATTGATCGGTCTCACACGCAACGTCGCAGCCGAACTCGCCGCCCACGGCATCCGGGTCAACTGCATCGCCCCGGGCAACATGGCCACCGAGATGGTGGCCGACGTGATCTTCAAGGACCCGACGCGGGTCGGGGACGTCGATCGGGCGCTGGCGTTCGGTTCGCCGCTGCCTGGACGCAGTGGCTCGGCGGACGACATCGCGCAAGCGGCCCTGTTCCTGGCGAGCGACGCGGGCGGCTACGTGGCCGGGCACACACTGGTGGTCGACGCGGGACTCACGACCGGCCAGCGCACGGCCGCAGGCAGCCTCTTCGCGAATCGGGGACCGATGGTGAGGCAGGCGGGTCAGCGCGGACTGCCCGCACCCGACGAGATCTGACGCCGAAGCGAGCGACGGGAAGCTCAGGAGCCTGAGCTGAACCCCGGTAGCAGCATGGGATCGATCGGCTGTCCGTTCAGGCTCGGCATACCCTCCTCGAATCGGGCGTCGACGCGATAGACCGGTCCGTCCCGGATCAGCAGGCCTCGCGTGACCAGCTGCTCGAGCAGCGTGTCGCGCATGAATCCGGCCATCTGCCGCAGTTCGTCTTCATTCGCCTCGGGCATCTCTTCGCGCGCGCTCGCCACCAGGTAGCTCTCCACCATCGACTGCACGATGGGCGCGGGGATCGCGAATTCGATCACGGCCCTCGTCTGCATCATCGCCATCAGCACGCTGCCGAGCAGCGCTGCATCCTGACCGTCGATGCCGATGCGGCCGCCCCCGCTGAGTTCACCGTGCGGCGATCCGATCGTGAAGGCCTCGAGCACGATCTCCGGCGACGATCCGAGCAACCGAGGCATGAACTGCTCCACGATGGCGAATCTCTCTCCGAGGGGATCCTCTGCTGGATCCGCCGACGCCCGGGCGTCCAGGACAGCCAGGGCCTCGCGGAATTCAGCCACGGCAGCGACGTCGATGTTGCGCACGGCGAGCACGAGACGACCCGGGCCGTAGACGTCGGCTCCGCTCGTCAACTGATCGAAGCTGACCGTCGTCGCGATGCTTTGCAGACCGCGTGTGGCGTCGAGCTCGGATTCCTCCAGGATCCGCAGACCGAGCAGCTTGCCGAGTTCGGTAGCAGAAGCATCGGCGCGTTCGGACACGATGTCCCCGACCGTCATCTCGAATCGACCCGTCTTGAATCCATCTCCCTCGAGGCTTCCCGAGAACGTGGCCCGACTCGTCGCGATCCGGACCCGGCTCTCGGGACCGACGATCTCGATCGCACCGAGATCGAGGTTCCCCTCGGCCGGACGGGCGCCCTCCCCGGCCTGTACGGCGAACCTCAACTCGGTCGGATCGAGTCGAACCGATGATCCGGCTTCTTCGCGCAGCGACAACGAGCCGATTCGCAGACTGCCCTCCGCTCGACCCGAAGCCGCGCCGAAGTCGGCCTCGCCGTGCACTCCCTCACTGCTGTAGCCGGATTCCGGCAGTTCGAGGGCCGGCGACGTCAGTGCGAGCCGTACCGAGCGATCGAACCGCAACCACGCGACCAACCGCAGCATCGGCTGACCGTCGAGGGCCGCAGCGATGTTCGGCAATGCCTCCGGGTCGACGTCGTAGCGGGAATCGACCACGGCATAGACCAGAGCCAGGGGCGAGCGACCCCGCAGCAACTCTCCGACGGGAATCGGACCGTGGACGATCTCGTGTCGAACCACGATCGCGTCCGAACCATCATCCGCGCCGAACCGGAGCGTGGTCTCGGCCGTCGAGATGAACGCCCCGCGCGTGAACACACTCTCGACCCGGACATCCGGTGCCGACTCGTTGGCGGCATCGACCAGCCTCGGAACCGTCGGCTCGATCACGAACCCCATGACGATCGGCGCGACGAAGATCAGAAGCCCGATCGCACCGGCTGCAACCATGAGCACACGGTTTCGCATTCCACCCACCTCCGTTCGGAGCCGATTGAATCACACACCCGCTGTGTCGCCATGGCGACTCGGAGCTTCCGGCGTCGCGATGCGAAATCACCTCGACCGAACCGCGTCGATCCGTTCGGCCGAGAGCTTGGCGAGTCCAGCGATGATCTGCTGATTCCCTCTCCAGTCACGATGGGGGCGTGACACAGGGGCATTCTGTACGCTCAACGCCGCCCGCGGGTGGTGACGAGAACATCCATCGCGTGGACCACCTGCGGCGCCCAGGCGCGGGGCTGCTGATCACGCAGCCATCGGGGAAGAGAATCGTGAAGCAATTCGGAAGCACGTGTGTACTCGGTCTCGCGGTTCTCGGCCTTCTGCTCGGCTCCGGTCGATCCGCGTCCGCCGAGGCGGGCTGGGTCCGTGGTGAGGTCCGACTCAACATCCGAACCGGTCCGGGCAACCAGTTCCGGATCATCGGCGCGGTCAAGACCGGAGACGAGGTCGCCGTGCTCGAACGCGGCGAGGAATGGACGCGGATCCAGATCGGCACGGAGGACGGTGAGAGCAAGGAGGGCTGGATCCCGGCCGGGTATCTGCAGACCGAGCCGCCGGCGACCGTCCAACTCGAGCAGGCCGTGACCCGCACCGAGTCGCTCGAGCAGGAGCTGGCCACACTCAAGAGCGAATCCGGCAAGCTCAGGGCCGACAACGAGACCCTCGCGTCGCAGGACGGAAATCAACAGACGCAGATCAAGCAGCTCACGATGGAGAACATGGAGCTGCGGGCCGGGGCGCGATATCCCGAGTGGATCACCGGCGCATCGATCTTCGCGGCCGGCATGGTGCTCGGCGCCTGGCTGCACCGGAACTCGGCGCGCCGTCAGCCGACCCGCATCCGGCTCTGATCCGGCGCCGAGCCGTCGCTCCAGGGTCGCGGCGCGCGGGCGGGCGCGATCAGGCTTGGTCGGCTTTCCGCGCGTGGTCGCGCAGGAAAACGAGGCAGCTGCAGACCAGACAGACGCTGCCGACCGCCGCCATCGCCCAGGTGAAGGTCTTGAAGAAGTCGAGCCTCGACATCTCGGCGGCGGCGAAGTCCTTGTAGAGCATCATGCCGACCGAGCCCGTGTAGCCGACCGCATCGGCGACGTAGATGGCGAAGACCGCGGTCCCGACCACCCCCGACCCGGCCATCAGGCGTTCGAAGAGCATCGATCCATACGGCACGTAGGCGAGATACGAACCGAGACCCACCAGCGTCATCCAGGTGAATCCGTCGATCCAGCCGGCGTCGAGCGCCACGGTCGAACCCGCGAGCAGGAGTGTTCCGCCAGTCATCACCGCGAAGGTGGCGATCAGTCCCGACCGGCTCCGTCGGAAGGCATTCAGCATCGCGAGCGCAGCCACCACGCCGATCGCGATCAGCGTCTCGGCCCGGCTCAGGATCGTCTCATTGCCCGCGTACGTGTATCCGAGCCCATCGAAGATCTCGACCGAGAAGTTGTCCCGGTAGTCGCGATAGGCGGTGAGGAAGAGATAGGCGACGACCAGCAACAGCAGCCCCTGCCAGTGTTCGCGCAGGAATGCCATGCGACGGGCAGCGTCCATCGATTCGCGTGGCTGGCGCAGAACGGCGTCCTGCTGCGTCGGACGCGGCAACTGGGCCAGCATCCAGACGAACACGACGAAGGGCGGCAGGAAGTGCAGTCCCGCCACGAAAGGCATCCACGATTCGTCCACCTCGCCGATCCCGCCGCCGATCCAGCGCCCGACCCATGGAATGCGAGTCCAGACGTCTGCGATCGAGCCGCTCATCAGCGCACGGCCGAAATCCTTGACCATCCCACTGGCCACGATGAGCGATGCGGACAGCCCGGCGAGCAGCAACTCCGATGTGCCGCGGCCCTCGAGATATCGGACCACCAGACCCCAGATCATCCCGAGTGACAGACCATTCAAGAACACGCCGATGATCTTCGCGTCACCCGGCAAGACGGCAAAGACCAGCAGCGCGAGCTCCGCCCACACGATCAAGCCCACGAGCGCCACCGCATGATGGCGAGGCGCGAGTTCGGATACGAACTTGATCCCGAGATACTTCGACAGCGCGTAGCCGATCACCTGACTGATGATCAGAGCGGACTTCAGTTCGATGAAGCTGCCGAAGAAGAACTCGTTCTCGAAACGCGCCGCCGCGAAAGGCTTGCGGAAGGCGTACATGCAGAAATAGGCGCCGAACGCGGCGACCACGGCGTACAGGACGAACACGGGGGGGCTGGCGCGCTCGAGGAACCCGGTGAGCGGGCCCGTCGCGCGCGCTCCGTCACGATCCATGTTCTGCCGGCCCCGCGGCGAGCGCTCGCTCGACCCGGGCGATGTCTCCGGGCACATCCACCGAGACTCCGCGCCAACCCTCGATGCGCGCCACCGCGATTCGGTGACCATGTTCGAGGGCGCGCAACTGCTCGAGTCCCTCGGACTCCTCGGCTTCGCCATGCGCGAGTCCGACATACTCGAGCAGGAACTCGCGGCGGAACGCGTAGATGCCGACGTGCTGCCAATGGGACTTCGGCAACTGCGCGCTCTGGGATGGCTCGATCCGCGAAGCTGGAATCCGCGATCGCGAGAAGTACAGCGCGCGGCCGTATCGATCCATCACGACCTTCACCCGATGCGGATCGTCGAGCGCAGACTCGTCGGCCGGGTGGGCGACCGTCGACATCGATGCCGCCGGATCGGCGTCCAGCGCCTCGAGCGCAGCCTCGATCACGCGGGGCTCGATCAACGGTTCGTCGCCCTGGACGTTGACGATCACCGCGTCGCTGAGCGACGACGCCACTTCGGCGATGCGATCCGTTCCGGTCGGATGCAGCGACGACGTGATCCTGACCGTCGCGCCAAATCCCTCGCAGACGCGGGCGATGCGGGCGTCATCTGTTGCGACGAGTACGTCGCGAAGCAACCCACAGCTCCTCGCGCCACGCCACACGCGCTCGATCATCGGGATGCCCGCGATCGGAACCAACACCTTGCCCGGAAAGCGCTGCGAACTCCAACGCGCCGGAATGATGCCCACGGCCTGCATGTCCGCATGCTAACAGTCCAGATCGTTCCAACCCCACCATCGCGACCTCGGATCACGCTATGCTGGGTGCCGCTTCGCACTTGCTCGAGACCCATCGGCCGCAGCGCGATCCGCATGGTCCTGGCGGACCGCCGCTGCCTGGCATGCGCAATCGGAACGGACCCGAATCGAGTGGACCCGAAGCTCGTGTACTGGACCGCTGCGTTCGTCAACATGGCCGTGCTGACCGGCTTCGCGCTGGCGGGCGTCCGTCACATCCGTCGTGGTGAGATGGCTCACCATCGACGCGCCATGACGATCGCCGCACTGCTCGTCGTGGTCTTCCTGGTCTCGTATCCGCTCAAGCTCATGCTGCTCGGGCGTGAGGATCGCAGCAGCTGGAGCACCCTTTCGGTGGGCATCCTGCGATTCCACGAAGTGTGCGTGCTGGTGATGTCGATCAGCGGTGCCCTGGCCTTCTGGCGAGGACGGCGTCTCGCGCGAGCCAGCGCAGCGCTCGACACACACGACGCTCCTCCGGCAGATCCGCACTCGCGGGCCGCCCATCGGCGCCTGGGCCGGATCGCGATCGTCGGAGCGGTGCTCGGTCTGCTCAGCGCGGGCTTCGTACTCGCGGGCATGTTCGCGAGGACTTGAGTCGCGGACAGAAAAATTCCCGGGGTCGGGCCGACGGCCCCATTGGCGGCTACGACATCCGCGACCCCGGGAACGGTGGCGCTGGGAACCTGCGTCCCCACAGCACCTTGAATCTGACGGTGATGCTCGACGTACCTAGGACGCCGCCACCTCACTCGTCGTAGTGCTACGTTGATGCATTATCACCTCCTATGCCGGCATAGTGATGAAGGGCGAGCTCCCATGTAGTGCTCGCCAGGCTCCCGGGCCAGGGTGGGCGCCGTGTCCGCCCCTCCGGGCCGCCCGCACCACGCGTCCCCGATGGACGAGCAGCAAGGACTCGGGAATGAGTGAGATCCCCTGTTTTCAGAGTATCCGAACAACCCCGATCGGACCACCGGGCTTTCGCGACGGTCGCTGAACGGGTAGGTCCGAACGGGGTCCGCGCGCGCCGTCCGGGTCTGGCCGCACTCCGCCCGCTGAAGGAACATCACCCCCATCCCGCGAGGCCCGAGTGACGAGCCACATCGAAGCCGCAGAGCGCGCCACCCTGCTGGTCACCTGCGACGATTGCCCCGGTCTGGTGGCTTCGCTCGCCCAGGCCCTCTATGGGCAAGGGGCCAACATCCTCGACGCCGACCAGCACACCGATCCGGTCGCCGGTCAGTTCTTCCAACGCATCCGCTTCGCGGATCCCGAACTCGCTGGACCGGATCCCGAGGCCGCCCGACGCCGGCTCGAGTCCACGATCCGGGCCGTGGCCACCCGGCACCGGATGAACTGGCGGCTCCACTACGAGCAGGACCGCAAGCGCGTGGCGCTCTTCGTGTCGAAGACCGACCACTGCCTGTACGACCTGCTGCTGCGCCATCGCGCCGGCGAACTGCGCTGCGAGATCGCAATGATCGTCAGCAATCACGAGACCGTCCGACCGATCGCCGAGCACTTTCGTGTTCCGTTCCGGTTCGAGCCGATCACACAGGACAACAAGCGGGACGCCGAGGCGCGGGAGATCACCCTGTTGCGCGACGAACGGATCGATCTGATCGTGCTCGCGCGCTACATGCAGATCCTGAGCAACTCGTTCATCGAAGCCTTCCCGTCGCGCATCATCAACATCCACCACTCGTTCCTGCCCGCCTTCGCGGGAGGGCGTCCGTACCACCAGGCCGCTGCGCGGGGTGTGAAGCTGATCGGCGCGACCGCCCACTACGCGACCGGTGATCTCGACGAGGGACCGATCATCGAACAGGACGTGATCCGGGTCAGCCACCGTGACACACCCGAGGATCTGATCTCGAAGGGGCGGGACGTCGAGCGCACCGTGCTGTCGCGGGCGGTCCGTTGGCACCTCGAGGATCGGATCCTCGTGTACGGCAACAAGACCGTGGTGTTCGCCTGATGAACACTCGCCTGATCGTCATCTTCGGGCTGTTCGGGGTGATGGGCGTGGCCTGGATCGCCGCGCTGGTGATGTGGCGCGCCGCCGAACTCGGTGAACAGATCGCCCCGCTCGAACCCCGCACGTTCGAGTTCCTCACGCTGGTGGCGAGCGGCACCGGCTCGGATCGCGAGAACCCCGCCCGCCTGGGACCGGCAACGGCGATCGCGTGGGGGAGCAACGTGATCCTCGTCGATGCCGGACGGGGCGTCGCCGAGGCGCTTCGTCGCAGCGACATCCCGGTCTCGCAGCCGCAGCGCGTCCTGCTCACGAATCTGCTGCCCGAGAACACCGTCGGACTCGACGATCTGCTGGCGACCGGATGGCTGCAGGATCGCGATCGACCCCTGGTCGTGACGGGTCCACCCGGCACGCGCAACCTCGTCGACCATCTGCTCGCCGCACACGGACTCGGACTCGATGCCATCGGTCGATCCCTCGGATTGCCCGCCGACGGACGACGGATCGAGGTCAGCGAGGTGCAGGGTGGCCACGTCGAAGAGATCGATGGGGTGACGCTTCGCGCAGGCGAACTGCGCGGCGGGCCACTGCCCGCGCTCGCCTGGCGTTTCGAACGCGGTCGGCGAGCCATCGTCGTCTCGGGCACCGGCTGGGGAGCGGACGATCTGGTCGAGTTCGCCGGCGGTGCCGATCTGCTGGTCCACGAGGCGGTCTACGTCCCACCCATCGAAGCCATCGAGGAAGCGGGCGTCGAGGTTGCACCCGAACGCCTCGACGCCGACCGCGCCCTCCACACCTCGATCGAAACGGTTGGCGATCTCGCCACTCGAGCAGGCGTTCGCGGGCTGGTCCTCACCCGGCTTCGCCCACCGCCTTTCGTCGACGCGCAGTTCCGGGCGATCGTGGCAGAGACCTTCGCGGGCGATGTGTACGTGCCTGACGACGGCGAGGAGATCGTCCCGTAGCGGGGGATCCCGCGCATCCCGGTCCGGGCTCAGATCACCATTTCTTCGTCGAACGGAGCAGGCTCACGATCCGGTCGCTCGAGGGGCGATTCGAGCGGCGTCCCTAGCCACGGATCGCCGATCGGCGGATCGGGCCGGTCCTCGCGCGCGCGTTCGCCGGCGAATCGCCGACGTTGCTCGAGGTAGTAGCGATCGCCGCCGGTCAACTCGATGGCTTCGTCGATCACGATGAGTGCTCCCGGGACGTCGCCCGCGACGAACAGCACTTCTGCCAGTGTGTCGAGCAGAAACGGATCGCTGCGCCCGGTCTCGGCCACCGCGCGCTCGGCGAGTTCGGCCGCTACCTGCACACCGATCGCGCTCGGCTCCGATTCGGTGACCATCACCCACGCGACGGCGTTGTCGCCCTGGGCATCGCCGTGCAGGTTCCGCAGCACACGCAGCCCATGGTCTTCGAGCGCGACGGCATCGCGACGGAGCAGCGGCCGGATCGCGATCGATGAGGCTACGACCATCGCGAGCGACATCAGGGCGATCACCCAGACCCCGCGGCCTGCGGGTCGACGGAGCAGCGCGTACTCGACGAACATCCGGGTGATCACGTAGCCCGCCACGAAACCGCCGATGTGGGCCGCTCCGGCGATGAACGGGGCGAAGTAGTCGAATACCAGCTGGGCGAGCAAGGCGCCGATGAACACCCGGCGCGGAATCCGCCACCAGACCGGAATCCGCCGACTGCCGTTCAGCTCGATGCACAGGAGCGATCCTGCCAGGCCGGCCGCCACCCCCGATGCACCGATCGTCGACGGGTAGCCGGCCAGCGTACTGCCGTACATCGAACCGACCGCCGCAAAAGCCATCACGACGCCCGTGCGCCAGCTTCCGAGCGCGCGCTCGACGGGCAGCCCGATCACTGCGATGCAGAGCATGTTCAGCGCAAGGTGCACCGGGAACAACATCGTGTCGTGCAGGAAGTTGGCCGTGACGATCCGCCACGGTTCGCCGTCTGAAACCAGCTCGGGGATGAAGCTGCCCACCTGGGTGAGGAACGGGTCCCGCCACTGCGCGGCGAAGACGACGAGGCAAGCTGCAATGAACCCGTAGACGGCCAGGCGCGCGTTGCTCGTTCGAGCCAGCTCGTCGAGTTCGGCCATCTGCGCAAGCCGCAGGCCGCCGTCCGGCAGGCGTGCGATCCGGCCGCGAAGGGCTTCCAGCAGGGCCTGCATGGCCACTTCGGTCGCGAACTCGCGGCGGCGAAGCACGGCGGTGTCGCGCACGGATCCGATCGCTACGGCTCGCGGAGAAACCGCCAGGTGCGTGACGTCCGCATAGCGGATGAAGCCGTTCCGACGCTGGGGGAGAAGCCGCAGCCCCTCCTCCTCGAAGACGACCGGCGCACCGCGCTCGGCCAGTTCTTCGACCTTCTCAGCAGGAATCTGATCCGGAGGCGACTGCACGGCTGATCGAGAGTACCCCAGCCGACGCTCCGCGGCGGTCGTGCGGCGAGATCAGCTTTCGCGGCGCAATGCCAGAGAGGGGAACACCCGCGAGTAGAAGAGGAACACGAACACGAAGGCGCCGAGGAATCCCGCCGCGATGCCGATCGGAATCAGCCCGAGGAAGGCCGTCATGTCGTCTTTGACGATGGACGGCCAGACCAGGAGGTTGCGCTCCAGCCAGATCCCGAACAGCACCGTGAATGCAACCGGACCCACGATCCACGTGGTCTTCTTCGGCCTCGCCCCGAGCAGGACCCAGAACGGAATGATCCAGCAAAAGGCCCAGACGGCCATCGAGACCCAGCCGTAGCTCAGCGCGAGGCGCCCCCACTCGAAATCCCAGCCGCTCCACGACTTCGCGAAGGCTTCTTCGGTGAAGCCCTTGTCGATCATGAACTGGGGGCCCAGGCGATCCTGCACGAAGAACGTCTCTTCGGGGAGGTTGCCGTAGTAGATCACCGAGTACTGCGACCAGAAGAGGTACATCCAGAAGATCGAGAAGCCGAACAGGAGCTTGCCGATGTCGTGCATCCGGGACGCGGTGATCTGGCCCTGCCAGCCGGGTCTGTCGTGATGCAACACGCCGAGCAGGGTCGAAGCCGCGATGGCGCTCAGGATCCCGCCCCAGCACACATAGGCGCCGAAGAGATTCGAGAACCACATCTGGTCCATCGACATGACCTGGTCGAAGGCGAAGAACGAGAAGCCGACACCGAAGACCAGCAGGATCACCGGCGCGAGACGGGTGGTCTTCAGCCTGGACTGCTCCTGCTCCTCGCTGTCGCCCTTCCAGCCGGCCGTCCAGCGCTCGGCCATGCTGCGGGCGAATCCCTCGCCGTTCTCGGCGAGTCCGCGCAGGGTCGGTCGAACCGATGCCTTGAGGAACGCGAAGGCGAGCAGCGACATCGCAGCGAGGAGCGCGAGATCCGTGGTGTAGACGCGCGTCGGGTTCAACCACGCTTCCTTGCCGTGCGCGGGATGATCGATCCACTCGAACAGATATCGACCACCGAACATCCCGATGATCCCGAACAGGAAGGCGAAGGGGATCCAGGCCGCGAGGCCTTCGGCGAATCTCCGATACGGGCCGCACCAGGTTGCGCCGACGATCGTGTAGATCGATGCCAGCACGAGCCCCGCGCAGGCCAGCATGGTCGTGAAGATGAAGTTGCTGTGGAACGCCAACCAGGCGGCCTGCGGATCCCGAACCATGCCCGCCACGAAGGCGAGCACGCCGAGTCCGACCAGGGCGCCGCAGAATCCGGCCAGCGGCTGGGGCAGGCCGGTCGAGTATGCCTTCTCGGCACTAGCGGACGGGGAACTCACTGACGGCCTCCCTGACCATTGATCTCGCGGAGATAGTTCACGAGGTCCCACCGCTGCTCGGGCGGGATGCGTCGATAGTTCGGCATGCGGAGATTCTTCGAGCCGTTGCTGATCGTCGTGTAGATGTGGCCGTCGGTGAATCCCTTGGCGACGCTGTACGGACCGCCGACGGGAAGCACCAGACCGAACGGACCCGTACCGAACGGCGGACCGGCCACCGGGCCGTTGCCGTGCCCTTCCGGCCCATGGCAGGTGACGCAGTACTGGGCGAACAACTTCTCGCCGTTCTTCAGCGAGGCAAGCGTCGGCGGGACAGGGTTCGGCAGGGCTTCCTGTTGTTCGAGCGGCATCGTGGCGACGTCGGGATACGGGTTGCCGACCTGGACGGTGCCCTCCGGCGGCATCAACTGTGCGCCGCCCTGGGAGAACGGGTTGTACTCCCAGGCCTGCACGGCGATCTGGCGCTTCATCTGCGGCCACCACTCGGGGGAGACCTGCTCCCAGCATCCGAGCGAGCCGGTCGCGAAGCCGGACAGACACAGGAGCAGCATGACGCGTGTGCGCCACATGCCCGCGTGGAGGTCATGGCGGACCCTCTGCTCACTTCGCGACAAGGTTCACCTCCTTGGCGGAGTGTTCACGCAGGAGCGCCTCGATCTCGGCCACGTCGCGCTCTTCGCAGTTCACCACGACACCGAACTCCTCGGCGGAGAAGCGCTGGCTGTAGTGCTTGTCCAGCCGCTTCGGATACAGCCCGCCGACGATCAACATTCCGAACAGCGTCGCAAAGCCGCCGAACAGGATCGTGAGCTCGAAGCCGACGATCCAGAAAGGGGGAATCGCCGCGAAGTTCTTGCCGGCGATCTTGATCGGCCACTCGAGCGAGGCCCAGATCTGGAACCAGAAGCCCAGCGTCACGCCGCTCAGGCCACCGATCAGGGTGAAGATCCGCACCGGACTCGGCTTCGGGTCCTCGGCCTCTTCGATCTCGGTGAACTGAGCCGGCGAGTAGGTGGTGAGGTCATCGAATCCGCGAGCCTTGAGCTTTCGCACGGTCTTGGCGACGTCGCTGGGAAGGTCGAAGATGCTGACGAGAGTGGGCATCAGTGGGCTCCCCCGTGTTCCTTCCCGTGGATGATCAATTCCTTGATCTCGCTGATGGCGATCACGGGGAACGCCTTCAAGAAGAGCAGGAACCACATGCCGAACCAGCAGAAGCTGCCCACCAGGATCGACAGCTCGACGGGGCTCACGATGTAGAGACCCCAGGCGCCGGTGATGTAGTCGCGGGAGAGCGAGGTGATGATGATCACGTACCGCTCGAACCACATGCCGATGTTGATGAAGAAGCACAGCACGAACAGGAAGGGCAGATTCGTCCGCAGTTTCTTGAACCAGAGCAGCTGCGGGAAGATCACGTTGAAGGTGATCATGCACCACGTCGAGAACCAGTACGGACCGAATGCGCGCAGCCAGAAGGACGTGCGCTCTGCCTCGACGCCGCTGTACCAGGCGATGAAGTACTCCATCCCGTACGCGTAGCCGCAGATCGTCGAGGTCAGCAGGATGAACCTCGACATGTTCTCGAAGTGGTAGTTGGTGATGTAGCGCTCGAGTCCGAAGATCCGTCGGACCGGGATCAACACGTTGATCACCATCGCGAAGCCACCGAACACGGCACCCGCGACGAAGTAGGGGGCGAAGATCGTGGCATGCCAGCCCGGCACGAGGGACATCGCGAAGTCCCAGGACACGACCGAGTGCACGGAGAGCACCAGCGGCGTCGCCAGGCCGGACAGGTGGAGGACCGTCCTGCTATGCGCCTTCCACTGCGTTCCGGTCCCCTGCCAGCCCACGGCGAGGACCGTGTAGGCCAGTTTCTTGATGCCCGTGGCCCGGTCTCGCGCCATTGCGATGTCCGGGATCAGGCCGACGTAGAAGAACACGATCGACGTCAGCATGTACGTGTTGATCGCGAACACGTCCCAGAGCAGCGGGCTCTTGAAGTTCACCCAGAGCGCGCGCTGGTTCGGGTACGGGACGAGGAAGTAGAGCTTCCAGAGCCGCCCGAGATGCAGGACGGGAAACAGCGCGGCGGTGATCACGGCGAAGACGGTCAGCGCCTCGGCGCCGCGGTTGACGGCGTTCCGCCACTTCGCCCGGAACAGGAACAGGATCGCCGAGATCAGGGTGCCCGCGTGACCGATGCCGATCCAGAACACGAACGTGACGATGTACAGACCCCAGAACACCGGCGCCTGATAGCCCGCGACCCCGAATCCCCAGTAGGTCTGGTACGCAACCGTGGCGAAGAACTGGATGACACCGAGGATCGCGATCCCGAGCGCCAGAAGGTAGGGCCACTGCACCCCCTTCGTGACGGCCATGATGTCGATGTTGGCCTGCGAGTCACGCGGCCTTCTGAACGACGTCATCGAGTCGGCCACAGCGGAAGCGGGAGGCGGCGTCATCAGAGGGACCCCTCGTGCTCATCGCGCTTGACTTGCGCCAGATAGGTGATTGCGGGGCGGAGATTGAGCATCCGCAGCACATGGTAGGCGCGCTTGGGATCGTCGGACGCCTTGCTGGCCGCGCTGGCGGCATCGCGCAGGTTGCCGAACGTGATCGCGTTCGTCGGGCACGACTGCTGGCAGGCGGTCACCACCTCTCCATCGCGGATCTCGCGCTTCTGGTCCTTCGCCGGCTGCCGGGCGGCTTCGATCCGCTGGACGCAGAAGCTGCACTTCTCCATCACGCCCTGCCCGCGGACGGTGACGTCGGGATTCAGCATCAGCCCGAGCATCCCCGGGAAGTTGCGATTGCCGTAGTCCCAGTAGTTGAACCGTCGCACCTTGTAGCTGCAGTTGTTCGCGCAGTAACGGGTTCCGGCGCAGCGGTTGTACACCATGCCGTTGATGCCCTCGATCGTGTGATACGTGGCGAGCGTCGGGCAGACAGACTCACACGGGGCGGCGCCGCAGTGCTGGCAAGGAAGCGGTAGATGGCGCACATCGAGTTCGCCCAGCTTCTCTCGATCCGGGATCGGTCGGCGCTCGGCGCCCCCCTCGAGGTTGCCCTCGCCCACATAGCGCTCGATCCGGAGCCAGCTCATCTCGCGGTGTTGGATGGCCTGGGTCTCACCGACCACCGCCACGTTGTTCTCGATGTAGCAAGCCGCCACGCAGGCACTGCAGCCGTTGCAGCGATCGTTGTCGATCGTCATGCCCCAGCGATATGGCTGCCCCGGTCGTGCGTCGAAGGCGGGGGTGAACGTATGGGGCGGCTCGTCGTGGTGGCCGCCGTGGCCTCCGCCGTGTTCTCCTCCCTGTCCTTCGCCCGATGCAGCCAAGCCGGTCAGCGTGATCTGCGGGGCGAGCCCGCGTCCACGCTGGTTGTCGGTCCATTGGCTGAGGGCGATCCGGCGGAACTTGCCGGTCGGTGACAGCTTCGCGTTGCTGCCGAGCCAGATCCGACTGCCCCCCGTACCCGTCGCGGTGGTGAGCACCGGCATCACGTTGATCCCGCGCGCCACACCGGGAGCGCCGTCGTTGGCCATCGACGCGAACTGTCCGACCGTATGACCCTGTCCGATCGGGATCGCAATGGCGTCGTCGCGGATGCCGCCGCGCGGGAACACCGAGCCCTCGACGGTCCCCGAACTGGTCGCCACCGACACCACGTCGCCGAACCCGACACCGAGCGATTCGGCGGTGGCGAAGCTCATCTCGATCCAGCTGTTCCACTCGATCTTGGTGACCGGATCCGGAATCTCCTGCATCCAGGGCAGCGAGGCACTTCGACCATCACCGAGGAACGAGTGCGGAAACGCGATCAGCGCGTGCGAGCCCGGTCCATCGAGCTTCGCCGACGCGAAGCTGAGATCGCCGATTCCCTGACCGATCACCAGCGTGGCTCCCGGGGTTCCGCCGAAGACGCCGCCGCGGCCGAGCGTCTCTCGCCAGTCCACGCCCGACCAGGCGCTCTCGAGCACCTGGCGGAAGGAGCCCTCCGGCATCGCGCCACCGGCCGCGCGGCCGAGCGAGAGAAACGTGTCTCCGATCGCCTGGGTGTCGAGCAGCGGGCGAAGTGTCGGCTGGATGATCGAACGGACACCAGGCCGTGGTTCGGCATCACCCCAGGTCTCCATCGGGCTGTGGTCGGGGAGCAGCAGATGGGCTCGAGAAGATGTCTGATCATCGAGCGACGAGAACGAGACCACAGTCGCCACGTTGGTGAGTGCATCGGCGAAGCCCGGAAGCGAGTACGCCGGATCGCTGTCGTGGATCAACAACAAGGGGACGCGGCCCGCCTTCATGTCCTCGACCAGAGCCTGCATCTCGACCATCGTCGCCGGTGCGGGTCGATCGGAGGGCGGCGGGATCGTCACGATCGTTCCGATGGCCCCGAGCATCGCGTTCAGCAGCATCACTGCCGCCGCCGTTTCCGTCGCATTCGACGCCGTATGGGCGACACCCGGCGGCAGCACGACGGGCCTCTTCGCATTCAACAGCTGGTCGACGAGCGCATCGAGATCGGCCAGGGGGATGTCGGCTGCGGCTGCCGCCGAGGCGGTAGTCGTGCCACCGACGAACTTCTGGACGGCCTCGGCGTCCGCGCCAGCCGGTACACCGCGTCGATCGAGCACCGCCCGGGCGAGCGCCATCGCGACATCGCCCTGACTGCCGGCGCGGGCGGGCAACCACTTGTCGCCCTTCGTGGTGGTGAGATCGAGACGGGGGACAACGGATACGAGACGCGTGCCCCCATCCGCGTGCTTCTTCAGGTCTCGCGCGTCCGCGAACTGACGGGCGTTCTCGGTCGGCGAGAGTCCGGTATCGATGAAATCGGAGCCGAGGTCGATGATCAGATCGGCCTGGCCCACATCGAAGATCGGGAGTGTCGCGACGCCGAGCGCGGACTTGGTGCCGGCGCGCAGAGCCTCGTAGGCGAACGGCTCGTAGACGATGCGCTGACGCGCTCCCACGATCTCGGTGAATCGGGCGATCACCGCATCGAGCGTCGGTCCCACGGGACCACCGAGGATGACCGTGCTGCCCTTGGAGGCCTGGAGCTTCCCGATCAGTTCGGCCTGTACGGCATCCCAGGTCGTCGCCTCGAGTTGACCCGAGGCGCCGCGCTTCATCGGTCCGGCGTGGCGATCCGGGTGATAGGCCCGACCGAGCGAAGCCTGGCCGCGGGCGCAGAGCTTGCCGCGATTGATCGGGTGATCGGGATTGCCCTCGAGCTTGATCGGTCGCCCTTCACGGGTCTTCACGTGGAGACCGCAGCCGGCCGGACATTCGGTGCACGTCGATGCATAGTTGACCGAGATTCCGGGTGTGATGGACTGCGGCTGCACGACGTACGGTACGAGCTTCTCGACGGGATCCGAGCACCCTGTGGCGGCAGCGCCGGCACCCACGCCGACCAGCTTCAGAAAATCGCGACGGTCAAGCTCGGGCATTGATTCGTCCTGACTGGGATCCGTGTGCGGGGATCGAGGCTTCGAATTCGTGTTCGGCGCCCACCATGCTCGGCGGCGCGGATCTGGTCGCGATGGCGCGCTGCCGGGGCCGCATGATCAGTAGTGGCACCGCAGGCAGTCGATTTCTGCCTGATTGTCGTTCGAGCGGTGACAGTTGATGCACCAGCCCATCTCCAACTTCTTCACCGGCACGCCGTACTTCCAGAATCCGTCCGGGACCAAGTAGAGCTTGTCCAGCGTCTCGACCGGGCCGTGACAGCGCTGACATTCGATCTCGGCGGCGACGTGGCGGTTGTGACGGAACTGCACGTGCTCCGGGAGCCGGTGGATCTGCTCCCAAAGGATCGGAGTCTGATCCTCCCAGTGCTTCTTGAGGATCCGGATCCCTTCGATCTCGTCGTAGGACGGCGGGAACTGCGAGTGGCATCCCATGCAGAGTTCGACCGACGGGACCCCGGCCGCTCCCGACCGATCGGTGCCCGAATGACAATACTGACAGTCGATCCCGAACTGACCGGCGTGATGCTTGTGGCTGAACGGGATCGGCTGGATCGGGCCCGGTGTCTCGGGATTCCAGGCCTCCACCGCACTGATACACGCGTTGCGCGACGGCCAGGGACCGGCGAACTGGGGAGGGATCTCGATCTGCAGCGAGGGATCCTGCTCCTGTCTATACCGCAGCTCGTGGGCCTCGCAGACGCTGGCCGCGACGAGCACCTGACCCTTCGGTGCGGGAGCCGCTTCCGCGGTGGGATCACCCTCCGCCTGGACTTCTCCCGAGGCCATGGAAGACGATGCAGCCATCAGGGCGATCAGAGCGATCACGAATAGCCCGGGGGCAGTCGCCCGGATCCGGGCGCGTCGCCGCGAGAACGACGCCGACGACGCTACCCGCGCTGGATCGGCGATGGCCATGGACCGTCGAGACGCGATTCGATGGGAGCTCATGCGCGAAGTCGTTGCCCCTGCAAGCGCCCTTCCCGGACCGCGCTCGAGTACCGATCGACTCGACGACGGGGGATTGACGATGTGACGCGGCCGGAATCGACCCGACGAAGCCGCTTGGAGCAGCCGCTCTGGCTCCGACGAATTGCGGTCGCTGTGTACTTGCTGCTTACGGTGTCCTGGTGTGTCTTGCCCGGTGTTCTGTGAGTCCCGAGGTGTGGCGACGATCATCGGTATTCGGCCGGTCGACGTGTGGAATGGCTCGAGAGAGCCGTATCGACCGGACTTCGTCACTTTCGGGCAGCACCCGGAAATTCGCGTGACGACGCGCGTTTGATTACACCGGCGACCCACCAGCGTCAAGCGCGAGTCGAGCGAGTTTCGGATGCGCTCATCGCACCACCAACGCATCGAATGGTTGCGGCGCGACACCAGCCGGATCGAGAGTGGAAGAGAGCCTCGAAGGAGCGCTTGGTCTTCAGCATCCCCGACCCGTCGATGAACCAGCGCGATCCACTCTTTCGCGACGTTTTCGCATTCGGATCGGCAAATGCGACGCTTCATGGGGGCTGGTAGAATCGGCGCGCTTCGAGCGGCACGTCGCTGCGCGGGTAAACCCTTCGCAGAGCCTCCGGTGATCGATCGGGGCAACTCAGCGGACGGCTCGAGAATCGGACCCCGATCGAGTCATGACCGTGTCGCTGGGCACCCGATTCCCGGGGACCGGAATCCGCGAACGAGCGCCCGGAAGCCCGCTCGCATCTTCCGTGGCATGAGCCACGAGACCAGCCTGGAGCGCATGCGAAGATGATCGATTTCGAACCGACCGAAGAGCAGGCGCTGATCCGCGAGACCGTGCGACAGTTCGCCGAGAACGAGATCCGGCCCCACGCGCGCAGCAGCGATGAAGCGGGCAGTCTGCCCGCTTCGGCACTGGCGGGCGCCCACGAACTGGGACTGGTCGCCAACGGCCTGCCCGAGGAGTTCGGCGGCGGCGGCAACGCGAGTGCGATGCTCGGCGTGCTGATCGCCGAAGAACTCGCGCACGGCGACCTCTCGATCGCGCTCGGCATCCTCTCACCGTCACTGCTCGGTGTCCCGGTGGCGAGATTCGGCAGCGACGCACAGCGACAGCGCATCCTGCCGAAGCTGTGCGGTGGCAAGTTCAGCCCGGGCAGCCTGGCGATCGTCGAGCCGCGATTCGACACCGATGCGATGCGACCGCAGACGACCGCCAAGCGCGACGGAAGCGAATACATCCTCGACGGCATGAAATGCCAGGTTCCCTGGCTCGACGGCGGAGAAGATCTGCTGGTGATCGCCGCCGAGAGCGGACAGCCGCAGGCATTCCTCGTCTCTCGCACGGCTGCAGGAATCTCGACGACCCGTGAGAAGAACCTCGGCACCCACGCGCTCCCGCTGGTCGAGCTGTCGCTTTGCGGTGTCCGCATTCCGGCGGACGATCGGCTCGGTGGACGAGCGGGAGCCAGCGTCCGCGAGATCGTCGATCGGGGTCGGGTCGGGCTTGCCGCCGCCGCCATCGGGATGGCGCGCGCGGCTCTCGAAGTCTCGCGCGACTACGCGAAGGAACGCGAGACCTTCGGCGCTCCGATCGCCACACGACAGGCCATCGCATTCAAGATCGCCGACATGGCGATCGAGATCGACGGTGCCCGGTTGCTCACCTGGGAGGCCGCATGCGCGCTCGACGAGGGGCGGGCTGCGACTCGACTGGCCACGCTCGCCTATGGCCAGGCACGTCGCGTCGCCCTGCGCGTCGCCGACGATGCGGTGCAGATCTTCGGCGGCCACGGCTTCATCCGTGACTATCTGCCGGAGATGTACCTGCGCAATGCCGCTGGCTTCGTGAGCAGCTTCGAGAGCCTGACCCTCGTATGAACGAGCCCGGCCGCTGCACGCTCGTCGACGACTGAATCCACGAACGCCCTCCCCTGCCCCCTTCCTTTCCATTCCCTGCGCGGCCAGATCACGGAGTACCCGATGCCGATCTCGTTCGAACTCACCGAGAACAGCCGACTTTCGAAGGCCCACTATCACAGGATCGCCCACGAGCAGATGCGTCCGATCTCGCGGCGCTACGACGAGCACGAGCACGATCTGCCGGTCGAGTGGGTGGACTTCTGGTGGAACGAGGGACGCAAGGGCGCACCCGGCGATCCCAGCGAACCGGGCGATGGCATGGTGATGGTGTGCATCCAGGCCGAGGAGATCTGCTACGGGGACTGCGGGCTCTATCTCCGCATGCCCACGCCCGCCCTCGGTGGATCCGCGGTGGCCGCCGCCGGCACACCGGAGCAGAAGGAACGATTCCTCGCGCCGTTCCGTGGCGACGGCCACCCGATCTGGGGCGCGATGGCGATCACCGAACCGGCCGCCGGTTCGGATGCAGCGGCGATCGAGACCACAGCCCAGTTCGACGAAGCGACCGACGAGTGGGTGCTGAACGGCAACAAGATCTTCTGCACCGCCGGCGAGCGCGCTGCGAGTGTCGACGGCGGGATCGTCGTCGTGTGGGCCACCGTCGACAAGTCCGCGGGCCGGGGCGGGATCAAGTCGTTCGTCGTTCCGGGCAACACGCCCGGCATGACGGTGATCGGCTGCGAGAAGAAGATGGGCATCCGCGCGTCCGACACCGCCACGCTGCGCCTCGAGAACTGCCGCATCCCGAAAGACCACCTGCTCGGCTCGGCGGTGGTGAAGAAGCAGAAGGACGGCGGTGGCGGCGGCGACAAGGGATTCAAGGGCGCGATGGCGACCTTCGATGCGAGCCGGCCGATCGTGGCCGCGATGGCGGTCGGTGTGGGGCGTGCGTCGCTCGACTTCCTCAAGGAGGAACTCGCGCGCCAGGGCGTCGAGATCCGCTACGACGCTCCGCCGCGCGGGCTGACCGCGATCGAGCGGGACGTGATCGAAATGGAAGCCGACCTGCAGGCGGCCCGGCTGCTCACCTGGCGCGCGGCGTGGATGATGAACCGCGGCCGGCCGAACAACCTCGAGGCCTCGATCGCGAAGGCCAAGGCGGGGCTCGCGGTGACGCGGATCTGCCAGAAGGCGGTCGAGTTGCTCGGTCCGGTCGGGTACTCGCGCAAGATCCTCGTCGAGAAGTGGTTCCGGGATGCGAAGATCAACGACATCTTCGAGGGAACCCAGCAGATCAACCAGTTGATCGTCGCGCGTCGGATCCTCGACTATCCGTCCTCGATGCTGCGCTGACTCCGGGGTGGCGCGGTCCGCCGGGACACGACGATCACTGCGTCGGCAGACATGATCCGGCACAATCGACTCGACCGGCGACAGTCGGCGGAATGATGCCGGTACCAGCAAGCGAAGTCCAAGGAGTGCGACCGATGCCGATCAGCGAAGAACTACTCGAGATCCTCGTCTGCCCCGAGACCAATCAGCCCGTCCGACCCGCCCCGTCCGACGTGATCGCGAGACTCAACGCCGAGATCGGTTCGGGCCGTCTGCGCAATCGCGGCGGCGACAAAGTCGTCGGGTCGATCGCGGAAGGACTTCTGCGGCAGGACGGACACGTCCTCTACGTGGTGGACGACGGCATCCCCGTCATGCTGATCGAGGAATCGATCGAACTCTGATCGGTGGGTCGACCGGATCGCCACGCAGGCCTGCCGATCCATGCCGATCGATGCCCGTCCCTGCCGATCAGCGACGCATGCGCTATTGGGCGAACTCGCGCTTCTTCAGGCGACGCACGTACTCCGAGAGATCCGCATCATCGGAGACGGCCTTCGAGATGCGCTGCTCGAACTCTTCCGCCTGCGCGCGCAGAGGCTCGAGGTCCAGACGGAAGTCGAGGGCCTCGGTGACCTTCTGCAGCAGCGCCAGTGCTCCGCGCGGATTGGGAGCCGCATCGATGTAGTGCGGCAGTCCAGCCCACAGGCTCGCCACCCACATCCCCTCGCGCTGGAAACGATCCGCCAGCACGCCGACGATCCCCGTCGGCCCCTCATAGGGCGACGCCGTCACACCGAGACGCCGCAGCGTCTCGGAATCCTGTGCGAAGCCCGACAGCGCCACCGGCTGTGAATAGACGACGTCCGCGAGATAGGCGCCGAGCAGCACCACGCGCTGGACGCCGAGATCGAGTGCGACGTTCACGAACGCATCGCAGTAGGTTCGCCAGTTGAGGTGCGGCTCGACACCGACACCGATCACGATCTCGCGCGAAGCGTCGATCGAGCCGTAGCGGAGTTCGTTCTCCGGCCACTCGATGCGACGCATCTGGTCATCGCGCTGGCGCACGATCGGACGACGCACGGTGAAATCGTAGAACGGCTCGGGATCGAGGTCGGCCAGCGGGACCGAGCGGATCGACTCGCTCAGGAATCCGAGTGCCGTCGTCGCAGCCTCGCCGGCGTCGTTCCATCCCTCGAAGGCGAGGACCATCGCCGGATCGTGGAGCTCGGGCTCGACGTGCATCCGCAGGACGTCTCTCACAGGCTGGAGATTCGCACGTCCATCGACCGCACCACAAGGCCCGCGATCGCCGCAATGGATGAGAGGCCCGAGTCGATTCAGCGCTCGAAGCGGTAACCGTGTCCCCGGACGGACACGATGTGCCGCGGATTCGCCGGATCTGCTTCGATGTAGCGGCGCAGCCGCACGATGAAGCTGTCGATGACGCGGGTCCGCGTATCCGGCCGCAGGCCCCACACTTCTTCCAGCAACTCGCCCCGCGTCACCGCCTCGCCCTCGCGATCGACCAGCGCGCGCAGCAGCCCCATCTCGCGCGCGGTCAGACTCACCGTACCGCGCGGAGTCACGAGTTCGAATCGATCCAGCAGCAGACGTACGTCGCCGAACTCGATCTCGCGGGGCCCGGCCTCGTCTGGTTCGACACCATCCCAGCGACGGCGGCGCAGCAGGCCCTTGATCCGCGCGAGCAGCTCATCGAGACGGAAGGGCTTCGTGAGATAGTCGTCGGCCCCCTCCTCGAGGCCGCGGACGACGTCCGCCGTTTCGTCCTTCGCGGTGAGCATCAGGATCGCGACGAAGTTGCCCGAAGCGCGCGTCCGGCGTGCGACCTCGAATCCGCTCATCTCGGGCAGCATGACATCGAGGATCACGAGGTCGAACTCGCGTGTCGCATCTGTGAGCAGTTCGACAGCCTCGCGGCCCGTCCGCGCGATGACGGTCTCGTATCCGTCCGCCTCGAGATTGAATGCGAGCCCATCGGCGATGTGGGACTCGTCTTCGACGATCAGGATGCGCGCCATGCCCGCGCTCGCTCCTCGTTCGTTCGCGGCGAAACCGCAGTGCCCGAGTCGGTGGCAGCCGACGCGCCGCGCACCGCGCGGCTCGGCGCGCGCAACGTGACGACGAAGCGACTCCCCGTGCCGGCGCCCTCGCTGCGCGCGACGATCCGCCCGCCCTGCCGCTTCACCATCGCTCGCGCGATGAAGAGACCGAGCCCGAGACCCACGACCTGCCGCTGTACATCGCGGCCCACGCGGTAGAAGCGATGGAAGATGCGCCGCAATTCGCGCGGCGGGATCCCGATGCCGCGATCCGCGATTTCGATCGCGACCCGACCGTCGACTCCCACCTGGACGTCGATCCGCACCTCCACCGGCGCAACCGAGTATTTGACCGCGTTCTCGAGCAGGTTCCCGAATATCAACCCGAGCGCCGCACGCTCGCCGCGCACCCACGCGTGGGGCGCCCCGCAGAGGCGGATCGATTCCGGGGGCAGCCGGTGGCGGTCTCGCACGACGCCGGCGCACTCTTCGAGTACCTCGACCACCTGCACGGGATCGAGCCGCCGGGCGGGTACGCTCCCCTGCTCCTCGGCGCGCGCAGCGGCCAGCACCTGACCGACGGTGTGATCGAGACGATCCAGATCGACCTGCATGCGCGCGATGAACTCGGCGCGGTGTTCGGGGGAGAGCGATTCGTGACGCCCGAGCGTGTCGAGACCCAGACGGAACGACGCCAGCGGGGTCTTCATCTCGTGGGTGACGGCATCCAGGAATGCGCGCTGTCGTTGGTTGAGGCGAACCTCGGCGACCAGCCATGTGCAGAGCCAGACGAGTCCCGCCATCACGACGGCGAAGAAGGTCGTCCCGAGGATCAACAGCAACCAGTCGAGCGTGGGTCGCGTCTCGACGACGGGACGCGAACCACTCCACACGAGCACCTGCCAGCCGATCGCGAGGGCCAGCAGCAGAATCATCAGCACGATGCCGACGGTGAGCGGCATTCCGATCGAGCGTCTGCGCCTCATCGTGGACCTCCGTGCGTCGACCGGGCCGACCGGGAACTTAGCCCGCACCCCCCGACGAGGTTAGGATTGGCCGCTCGTCCACAGCCCGACTGGAGTTCACGTGATCGACGGATACGACGGCACCCGGTGGCTTCGCGCGTCATGGGGCTCGATCGGACTGCTGGTCGTCTCATCACTGCTCGCGACCCCCTGGGCGCACGCTGCCCCGCCTGCACAGGGCGAGTGCCCGACGCTCCACGGCGACGCGACGCCCGACGCCGAGGACGCCACAGTCCTGCTCGTGAAGGAAGGCATGCGGGTGGATCATCAAGGCGTCCTCGCACTCCAGAGCCTCCTGCCCGAAGAGGTGTGGCGATACCGCGATGCCTTCTTCTTCGAGGGGATGCTGATGGAGATCGGGCCATGCCACCGGCGCTACACGATCCCCGCGGCGTATCGCGAGGCGACCGACGCGTTCGCCGGACAGACTTCTCTCGATGACGACGGCAATCTCGAGAACTATCGCGCGGGCATTCCGTTTCCCCAGGACGCGATCGATCCGAAGGACGAACTCGCCGCCACGCGCTGGGCATGGAATCTCGAAAAACGCTGGCGGGGCGAGGGACCCCACGGCCGCTTCCGCATCACGAATCTACCGACCCGCATGGGACCCGTGCTGCGCTTCGAGGGTGACTTCTTCGCGTTCCAGGTGGCAGAGCGCGCCGACCTGAAAGCGACCGACTACGCGTGGTCCGGGACCGACAAGATGATCTGGGCTGCGGGCGGCGAGTTCCAGTCCCCCTTCAGTGCCCGCGGTCTGGCCTGGCGGCAGTTCCGCCCCCAGAAGTCCGAGCGTAAGTGGCGCGAGCCCGATGACATGTTCGTCTATGTCCCCAGCCTCCGGAAGTCGCGGCGCGCGGGCACTCCGTGGGTCGACGGGGCATTCACACCGAACTATCTCGTCGCCGGTCAGACGCAGGGGGGAGGCGGGGTCGCGATCGGCAACAACAAAGCAGTCAGTCCGGGCGCCGGTCCATCGCTCGCCATCTCCGAGGACGCGCGCTCGGGCTTCACGGGGATGTTCGTGCGCCCCAACGCGTACGTGTGGAGACTGCTCGGGGAGAAGACGGTTCTCGCCCCCCTCAACACCGTGAACCCCGGCTGGCCGACCGTGGAGGAGCGGAACTACGGCGAGAGCGGCCTGTCGGTGGCGGCCGATCGCTGGGACGTGCGTCAAGCCGTCGTGATCGAAGGAGCACTCCGCGAACGCGACGAGACGATCCGCACGGTCACGATCTACGTCGACTACCAGACCCTTCAGCCGCTGTACTGGATCACGCGGGCCGGCAAACGGAGACTCGTCGAGGTGGGAATTCTCGTGCATCGCTACAGCGGTGACGACCCGGACGCGCCGGCGTGGCCCGATGAACTGCCGCGCAGCGAGTTCGAACCGGTGGCGGCCAGCTTCTTCAATGCACTCGCCGGACGCGGGGGCTGGCTGCGCGAGTCGGATCAGTTCCGCTCCACGCCCTACACCGATTCCGAGCGCAAACGCATGACGTCGAACAGCTCGCTGCAGGGCGGGCACTGACGCCCGAAGACGTCATGCGCGCACGGCCGCGAGCGGCTTTCCGTCAACGGCCACGAGCGACTTCTCGTCAACGGCCACAAGCGCTTGTCGTCAAAAGGTGTATCGGAGCGTCATCCAGACTTCGTCGCGATCGCGGACCAGCGACAGGCCCGGCTCCGTACCGTCCATGTAGGCATTTGCGCCGGCCCGCGGACCCGCCGGAGCGATCGGATTGAGCGGCATGTCGGTCAGGCCTTGTTCGCCTGCGAACAACGACGCACCCACCGTGATCGAGAAGTTCTCGGAGAACCGGTAGTTGATCTGGGGCAGCGCACCCCCGGAACGGGATCGGAAGTCGTACACGAACACGAGGGTCGGATTCAGCCGATCCTGGAAATAGCCGGTGAACACCGCAAAGGTCGCCAGCACGTTCCAGGGACCGATCGACGCGAAGCTCTCGTCCCAGCCCTTCTGGTAGTTGAAGAACCATTGCGAGTTGATGAAGAACGTCCGGTTCGCGTTCAGGAAGTTCACGAACGTCGGCCGATCCATCGAAACCGTCAGGTTGAAATCGTCGACCTTCTCCGTGATTTCATACGACAGGTTGTTGAACTCGGGCAGGCCCTCGATCCAGGTGAACTCCATGCTCCAGTTCGACTTGGTGTAGTCCTCGGCAAAGTCCAGCGAGAAGCCGAGCACGTTGCGCTTCTCATAGTCGAGATAGATCTCGCTGCCCGATTGCCACTGCATCGTCCGACGTCCGAACTGCCCGTTGCCACCGGCCTGCAGGATCGGTCGCTTCTGACCCGCCAGGCCGTAGACGGCCTGCACCAGTTCGCAGTACTGCGGCGTGACATAGGTACAGCGCTCACGGCCAAGCACCTCGCCCGTCAGGCCGCGGGCGCAGTCGATGCGCGTCGCGCCGAAGATCGACTGACCACTCGGTTGCGCATTGCTGTCGCCGATCGATTCGGTGTGGCGCTGCGTGAACTCGCGATTCTCGCAGTACGGGATCAGGGCCATCAGGTCGTTCTCGGTGCCCGTGAACGCGTAGTCCCACAGCATCGATTCGATCAGCCCACCCTGCCCACCGCTGTTGCCGAGGCGCAGGTCCTGATAGAACGTGCCGTTCGCGCGCTGCGTCCAGTCGTTGACGCCGCTGAAGGCGGGCTCCGCGGGCTTGATGGTTCCGCAGTTCTCGTACAGCGAGCGGATCTGCTCGGGCGTCATGCCCTCCTGATAGTCGCGCCGCGCCGAGTTGCACTCGCGCATCAACAAGTCGGGGAACGTCGTCAGGATGTTCGGCAGGCTCGGATCCCGCTGTAGCCGGTTCGTCGTGCCCGCTGGAAGCGGATTCGGCACCTTGTTCTGTCGCGCGGCCGCACCGGTTGCCTGCACGTTCGCAAGACCGGTCGACTGCCAGCCCACGCGGGTGTTGAGCGCGATCACACCCGGTGAGGATTGGGTGAATGCCTGCCGGATCCGGTAGCTGAAGGCCGGGTCGTTGAATCTCGTGAGGTTGGGGTCGTTGGGATCCCGATTCGGGTCGCCATAGGCGGACATCTGCGGGTTGATCGAACTCGGGAAGGTTGGATCCCGGATGAATCCACGCCCCCCGCACTCGGCGAGAGTCTTCTGGTTCGGATTCGGGAAGACCGGGTTCTGCTCGCAGTCAGGATTCCACATCCACTCTTCGTCGTAGATGAAGCGGGACTCGTAGAGTTCGGGATTCACGAAACCGCGCACGCTGGCGAGCCCATCGGTGAAGTCCGACGAGAACGTCACGAGCAGGTTCATCAGGTTGTTCGAGATGCCCGCCACTTCGCTCGAGAAGCTCTCCCCCGTGAAGGGATGTCCCGTCCCGCCGAGCAGATCGTTCGGCCAGCGCGTCACCGGCGACGTCGGCTGCTGGTTCGGAGAGACGAACACCTGCGCGCACTCGGGAGGCGAGAGCAGCTGATTGCTCGACGTGCGCTGGAGGAACATCCAGGTGGTGCCCGGCGTGCAGCCGTTCTCCACGCGATCGCCGTAGCTCAAGAAGTTGTCGAAGGCGTTGCCGTTCGTCGCGATCGTGTAGGTGGGATAGAGGATTCCGCCGCCGGAATCGGGCGCGACCCCCAGCCGATCCGGATCGCCGTCTACGCCCTGGTTCCAGCCGCCGAGATAGCAGCTCGGATCATCCTGCATCACCTGCGCGGAGCGGTTCGGATCGCAGCCGGAGAGCGCGGGGTCGAAGACTCCCCAGTTGAGTCCCGACCGACGCGTGGCCTGCGCGGCTTGATAGGCGGGAGAACCCGGTTCCCAACCAGCCAGCGTCGCAGTCCAGTTGCTCGGCAGGTGGACGGCGACCCGACCACTCGCGGTCGGCGAACCCGCCGTGGGGTTGTTGAGATAGCAATCGTAGTTCTGCGGATCGGCGGGCGACCCGGGATTGCCCGCCCCGGTCCCGGTGCCGCAAGGGATCTGATACGCCAGGTTGTCGGTGAGCTGGTGATCCGACGGATCTGCGCTCCACTGCCGATAGTCGCTGCGCGGTGTCGGAAGCACATTGGGATTGAAGGCGGTCGGCGTGCCCTGCGCGGCGGCCTGCTTGTAGCTGAACACCTGCTGATACCAGTTGTTGCCGATGTAGCCAGCATCCGGGTTGTTGGGCTGGAGGGCCGTCGTGCCGTCCCAGCTCGCGAGCGGCCGGAACTGGATCGTGTCCCACTTGTTGCGGCAGCCCGGCAGCACGCTGGCCTTCGGATCGAGCGGACCGCCGATGTCGGCGGTCGTGCACTTCGGTCCACCGAGACCCATGATCTCGAACGCTGCGGTGCCGGGCTGGGATCCGTAGATGGTCAAGTACCGGCGCAGATCCCAGCAGCGCGCTGAAGCTCGATTCAGATTGTCGATGGAGCCATCGACTTGCACGATGCGATTCGTATTGATGTCGCAGGGGGACGCAGCGGGAGAGCCGGGGAAGCGGCCCATGTTGCCGAGGCCGGTCAGATAGCCGTCGGATCCCAGAGACGGAGTCAGGGTGGCCCCGTCGATCCGGATCAGGTTGCCGTTGTAGTCGAGCACGCGACCGTCGGTGCGGAACTCCTGGCTCGGGCTGTCGTTGTTGTCCATGAAGAAGCTGCCGAAGTCGGCGGAGACGAGATGCTGGATGCCGACGTCCGCGAACGCGATCCCGAGTGAATCCGCGCCGATGAACGACTGCAGGAGGGCGCTGCCCTCGGCCCACAGGAAGTCCGCACCGTTGCTGTCGCAGGACGTGCCGAAAAGCGGCCCGCACCCGAGCAGGGCCTCCTGCTGAGGAGACAGCGTCCGCGACAGGAAGCCCACGTTGCGGTACCTGAAATCGATACCCGGGCGGGGCTCGTTGATCGCCAGACCCCCGCAGAGCTGCGGGGCACTGTTCTCGACCAGCGCGAACAGGGGCGGAAGGCAGTTGTAGCTCTCGGATTCGAAAGAGTAGATCCACGGGTACGACTTGCTGGTCTGCAGGGGCAACGTACCGGATGCGCGATCGGCCCACTGTCTTCGCTGATCCGTGGTCCGGAAGGCGTTCAAGCCCTGGCCGAAAGTCTGCGGGGTCAGATTCGTGGCGGGGGTCGGGTCCGGCGGCACGCCGACGTCGGCATGCAATTGGGCGAGCGGAATGCCCATTCCGTCGGGCAGCAGCGGTCCCTTGCTGAGCAGATCGTCGGTCGGCACCTTGCCCAGGAAGCCATTGAACAAGCCCGATCCCGACATGAACGCGCTGATCACGGTCGCGATGCGGGGAGTCGCCGCGTTGCTGCCCCCGGGCTGCTTCGGACTGCTGAACACGGTGAGCGCGCAGGCCGACGGGTCGAGATCGCTGAAGCCCACCGTGGTGGCGCAGATGAAGTTGAACAGTCCCAGGTTGACGGGGGATATGTCGAGCGAATTGCGCTGGTCGTACTCGAGCGTGGGATCGTAGGCGTTGGCCCAGAAGGAGTGACCCACCGAAGGGTTCTGGTCGTAGATCTTGAAAGGGTCGAACAACACGGGTGAGCTCGCGATCACGTTTCCGGGGGCCGTGAAGTAGTTCACACCGCCGTTCGCGTTGGTCGCTGCGCTCGGATCCAGGTACGGATCCATGCGCGGGTCGTAGAACGGGTTGTAGGTCGGGTTCGGCACGGTCTGGCCGCTCACCACGATGAACTTCGTCGTGTCGAACGTGCGCCGTCCGCGCCCCCCTGTGGTCGGGCTGACCGTGCAGCCCGGATGGCCCGCCAAGAGAGGATTGGTCTCGCAGGCGCTGGCCTGCGGACCATCCGGCCAATCCCCCGCCGAGGTGGGCGTGGGGGTGGTCGGCTGCGAGTAGACCTGCCTCGGATCGTTCGGGTCGCTGCGCGAGGTGTTGTTCAGGAACACACCCGCGTAGGCCTGCAGATCGTTCGAGCTGGCACCCGCGTTGGTGGTGGGGACGCGATACGGAACACCGTAGTAGTCGGTGGTGCCGGGCAGGGTCTGCAGCACACGGACTTGTCGATTCGACGCACCCGGGGTCAGACATCCCGTATCGCCGGCTGAATCGAAGGTGATGCGCGAGCCCGCTCCGGTCGGCGCCACCGTGAAGTCGGGGCCACCCGTCACCGGATTCGTCGCGAATGTGACACCCGAGCCGACGGGCGTCGCGCACCCGAGTTGTGCGTTCGCCATATTGTTGACGGTGTGCATGTAGTAGCGCGGTCGGCCCGAGCGCCAGTCGACGTTTCGCGAGTACGTGCCCAGCCGGACGGGATGCGGGAAGTCGCTGTAACCGTAGAAGTCGCTGAGCGCGAAGCTGTAGCGGTCCCAGCGCCACTCGATACGACCGCCGAACTCGATGCCCTGGGCATCGTCCCAGGGATCCGGCGGAGCCGTGAAGCCCGCAACGCCGATGCCCGTGATGCCGTGCGCCCAGCTGCCGAAGGTGAGTGAGCAGATCAGATTGACCGCGTACGGCTCGCCGCAGGCACCGAGATCGGCAGACTCGAACTGGTCGAAGTTCATCGCCAGCTCGAGCCGGACGTCTGCGAGCGGGCCCACTTCATAGAACGAATACACGCCGCGGAGCGCCCAGAGCGCGATGCGCGATTCTTCGAGGCTCGGCAGGGTCGCGAGCGCGAAATCCTGGGGGTTGAACTGGTCGGTGGTGCGGAACAGCTCCGTCTTGCCCCACACGATGCTCTGCTTGCCGAGCCGCAGCCAGAGACGACTGTCGAACATCTCGATGTCGAAGTAGGCCTCCTTCAACTCGCCTTCATCGCTCTGACTGGCGCCACGATTGAACGCGCGATCCGTCTCCGAGATGTTGAACGGGTATTCGGTGAACTTGTCGTCGATCAGTGCCTGCTTGAGCTGCGGACTCGGCGTGAAGGCGCCGCGGGCTTGCCACGGTGCAGCGGGGCCGTTGTTCCACTCGCGCACGTCGCTGAACATTCCGGTCGTCGGGTTGATCTGCTCCCAGCGGCCGTCGTTCGACAGAGGCTGGCCGTTCAACTCGCTGGTCTGTCGGATCCAGACCTCGTCACTGCCCGCGAAGTCCTCGCGATAGATCGGGATCGGACGCATCGGGTTCGCCCCGACGCCGTTCGAGAGGCTCTGGGGCGACACGCGCGAAAAGTCGAGGGGATTGGGCAGATTCGCGAGCGCCCCACTCGTGGTCACGAAGTTCTCGGGCAGCCACGGCCCCATCAGCTGATTCGGGAAGCCGCTGTTCGAACCGCCGATCACCGGGATCGACGTGAACTTGAAGTCCCGGAAATCCTCCATCGCGATCAGGTAGGGGGTACCCGACGTGCCATCGTCGATCGGAACGCCTCCGAAGCCGGCGATCCGCTTCTGACGATCGGCCTGCCAGAAGCGCGGCTGGATGCGACCCGGCCTGAAGAAGTTGGCCGAATCGGAGCAGTTCGCGTTCCCGCCTGTCCCGGTGGCCCCATTCTGGCACTGCATCAGCACCCCGCGGTCGATGGCGACCGGAAGATTCTCGAGCTGATTGTCGTAGATGCCGCGGAATCCCGGGATCTGCTCGACGAGGTAGGGATTGCGCTCCGGCGTGATCGGAAGGGGCCCGACGTTGTCGATGAAGATCGAGCCGGCGTGGTCGAACTCCTCACCGCCCTGCAGTCGTCCGGGCAGTCGACGCGAGCGGTCGCCGTACGCATCGACGCCCTGGATCGTCCCGCAGCCGCGCGAGTAGATGCAGTCGAAGCGGCCCTCCACCCGGACGAACATCGAGACCAGGTCGACGGGGCCGTGGGACTGCTGGACGAGATCGAACTCGAGTTCGACGTTCAATACGTTGTACCACTGGGTCATGTCCCACTGGTCGTTGAAGTCGGCGCTCATCACGCGCATCTGCATCTCGTAGTAGCCGTGCGCCTGCAGGCGGCCATTGACGGCCTCGAAGGCAGCGGCTGGAGAGGCGCCGACGAGCAGCAGCAACACCGGTACGAACGCCGCGATCGCCACACGGATCGAGGCGTCGCAGATCGCGCCCCCGGCAGTCTTCAAACGCCCGGACACGAAGGCGAACCGGGTCGACGGTGCGGCGGGTCTCGCCGCCCTCCTCCGCTGCAGGGACGCAACCGACCTCTTCATTTCCCCTCCGGCTCGGCGCACAGACGCGCTGCTGTGCACTGGACACTCGCGACGCCTGGACGAGCGCGGACACGGGAGTCGAAGCGGCTGGGCCGTACCGGCCAGGATCTGCTGGATCGATCCACGACGAACCCGAACGTCGTCAAACTCGATTCACTCGGAATCGATCGCAGACGATGATCCACGCATCCACGCGCCTTCCCCCGAACTCGCCCCCATCGATGTCCGTCTCCGCGACATCGATGGCCGTACGCACTGCATCGGATCCGCCGCAAACGTCCGACTTTTCCTTTATACAATGAGCCAAACCCGGAAAGCACATCAAAATCCACCACCGGCAAAACGATTCTGAAACCGCCTTCGTTGCGATCGAATGCAGTCGATCGCCCGAATCCTTTTTGCATTTGAACTGCATGTTGATCAGAGCCGTCGATCGAGACGTCTTCCGACCGCGATAGAGGCCGGAGCGATTGCCGCCGGACCGGGATTCCGACAGCCTGGGGCGCCCTCGAACGACGAGCCGTCCCGGATCGCGATCGACCCCGAGGAGAGAGCAGCCATGAGCCATGCACAGCCGATCACCGGGTGTCGTCCCGGCGACGTGACGCCCCACGTCTTTCTCTGCGGCGATCCGGCGCGCGTCGAGCGGATCTCCGAGTCCTGGTCGGGCCGGCGCGAGGTCTGCAACGTGCGCGAGTTCAGGATCATCCGCGGTGAAGACGACGGCTTGCCGGTCAGCGTGGCGTCCACGGGGATCGGGGCACCGAGCACCGCAGTGCTGCTCGAAGAGTTGGCCAAGCTCGGAGCGACCACGTTCATCCGCGTCGGCAGCAGCGGCGGCCTGGATCCGGTGCTGCAGCTCGGCGAACTGGCGATCACCACGGCGTCGGTGCGCGACGACGGCACTTCGCGCAGCTACGTGGTGCCCGAGTATCCCGCCGCCGCCCATCACCGGGTGGTGGCCGCCCTCGAGGACGCCGCGATCCGGCTCGGCGTGCCCCATCGCGTCGGGATCACCTGGTCGTTCGACGCCTTCTATGCCCGCAATGCGACGCTGAAGGAGGATGGGGGGATGGGATCGATGAGCTTCCGCGGCTATTGGCCGAGCCATCTCGAAGCGCGCATCCGCGACATGCAGGCCGCCGGCGTGATGAACTGCGAAATGGAGTCGGGTGTGCTGCTCACGCTCGCCGGGCTGTTCGGACTGCGCGCCGGTTCGATCTGCATCGTGTCCGACCGGACGCCGTGGCAGGGCCCCGCCCAGATCGACTTCGAAGCCAACATGGGAAGCTGCGTGGAGGTCGCGCGCGCCGCGATGAAGGCCCTCGCCTGACCCGGCGACATGACTGCGCACGATCTGTCGTTCGTCGCCTGCCCGGCCGATCGATTCCCGAGCGCGGGATCCTCAGGGCGCCAGATCGATCGGTACCGGCATGATGTTCCAGGTGAACACGCTGTTGCCGTTCGTGCGCCGGTAGATCACCTCGCGGACGAATTCGCCGTCGACGACCACATAGCGCCGGACCTCCGAGTCGTTGTCGCTGGCGACATACAGCTCGTCGATCCCGTCCGCGTCGAGATCGGCGGCGATCGCAGCGTGCTCGAATCCGCCCGAATCCTTGTCGATCAACTCGGTCCGCCAGGGCGCGCCGGGTTTGCCGGGGCGGAGCAGCCAGACTCCACTGCTGAACAGCGCCGCGACCATCTCCTTCTTGCCGTCGCCGTCGAAGTCACCGGACGTCAGGAAGCGCCCGAGACGATCGTCCATCCTGGCCACCACGACGCCCTGCAGCGGATCGGTGGTCGCGTCGTAACGCCGGATCTCGACGGGCTCGAGCAGCTTCTGCGTGCCCTTCTCGACGACTCCCTCCACGATCACGTACAGCTCGTCGGTGCCGTCGCCGTCGACGTCGTCGACGAAGATCTCCTTGGCGTGTCGCTCACCGAGATCAGCGACGACCTTCCGCCCTTCCTTCCTGGCGGGCACGTAGCGGGTGACGATGCCCTGCTGCGGTCGACCGTCGAGCCGATTCGGCTCGCTCGGCGTCGCGTAGACCTCGATCACGCCGTCCCCGTCGAGATCACCGAGTTCGACCTCGTGGACGAAGGTGTCCGCTTCCTGGTCGATCTCCTCGACCGTGAAGCCGCTCTTGCCATCCGGGCGCACGAGCGCGACCACGCCCTGATCGTGGGTGGCGACGACGATCACTTCCGTGCCGTTGCCGTCGACGTCACCGACTTCGACGTCGCGCATGCGGCTGAACTTGCCGCCGAAGTCCTTCTCCCAGATCGTCTCGGAGCTCGGACCGTCCTTGCCCGGCACCCAAAGCTTGAGCGTCGCCTCGCTGCCGGCGGCACTCAGCAGACGATCCTGACCTTCGGACGTCTTGTATCGCATCGCCTTGTGGAAGACGTTGCTCTGGGGATCCTCGATCAGGCTGATCGTCCACTTGCCCGCCTTGCGGAACAGGAACTCGAGCGTGGCGGGCAGAGGCTTCGGCGCCTTGCCCGGTTCGCGCGGCCCGAACTGTGCGAGAGCGAGCACCAGCCCGTTCGGCAGATCGTCGGGCACCGGCGGCACGACGGGCTCCGGATCCGGCTCCTCGGCCGCGCCGGTTTCCACCACCGGCTCCGGCGTCTTCTGGATCCGCTCCGCTGCTTCTTCTGCGCCACATCCCACGCTGGCGAACATCACGGCCGTGGCCATCGCCGAAAGCCAACAGATCGGGCGCATGCGGTGCACGAACATCGGACCCCTCCTTCGGATCCCGGGGGTTTAGCAAGCTCTCTCCCGGTGGGCCGCCCCCATCGTCATCATGGAGGGCAGCGAGACGCGCGCCCGGGTGTGTTTTGTGTGGTAGTCAAAGGTCCGGAGACACCGCCTTGAGCGACAAACCCAAGAACAAATCCAGCAGCAACCTCCAGCCGCCGCGCGGGACCCGGGACTTCTACCCCGACGAGTACCGGCAGCGCGAATGGCTGTTCGGCTGTTTCCGCCGCGTCGCGCATCGATTCGCCTTCGAGGAGGTGGATGCGCCGATGCTGGAACACGCCGAGCTGTTCATCCGCAAGGCGGGCGAGGAGATCGTCGACCAGCTCTACCACTTCGAACTCCACGAGCGGCATCTGGCCCTGCGCCCCGAGATGACTCCGTCGATCGCCCGCATGGTGATCGCCCGGGCGGGCTCGCTCCGCATGCCCCTGCGCTGGTTCACGATCACCCAGAACTGGCGCTACGAGCGCATGACCCGGGGCCGGAAACGCGAGCACTTTCAATGGAACATGGACATCTGGGGTGAGCCCGGTGTCTCGGCGGAGGCGGAGCTGATCGGCGCGCTGTTCGCCGCCCTCGATGAACTCGGCCTGCCCCGTGGCGAGATCAAAGTCCGGATCAACAGCCGGGCGCTGCTCGAGGAGAGCCTGCGCGCGGGGGTGCTGCGCCGTCGGCCCGAGATCTTCGAGCCGCTGTGCGTGGTGATCGACAAGCTCGACAAGCTCGGCGCCGAGGCGGTGATCGAGCAGCTGACGGCGGCGAACGGCCCGATCGGACTCGACGAGCCCGCCGCTCGTGACGTCATCGCGATGCTCGGCGCCCGGGATCTCGCCGCCGCCCGGCAGCACGTCGGTCCGGACTCCCGGGCCTGGAACGAGCTCTCGCACCTGTTCGAACTGCTCGACGCGTATGGGGTGGCGGATCAGGTCGTCTTCGATGCCTCGGTGGTGCGCGGCCTCGCCTACTACACCGGGGTCGTGTTCGAGGCGTTCGACGCCGCGGGCAAGCTTCGCTCGATCTGCGGCGGCGGCCGCTACGACCGCCTGGCCGAAACGCTCGGCGGCAAGTCGATCCCGGCCGTCGGGTTCGGGTTCGGCGACATGGTGATCGGCGAACTTCTGCGGGATGCGAAGCGGCTGCCCGAAATCCCGCGACCCGTGGACGACGTCGTCTTCGCCTTCGGCGAGGCGGAGCGGCCGGCCGCGATCCGGATCGCGAGCCGGCTGCGCGCCCAGGATCGTCGGGTCGAACTGCTGCTCGGCGAGGGCAAGCTCAAGCGCGCGCTCGCCGACGCCGATCGGCTCCGGGCCAGCCGGATCTTCATGCTCGGGTCCGACGAAGTCGCGCGCGGAGTCACCCGCGTGAAGGACCTCGCGTCGGGAGAAGAGCACGAAGAACAGATAGAGGATTGAGAGATCGCCCAATCCGTCCCACCATTGGCGCCCGCGGCCTTTCCGGTCGCCCGTTCACGAGTGGAGTCGACATGTCGGATTGGACGAAGCAGGACAGCCTCGAGCTGTACAGCGTCGAGCGCTGGGGGGACGGCTTCTTCTCGATCAACGACCAGGGCCACGTCGTGGTTCGTCCGCGCCGGGACAGCTCGGAGATCGACATGCTCGATCTGCTCGTCGAGCTGAAGCGCCGCGGACTGCGGACCCCGATGTTGATCCGCTTCTCCGACATCCTGGCCAGCCGGGTCGAAGGCATCTCGAAGGCTTTCGAGAACGCGATCCGCGAATCCGACTACAAGGGTCGCTTTCGCGGCGTGTATCCGATCAAGGTCAACCAGCAGCGACACGTCGTCGACGAGATCGTGCAGTACGGCCGTGCCAGCGGCGTCGGTCTCGAGGCGGGCAGCAAGCCCGAGCTGCTCGTGGCGATCGCCTCTCTCGACAATCCCGATGCGCTGATCATCTGCAATGGATTCAAGGATCGCACCTACATCGAGACCGCCATCCTGGCCCAGCGTCTCGGCCGCACGCCGGTGATCGTGGTCGACCGCTACGCGGAACTCGAGCTGATCATCAAGACCGCGAGTGAACTCGGCATCCGTCCGCACATCGGGTTGCGGGCGCGGCTCGCCACGCAGGGTTCGGGCCGCTGGTTGGAATCGAGCGGTCGCCGCTCGAAGTTCGGGCTCTCGCCCTCCGAGATCGTCAAGGCCGTCGAGCGGCTGCGGACCGAGGACATGCTCGATTGCCTCGAACTGCTGCACTGCCACATCGGATCGCAGATCACCGCGATCAGCGCCCACAAGGGCGCGCTGCGCGAGGTGTCGCAGATCTACGTCGGCCTGCGTGCGCTCGGTGCCAACGCCCTGCACCTGATCGATGTCGGCGGCGGGCTCGCCGTCGACTACGACGGATCGCAGACCAACTTCCACTCGTCGGCCAACTACCGCACCCAGGAGTACGCGAACGACGTCGTCGACGCGATCCAGCGCGCCTGCCTCGAGGCGGACTGCCCGGTACCCGACATCGTCACCGAATCGGGACGCGCGATGACGGCCCACCACTCGGTGCTGGTCTTCGACGTGATCGGCAACGACCAGCTGATGACCGGCAAGCCGTCCGAGCCCATCGACGAGGACGCGCATGCGATCCTGCGTCAGCTCGACGGCGTGCGCGAGACGATCGCTGCGGGTCGCCTCGAAGAGGCGTACCACGACGCCGTGCAGCTTCGCGACGAGGCGGCCTCGCTGTTCGCGCTCGGCCATCTCGACCTGCCGACCCGTGCGAGCGTGGATTCGCTGTTCATGCACTGCTGCGAGCAGATCTACCACCGGGTCCGCGATCTCGATCCGGTGCCCGAGGATCTGATGCCGCTCCAGACCGAACTCTCCGACACCTACTTCGGAAACTTCTCGGTCTTCCAGTCGGCACCCGATCACTGGGCGGTCGATCAGCTGTTTCCGCTGATGCCGATCCATCGGCTCGACGAAGAACCGACCCGGCGCGCGGTGCTCGCCGACCTCACCTGCGACAGCGACGGCAAGATGGATCGCTTCATCGATCGCGACGACGAGAAGAAGGCGATCGAACTGCACCCGCTGAACGGGCAGCCCTACTACATCGGCGTATTCCTGGTCGGCGCCTATCAGGAGATCCTCGGCGATCTCCACAATCTCTTCGGCGACACCGACGCGGTGCACGTGCGACTGCACGAAACGGACGGCTACGTGGTCGAACACGTCGTCGAGGGCGACGATGTCTCGCAGGTGCTCTCCTACGTGCAGTACGACCTGCGCGCGCTGGTGGAGAGCATGCGCCGCACCGTCGAGCAGGCACTCCGCGACGGGCGCATCGATCTCGACGACTCGAAACTGCTGCGCCGACGCTTCGAAGAGGGACTGCGCCAGTACACCTATCTGTCGGGCGACGAGTAGAGCCCCGTCCGATTGGCCGACCGCAGCCTTCGCATCTACTCCTGGAACGTCAACGGCATCCGGGCCGCCGCCGACAAGGGTCTCGGCGAGTGGCTCGAGGGCTGCGGGGGCGAGATCGTCGGCGTGCAGGAGGTGCGCGCCGAACCCCATCAGATCCCGGAGCCGATCGCGAAGCTGGATCAGTACCGGCAGCACTGGAGCCCGGCCGAGCGCAAGGGCTACAGCGGCGTCGGACTGCTCACGCGCCGCACACCGGATGCCGTCGAGACGAGCCTCGGCGAGCCCCGGTTCGACGTCGAGGGCCGACTCCAGATCGCCCGCTTCGGCCGACTCGTCGTCGCCAACGGCTACTTCCCGAACGGCAACGGCAAGGATCGCGACAACAGCCGCATCCCCTACAAGCTCGACTGGTACCGCGCGCTGTTCGAGCGTCTCGACCGGCTGCGGCGCGGCGGCTATCGCGTGCTGGTGATGGGAGACTTCAACACGGCGCACCGCGAGATCGATCTCGCGCGTCCAAAGGACAATCAGAAGACGAGCGGCTTCTGTCCGGAGGAACGCGAAGAACTCGATCGCTGGATGCGCGCCGGCTGGGTCGACACGTTTCGCCACTTCGAACCGGGCCCCGACCACTATTCATGGTGGAGCCAGCGATTCGGCGTGCGCGCCCGGAACGTCGGCTGGCGGATCGACTACGTGCTGGCCTCGGCGGCCGCCATGCGCTTCGTGCGCGGCGCCTTCATCCACGCGCATGTCGGCGGGTCGGACCACTGCCCGATCGGCGTCGACGTCGATCCCGCCATCTTCGACTGAGGGCGCGAGACCGCGCGCACCGCCCCTCGCGCGCCCTGCCGTCCACGCCGTCGTGGCGCGCTTCCCGCGCCCGCCCCGGGACGCCGCGGAATCCGGCACGGCGATTGCGCCGCAGCCGGGCATGCGTCGCCGTATCCACGCCCGCCTGGCCGCTCACGCCGATCCGCTTCGCAGCGCCCTCCGCCTGCTGGTCGCGGTCTGGACCGCGCTCGCGCTCGGCGGCGCGATCGCCCCGTCGTCCGGTCGCGATGCTGCGCTGCTCGGATCGTTCGGGCTGGCGGCCGCGATCTGCGTCCTCGATCGCCAGGCCAGCGCGCCGGCGCGTCCGCGCCGGCGCCCGCGTCGGTTCCGCTTCATCGGTCTCGTCCTGCTCGGCGTCGGCGCCGCGCCGATCCTCGGCGCACTCATCCTTGAGATCGGCGAGTTCGTCGGCCTGCCGGCGCGCCCCGCACGCCACGCCGCCCCGTCACTGATCGGGGCCTTCTGCAGCCTCGCCCTGGCGCCCTGCTTCGAAGAGCACCTGTATCGCGCGCGTCTGCTGCCCGCGCTCGCGGCCCGCATCGGGCCCGCCGCTGCCGTGCTGATTTCGAGCGCGGCGTTCGCGCTGCCGCACCTCGAGCCCTGGTCGATGCTCGGCAGCGCGGTCACGGGACTGTGGCTCGGTACGTGGATGCAGTGGACCGGCCGCAGCGCGGACTGCGTCGCGCTGCACAGCGGGATGAACTTCAGCGGTCTCGCCCACGACGGTGCCCTGATCGCCGTCGCGCTGCAGGTCGCTCCCGACTGGAGCGCCCGGATGATCGACCTCATGTCGCGCTGCGCAGCCTGACGGAGGACTTGTCCGATGCTTCAGCGCGCCGCCCGCAACCGACTGATCTCGCTCGCCGCCGTGTTCGTGTACCTCGGCGCCGCGACCGCGCTCACCGCCGACGGCATGCAGCGCGCGGCCGTCCACTCGATCGTCGTGATCACCCTGGGATACGGGCACCTGATCGGGGCGTTCTGGTCCTCGCGACGCCGCGCCCGTCGGGCTCCATCGACCGCGCCGGCCGGCCGTTCGTTTGGATTCGAAGCCGCCCGGAGCCGCCGCCTCGTCGCGGCCGCCCGCTTCGCGGTGCTCGCGTCGGCGTTCGCGATCTTCACCGGATCGCTGGCCTCGAACCTCGCCGTCGTGCTTCTGCTGCTCGCGGTGTCGACCTGGCACGTCGCCGAGAACGACCTCTCGCTCGAGGATCGGTACGACGATTCCGGGCGACCCGACGCGGCGATCCCGCGCCTCGACGAGCGCGTCGCGGCGCTCGGCCTCACCGCCGTGCTGCTAGCCGCCGCGTCGATCTGCCTCGGCCCGGCCGACGGCGCACTGGAGTTGCGCGGGCACGGCCTGGAACTCGCGTTCGTTGCCTGGTGGCTCCGTGGCGCAGCGATCCTGGCCGGCTGCGGGCTCGTATTGCGAGAACGCAGTCCGCGTCTCGAGGGCATCGGCCTCGCGCTGATCGGCGCCGGGGTCTTCCTGCCTGCCTCCCTCGCTGGCCCGTTCGGGTTCGGTTTCGCCGACCTGTTCGCGGTCACCACCGGATACCACCTCGCCAGCTGGCTGATCCGCAGCATCGAGCGCGCGTGCGCGCTGGATGACGGCTCGGGCAGGCTGCTCGTGGCCGCACACGCGGTGCCGATCGGCCTGGCATCGCTGTGCCTCGCGAACAGCCTGCCCGGCGCGAGCGACCTGCGCGCGCTGTTCTTCGCACCGGCCCCGTACCTGTTCTGGTCCGTGGTCCACGTCGTCGATACGTGGATCCAGCGAAGGCGTTGATTCTCCCGCCTCGAGACTCCAGACCCCCGGCCCCCGACTCGCCACATCCGCGACTCAGCGGTCGCGGCGGCGCCGGCCGACCCAACCGGCCAGCCATCCCACCAGAGCGAGCTGCAGCAGCATCACGGCGAGTCCCGGCCAGGCCGATCGCGAAGCGGTGATGGCCGTCGGCGAACACGCGCTGTTCGCGGCTTCGCTGCCGCTCACCGAGCCGGGGCGGACCCCATCCGGTGAACCGGCCGGAACCTCTTGATACGAGACGTTCGGTGTGCCGGGCTTGCTGTCCTGATGGTCGGCCACTGTCCGCATCACGAACGCCACGAAGATCAGCGCCGCGCCGATCGCCACGAGGACGAACTTGCCCGATGCAACACCCGCGGCCACCAGGGCGCCACCCAGCTTGTTCACGTAGCCCGCCGTCTCGCGCCAGTTCTGGGCCGAGATCCCGAAGTGGTTCGGCACCGCGGACTGACCCGTCGGATCCCACATCATGACCGGATTGCCGAGCGTGTACGCGAACTGGTTGACCACTTGCTCGATCGGATCGGGAGAGAGGAAGCGACCGGACGCCGGATCGTAGAGCCGTGCGCCGAGCATCAGGAGATCCGCCAGCTCGGTCCCCCCGGCGAACGAACGAGCGTCCGCATGCTCGCCGAAAGTCTCGGCGACCGAGAAGGGCGAGTAGCTGCGATGCAGCACCACCAGTCCGTCCCCGTCGCTGACGAGCGCGACGTTTCCGCGGATGTCGAGATGGCGATAGAAGCGTCGGTCCGCCGCCAGATCGATCACCACCTCGTCGAGATCCAGACGCAGAGGCGATCCGCTCGCATCCGCCAGGATGTCGCCGCCGTAGCGCACGCGGGTCGTCACGCCCTCGATCGTCGACGAGATCGGTCGACCGAGCACGTCCCACTCGAGCGTGATGTCACTCCCGATCGCGATCGGTCGGCCATTCGGGCTGAACTCGAACGCCACGCCATCGCGCTCGCGGATGAAGCCCGCTTCATCCCAGCTGTAGCTGTGCGCCTCGGAGCCCAGGCTTTCGAGCAGGCGATTGTGCTCGGCGTTGAAGACGAATTCGACCTGCGTCAGTTCGAAGTCCGTCACGCCGAGCCAATTGCCGAGGGGATCGAAGTGGTACGCGGGTTGACCGCCGGCCAGATCACCCGGGATGTCGTTCGGTTGGTAGGTGAGGAGTCGGGCGCCGGGTGAGCCGTTCGGCGTCGCCGCGGCGGGGAACGGCCCGAGTCGATGCCCCTCGTAGGTGCGGAGCCCCGCCTGGCCTCCCGCGAGGGCGGGCAGATCGGTTCGCGTCGTCAGGCACAGGGCGTCGATCGCGCAGGCGTTCCAGGCGATCCGGGTGTCCTCGACGAACTCGAACGAACCGGGGAACTGCATGCGTGTGCCGATCAGCACGGCGAAGTCCGGGTCGTACTCGTACTGCCGCACCAGCCCGTTCCCATATCGGATCGCGTCGATCCGGCCGGCGGCGATCTCGCGGACTAGAACCTCGTCTCCGTCATCGCTCAGCGCGACTTCGCGATCGGCGCCGTCCCAGCTGCGCTCGATGACGCGGAGCGCATCCGCGTCGGATGCGGGCCGATAGCTGCGTCGGATCTCGCGCGAGCGCAGGTCGTACGCGAAGTCCCGCACCTCGCCTTCGGGATGGACGATCCGCGCGATCCGGCCCGCGGCGTCGTAGAAGAACTGTTCGGGGGCGCCGCGGCCGGAATCGAGCCGACTGATCAGTCGGCCCTGCGTGAACGTGTCGCGCAGGCTCTGCACGGTCGTCCCGTTCTTCACGAGCCGCGTTTCGACGATCCGCCCGACGGCATCCCGCACGTACTCGCGCCGCATGCCGTTCGCCAGATCGATCGCGCTGGCCCGCCCGGCGCCGTCGCGCTCGAAGGTGGTCGTCTGCCACTCGCCGTCGACCCGCTCGCGGCTCTGCACGAGATCGCCGTAGGCGTCGTAGATCCATTCGGTGTCGCCTGCGTAGGGACGCGTGACGCGCAGCATGCGGCCGTCGCTTCGCCGCTCGATCCCGATCTGTGTCGCCGACAACGCTCCGCTCGCGCCGTCCATCAGCGAATCGGCACCCGAAACCTCTACGTCGACGACGCGGCGATTCCCGTCGAAGCCGAGGCGGCCGATGCCCGGTCGGCCCGGGGACAGCGGATCGCCGATGTCCGCCCCTTCGAGCTGATTGCCGACGGCGTCGTAGCTGCGGAAGTCGGTGTAGGTCTGACGGATCGCCTGGGTCGGATGACCATGCTCGCCGTGGTCTCCGAACCAGGTGATCGCTCCGTCGGGCGTCCCGATCATCATCAGCAGTCCATCCCCTTCATGGCCATAGCTGGTGGTTTCGCCCGCGCCGTTCGTCACGCGCAGCAGACGACCGACCGCGTCGTATTCGCGCGCCTCGATCAGACCGATCGCATCGCTGGCGCGCAGCAGCGGGCGCTCGTAGGGGCGGTCGCGATCGTGGGCCGCGGGCGCGTACTCGAAGTCGATCGAATTGCCGGAGGGCAGCGTCATGCGGAGCGGATCGTCGTCGACGTGGACCCACGACGTGACCGCACCGGCCTCGTCGATCCAGGCACTCGGACGACGCCCCGACCACTCGTATCGGGTCTCGTCGCGGACCGCATCGACCCGCGCGTGCAGGCGTCCCTCGGCGTCGTAGCGATACACCGTGTCGCCCCCGAGCGCATCGCGGACCTTCGTGAAGTGGAGTCCGGTCGCGGGATTCGAGCCGTATTCGAAGCGCGTGATGCGCGTCTTCGGCCCGATCTGCCGCACCGCCACCACGTGACCCTCGAGCTGGTCGTACGCGGTGCGCTCACCCTCCGAGTTCGTGACCGACACGAGCTGACCGCCGAGATACGCGAAGCGCCTGCCGGGCCAGCCGCGTGCGACGTCCACGGGATCGCGCGCGGTCTGCAGACGGCACGCCGGATCGTTGTCGAACAACGCGATCCGGCCCGCCCGATCCGACAGCTGCGCGACACAACCGTTCGGGTCGTAGGCGATGTCGAACAGGGATCGGCACTCGTCGAACGCGTCGCATTGGCGGGCGGCGACCGGCCTCTGTTCGCCGGCCACGAGCGCCACGTCGAAGACGACGCGGATCAGCGTGCCGGCCCCCCACGAGAGCGCGCGCAGCCCGTGGCTTTCGGCATCGAACTCGTGCAGCAGCCCGCCCTTGGTCTGGACGCGGGTCGAGTCCAGCTTGACCCAGTGCGTGCCGGGGATGGCCTGGCCGGCCGCGATGCCGGACAGATCGTGGACCGCGCCGCTGTCGTCCACGAACGTGACGCCGTCGTAGCGGAGATCGAACGACCAGAGCCACCCACCGGACGCCGAGTTGTAGGTCGCTCCGGCGGCGAGCGTCCCGATCCAGGTGTCGAGCGACAGCGCGTCGACGCTCAGATTGAGATTGCCGCCGCCCACGTCGACCCGACCTCCCGGCACGTCGACCTGCAGCGGTTCGCGGTAGGCGAGAACACCGGGTTGCGCCTCGAGTGCGCCCGGTTGGACACATCCGGGAGCGAATACGAGCGCGTAGATCTGCGCGACCAGGATCGGTCGGGCCCACAGAGCATCGACCCAACGTCGGAATCGGAACATGTCGAGCACTCCCGCGTACCCGGGACCGGGCGGGGATCACGAGAATCGGATCCGCTGTCGATCCACCGATGCACGGCGCGGGCCGAGTGCGCACGAAGCGCGGGCGGCCCCCGCTAGACTCGGCGCCTTGACGGCATCCACTCGCGAACGCGCCGATCGCTCCCGACTCGTCCCCGGCCGCCCGCGCGATCTCGCTCTGCTGCTCGGCGCGTTCGCGATCGGCTGTGCGTGGCGTCTGCCGGGCGTGGGCGAGGCGCTGCTCTTCGGCGATGAACTGCATACCCTCGGCGACGTCCCGCTCGGCTACGCGCATGTGCTCTCGCACTTCAGTGCGACCGGATCGGGCATGGCGCTGCCCCTGTTGCAGCGGATCGCGTTCGACCTGTTCGGCTCCGGTCACTGGTCGATCCGGGCTCCCGCGTGGATTCCGGGGCTCGCACTGCTGCCCGCGGTCTGGCTGATCGCCCGGCGTGGTTTCGGCGAGCGCATCGCGATCGGCGCGACCTGGCTCGTCGCCGTCTGCCCGATGCTGGTCTTCTACTCGCGCTTCGCGCGTGCCTATGCGCTGGTCGCGTTGCTGTCGCTCGTGCTGCTCGACCGCGTGCAGGCCGTGCTGCGCGACGAGCAGCGACGCCGTGCCCGGCTCGCCGCCGTCGCGCTGTGTTCGGGGCTGCTGCCGTGGGCGCATCCCACGGCACTCGCCGCGGTGGGGCCGATCGTGCTGGCCGGTGCGCTCGCGGCGGCGTTCGACAGCCGCTTCGTGGTCGAGCGACGACGCCGCACGGCGCTCGAACTGCTCGCCGCGCTCGCGCTCGGGGGTGTGCTGTGCGGCCTGCTCCATCTGCCCGCCGCGGAGTCGCTGCGGGATTTCGTCTCGGCCAAGACCACGCAAACCTATGCCGGTGAGTTCGGCTGGCTCGACACCCTCGCACTCGTGTTCGGTCAGCGTGAGATCTCGGCGGCGATCGCGCTGCTCGTGCTCGCGTCGGCGATCGCGCTGGTGCGGCGCTGCGGGCTGCGCGCGCTGCCCGTCACGGCCGCGGTGTTCGCGCCGCCGCTCGTGGTGGCGATCGTCCAGCCGTACGGCGACGCCTACGCGTACGCCCGCTATGCGATCGCGGCCGTCGCGCCCGCACTGGTGCTGCTGGCGTTCGGGATCGATCGCGCGCTCGGCGCCGCCTCGTCGCGGCTCGCTGCGGCCTCGCCGTGGGTCAGCGCGGGGTTTGCGCTCGGGCTGCTCGCGGTCGGCCCGCCCGGCCCCTTCAGCGATCCCGCACCCCAGCACGCCAACAGCTACCTCGCGCTGTATCCGCTGCCCGCCTTCGATGCGGTCTGGCCCGACACACCCGCCTTCTATCGCGAGATCACTGCGCTGCCCGAGAACGAGCGCGCCGCGACCACACTGATCGAGCTGCCCGCGCTGACCAGTCGGACACGTCATCTGTATCGCCAATACCAACTGCAGCACGGCGCGCGCACGCTGCTCGCGCCGCTCAGCGGTGAATTCCCGAGCTTGCCCGACGGTCCCTATGTGAGCGCCGTCGAGTCGGGCCCGATCGAGCGATCCGGTGCGGACTTCCTCGTGGTCCACCTCGACGTGGCTGCCGAACTGAGTCGCTACTGGCGCTTCGTCTACGGCAGCGAGGGTCCCGCGCAGTCCGCGGACGGGGCTGCCTACATGGAACGCCATCGGCAATACGGCGGACCGCTTCCCTCTGCGCCTCCACGCCTGCTCGCGATCCTGCGCGGTCGCTACGGCGAACCCTCGTGGCAAGACGACAGCCTGATGGTCTGGCGCCTGCCCGACCCCGAGACACCCGCGCCGGGTTCCCACTGATCCGGTCGGCCGATCGCGCGCCCGACCGCGCCTGGCTCAGACCGACGCGCCGAGCACCTCGCGCTCGTAGCTGGCCGAATCCGCGAAGCGGGGGAACGGCGAACCGGCGACCGCCTGCTCGTTCGGCAGCGGCGCGGCGCCGCTCTGCTTCAGGATGCCCGCGACGATGCGCCGCAGCGCATCCACCGACGAACTGGCCTTCGGGGCGAGCTTCATCGGATCGAAGCGGTTGCTGTGGAAGCGCACGACCTTGAGCGGCTCGTCGGGATGCGCGAGCCAGTTCAGCACCAGATCGATCACCAGCACCGGCTTTTCCGACAGGCCCGCGACCGCCGCCACGGCGACGGCTTCGATCCGGTCGAAGGGCACGGTACTGACGCCACGGCCCTCGACCTCTACTTCGAGGGCCTGGGCCTTGGCGCCGATCGGAACCCCGACCACGAGTTTGAGGGTGCGCAGTCGCGGCGCGGGCAGGTCGAGATCGGTCTCGAGAGCCTCGGTGCCGAAGAGCAGTCCTCCTCCCGCCGTGGGAGATTCGGGGACGACGGCTGCGAGCTTGGTGATCGGAGAGGTATCGGCCTCGGGCGCGGTCTTCGCTGCCTCGGGGCCGCGACCCGCCGGCGACTTCGCGTCGAGCGGCGGCAGAGACGGAAATTCGGGCGGGCGTTCCGAGATCGACGTCACCAGCTGGACCTTCCCGAGCGCCGGGTTCTTGCGCGGGACGCTCGGGCTGCGGGCGGGATCGGAGACAAGCGGAACCAGCGGTGCGGTATCGGAGCCGGATCCGGCTCCCTTCGCGGCGACACTCCCGCGTGTGAGGGCCTCGGGCGAAAGCGCGCCCGCCTCGAGGTGCAAATCGTCCACGTGATCGGCCGACAGGCCCGCGCGATCGAACAGCGCCGTCGTCGACTCCTCGGCGGGATCGCTGGCGAGCTCGGGGCGCAGCCCGGGATCGTTCCAGGCCTCTGGATCCGGAGCGCTCAGTTCTTCTCCATCGTTGAAGCCGAGATCCCCGGCGAGTTCACGCTCGAGACTGGAGATCGAGAGCGCGTTCTTGTCCTCCTCCGGGCTCGGCGCCGAGCGGTTCGACCCGAGGCTCGCGTTCTCGGCGGCGAACTGTTCCGGATCCGTGAGGTCGGCGGTGTGATGGAGGTCGATGTCCGATTCGAGCTCTTCGCGGGGGGGCTCGGGCTCGCGTACCCGGGGCGCATCGAGCGGCGCAGCGCGGGACGGGGCCGGAGCCGGAGCAACGGGCGCCGCCAGCGGCGCGGTGACCTTCGTGGCCGCCGGCTCGCGCGCGATCGCGGTGCGCACTTCGTCGGCCAGGGCCTCGAGGGCGAGGCGGGTTTCGGGTTCGAGCTGCGGATCCGCCAGCGCGATGGCGGCGGCGCGATGCGTGAGAGCGGGATCGAGATCCCGGGCGATCCGCACGACGCGTTGCGCCAGTGCGGTCGGCATGCGCTTTGGATTCGACAGGGCCTGCTGCAACGCATCGAGGGCGATGTCCGGGTGACCCTCGTCGAGCAGCGCCTCACCGAGCTTGACGAGTGCGGCGGGCTGGAGGTCCGCGCGACAGTCATGTTCGACGATCACACGCCACCACGCGGTCGCTTCGGCGATCCCGCCCCGGCGTAGCCGATCCTGCAGGATCGGCGCGATCACCTCCACGACTTCGGCGACCCGTCCCTGCTCGATCGCGAGCTTCCACAGGGCGAGCGACACCTCTTCGTCGCGTGGCGATTCGGCATGAGCGGCCGACAGTGCGTTCCAGGCGCCGCTGGTGTCGTTGATCTCGAGCGCGCTGCGGGCGACCTCGAGGCCGGGATGATGGGCCGGTGCGCTGACCTTCGTCTGCGGTACGGCGGGTTGGAGTTCGAGCCCGAGCAGATGCATCGCGAGAGCGCTGCTGACGCCGGTCGCGAGCCCGAAGCCGAGCGTCGCGAAGGGCAGAGTGGCGAGCGGGTCCGCCCCGAGGCCGCGCACGAGTCCGAGCTCGAGCAGAGCCCAGGCGGGCCAGAGCACCGCACCCGGAATCGGCTTGCGTTCGATCACGGCGCGCACGAACGAAGCAGCGAGCAGCGCAGACACGAGCCCGGCCGCACCCGCCAGCGGGGTACTGCCCGCTGCATCGACGAAGCGGAACACGACCCCCGGCAGCAGCGTGCCGAGCAGACAGAATCCGGCGAAGTAGAGCGTCCCCCAGGCCGCTTCGAGCGCGAGGCCGGCGAACACGAAGAAGCCGAGCGAGACGGCCAGCGCGAGCAGACTGTCATGCACGAAGACGTGGGTCAGATGATTCTGGATCGGCGTGCCGGCCGAATGGACACCGCGACGCCAGGCGCCGAACTCGCGCATGCGAGCCGAGAAGGCGGCGTCCGCGATCGATTCGAAGCGGGCCTGCGTGCGGTCCTGCATGCGCGCCGAGAAGATCGGTCCGGCCCCGCGGTCCTTCTCCTTCTCATACGCGGTCGCCACCAGTTCGACGAAGGCCGGGCCGAGCAGTTGCCGATTGCGCTCGCTGACATCCACCTCGGCGTTCTGCTCGTAGAAGGTCTTCGCCTGATCGAGCGTGCTGCGCGACTCGCTGCCCTCGATGCCGTCGGTCGCCACCGCGATCAGCGTCGTCAACGCCATCAGGGCGGCCATCGCGTAGGTGACGACCGGATGGCGCATCAGGAGCGCGAGCTGTTCTTTCACGATTTCCTCTTCGAGCGACGAGGCTTTCGTGCGCGGATCCGGACGGCCATCGAGACCCCCGTCTTCGCCGACACGCGGCGCCCCGCACACACTGCCGTTCTACAACGGAAAGTGGGCCCCTGAGCTGAAGCCCATTTGCGCCTCGCGCGGCGCATCGGCCGGCGTGCCGAGTCGCTTCGATGTGCCGCTCCAATGTGCTAACCCGTGGCGCCATCAATGGAAAACAAGTGGTGACGAGGCAACCGCAGGTGTCCGGGCGGCGATTTGCAGGGATCGCGACGCGGCTCGCCGTGCTCGCAGTCGCCCTCTGCGCGTCGGCCTGTGGAGGCGGTGAGCCCGAAACGCCAGACGACGGGGCCGACGCAGAGCGGATCGAGGAGGGCGTCGAGGCCGAACTCGCCGCGCAGCGAGCGGGACTGTCGGCCGACGCCAAACTCGACACCTTCGCGACCCTCGTCGCCGATCTCCAGGCGCCACGCTCGCCGACCGATGGCGGCGGGCGCGCGTGGATCGAATGGCCGGGCGGCGAACCCGGTGAGATTCCCGCCGCGACTTCCGGGCGATTCGAGATCGTCTTCGAAGCGGGGCCCCTCGGCGTCGCCGAGGGCGGCCTCGTGTTCCTGCAGCCGTCGCCTTTCTGGGGCTGGGATGCCCCCCAGACCCGAGCCTCCGAGGCTCCGGGCTACACGACGGTCTCGACTGAGGCGGCGGGCGTCGAACTGGAGGCGGACGATTCCTCGGGCGCCTTCGTCGCGGTGACGATCGCGGGCCGCGCGCTGGCGCCGGGCGAGCAGCTGCGGTTCGAATACGGGGCGGGCGAATCCGGCGCGATCGTGGATCGCTTCCACGAAGACCGCAGCCCGATCTACCTCGCCGTCGATGGCGACGGCGACGGTGTCCGAGCGTTGATCGAGTGGGTGCCGAGGGTCGACGTCGCCGCTCGCGAGCCGGTGCAGCTGAGCCTGATCGCTCCCTCGACGGCGGCGCCCGGCACGCCCGTCGAACTGGTTGTCGCCGCCCTCGACGCCCTCGGCAGCGCGAGTCGCGTCGAGCAGGGAGGCGTCGAACTGAGCGAGTTGCCGGCAGGGGCTCGGGCCGAATCACCTCTCGACCTCGCCGGTGACCATCTCGGACACCGCCGCTTCAGCGTGACCGGCCTGCCGGTCGGCACCCATCGGCTGAGCGTGCGCGGAACGGGTGACCTCGCGGGCCTCTCTGCGACATCGAATCCGATCCGCGTCGAGGCGGGCCTCGAACGCGTTTTGTGGGGCGATCTGCACGGCCACTCGCAGCTCTCGGATGGAACCGGCACGCCGGACCAG
>JANOFF010000083.1:0-21476 GCA_031413515.1 bacterium
GGTGCCGAACAGGACGCTCTCGTGAGCGTCCGAGGCCGCTGGGACTCACGCAAGACAGCCGCTTCCCGACTCGGTTACGATCAGGCGATGGTCGTCAGCCTTCAACCCGATGCAAAAGGGCCGTTGACCGTCCTATCCTTCCTTTGATCCAGCCGATCAAGACGTTCTTAGGCGGCTGGTATCGGTAATCGAGTTCGAGGAAGAATCCGAGCGACGGTCCTACATCGCGCAACAGATGAAGTTCGGGATCGATCTTCAGAGGCGTAGCTAGTATTCTGGCCCGCACTCAAGCTGGGTTGTGAGTGGCTTCGTTCGCCGCAAAGCATGGCTGTCGTTAGGAACAAACCAATCATGATGGAGTCTTCCGTAAAGAAAACGCCTTCTGACAAAAGTCTCGTTGGGTTGGCCGGGGAGTTTCACGTTCTTGCCCAACTTGCGGAGCGCGGCATCACTGGTGCGCTCACCCTGGGAAACACGAAGCGAGTCGATATCCTCGTGCATAACCCGCAAACAGGCGAGGTCCGGAAGGTCGAAGTCAAGGCGAGCCGACAGAAGCCTCGTCCAGCCAAGTTGTGGCATAAGGGACGGGTGTATGAGTGGCAAATGTCCGAGAAGCACGAGTTCATTACCGACAAGAATCTTCTCTATTGCTTCGTTCAATTGGCTGGCCCCGGCATTCTGCCGAGAATCTTCATCGTTCCAGCGCGATTGGTGGCAAAGTACGTTGCTTGGGAGCACCGCACTTGGTGGGAAGCCGGTAAGGGTAAAAAGAATGACAGCACCAGGCGCCATTTCAGAATCGAAGAATCTGACCCTGACGGATACCAGAACAATTGGGATCTGTTCTGAGGCCCACAAAGGTAGAAACAGGCGTTGGAGCAGACTCGCGATAGCGTCCTGCGATATAGAGAGCACGTGAAGTGACCATACAACATCAAGCCAGCCGTGATCCGTGGTGGCTACGAGTGCTGAGTGCCACACTCAAGGTCGTCATCGCGGCCCAGGTCACGTTTCTCTTGGTTGTCGGGGGCGTCGTTCTGTCCATGGGAGTCGGAATCATCGGCCTGGCCATGAGCCGCTAGGCCACCGATTGGGAGCCTGGGTGGCCGTGTATTTCCGTGAGCAACCACCGCAGCCAACCAGCAAGCTCCGGTGGAATCACTTCGCGTCAGCCGGTTTTTCTTCTGCACTAGCTTCAGGCAGTCGCTCAATCACGCCGAACAGGTGCCCGCCCTTGTCATCGTGGCTCCAGGTTCCCGCGTAGCGACCGTCATCCAGCACCACACGAGCCGAAAACGTGCCAAGGGCCGGAATGGTAACGCGGTCCAAGGCGATGACCGGAGTGTCGCCAGCCCACCTCACCTGAATCGGTACAGGCACGGTGAGATCAATGTCGCCGTACTTGATCCGTGACGTAAGTACCCAGAGATCGCCGTTGCCTAGCTTGGTGGCACCCGTGATCACGTACTCTTCACGGCGAAGGTTTCCTAGGTCTTCGCCGACAATCGTGAAGTGCCCGGAGAGCCTGACGTTCGTGACGAGCTTCCGGAAAACGTCGTCGCGTTCGGCTGGGGTTGGTTGTGCTGGGGGAGTGTCGGCCTTGCTTGCGATGGGGTGTGGCGATTCATCGTTGCGTTTCTCTTCGTTCGTCCCAGCAGCCGACAGCAACTGGATCGAGGCAATGCAGCAAGCAACCAGGGCGATCGCGAGTGTAGGGTGGTTCATGGGTTGGCTCCGGAAGTGTTTGTGACGTTGGCGCAGCTATCGGGCGAGGCTGAATGGCGACCGTATTGTCGTCGGTCATTCTCGGGTGGCATAGCCTTCGGAGCTCCAATACCTAAAAAAAGAGCGGCACAGGTTTTGAATCCCGTGCCGCCCTTTCTCCCGACGCCTACCCACTCCACGCACGACACGCAGACCGGTAGCCACAGCCAGAGCATGCGACCGTCGAAGGCGCCGGATAGAACACGCCAGACTCGATCACTCGCCACACCCGCTCAACGCTCGCGACAGTCCGGCTCACATTCCCGGGCACAACCTCGCGAACATGCTCCTCGATGACCGGCTCCTTGGTCTTCGTCAGCACCAGGAACCGCGTCATCACCTTCTTTCCCGGTGCAAGTTCACTGGCCAGCTTCGAGTACAGAAGAAGCTGCTCACCGGAATCCTCGACCTGCTCATCGCTCCATTTGCCGCGTGACGTCTTGATGTCCGTCACCGTGAGCGTGTCGTCGTCTTCGGTGAGCAAGTCCACGCGGCCATACAGATCCGGCATGCCTTCGACCAGCACACCACGGATCTCCTCTTCGACGCCCAGCACACGACCATTCACATCCGCAACAGAGCTCGCGATGAAAGCCCTGAGCATTCGAGCGGCCAAGTCATCGAGCGTGGCCCTGGTGTCCTTGGCACCGAACTGAATGGCGTCGGGATCATGAGGCAGCCAAGCCGACCGGTACGCGAACAGGAGCTTGTCGATGTCAGGCATAGGGTCGCCGGCAAGAATCGCCTGAAAATGCTCCTCGATGGCGGTGTGGATGCCGGTGCCAAACACGAGCGCACTGGACACGGATTCTTCGGGCAGGCCATCGACGTACCGGAACCTGTATTTGAGAGGGCAGGTCCGGAACGTGCTCAACGCCGACCAGCTCACATAGTCTCGGCCGGTCAGCTTCTTGGCGATTTCGTTGGCCGGGTTCGTCGAGGCTGGTGTGGGTGGCTTGAGCACCGGCAACAGGTCAGCACCGGCAATCATCGAGCACCCCCATTCACAGCGAGGGAACCGACGCTGCTCTCAGAGTGCCCGTTCGTGTGCTGGGTGGTGGGTTCGTCGCTCTTGAGCTCGTCGATGAGAACGCTGGCCTGCCGGATACCCAGTTCGTCCGCGGTGCCAAGGCCGTAGCGTTCTCGAAGCAGGCCCACGAGATCGATACGACGGCGAGCACAGATGGCCCGGATCGCTTTGACCTGGGACGCGGTGGCTGGTCGGGGGCTGGGCGGGTTCGAGAAGCGGGCCGGGGTTGTGCTGGTGCGGTTCGTGATCCGGGCACCAGCGATCGTCGGGCTCGTGCGGACTTCGATGACTTCTTGTGCGGAGGGTTGGTTGGTGTCTTGGTTTTCGGTCAGCCGTGTGATCTGGTCGGCCACGGCTTGCTCACACGATTGGTAGGCACGCTGGACTACGATCTGAAAGCCTTCGTGGTCCTGGAGAAGGGAGCTGTCAAGTTCTGCTTCGATGTGGCACGAGGCTGAGGCACTGGAAAAGCCGGGCAGACCGACTTTTCTGGAAATGCCCGCGTGAAGCTTGAGCATGGGGGTGGTTCCTGGGGTCCTATAGATGGATGTGGTTTTTTGGCGGGTTTCACGGTGGAGTGGAAATCGCATCCACCGTAAAACCCCGGCAAAAACATGAAAAAGCGACGGGCGTGGGTGGAGTGAGCCTTGAGCAGCTCGACTACACTCCACGCCCGTCACTTGTTGGGTCTTCTGGCTATCCGCTCAGCAGGTCATGCCGCTCGGGCTACCTGCTGCTTCTTGGGCTTCCGCCGGGCCTTGAGCGTCCGGTTGAAGAACGGTTCGCGACATCCGTAGAGCACCGCGTCCCAGTCGACCGTTCCCGTGTCTGGGAGGTCTACAAGATCGAAGAGGCAGTCCGGATCGTGGTCTGGCCGGGCGTCATCTGGGCCCGCGAGGGAGAACCCGTGACGGCGGATCTCGTGGGAATCCTCGCCGGTCTTCTTGGACACGGCATCGATCAGTTCGACGTAGCTCATGACGGAGAATCTCCTAGGGAAAGGGAACACGGACAGGAAAAAGCCCGGCAGCCAGAAGGGCAGACGGGAAGACAAGACACCGGCCGCCAACACGGCGGGCCGATAGGGGATAATGAGAGCGCGAGCGCCGGCAGGCATGGACAACCGAGGCCATGTCACACAATGCCTTCGGCTTGGCGCGTACAATCAGGCCTGTGAGGCGGGCAGCGTGATGCCTTGAGCCACTTGCAGAAACGACTCTTCTGCCCACGGTGGGGATGCGGTCGCTTGAAGCTTTAGAAGGTTCAGTGATGGTTGACTGTGTTCAACACGTACCGTGCGATACCGCCGAAGGGTTCCTTGCCCGCCTTCGGATCAACTCACGGGAGTCACCTATTGAGGGTGCGTCGCCGTATCAGTGGATATTTCGTGGCCAAGCGAACTCCTCTTGGTCCTTACTCCCGTCGGCCATTCGACCAGGCACGAGACTTGGATTTCGCACGGACCGGAAGTCGTACGTATCCAAGGGGTGCGGGGCGAATATTGAGCAAGCTAATGGTGAGTACTTCGCCATTCAGCAGTTTGCGGAACTCGCTGATCGAGTCGGTCTATCGGTTCCGGGCCTTGGTGGACTCGCTCAATATCAACCCTTTGCATTCGACGACGTCATCGTTGGTGCGCAGATCGGCACTGCCGAATGGCCGCCAGCGGAATTGCTAGAACTACTTGCGATTGCTCAGCATCACGGTGTGCCAACGCGTCTGTTGGACTTCACATTCAACCCCCTCGCAGCACTGTTTTTCGCATGCGCCGACGCAGCACCCAGCGAAGGGTCGGACGAAACAAAGACCCCCGAGTCGCTCGCCGTATGGGCCCTCAACCTAAACTGGATTTGGCGCCAGCCGTACCAGTTTCGTGTTGTGGAGGTTCAGCGTTCAAGCAACAGGTTTCTGAACGCCCAAAAGGGGCTATTCGTTCTGGACAAGCGAGTCGCCTCATACGGTGATGATGTGCCTTCGCCTTGTCTAGAGACGCGAATTCGGGGCTTGCTGGAAAAGGGATGCACACGGCCCGTTCTCGTCCGATTCACTCTGCCTCGCACCGAAGTGGTAGAGGCACTGCGTCTATTGGCTCTGGAGAATGTTGACCGCGCTCACTTGATGCCGTCGCTCGACAACGTGGTGGCAGCGCTTCGAATGTCCCCGTAACTACGCGTCGACAAGTGCCGGTGGCTTTCGTGTGTAGCTGTGGTCGCCCGAGGCTCCTTTCCACCCCCACCATCCACCCGCTCAATCATCACCGCGCAGTCGTTGTCGTCGTGGCTCCCATCGCTCGCTCGAACACGGTGACACGAGTACCCCATCGCCTTCAGCTCACGCACGGCAGCCAGAAGCCCGCGCCATGACATGTTCGTTGCCGGCACCGATAGGCCGTGCTGCTGCGTGTATGCCTGCCGCTCGTAGTCCCATGTGGTGATCGTGTAGAGCGGCGTGGATGGCGAGCGCGAGCGTCTACCACGCACCATCAACCACGCCCTTTCCGCCGCCAACGCTTCGCTTCGCGTACCGAACGGCCCCAACACCGGCCCACCAACAGGCCCCATATCAGCGAGCCAGTTGCCATCTTGATCGGGCTCCACATGGCTCGCCCGGGTGATCTTCAGCGTGCCAATCTCGCGTAGGTCCACTGCCTCGTCATAGATGCAACGGACATCACCGGCAGCATCGACGACCAAGTCCACGTCGCCGGTCATACGCCTCCTCCCATTCCCGTTCGCCTGAGAATGTTCCTACGTGGCCAATCGACGAGCATTTCTCCGACGCTGGCCTGAATCTGCTCGAAGTCATTGGCGACCATCTGACGGAGCCGCACGGAGTCACGAAGCTGCTGCGGCTCGATACCGGAGATCGTCTGCTGTGCGTGTTCGACCAAGGCATCAAGCTCGGGATTGCTCCGGATGTTGAGTTGCCGGAACCGATCGAAGAACTCCCGCAGGTTCTCGACGGCGGAATCTCGAAAGACCTTGGGTTGGCCGTCGTGAAGACCCGTGAGGCGTTCAGCAAGATGGGAAACGAGCTTTTGGAGCTCCGTCGCAAATGCCTGTTCGGCCAGTTCGACGGCAGACTCAAATCGCTCGCGTACTCGGGCCTGCTCTTGCTGGTACACGTCTGGCTGTAGGGCCATGAGGTACGCAGGCGGTTCGATGGTTGGGTACGAGACTTCAAGGTCGAACAACCCATCGAGCGTGGAGGGATAGTCGCTGGCATTGAAGAGCGTGCCAAGTCGTCGCTGGGCTTCTTGCTTGATCGTGTCGTACTGGGCGGAAAGTTCCCGGGCAGCTTCTTGGAGCTTTTCGCGGTAGCCGGCCATCGTGTTCGCGAAGAGGGAGAGCGAGTTCTGTGGAAGCAGTCGAATGCCAGCCTCAGGGAATGGCAGCGTCACCGTGCGCCAGTAAGAAGAAGCCTCTGACCGGACAGCAGCGACAGCACGGTAGGCGGGATTTCTGGTGTCGAGGATGAGCTTGCTGGCCGAGAGCAGTTCACGGTCGGCATGAAACGCTCGGGCTGCTGTCGTTCGCTGTTCAGGGGCGAGGGTTTTTCTGACACCGAGCCATGTGAACGCGAGCTTGACTGCGGCCATCGTTGTGCGGAGCCTGTTGGTGGCGTTGCGTTCGGTTTGGAGGGTCGGGTTGTTGGTGCTCGTGGGTTGGGTTGTGGACCGGCTCGTGTTTTGAGGGGAGGTCGTGGGTGCGGTGGTGGTTGCTGTGGACATAGTGTCTCCGGAGAATGAGTTGTGAAAAAACGAAGGCGAGTGGGAACCTGATGAACGGGAGTCAGGTTTCGTCCGGTCGCCAAGGGAATGAAGAGATGCTGAACCGTAGTGCCGTCGTCGTTCGGTTTAGGAAGCCATACGTGGGTTGGCTTCGGTCAGGCGGGGAGTTTCAGGAGCCAGGCGTCACGCTCGAACAGCTCACCAAGACGATCTACCTCGTGCCGAACTACGAAGCTTGCGCCGCCAGAAGTAGAAGGCCGATTCCGGCAGGTACTCACGTTGGCAGAATCCCCGGACTGAGAGCTCGCTTGTCTCGCGTCGGGTCACGATGTCCCGCCAAAAAGCCTGCCGCTCGCTGCTCCGAATCTTATTCGCCATCTCGCCGTCTCCCTTGGGTGGAAAGGCGGCAGCTTGACGGGAAACCCCGTCAAATCAAAGATGCGGATAACCGAACGCTCACTGCCTCCGACCGTCGAACTGACCATGCGTTCCGTCGTCTGCTACGCCGAGTTGGGCGGGCACTTGAAGTCGTACTGCCCGGCGGCGTGACGACCTTAGCGCTGCCCATCCCTTCGACGACCACTTGCTGCTGCGCTCACGTCAGGATTCACGACTTCGACCGACGAGCCTGCCGACAGTAGGCGGATTCGCCGCGCCCCGGACCACCCGTGTTTCACCAAAAACGAAAGCGAATTCCCAGCGGCTCCACTGCGGCGACGTTTTTGTACCGCGCGACACGTCTGTTATTGGGCATTTTCGAGTCCTCGTACTCGTTCCATAACAGTCTTGCTTAGATCAAAGCTGTTGACCTCGCACTCGTCAAACCTTGAACCGGCCAATGAGCCTAAACGAATCGTGGAATTGACGATTTTGCAGTTACTGAAGTTCGAGTCGTAGAACGATGCTTTTTGCATATTGGCGTTTTCGAACGTACATCCGTGAAACTTAATTCGGCCTCCCCTGACGCCGGATAGATTGGCATTGGAAAAGTCACAGTTGACAAATGTGCCATAAAATACCGAGTTGTTTAGTCGGGCCTTGGAAAAAGTGCAAGACTCAAAATTCTCGCCGAGGTTGCCATCGCATGCGAACTCGACAAACCTGCAAAGGCGAAATGTACCCATAAATTGCCCCCGGCCCAATCTGCCCGCCGTGAAATCTCCGCTCACTATCGTGATGGCATGTAGGGATGTGTTCACGCATATTCCACGGAAATCGCAGAGGCCTTCATCTGTTAGACCAAAAGGGCTTGGGCAAACACCCGAGGTCGAGAGCAGCTGCCGAAGATCGAGCGACTTATGCTCACCCCACCGGTCGTGAAGAATTGAATCCATTGTGAAATCCTATGGTAGTGTCACATTGATTAGCCACGGTGCATTCGCTGCATCACCGTACTTGCCAATCTTGCCTGCGGAACCCGCGGTGGTCCAGTCAATGATACCGTACCGCCCATCGGGCATTCCGATCTGAATGTCTGGACGCAACAGGTTACCATTGGCACTTGTTGCACCTAGGCGACTGCCTCGATTGAAATCAATGATTATACCGGCACGCTGAGCTTCCCTCACATATGGATTGTCACTCACTAAGAGGAGCCGTTCAGCCTCTTGATGCAGCGCGTTACGACGGGCGATGAACTCCCTGAAATCGCCGGTGCCACGGTAACGCTGATAGATATTTGCCCACCGAGTCTTCGCGCCGCCGGATTCAAGGATGCGGTTCGCTTGGCTCATCGCCCCCTGAGCTTCGCCTGCAATACGGTCAATAAGCTGATTACCACCTAACCCCCGAGGCGAACTTATCTGTGCAGTCGCTGGTAATGATCTTGGAGCAACAACGTTGTCCGCCGCACCTACCGCATCATCAACGAGCCGCCTGGCAGGCGAGGCTGCATCGGCAATGGAAGCCGCTCCCTTGGCAATCGTCGGCATGGCCTGGACGACATTGCTTCCGACACGGGCCGCAATCTTGGCAGCGGCGGCAGCTTGATCGCCGCCGATGGGTATCGCCGTCGCGGCTAGTCCCGCGCCTGCGAGACTGACGTCGAGCCGACTTGAGTACCCGAACGGAACCTCGGCTACCGTGTAAACCAAGTCAATGAAATCCGGCACCGCTCCAAAATAGGGAACGGCTCCAGCAGCCGAAAGACCGTTATGAATCGACGTGCTGACGGCTTCATAGCTGGTGATCCATTCCGACCAATAACGATCTCGGAGCCCTCGATTCACTGGATCGTTGCGATCCCGCCGGTACGTGTTGGTGTCACCACCGCTTGAGTCCTGGCTAACGAACTCACTTGACCGCGGGTCGTAGTACCGGCCACGGCTGTACGAAAGCCCGGTGGTCGCATCGTATTCCTGACCCGCATAAAAGAACCCGCTCTGCGCCCCGTAGTCCGTGAAGGCTCCGATCGGCGCCGTCGTCCAGACCTGGCCAATTTCGGGCGTCCCGAATGCCGAGAACCGTCGCATGGCAATCAGATCACTCGTGGTGCCGCTGGTCGCGAGGCCCAGATAATCCTTGATCGACCCTTGCGCGTCTCCCAGCGTCCATACCGCCTGCTTCGATACGCTCGACGTGCCTGCCGTGACCTGTTCTTGAATCGCGAGAAGGTCGTCCGTGCCAGCGCCCCAAAGCATCGCCTGCGTGAACCGATCGGCGGATGCCCAGGTCACGGCCTGCTCGGTCCAAGCGACTTGGCTGCCGTCATAGACCGAGACACGGCGGAAGCTCGCAATAGCCGATGGATCGGCCGCGAGCAACTCATGGGCCACCTCGACCCGCCGCCCGAGCACGTCGTACGAATAGGTGGTCGTGTCGAAATCGGTGTACGTCGGCGTCCCGTCCGCCGCAAACGTCGCCGACTCATTGATGACTTTGGTGAGCTGGTTCTGATGATCCCATTCGTAGCTCGTACGAGCGACATCGAGACTCGTCGGCTTGAAGAGGATCGCATCGGCGGCGATAGAGCCGGAGTAGGCACTCCCAGTGGTAAGCAAGATCGTGAACGTATTGGTACCAGTGGAGTCGACCGAGCCGATCTTCACCCAGCCTACGCCGCCATACATGAGGTCCGCAGTCGGATCTGCCGAAAAATTCATGCCTGCGGACGCGGTCGTCGTCGGAACCGAAGTTCCGCCCCCGACGGTCGTCGTGGTGATCGAGAACGGCACATCCTGGAGGCCGCTCGAGATCGCCGCCCATGTAGCGTAGATGTCGTAGCTCCCGGCAGGGAGCGACGATGCCTTCCAATTCACACTCGCAGAGATCGGTGGTGGCGTTCCACCTGGACCACCAACCCCAGTATAGGCGGTGCCAACCTGTTGGCTTCCGCCGTAGCCGCCGCTCTCAAGCGACCAGGAGCTGCCAAGTGGATTCGGTGTCCCGATAACTAGCTGCACGCCGTCACCTTCGGCGGCTTTCGCCGTCCGCTTTGTCCGATTCCCCTCCGCGTCGTACGTGTACGTGTAGTTCGGGTCTTCGCTTAGGCGATTGTCCAGCCCCGTGACGTAGCCGTCACCATTGCGGTTGCCGTTGGCCCCAGGCTCGAACGTTTCGTTGCCAGCCTTCTTGAGTTGGTTCGCCTGGTCGTATTCGTAGTACTGGTCAACGGATGGCGCGGCCGTGTTGTTCACGCCGCGGGCCTGCGGCCGATTCTCCGTAAAATGCTCCAGCCGATTGAGCCCGTCGTACTCGAACCCGTAGGCCACTTCCGGGTTCCCAGCCGTGTCCTTGTGAACCAGCGACTCGATCAGCCCGGTGTCCACGTCATAAGACCACACACTCGTGCCCACGAGCTTAGCTGCTGACGTCGCGCCGACGACGAGACTGCCTTCACGAGTCAGCTCTTTGACGCGGCCGTCAGGGTGGTACTCGTAGGTCACGAACTTCGGGGTGACAGAGCGCCCGGTCTGGTGAATCACCTTCGTGCGATTGAGATCATCGAACCGGTACGTCGTCCGAAGTTCTGGGGTGCCGTTCACCGACACGATCGATCGAGTGCGGTTGCCCGCGAGGTCGTACTGGTAATCGACGGTCGAATTGAACCGGCCGGGCTCGCCCGCTGGCGCTACCCCAGGCAGCTTCGTGGCAATCTGTCGAACTCGGTAGAGCGGGTCGAGATCGAGACTGACGCTCGAATGCGACGTGCCAGCGTACTTGTCCGAAGCCGAGATGAGATTCCCCGCCAGGTCATACCCAAAACTCGCCACGTACTCTTGGCCGGTGGCGCCGAGCCACGACTCACCCACGCGACGATTCAAGCTGTCGTAGTCGTATTGCGTCTTGCGGCCGTTGCGATCGGTCACAAGCCGCAGGTTGCCAGCCTCGTCGTAGACATAGCCCCGTGACACAGGCCCTTGATCCGTGGACGTCGTTTCACGCGTCTTGCGGTAGAGCGCGTCGTACTCGTACGTCGTCGAGTTCCCCGCCGGGTCGATCAGCTCCAGAAGGTTGCCCACCGCGTCGAACTTGGTCGTGGTGTTGTCATGGAGCCCCGGGGCGAGTGGCACCCGCACGATCTCCGTCCGCCCCAGACCGTCGTAAAAGTACTTCGTCGTCCGCTCGTTGCTCGTGTCCGGAGCCTGAATCTGCTTGTCGACACGGCCATCCGCATAAAACGTCGACCTCGTCTTGACCCCGGCGCGGTCCGTGACCTCGTACATCCGGTTCAGGTTGTCGAACGCGAACTCGGTCTTGTAGTTCATGTTCGGCGCCGTCACCAGCTCCTGGATGCGGTTGCCCGCAGGATCGTAGAGCGACACGGTCACGACCGACGTGTGGTCGGCCACGGTATCAGGGCTGACGATCCCCGGATTCGGCAGCGTCACCATCGAGACCAGGTTCTGCGGGTTGTAGTCGGTGATCGTCGCGTTGCCACGCGGGTCCGTGACCCGCCGCACGTTGCCATTTTTGTCGTACGCCGTGCGCGTGACCGGCCGGCCCGTACCAGCCGTTGCATCCGCCGCGGGACCACGCACGAGCACACGACGATCCAGCGTGTCGTACTGGTACTCCGTGCGATTCGTCGGGGTCTTGGCGGTCGATTGGTTCGGGTCGTACACAAACCGCACGTTGCCGGCCAGGTCGTACTCCAAGAGCGTCGTGGGCGCTATCTGAGTCTCGCCCACAGTCACCACCGGCTGAATGAGCTTCTTGAGCCGACCAGCGGCGTCGTGCTCGCGTGTCGTCCTCCGACCAAGCTGGTCAACCTCCGCGACAAGCTCGCTCGCGTCGTTGTAGACGTATTCAATAAACGTCTCCACGACCGTCGGTGTCTCGGGATTCCCCTCGTCAAAATGCCCAACCGCTTCAAACGTGTCGCGAACCTTCCGGTTGAGCCCGTCGTACATCGACACCACATCGTACCCGGTGCCAACTGCGTCTTTCACCTTTTCGAGATTGCCCGAAGCGTCGTAGACGTACTGAGCCTGCGTGCGCGTCCCCCCTGACTCCACCGCGGGCGCTTCCACCATTTCGAGCCGATCGACCGCGTCGTAGACGTACGTCGTGAGCCGACCCATGGGGTCGTCCATCGACGCCTGGTTGCCGTTGTCGTCGTACGTGTAATCCGTCTTCGGAGCCTGGTGCGTGCTCCCAAACTGAGCATCCGGCGCCGGCAGCGTCTCCGCGGCAAGCCGATGAAGCTTGTCGTACGTATATTTTGCAGTGCGATCCCCCGCCCCAGGGGTCGTCATCGTCGCCACGTTGCCAGCCGTGTCGTAGGTGTAGGAGTATTCGCTTGCGCCGCCTCCCATGCTGATCGCCGGGAGTGTCGTGGTTTCGAGAAGATTCCGGGCGTCGTAGGCGTAGGTCGTGGCATGGCCAAGGGCGTCCTTCGACTCTTCCAGATTGCCATTGGCATCGTATCGGTTCACAAACTCCGCTTGGCTCTGGAGGAGGTTGCCGTTCACGTAATGCTGAGCCGGAGGAAGAATTGTCTTTTCGAGGTGCCCCATCGGGTCGTATTCGTACGTCGTCGCGCGGCCGAGAGGGGTCGTTGTGCGTGCGAGCCGACCCATCCGGTCGTAGCGATACTGCGTCGTCGGCGTGCCGCGAGAAGGGTCACCGCCAGCCGTCACGTAGTCGACCTCGGGCTCTTTGAGCGTCACGAGTCGATCAAGCGTGTCAAAAACGAACTCCGTCAGGCGTTCCGGGTCATCGCCCATCTCCTGGATCGCCTTGGTGCGATTGCGACGCGCGTTGTACTCAAATCGCTGGGACGTCTCGTCATCCCAGTTGATCGGTCCTTCCGGCGGCGCGTCGAGATCAGGCGTGCCACGCGTGACCCGCTTCACGAGCCCTGAAAGCGTCGGACCGTCTGCGCTCGTAAAGTATTCCGTCGTCGTGAGGTAGCCCCGCGGGTCGCGCACCTTCTTAACTAGACCTCCCGAAAGATCGCTCACGTCGGTCGGGGCCTCGGTGTATCCGAGCTTCGTCGTGATTCCGAGCGGCTCGAGAATGCCCGTCGTGTTACCGCGACCGTCGAGAACGTACGTCGTCGTATATCCACGGCCATTGGTGTGGCTCGTCGGCACGCTGAACGTGCTGCTGTAGGTCCACGACTCCTGGATTTTCAGCGAGCCGCCGAGCATCTCTTGCGGATAGATCACCTTCGTCAGGTTGCCACGGCTTACCGGCTGCGCATGGCTCGTCTGACCGTCGTAGAAAAACTCCGTGACCAGTTCACCAAGCGTTCCCCCAAAACCGCCCGCACCGGCAGGTTCCGTGTACCTGATCGGCAAGCCATCCGCGTTTCGCTCCTGCTTCCAGACGTGCTCGGTGTTGCCAGTGCTCGCCGTGCCTGGAGCACTCTTGGCGGTCATGAGGCCGAAGCGATCAAGCTGATACGTCCACATGTGCTCGTGGGCATCGGGGGGGGTCGCGCGAGCGTCGGTGTAGGTTGCACGGGCTTCGGTGTGGTCGAAAAACTCGCCAATCTTGCCACTCGACTTCGCAAAGAACTTTCCTGTCGCCCCGTCCAGCTCATCAAAGAGATACGGCGTCAACTCCCAGTCGTGGGTGTCGGCATTCGTGACCTTGTTGACCATCTGCGAAGTCGCGTCGTAGTCGAGAACGGTCGTGTTCTCTTCGCCGTCGGTGACGGTCTTGAGCTGCTCACGCGGGCCTTCATACGAAAACGACGTGGTGACAACACCCTGGCCGAATCCAGGGCTCGGTGCCGTCATCGATTCCAGGAGCCCGCCCGTGACCGTGTATTGAAACACCCGGCCCGCAAAATCGACGATCTTGTCGAGATAGTTGCCCGCGTACCGGTAGGTCCACGTCAGGCCACCTTGCAGCGTGATCGTCGAGAGCTTGTTGTCGGTACGGTACGCCAACTGAGTCTGGTTTGCGTTGCGATCGACCGTCTTCGCCAGACGCCCGAGGCCGTCAAAAACGTGCTGCGTGCCGGTCTTGTCAACGAGCGCAAAGCCCGGTTCCAAGTCCTCTGCGGTCGAGACGCCAGATGTCCCGTCGGTCTTGACATCGAACGAGCCTGAGTCCAGCGTGTCAAAACTGCCGTCCGGCGTCTGGAAATTCCAGTCGTCCACGAGCATGGCCGCATCGGCGATGAGCGTGCCTTCCTCGCTGCCGTTCTCGAGCGAGACGCGGAGCCGCTTGCCAGGGTCTACCGTGTAGTACCCGATGCTCCGCCAGACGGCACCATGAGCAAACGTCTCGCCCGGCGTGTATTGCTGGTTGACGATCGTGACGTTGTCGTTTTCACTCGCGATCCGCGACCCCACACGCTTGCCGCCGCTCACGGTGTACGTCGCCGCGTCGGTGCGATCCCAGCCCGGCGTATACGTCACGAAGAGCTGGTACTGCCGCTCCTCCTCAAGCCCGTCAAAATCCCAGAATGCGTTCGCGGGCAAGTCCGCGGAGCTTGGTCGCAGCCCGGGATCGACATGCGCCGCATCCGACCAACTGCCGGTGTAGCGATACGTGACTGTGGAGCTCTCCGGCGTGGCAACCGTGCCGGTGTTCCAATCGCCGATCTCAAGATAATCCTCATGCCCCCGCGTCACCACCCTCGTGTGTCCTTCCGGAAACCCGCTCGCCGCATACCACGCCGACGTGTTGTCGCCACGCAAAAGCGCCATGCCCTGCCGGGCCGCGAGCCCCTGATCGACGTACCGGGCGGTCGTGCCGTCACTCGGCACCAGGCGATCGAGCCCATTCACCCACCAACGCTTCCCAAAATACGCCTCGCCAAAGTCCGCGCTCACGAGATTCACGATCTCGGTCTCGCCACGGACCGTGCGAGTCTTTTGGTTTTCGCCCGAGCCGACCGTGATCTCCACGTCGTAGTCGTAGTGGCCCGTGCGCAGATAATCGGCAACGCGATCGTTGCCAAGTACCACAAACCGGATCGTTTCGCCCGAGTTCACTGACGACGTTGCCGCGCTGAACGTCATGGGCGCGGCGACGACGCCTAAATTGGCGGATGCGATGGTGAGCTTGGCCTGAAAGTCGCCAACCGCCTCGGGTAGTTTGATCTCGATCGAAGCGACCGGGCGAAGCTGGTCGTCGCTGCGGTAGCCGGGGGCGGCACCCGCTGGGGCCATCGGCAGCACGAGCTGCACATCGCCTTCCTCGACGCCAATCGACACCGTGCCATTCGAGAGGCGATCGGCGACGAGACCGGTGCTTACCGTGTCCACGTTGCGACTGAGCTGAGGACCGAGGCCGTCGTCGTCAAGAATCGTGACCGTTTTCGGCAAGTCGCCTGGGACATCGCTCGGTGTGCCGCTCGAAACAGGCTCACCGTCGATTGCCACAAGCTCGATCGTGACCGTCTCGTCCCACTCGCTGCTCGAATCATTGACCGGTTTCACGGTCAGCGTAGCCGCTGATCGGCCGGCGGGAAGGCGAATGGTTCCCTTGCGGGTGACCGGGTCGAAGGTGGTCTGCCCCTCGAACGTGAAGTCTTTGCCGACGCCATACTCGGCCGAGCCGCTGACGATGAACTCCAGAGTCCTCTCTCGCGCGGTGCTTCCTTCACTGCGGCTGAACGTGAAGGCCCCAATATCGGTCAGTTGGCCGACTCCCCCCGGGCCGTTCTCGGTGGCATAGGCGTTCGTGGCCGAAACGTCGATCACATCGATCGATGTCATGCGAACGACATCAGGGGAAGCGCCTTCAGCCGACAGCGAAAAGACGATATCGCCCTTGCTTGCACTGGGCTTCAGTGCTTCAACCCAGACAATGTTGCCGGGGAACCCGCCGATCGCCACCGATTGCTGTGATTCAGAAAGGAGCAGTGAGCCATCGACCGCACTGGTCCACACTTGGACCTTCTCCGCACCGGACGTGATCGCGAGCGTGCCAGCAACTCCATACGGGAGGCTCACATTCATCGGCACGCGATCGCCGTTCACGGAGACATACTTGCCGGACGAATTTGCAACATCCTCACTCAATTCTTCAGCAAGCGTGCCGTCGATCTTGTCGGAGTTGTCGCTGTCGATATCGAGGTCCACGGTGGGCGAGTCGTCGTCGACGATCGTCGTGAAAATCAATCGCTGGTCGTCGGGAGTTTCGTGACCGAAGGTGACGGTGCCGTCACCGTTTTGGCGGTAGCTGCCATCCCGGTGCGTGAACGAGTTGATCCATGGATCCCACCAACCCTGGGCAAAACTAAACTTTTCCTCACCCTCGATGATGTCATCGTCGAGCAGCGTCAGCGTCAGTGTCGCGGAGTGTTCGCCGGCCGGAATTTCGATGAGGTGAGTCCCGAATCGCCCAGGAATCCCTGTGTAGTCCTGTCCAGCTACCGCCTGAAACTCACCCCAAATCGTCGGCCTTTCCACGAAGGGGACGAACAGCCTGTTGTTCAATGGCAGCAGATACGCACCGGTAACGCCGTCGTCCCAGTAGTGGGTAAAGGTGAACGTCACGGTCGTTGAACCGTCCTCTTGGACGGTAGGGACGCTCGCGCTAATCGCTATCGGTGCGAGCGCACCATAATCCCCGTTGTTCGCCGTGAGTGTGGTGCCAATCGCGAAAAACAAGTCATTGAAATCTCGGTCGTACGGCAACCCCATGGGATTGAGCCGCGTCGCCGACAAATCTTCCCACGAGAAGAGGGTCTCGCCGGCAATCGAGGTCGATACCCGAGCATGTTCACCACCCTCGTTCATCGACGGCATCGAATAAAGAACTCCGCCTGCCCCTGCAAGGTAGAACGCGAGCCGAGTGCCAGCCGGAAACGAGTACTGCATCACGCCCGCCAGACCAAGGTCTGTCGACACTACGAGAACTCCCTGCGGCACGAGCGGGTCAAACAACGGGTCGTCGGGCCCGTACAGCGTGGTGAGCGGGTAGCCGGCGGCGTCCACCTCGTACACGTAGAGCTCGCTTGAAATCGGCGAATTGGCCCCCCCGTAACGGAACGTCACGAGTGTTGTTTCGCCAGCCTCGCCCGGCACCGTGTAGATGCCTTCGTTTGCACTGGGAGTCGGCACGTGGCCCGTCTCGATCTTTTCAACGGCGGCCGACGTGACGAACTGGAGTGACTGGCTGCCCACTACGGATTGGACATCCGTGGAGTAGAGGCTGGGAAAGCTCGTGAGGCCCAGGCCACGCACATCGAGGCGGTCAAAGCCTGCATCCAGTAACTCATCGATCGTGTCGATGCCGGTGTGCGAAAGACTCCACAATCGATACGCATCGTCACCTCCCTCACCGGCGAGGTAGTCGCCGCCATCGCCACCAATCAGTTGGTCGTTGTCAGCGCCGCCATAGAGAAAATCGGCGCCCGCGGCACCCCGGAGAATGTCGTCGCCGGCTTCGCCATAGGAAAAGTCAACGCCTTCCCCGCCGCGCAGGTCGTCTGGCCCGCTTCCGCCATAGAGGACATCACTCCCCGCTCGTCCAAAAATCGTGTTGGCGCCGTCCCCGCCAAAGAGCCAGTCGTCGTCACTGCCACCATCGATTTCGTCATCGCCCTCATGACCGAAGATTTTGTCGTCGCCAGTACCGCCAGTGAGGATGTCTCCCAGCGGCGTTCCTTCGATCATGTCGTCGCCGGCTCCGCCGTTGATCGCGATGCTACGGTCTGTCAGCCCCGAGAACTTCACGAGGTCCAGGGCCCAGAGATTCATCGTGTCGGCGCCGCCACCGAGCTCAGCACTGATCGACGTGACGTCTCCCGCGTTGACGCCGGCGCCGATCGATTGACCATTGACGGTTACCTGAGGCACGCCACCGACATCGACGGTGCTGATGAGGACCGTGTCGGCGGCAGCATCGCCGACGATACTGAGCTGACTGCCCGAGAAGCCAACCGTGAGGGCCATGACCTGGCGCGGTTCGAGTACCTCAACACCCACTCCCAAATTCATGGGTGCTCGCCGCACACGGCGACGCTTCACTCGAACGCCAAACCTCGCAAAGGTGTTCTTCCAATACTCGAAGGGCTTCAGCATTGACTACTCCCCGCAGCGGAAAAGTGGCGGGAAAACGTCGGCCAAGAACGCCGGCTCCCACCACCAGGGCGGAAAGCTACGCCCTCTTCAGATAGGCTGTCAACTGGCCGAACGAGAAACTAATCGAAGCGGCCTTCAGGCCCATGGTTTCTGCTGTCTTGCGCTCCGGGTGTGGCCCTGTGTTCGCGCGGCGATGCGATCACGCCCCCGCAACATCCCCTCACCCACGATGGCCCTTCCCGTCACATCGTCCAGGTGAACTGCCCGGGCGCGACGCGTTCAAAGTACTTCTGACACGCTGCCGCCAGGTCTTTCTCGAGATCGGTGTCTTTCTCGTTCCGGTTCGCCATGAACTGGCATGCCCTGTTCATCATCAGCAAGGCGAAGTAGAACGCGATCTCGGTCGTCTTGGTGCGATCCCAACCTTCGAGCGTGTAATCAAACATGCGTGTCGCGTTTGTGGTGAGCATGCTCGCAGCCTGGAGTACTTCGGTCGCCTTCGGAATTAGGTCCGGCAGTTTCTGACGTAGCTTGGTCGCCTGGGCTTCCAGCATCTCGACGCGCTCGCCTGAAGCCCGAAGGCGCTCTTCCAGCCCGGCGTTTTCTTGCGCGACCTTTTGAAGCCCGACAATTTTCTCTTCGGCGGCGGCAAGCGAACCCTGCAACCGGGGCACCTCGGCCTTCAACTCCGCCGCCTGTCGACGCAACTCGCCTGAATAGCGCTCCACCACCGCCAAAGCTTCCCGTTGATCGGCGTCCAACTCCGCCTCATGAAGCTCGGCCATCGCCCGTTTGAACGCGTCTTTGTCCTTGCTCATGGCAGTCCTGCATGGCGTCGTACTTGTCGATAGAAACCGCTGTTGTGCTTCCCACCGCAGCCCACCTATCGGCTCGTGAAGGATAGGGCGGTCAACGGCACGTCTGCAATCGGTGGGTGGTAGATCGTCCGCGCCACCGAGAACACCGCCCGCCAACCTCGACCACGGCGCCAGCGACCTTGAACCGCCCAACCACTCCCTCCGGTCAGTCGAGGCTTCATCCCTATCTCGAAAAACTCCCTGGCTGAGAGCGCTTTCGGCGCGCTAGGAAGCCCGATCAGGTGTCCAGGCGACCTCCGATACCCCCAGACGCAATCGGCCTTCTGGTGGGTCGAAAAGTGCTGGATGAAATCGTCGTGTGGTGGCCGGCGAATGTGGAGCGCTCGACACCTGCCCATCCTCGACCACCACGCCACCAACTTGAAAGCGCCGGCCCCATCCTTCCGTTGGTCGAGGTGCCGAGCCCAACCTTGGCAGAACACCCTCTGTGAGCGACTAGCGCGCGCTCTAACGGCCGATCAGGTGTCCAGGCGACCTCCGACACCCTCAGACGCAATCGGGCCTGTGAGCGCGCCAAAACCCCGGTCAAATTCTTGGCAGCTCGTTCTGGCATCCTTCTCGACGCCAGAACCACCCCGCTACTCCTCCCGACAAGCCAGGGAGAGGGGGGTACCCCTATATAGATAGAAAAGAATCTATAGAAGAATAATAGAAGAATAGGACCGGTTCCGCAGTTTTGCGGATGTACCTCCGCAACTTTGCGGATGTTGGGTCCGCAAAATTGCGGATGTTGGTTTTGGCCGTCGAGAGCGGGAGCAAAGAGCCGCGGGGATGTCGGTGCCGCGTGGTGGATCGAGCCTTGGGCGCTGACGACAGAAACCCCCCGGCTGAGAGCGCCTACAGCGCGCTAGGACGGCCGTTTGACTGCCCGGGCGACTCTCGACACGTCTGATGCCGATCGCCGTTTCTAGCGCCCGGAACTGCTGGACAAACCGGTCGAGAGGGCGGCGAGCGTGAGCGAGTTGGGTGGTCGTCGGTGCCGTTGTCGTTGCTGCGGACGCCCGTTCTCCAAGATGATGTGAAGCAAGAGGTTCAACGCGATGCCGAAGGGCCGAGAAAGCGGGATGCCGGAAGTCGAGATGTGGCAGGGGTTCTTTGACCCTGCGCACATACTCGATCGGCTGGCCTGCGAACGTCCTGGCAACGTGGTCGAGTTTGGCTGCGGTTACGGGTTGTTCGCCGTCGAAGCCGCCAAGAGATCCAACGGCACCATTTACGCGCTGGACATCGACCCGGACATGCTCGTGGCGACAACCGAGGCGGCCCGTGAAGCCGCTGTGTCGAACGTGCGGCCGATGGAGCGGGACTTCGTAACCAAGGGGACTGGCCTACCGAGTGAGTCCTGCGATTTCGCGATGGTCTTCAATTTGTTGCACATCGACGATCCGGTGGCATTGCTCCGTGAGGCGTTCCGTGTCCTGACCGCCAATGGCAAGCTGGGGCTCATTCACTGGAACGTTGATCCCGCTACGCCAAGAGGACCGTCGATGAACATTCGACCGACCCCCGAACAATGCCTCCGATGGGCAGAAGAGGCCGGTTTCCGATTTGTCCGCCATGAGCCGAATATTGGGCCGTGGCATTGGGGGCTACTGATGCAACGGCCGTAGATCCACCAGCCTCAATTCACGCCCGGCTCCCGCAACATTCTCCTCGCTCGACCGCCATTCCCTGCCCCCTGATCTCGCGAATAGACCCCAGCCCGATCCGCCGAATGGCGCAGACCAGAGGGCACGTACTCGACCGTCTACCACGCACGCCGAGAAGCCAGAGTGAGGATGACCCCATGACTGTCAGCATGGTTCTGCCGCGATTTCTCTGGGCTCTCGTTTGTAGAGATCCTGCTGCGAGTCGTATTCTTCAACGGACGCACTTTGGAGTGAAGCGACGATGGCTCGTGAGCAGCGGTATGTTTCCGATGAACTGAGCCACTTTGTTGGCAGGGACAAGTCAGAGGACGAACAGTATCGCCTACTTGTAAAAATTCTGAGGGACGGGTGGCTGACTTTCGACCCATCTCATGACCCAAGGGTCCCGCGAACCGTCGGCCTGGATTTCTCGAAGCCACTCAGCGAGGATTCTGCGATCTCGTACAAGGTCATCTGCTTCTGCGACATCCCGGAGCCGGACCTGGCTCTACACGTCGGGAAGTACAGCGGCTTTGGCTTGGCGTTCAAGAAGCCGTTTCTGATCGCGCGGGGCGCGTGCCCTGTGTTCTATGTCGCGAATGAAAGTCTCGTGCCATGTGTCGGACTGTTTAGACCCGGCGACTTCGCCGATAGAGTAGACGCCGCGAGGGCAAGCAACAGAATAGATAGAGCGATTTCTTTCGACACCTCTTTCAGGGCTCTTGCCGATCTCTTGGTGGCCCTCGACGCATACTGCGCCGCTGACGGGAAGCGGTACTTTGGAACCACGATCTCCGTTGAGGAGTGCGACAAGCGTTTCTCCTTTCTACTTGGGCTTGATGCTACGCAACTCGACGGCGTCAAGCGCGCCTTCGGCGGATCGCGGCCGCCCGCCATGCAGGCTGCCCCTGGGCAGCGAGCCATCCCGCCAGATCAGCGGCATTTTCGAGTTTTGGCCGGTGACGGCCTTCGCGCTCGCTTGAGAGGTAGGGGCCCGGTGTGTGGCCCCACGGG
>JANOFF010000084.1:0-6454 GCA_031413515.1 bacterium
CCATTCGGGCGATTGTGCCTGTCTAGATCAGATCTCGACAGCTGATTCGCGCGAATGCTCACTGTCCCGCTCGCTGAGTGTGTGGAATTGTTTGATATTTGTCCATATAAATTATTGATTTTTTTGGCTATACGCTGAACAATTCGTCATTTGTCCAGATCCATGGGTCCGCAGCCATCGATCACGCCAATCCGGTGCGGGCGGTGGGCGACCGAGATGTGCGAATCGATCCGCACCCGGTAAGGAGAAGCAGGCATGCGCTCCACTCGAACGAGCCTGATCGGCCTGAATCTGGTCGGCGGCATCTGCGTGCTGGCCAGCTATGCGTGGGGGATCGCGGGGCATCCCGACACGCGCGGTGCATTGTGGGGCGGCGTGCCGGATTCGCTGCGGCCCCTCTACACGGTCTCGATGTTCTCGGCGGCGTTCGGATACCTGCTCTTCACGGCCTACATCGTGTTCGGCCGACATGGCGGTGCGGGAATCGACGGGACCGATCCCGGAACGCAGCGGCCCCTTCCCGCTCTGTACGCGATGGTGCTGATTCCGTCCGCGCTCTGGCTGCCTCTGACTTTCGAGATGATCGCCCAACCGAGCACTCTGCTCTGGGGGTCGATTCGCGCCGTCTTGTTCTGCGTCGGATTCGGATCGCTCGGGTTGCTGCTCTGGCTGATCCGATCCGCGCGCGTCCGCCCGAGCGGCCTCGCGTGGGCAGCCGTGGCCGGGTGCGTGGCTTTCTGCATCCAGACTGCCCTGCTCGATGCCCTGGTCTGGCCGGCCTTCTATCCGTTCCACCTCTGATCGATGCGATCGACCCGGTCGCGGGTCGGTATCTCATTTCAGACCGCTTCGATCCGTGCGGGCACGTGTTTGTGCCACGGCGTGCCAGCCAGCCAATCGCGGGCGTCTGACGAGGTGAGCTCGTTCGGCGGCACGCCGTGCAGCAGCAGCTCACCATTTTCATCGGGGTACACGAGGCCGAGCCCGTTCGGAAGCGACACGTGGCCGGGCTGCATGCGATCGCTCACTTCGACTGCGCTGACGAACGCGCCGCGCCGGGTCACGATGCGGGCGCGCCCCCCGTGCTCGACCCCGAGCCGCTTCGCGTCTTCGGGATGGATCCGCAGCGCACCGTCTGCGTCCTTGCTTCGCCACTCCGGATCCCGATAGATGGTGTTCGCCGTGGTGGATCGCCGCTCGCCCGCGGAGAGCACGAACGGATACTCGGCGTCGGGTTCAGCTCCGTGCGCGGCGTCGAGTCGATCGAGTTCGTCGAGCAGTTCGGGGATCGACAGGTGGATGCGGCGATCGTCGTGGACCAGCCGCGCGAGGCTCTCCGCGTAGTCGTCGTCGCTGAACACCAGTCCCGAGCGGCTCTCTAGAATCGCCGTGAAGAGCGCATTGCCGAGGGCTGGCCCATCGCCATTGAAACCCGCGCGGCGCAGCGATCCTGGATTCGCGAGCGCACAGGTCTGCGCAGCGCCCCACAGAGCGGCGGCGGCGTCAGCGCCCTTGGGCAGACAGGGGCCGAGGGTCTCGTACAGGACGATCGACGAGTAGGCCTGCAGGGTCGGATTCGTCCCCATCCAGGCAAGGAACGCTGCCGCGAACGCATCGAGGCCCTCGGCCGCCGCCTTGTGCAACGGCGTGAGGTCATGACCATCGAGAACGCCGAGCTTGCGCACGATCCGTCGGTGGATCTCGGGCTCGGCGAGCGTTCCGGGTCTCGGCTCGAAGAGGGGTGATCGCAGGTGAAAGACGTTGCGTGGGAACTCGAGTGTGAAGAAGGTGGCCTCCCACTTCTCGAATTGCGAGGCAGCCGGGAGCACATAGTGGGCTTCCCGCGCAGTCTCGGTCATGGCCACGTCGATCACGACGAGCAGTTCGAGGGCGCGCAGCGCTTCGCGCATCCGCGCGCTGTCGGCGAGCGAATGTGCGGGATTGCCGCTTTCGACCAGCATGGCGCGAAATCGATTCGGGTGTTCGCTCAGGATTTCGTCGGGAATCACGTTGGCGGGAATCAACCCGGTAATCACGCGCGATCCGGTGACGGGTGATGTGCGGCCCCCTCCCCCACCACCACCGAGCCCGGCGAGGCGGGTGTGGAGATTCATGCCGCCGCGCCGCGCGAAGTTGCCGGTGAGCAGATAGATGAGCTTGTTGAGATACGAGTTCAAAGTGCTGTGCGGCGCCTGCTGGATGCCCAGATCCTCGAAGATCGAGACGCTGTCCGCCTGGCCGATCCGGCGCGCGAGCCCTCGCACATCGCTCTCGGGCACTCCCGATCGCTCGCAGTGACGGGCGACATCTACTTCCCTGAGCATGCTGAACAGGCGATCCGGATCGGCGCAGCTCGTGGCCACGAAGTCGTCATCGATGAGATCTTCCTGGACGAGCACGGCAAGCAGCGCGGACAGCAGCCAGGCATCGGTGCCCGGTCGCGGGGCCAAGTGGATGTCCGCGATGTCGGCCGTCTCGCTGCGCCGCGGATCGATCACGACCAGCGTGCGAGCGGGATCCTTCGCGATCTCCTTCAGCACGACCCTGGCACGCGGGAAGCCATGCGACTGCCACGGATTCTTGCCGAGGAAGATGGCGACCTCGGCGTGCTCCAGATCGGGTGTGGTGTGGCACCGCGCGCGACCATAGAGCTGCCCATCGACCCAGAACTCGCCTGTCTTCTCCTGCGCGAGGGCATTCGAACTGAACTTCGAACCGAGCGCAGCTCGGGTCGCCGCCGCGTAGGCGCCACCGAGATGATTTCCCTGTCCGCCGCCGCCGTAGTAGAAGATCGACGACCCACCGTGGCGGGCCTTCAGGTCCGAGAGCCGTTCTGCGATCTCGCCGATCGCCATGTCCCAATCGATCCGCTCGAAACTCCCATCGGCCCGCCGGCGCAGAGGACTGTCGAGACGGTCGCGGCCGTGCTGGTAGCGATCGAGGGTTCGCGGCTTCTCGCAGGTGTAGCCCTGGGAAGCCGGGTGGTTCCGATCGCCACGGATCCGTGTGATGTGGCCCGCTTCTGTCTGCACTTCGAGCCCGCAGTTGATGCTGCATAGAATGCACGCGGTGCTCTGCCAGGTGCTCGCCGTCGATCCGCCCATCACCACCCCCGATCCGTCCGGTCGATCCCCTGCCGGATCGCCGCTCCAGGTTTGTTCAGATTCGAAACCTAGTAGGTTCAAAAGCTGAAATCAACTGCTAGGCTCGCGCCCATGCGCTGGTCCGAACTCTCGGAGCAACACTGCTCGGTGGCCCGATCGCTGTCGGTGATCGGCGACCGCTGGACGCCGCTGATCCTGCGGCAGTGTTTTCTCGGTACGCGTCGATTCGGCGACTTCCTGACCGCCCTCGAGATCTCCCGACCGCTATTGAAGGAGCGCCTCGACAAGCTGGTCGACGAGGGCGTGCTGCGACGACATCAGTACGAAGAAAGGCCGCCCCGCTTCGAATACCGGCTGACCGAGAAGGGGCTCGACTTCTATCCGGTCATCACTGCGCTGCTCGCGTGGGGGGACCGCTGGATGGCGGGCAAAGATGGACCGCCCCTCGAGTTGACCCATCGTACCTGCGGCAAGAAGATGGTCCCGACGCAGGTGTGCCCGCACTGCGGGGATCCGATCGATCCGCACGACGTCGACGCGAAATTCCGGCCCCCTCGCAAACGCGTCTAGCCGGCGACGTGTTCGACCGACGTTCGATGGCGGCGCGACGGGAAGACCACAGTCGGTTGGCCGGCGACCTTCAGCCGCGGCTGTTCAGGAAGTGGATCGCCATTCCGGCGTGGAGCGCGATTCCGGCCAGCATACCGTCCTCGTTGAGCACCATCCGGTTCGAATGGACGGGCGCTGGGTCGGCGGTGTCGGCGGGACGCATGCCCAGAAACAGCATCGCGCCCGGCCAGCGCTGCAGCAGGTAGGAGAAATCCTCCGCGCCCATCACGGGATCCGGCATGCTGATGAATGCGCGTTCGCCGAGCAGCTCACCGACGACGGTCCGCGCCAGGTCGACCACGCCTGCATCGTTGATCGTCACCGGGTAGCCGTGATCGATCTGCACCGTCGCCTCGACGCCATGGGCCTGTGCGATTCCATACGCGACGCGATGGATCCCCTCCTCGGCGGCCTTGCGCGATCGTTCCGACGTGGCTCGCAACGTGCCGAGCAACCGCGCCTTCTCGGGAATCACATTGTCGGTCGTTCCAGCATCGATCCGGGTGGTGGTGATCACGACGGGGTCCCTCGCATGGATGTGACGCGTCACCATGGTCTGCAGGGCGTTCACGATTTCGCACGCGGCGGGAATCGGATCCGCGGCGTCATGGGGCATCGATGCGTGCCCCCCACGCCCCTTGACCTCGACGCGCCACACGTCGGCCGAGGCCATCAAAGGACCTCCCCGCGAAGCGACCCGTCCAACGGGCAGTCGCGTGTCGATGTGGAGCGCGAAGGCGGCATCGGGGGCCCTGCGCCTCTCGAGCAGTCCTTCTTCGAGCGAGAGCTTCGCGCCGAAGTGACCCTCCTCACCGGTCTGGAAGAACAACTTGACGTCGCCCGGGAATTCGTCGCGGTGCGCCGTCAACAGGCGTGCCGCGCCGACCAGCATTGCGGTGTGGGCGTCGTGACCACAGGAGTGCATCGCGTCGCGATTCCGCGAAGCGAACTCGACCCCGCTGTCCTCGGGCATCGGCAGCGCATCCATGTCGGCGCGCAGCAGGATGCACCCTCCCGGCCGGCGGCCGCGCACGGTCGCGACGAAGCTGCTGGTCGTGTCGGAGAGATCGATTTCGAGATCGAGGGGGGCCAGCGCTTCGAGGACCCGGCGGCGTGTCTCGGGCAACTGGTTCCCCAGCTCGGGACAGGCGTGCAGTGCGCGCCGAAGCCCGACCACGTCCGCCAGCAGTTCGCGCGCTCCGACGTGCAGGCCTGCAAGATCGATCATCGGATCCTCCGGGCCGCAGTATAGACGCGTGCGGGATCGGCGTGTCGTCGAATCAGCCGCGCGTGATCGGTCGACGCATCCGAATGCTGCGCGACGTCGCGTGTGCGTCCATGCAATCCTCCGGCGACGTCGACCCGAGGTCCCGATGATCCGCCCCAACCCCATCGATCGCCGTCACCTGCCGCCGGGCCCGCGCTTCGCCCCACTGCAGAGCCTCCGCTACATGAATGATCCATACGCCTACTATGAGCGCATGCGGGCGCGATTCGGCGATCTCTTCAGCATGCCGACGATGAACGGTCTGCTGGTCGTGTCGCATACCTCAGAGGGTGCACGACAGATCCTTGCCGGGGGCGAGAAGGACTTCGCCGAGGGGTTCGGTGCCGAAGCCCTGGCACCGATCATCGGGCGGCACTCGGTCCTGCTGCTCTCTGGCGACGCGCACCGACGAGAACGCAAGTCGCTCTCTCCGGTGTTCCACGGTGGTCGGATGCGTGCCTATGCACCCGACATGCGACGCGCCGCAATCGAACGCGCCGAGACGTGGCTGCCGGGCGAGCGCATCGTCGTGCAGGACGAGATGCAGGCGATCTCGCTGGACGTGATCATCCGGGTGGTTCTCGGCGTCACCGAGCGCGAGCGCATCGAGCCGTTCCGCATCGCGATCCGCGAAGCCGTCGAACGTGTTTCGCCTCTGCCGCTGTTCTTCAAGCCGCTGCAGCGCGAGTTCTTCGGGATCGGGCCGTGGGCGCGATTCATGTACCACATGCGCCACTTCGAGGAGTTGCTCGCCGCCGAGATCACCGCGGCCCGGACTCTCGAGGCTCCGCGTGAAGACGTGCTGTCGAGGCTCGTCCACACCGTCGACGAAGAGGGCCGTCCGATGTCGGACACCGCCATTCGCGACCATCTGCTGACCCTGCTGATCGCCGGGCACGAAACGACCTCGACCGCGCTTGCATGGTCGTTCTACGAACTGGCGCGCAATCCCGGGATCCATCACTGGCTGCAGGACGAGATCGCGAGCCTCGGCAGCGATCCCGAAGTGGATCGGCTCGCGAGCCTGCCCGCGCTCGAGGCCGTCGCGAGAGAGACGCTCCGCCTGCACCCGATCGTGCCCGAGTTCTTCCGACGCGTGCGAGAGAGCTACGCGTTCCAGGGATACGAGATTCCGGCGGGCGTGACACTCGCCGCGTCGATCCTGTCTCTGCACCGCGACCCCGCGATCTATCCCGAGCCCGAACGCTTCCGACCAGACCGATTCCTCGGTCGCAGCCTGCCCCCACACGAGTTCGCGGCCTTCGGCGGCGGCCATCGCCACTGTCTCGGAGCCGCCTTCGCGATCAGCGAGATGGCCATCGTGATCGGCACGCTGCTGCCGCGATTCGAGCTGGCGCTGGAATCCGAGCGGCCGCTGCGTACGGTCCGCCGCCACGTGACGCTCGGGCCGGAGGGGGGCGTGGCGATGCGCGTCGTGGGCCAGCGATTCGGACCTCGCCGGAGCTGATAACCT
>JANOFF010000085.1:0-9286 GCA_031413515.1 bacterium
CGGTGGCGATCCCTTCGAGCCGCCCAGCGTGAGTTCGGCGCGGCGCAACATCCTGTCGCTGCGCTCGTCGGCGGATCTCGATTCGGAGCCGTTCGCGGTGGCGGGTGGTTATCTGCGCAACGCAGGCACGTCGATGTCGGCCCCGCACGTCAGTGGCGTCGTCGCGCTGCTGCTCGCTCGCGATCCGCAGCTCGACTATGAAACCGTTCGCAGCATCCTGCGTCGCTCCGCGAGCGATCTCGGTCCGCCCGGGCACGACGTCGAGATGGGGAGCGGTCGTCTCGATGCATTCGCGGCGCTCACGTACGGGCAGCCCTCCGATGTCGAGCTCGCAATCACTGCGCCGCGTCCAACGACACGCTTCTCGAGCGGCACCGAGACGATCCGCGTCGGGGGGCGTGCAGTCGGGCGCGACCTCGTGTCGTGGACCCTCGAATACGGGGTCGGAAGCCGACCGACCGCGTGGCAGGTGATTCGTAATGCGACGAACGAACGCGTGACCGGTGGCGGACTCGCCGAGTGGCAGGTCGACGATCTCGAGCAGGGCGCCTACGTGTTGCGATTGCGCGCGATCGATACCGACGGTCTGACGATCGTCGAGTTCACGCAGATCTCGCTCGAGTGGAACGAGCCCGAGCCGGTCTCGCGGCCCGGTGCCGTGGCGTTGCGGCCCGATGTCTCGGGAGATCGCGTCGTCTGGCAGTCGATGCGCGACAGCGAGGGGACCGAAGGTTCGGAGCAGAGCCTCGATCTTGTGCTCGCGGATCTCGCGGGCGATCGCGACCGAAACCCCGACCGCGCCTCAGACCGCGACCCCGAGCGCGTGATCGTGGCCGGCGCCGGAGACCAGCACTCGCCCGCGCTGGCGGGCCGCACGCTCGCCTGGCTCGACGAACGGGACGGGCGCGTCCTCCCCGAAGCGCACGCCTGTCGGATCCGCGGTGACCTGGACGCCTGCGAGGCGATCGCCATCGCGCCCGGCCGCGCCGTCACGAGACCGCCCGCCGTGACGCCCGGGCGCGTGTTCTGGATCGACTCTTCGACGGGCGCATCCGATCTGCACGGCTGTCGCCTCGACCCGCGCGCGGCCCGCTGCGACGAGAACCCGCTTGGCCTGCCGAACTTGATCCGTGGCTTCGTGGAAGGCGATGGAAGCAGCCTCGCCTGGATCGAACCCCAGGCAGGCCAGGGGATCGCCAGTTGCCGGATCGATCGGCGCACCGGCCGCTGCACCGATCTGCGCAGCGTCGGCTTCACGCAGTCACTCTCGAGCCCGGCGGCGTCGGGTGATCTGGTCGCGTGGGTGGCGCTCGGAACGCGGGGTCGCACACCGCTGCACGTCTGCGCGGTCGATCCGCAGACGGGTGAGTGCCCGGTCGTCGTCGTCGCGGCCTCGGTCGACGACACGCGGCCGCGCCTCTCGGGTGATCGCCTGGTGTGGGACTCGCGCGTCGGCGACCAGAGCGGCGACGTCTTCTACTGCGAGTTCGATCGCCTTCGCGAGCGCTGCCCCGTGCAGCGCCTCACCGCCGACATGGCGCGGCAGGGCGAGTCGGCGATCGACGGTGACCGCGTCGTGTGGGAGGACGATCGCGACGGCGAGACGCGCATCTACGGCACCCGGCTCCCGCGGATCGGGCGATTGCACGATCGGCGCGTTCGCGCGGGCCACCGGCTCGTCGTGCCGGTTCGGACGTTCGGCGCAGAGGGCGACGCGCTCGAGTGGGCGGTCGAAGCAGCGGACGCCGGATCAATTGCCGGTGAGTTGCCGAAGATCGTGCGCGGCGACAGTCGCCATGCGCGGCTGGTCTGGCGACCCGATGCAGACCAGCTCGGCATGCACGTCGTGACGGTGTCGACCACGACCGCGAGCGGATTGGTGGCGCGAGGAAGCCTCCGTGTCGAGGTGATCCCAGAGCCACGAAGCTGACGAATCCTCTGGGCAGCTGGTCCAGCGCGTGCGGCGGCTCTGCGCGGCGAGATCGTGCTCGATTCGAGGTCCAGGCCAAACGTCGCGTGAGGTAAGATCGTCGCGCTGAAATCGTCAATGCCCGTCATGCGCCCGGAGCCGAAATGATTCGCGCCGCTGCACTCTTCCTCACCGTCCTGACGGGGTTCAGCGGTCTCGTCTACGAAATCACATGGCAGAAGTACCTCGCGACACTCCTCGGTTCGAACAGCGAGGCCAGCGCCGCAGTGCTCGGTCTGTTCCTCGGCGGTCTGTCGGTCGGCTATTCGCTGTTCGGGGGTGTGACCCGTCGGATGGTCGAACGGGCGGCCGCCGCGTCGCGACCGCCAAGACTTCTGATGTTGTACGGCTCGATCGAGTTCTCGATCGGCCTGTTCGTGATGGCCTTCCCGTGGTTGTTCGGGCTGATCCAGAGGCTCTCGTTCGCGATCCCGCATGGCTCGGCGGGTGTCGGATTCGCGATCGACGTGGCGCTCGCCGCACTGCTGATCGGGCCACCCGCGATCCTGATGGGCGGCACGATCCCGATCCTCACCCAGGCGCTGGCCCGTAGCCTCGAGGATGCGACGCGCTTCCACGCGTTCGTCTACGCGTTCAACACTGCCGGTGCCTTCGCGGGTGCTCTCGCGGCGGGCTTCATCCTCGTGCCGCTGCTCGGTTTGCGCACAGTGATGCTGGCGATGGGAGTCGTGAATCTCGCCGCGGGATCGACCTTCATGTTGCTCGGTCTGCGCGGTCGCGACGTGGCGTCGCTCGCGCAGCCATCGGCCGGGCCGACTCCCGCCATCGAGGGCTTGCGCAGCTACGCGATGGTGGCCCTGCTGACCGGCTTCGCGATGATGACGATCCAGACGATCGTGATCCGGCTGGCCTCCATTGCGTTCGGCTCGACGCAGTTCACCTTTTCGATGGTGGTCGCGGTGTTCGTGCTCTCGATCGCGATCGGCAGCTTCCTGGTTTCTGCGTTCTCGCGGATCTCGACCCGGGTCATCGTCGTCAATCAATGGGGACTCGCGCTGCTGTTCGTGCTGCTGTACCCGCGCCTCGCCGAAGCGCCGTACTGGATCCACGTCATCCGCACGTTCTTCCGGGATGATTCTGCAGCCCTGACTCCCTTCTATGGGGCGGGCTTCCTCACGCTGATGGTCGTGCTGGGCCTGCCCATCGTGCTGTCCGGGGCGGTGCTGCCTCTGCTGTTCCATCACATGCGCCGACAGGTCTCGCACCTCGGTGATCTGGCGGGGTCGCTCTACAGCTGGAACACAGTCGGCTCGCTGCTCGGTGCTCTCATCGGGGGCTACGCGTTCTACTTCTTCATCGGGCTGGATCAGTCGTATCGGGTGGCATGCGCGGCGCTGCTCGCGGCGGCAGTGATCCTGACCGTGCGTGCCTACGGCTGGCCCACCTGGGCCATGGCGGCGTGGGTACCGATCGGTCTGCTCCTGGCGCTGCTTCCGAGTTGGAGTCCCCGGCTGATGACGGCGGAGTTGGTGCGTTCCCGAGAACCCCAGCCGGGCGTCTACACCGGTCCAGTTGGCTTCATGGACGAACTCGCCAGGCGCAGCCCAGCGACCGTCAAGATTCTCGCCTATACAGATGATCCGACCGCCAGTGTGGTCGTCGTGGAGGCAACGCGGCCGGACGGGAAGACGTCACGTGGGATCATCACCGACGGCAAGGGAGACGGCGACACGATCTCGTCCTACACCGACTACGCGCTACTCGCCGCACTGCCCGCGATGTTCGCCGACAAGGCCGAGCGCGCCTTCCTCGTCGGCTTCGGGATCGGCATCACGGCCGGTGAACTGGCTTCCTTCCCCACGATGAAAGAGGTCGACGTCGCTGAGATCTCACGGGGCGTGATCCAGGTCTCGCCGCTCTTCGATTCGGCCAATCGGAGCGTGTCGAAGAACCCGAAGATCCACGTCACACAGGGAGACGCCTATCGCGCGCTGATGCGCAGCGAAGGAAACTACGACGTGATCGTCTCGCAGCCGAGCCATGTCTGGGTCTCGGGCGTCGAGATGCTCTTCAGCCAGGAGTTCCTGGAAGCGGCCAGAAGCAAGCTGGCGCCGGGCGGGGTCCACTGCCAGTGGGTGCAGGGATACGAGATCGGCGATGAGGCGGTCGCGGTCGTGCTGCAGACCTACAAGTCTGTCTTCCCCGACATGGCGGTCTGGCACACCGAGGCGAAGACCCTGCTGTTGCTCGGCTTCGCGAGTCCACGCTGGAGTTCGGATCACTTCCGGCTCGCCGAGCAATTTGCGAAGCCCGGCTTCAACGCGACGTTGCAACGGGCGGGCGTCGAGAGCTTCCCCGGGTTGCTCGCCCACGAACTGCTGCCGGCGGGGGTGATCGACACGGTCGAACTCGATGCCCCGATCCACACGCTCTTCCACCCGAGACTCAACGACGTGGCGGGGCGCGGGTTCTTCGCGGGCAGGACGGGTTGGTTGCCGTTCACCGGCTACGGTGAACCCGCGCGGCGCGCCCGCGAGCGATCCCTGCTTCAGGGCTACAAGATGCTGTTCGGCGGGACGCTGCCTGACGAGCAGCGGCTGCAGCTGATCCGCGAGGCGTGTCGCACATTCGGAGAGAACTGTGACGTCTTCGTCGCCGAGTGGCTGAGCGAGAAGCCCGATTCTCCGGCCTGGAATGAAGTCCTCACCCGCATTTCCACTCTCGCGACCGCATCCGGGCGCGCCCGCTTCGAGGAGTTGGCCGAACTGTTCGGCGCCGGCGCGGCTGGAACCGGCTCACCGGTCAGCCCGGATCGCAGTACGCGCGCTTCAGAAGACTTCGTGAAGCTGTTCCATCACGGCGCCCCGTTTGACCCCGATGCATTGACGACGATCTGGGGAAGGTGTTCGGAAGCGATCTCCACCCGCGAGGCCTGCCTCGATCGCGTCCAGGCAGACCCGAAGGCTGCTGCGAGCGGGGCGCCGCTCGACAGTCTCGTCGAGCAGTGCATGAACGCTCGTGTCGTCGACAAGCGCTGCCAGGAGGGTGTGGACTGGGCGAAGCACCTCGTCGTCGACGAAGTGTTCGTCCCGATCGAGGAAGGTCTGCCGATCAACTCGCGGGTCCTTCATCAGGCCGACATGGCCGAGTGACGACCCTCGATCGTGAGGACGGTCAGGGCAGATAGCCCAGCGCGCGCAGACGCTCCGCGTCTTCTTCGGGGAGGACGACCGGGTTGCCGGTCGGTGCTCCGGATTCAGCGGCCAACTGTCGCGCGCGCAGAATCTCCGTGAGTCGCGAAGCGACTTCCGGCATCGCGGTCGCCATGTCGGTCTTTTCGCGTGGATCCTTCACGAGATCGAACAGCAGGAAGCGATCGCTCTTCGTGTCGTGCACCAGCTTGTAGCGACCCTGACGAACTGATCGATAGACCGGGAAGTAGTCGCCGGCCACGAGCTTGAACGTCAGGCCACCGGAGGCTTCGCCGAAGAGCAGTCGCTCTTGCCAGGGGGCGTCGTCCGCGCTCCGCCAGAGCGGCGAGAGATCCGAACCTTCGAGCGAAGCGGGTACCCGGGCGCCGGCCAGCGTGAGGATCGTCGGGGCCACGTCGATGATCGACACCGGTGCCGACGAACGAAGACCCGCCGGGATGCCCGGTCCGCGCAAGATCAGCGGGACGCGCAGCACCTCCTGATACATGGTCAGGAAGTGGTCGACCCGGCCGTGCTCCATGAACTCTTCGCCGTGGTCCGAGGTGATGACGACGAGCGCGTCGTCCGCCAAGCCCGCCTGGTCGAGAGCGCCGAACAGCCGCCCGACTTCGGTGTCGAGCTGACGGATCCCGGCGTCGTACAACTCTTCGAGATGACGCACGTCGGGCTCGTCGAAGCGGATCCGCTCGACGCTCTGGTCGATGACGTTGTTGCCGTGGGTGCCCGCGAACGTGCAACGCGCGGGATCGAAACGTTCATGGCACATCTCTAGGTAGTCGTCTTCGAGGTTCGCCTGGGTGAGCTGCCACGCGGTCCCGTCCGCGATGCCGTCATAGGGGCTGACGAACAGCTTTTCGTACGCGGGCTCGGACACGTAGTCGCTGTGCACGTCGTAGTAGTGGACGAACAGGAAGAGCTTGCCGGTCGTCACACCGCGCAGCCATTCGATCGCTTGATCGGTCACCCAGTCGTTGGGGGCCCGCCGCGCGGGATCGTCCTTCACGAACTGGAACTGATCGAAATCCCGGGTCAGGCCGAACTCGGACTGCTTGAGCCAGGTCGAGTTCACGACTGCGGCTGTTTTGTAGCCTGCCTTCGAGAGCAACCCGGCCAGCGTCGGGATCTGTTCGGGCAGACTCGTCTGGACATTCGTCACGCCGTGCGTGTCGGGAAACAGTCCGGTCAGCAGCGACGCGTGCGCGGGCAGCGTCCACGGCGCCGTCGAACTGGCGTCGTCGAACACGATCCCCTGCGCGGCGAACTGATCGAGGATCGGTGAAGTGAATCGCTCGTGGCCGTACAGGCCGAGGTGATCGGCGCGGAGTGTGTCGATCGAGACGAGCAGGATGATCCGGGGTGCAGGTGGCTTCGGCTCGGTGTTCGCGGCGTTCGGGGAAGACGCGATCGAGTTCGATGCAGGGGAGGGTGATCCCTCGTCGCTCGGCGAGCACGCGGCGAGCATCAGGACGAGGCACACCACGACGTCAACGGTCGCGGTTCGGCGGCGGGTTTCCATCGTCTTTTCAGCCGCCCACATGACTGTCCCGAGGCTCGGTCGGGTCCGACACCACGTCGTCGGGCCTAAACGAACGAGCCCCCGTCGCGGTTGCGGACGGGGGCTCATCACTCACTCGATTGTCTTCGCCCGCGCGGGGCGACCGTGCGCGAATCTCAGATCTTGCGTGCGCGGCGCCGGATCACTGCGAGGCTCACGAGGGCCGTCATGGCGAGTGCACCCGCGGTCGGTTCGGGCAGGTTCAGCGCAATCGGCGAACCGACCAGCGTGAGCGGCGAGTTTGGATCCAGGAGCACTTGGAAAATGTTGCCGCCGGCAGTGAGGCTCATGTCGATGTTGCTGGCGCCATTACCCACACTGACTACTTGGAACCTGATCTCTGCGATCTTGATGTCCGATCCGGTCACCAGGGTGCCGTTGAACGTCTCGTCGGCCCAGTTGATGTTCACCTGGCTCTTTCCGGGAGGCTTGTTGCCGGGCCACAAGAGCCACGTGCTCTGCTGAGCATTGAGTTGGGTGGTGACCATCATGCCGCCGACGGTGCCCATCCCGTAGAGGATGTACGACGGCACACCGACACTGGCGTTCGTCTGCGGCACGTAGACCAGTTCGGCGGTCTCGAACAGGAAGCCCAGCGAGAACAACTGGACACCGATGGCATCGGCGTCGAAATGGATTTCGATGTCCACCGTGTCGCCGACACTCAGGTTTTGCCCCGCATAAGCAGAAGTCATTCTCGTTTCGAACGCACTCGCCGTGGACGCGCCGAGCAGCGCGATCATCGCGACGAGGCAGAACTGGGTCAGGCGCTTCATCGAGTTCTCTCCTTCGAGTTTCGATCTTCGAGATCCGAAACGGGGATGGTCACTTGCGGGATCCGACCGACCGAGTTCTCGGCGGCCGGGTACCCGCAATCCGAGATTCCGTCACTGTGCCGGGGCGAGTTCCGCGAGCTTGCTCACGTCGACGAGCGAGATGACCCCGTCGCCGTCGAGGTCCATGGCGGCGAATTCGTCGGAGCCGTCGTCCGTGGAGTTGAGTGCCTCGAGCACGATGGCCCGGTCGGCGTCGCCGCCCGCCACACCGTCCCCGTTGAGATCTCCCTGACCCGCCATCGCGACCGGCGCTGCGAGCAGCAGGCCGGCCATCGCGAACATCGATACCAAGCGCTTCATACACGTCTCCATTTGAGAGGGTGCCCAGAACAGTTGCGCCAGAGTACTACACGCGCAGCAGAGGAGCACCTGAAATGCAGGTCCGTGTCGGACCGCAGCGGATCTGAATCGAATCAGATCGGAACGACTCGTTGGCGGGAGTCGCTCGGACCGCGACCGCCGTCAGCGGCTCTGGACGATCACCGCCTGGGCGGCTTCACGCACCCGGGCATCCGGATGGTTCTGCATCGCGATGATCCGGGGGATCGTCGCCGGGTCGCCGATCGTCTGCAGGGAAGCGATCGCCGCCACGACGACCTCGGGGCTCTCGTGATCCAATGTCTTCAGGAGCACCGGCACCGCGACTTCGGGCAGCAGCACGGCGAGCTGCTGGGCGCCCCAGACCTTGATCTCGACGGGCAGGCCCTCCTTATAGAGAGCCTCCATGATCACGGTGATGTTCGCGTTCTGCTCTTCGACCGTCGCGCCGAATCGCTCGGCCGGGATGATTTCGAGCTCGCTGCCCGTGGGATCCTGTGGCTTTTTCGATACAGGAGGCGCCATCTGGCCGGTCGTGGAGGGTGATGCTGTTCCGGCCGCGGGCTCGGCCTCTGCGCCGGACGCCCCCTCGAGCGGCGGATCTTCGAGGTCGTCGACCTCGAGCCACTCCCCGCTGTCGGTCGAATCGCCGACCCACGCGCGCCCCGTCGCCTTGTCGATCCGGAGCAGCGTGGCGAAGCCCGCCTTGCCCTTGTCCAGCATGAAGAGCCCGTAGCGTTGGTCATAGTCGGGTTTGCCCGCAGGCGAGGGAGTCGAGCCGAGCCGTACCCAGCCGCCGTCCCCCGAGAGCGGAACCAGCCAGACCTTTCCGTTCGCGCTGTCGAGCCGCAGGATGTGACGCGAGGTTCGGGTGAAGTAGAAGCGCCCGCCTGTTCCGTCGTGATCGGTCTCGGAAGCGCCCTTCCCCGAGCCGCGCGGACTCGAGGAGTCGCAGCCCAGCGGGCCGGCGATCATGATGGCCACCAGCGCGGCCAGCAGGACCTGCCCCCATGGGCGCCGGGTGATTGATCGGATCATTCTGTGTTCCTCTCGATGGCGGGTCGATGGCGGGATGCAGCGGTGGGGATTCCGGACCGCGCGCAGCATATCAGAGGGCCGGACGTGTCAGGACGCGGAGCCGCGGGTCGCGCGGGCAGATGATGGGCGGGCGCGACGGGTCTCACTTCCCGCTTCTTTCGACTCACTTCCCGCTGCGCTCGACCCCGACGCGAACCTCCCGTCCGCCGAGCTTCGTGGGGTACTCGAACCCCCCGGCGTGGTCGGAGTTCCCGAGCATCAGCTCGTCGGCCAGCGTCTGCTCGCGCACGTAATCCTCGAAGGCCTCGACGGCCTCGCGCCACTCGCCTTCGAGCGGCAGCCGCAGCCGGATCCGATCCGAGACGTGCAGGCCGGCCTCTTTGCGCGCCTGCTGGAC
>JANOFF010000086.1:0-20142 GCA_031413515.1 bacterium
CGCTCTCGCCGCTCGGAAAGAGCTCGAGCATCTGCCTGACCCCCTCGCCCTCGGCGAGACGATCGTCGACCTCGACCACGCAGTCGGTGGCAAGCGCGAGGGCCTCGACGGTCTGCTGACAGCGAAGCTCCGGCGCACTCACGATGCGGGCGGGTGGGTTCGCGGCGAAGTGCTCGGCGAGCGCCTCCGCATCGCTCCGCCCACGCTCACAGAGCGGTCGCAGCAGCGGCTCGCCTTTCCATTCATCGAGCGGCACGGCGCGCGCGGCACGGACCAGATGGACGATCAAGACAGGGAACTCCCCGATGAAATTCTGTCGTCGGTCACGAGTCTGGGGGGCGCCCGTCGCAGGCTATCACAGATCAATTGGTGCGCGACCGATCCTGCGCAAGCGCTTGCAGTTCCGACTGGGCACTGCGTCCGCGCACGGTCGGAACGCGCCGCCATGTCCGGTCGTTCAGCTCCCAGGCGCCGGTGTCGTCGGACAACATCAGTTCGAGGATCTGATCGAGGCGCGCCTGCAGGCCGCCGTCCTCGACCGGCGCGAGCACTTCGACCCGCCGATCGAGCTTGCGCGGCATCAGATCCGCCGAGCCGATGTACCAGCGGGTGGTCGCGGCACGGTTGCCGAAGCGGAAGATCCGCGAGTGTTCGAGAAACCGGCCGAGCACGGAGCGCACGCGGATGCGCTCCGACAGCAGACGAACCCCGGGTCGCACCGCACAGATCGCGCGTACGATCAGATCGATCTCCGTACCCGCCGCCGAGGCCTCGTACAGCGCGTCGATGATCTCGGGATCCTGGAGATTGTTGACCTTGATCACGATCCGGCCGGCGCCCGATTCGGCTTCGCGACGGATCAACTCGAGCAGGTGGGCACGCAATCCGATCGGAGCGACGAGCAGCTTGCGGTACGTCCGCTCGTGGCTGAAGCCAGTCAGGTGGTTGAACAACTCCGACAAGTCGGCACCGAGTTCGGGATCAGCGGAGAAGAGACCCACGTCCTCGTAGCTGCTGGCGGTCACCGGGTTGTAGTTGCCCGTCCCGACGTGGCAGTAGCGGCGGATCCCGTCCCTCTCCTGCCGGACGACCAGCACGATCTTGGCATGGGTCTTGAGCCCGACGAGCCCGTAGACGACGTGGACGCCGGCCTGCTCGAGCCGGCGCGCCCACTCGATGTTCGTCTGCTCGTCGAAGCGCGCCTTCAACTCGACCAGCGTGACGACCTGCTTGCCGGCCGCCGCGGCGCGAATCAGGCTGTTGCCGATCGGGTTCTCCGATCCCGACGTGCGGTAGATGGTGTGCTTGATCGCCAACACGTTCGGGTCTGCGGCGGCCTGCGCGAGGAACATCTGGACCGAGCGCTCGAACGAGTCGTAGGGATGGTGGACGAGCACATCGCCTCGCCGGAGGCGCGCGAATACATCGCCGGGCTGACCATCGAGACCGGAACCGGGGAACTGGGGATCGACGCGGGGGATCCAGACCCGATCCTTGAGCGCCGGGCGATCGAGCCGGTAGATCTGCCAGAGCGACCCGAGGTCGAGCAACCCCTCGCGCACGTACAAATCGGCGGGGTCGAGTTCGAGTTCTGCGAGCAACAGCCGCCGGGTCTCGGACGACATGCTCGAGTCGACCTCGAGCCGTGCCGCATCGCTCGAGTGCCGACGCCGACGCAGGCTCGACTCGATGGCGACCAGCAGGTCTTCGGCCTCGTCCTCCTCGATGTCGAGATCGGCGTTTCGGGTGACCCGGAATTCGCAGTGCGCCTCCACCACCATGCCGGGAAACAGACGATCGAGAAAGGCCGAGATGATCTGCTCGATCGGCACGAAGCGTCCGCCGTCGGGCATCGCCACGAAGCGATCGAGCAGACCCGGGATCTTGATGCGCGAAAAACGCTGAGTCCCGGAAGTGGGATCGCGCACCAGCACCGCGAGATTGAAGGACAGATTCGACACGTACGGAAACGGATGCGCGGGGTCGACCGCCAGCGGCGTCAGGACCGGAAAGACCTGCTCGTCGAAGACCTGGGACAGGTGGGCGCGATCGGCCTCGCCGAGCTCGCTCCAGTCGCAGATCCGGATCCCGGCTGCCGCCAGTTCGGGCCGCAGCGACTTGGCGAACAACGCTTCCTCGCGGGCGTTCAACGCCACGACACGCTCGCGGATCGAACCGAGCAGCTGTTCGGTCGTCAAACCGGCGTCGGGAGCGATCTCGATGTGGCTCTGATGCTCGGCCTGCAGCAGCGCGACCCGGACCTGGAAGAACTCATCCAGATTGCGCGCAAAGATCGCCAGGAACTTGACGCGCTCGAGCAGCGGCCGGTCGCGGTCCTCGGCCATCTCGAGAACCCGGGTATCGAAGTCGAGCCAGGAGACATCGCGATTGATGTAGCGGCTGGGCTCGCGCGGATCGGCCGCCAGTGCGGGATCAGCGCTCGATTTTCCGATGGGGCTCGTCATAGGCGGCGGGAGTCTACCGTTCCGATCGATCCACCCGGCGGATCCTCCAGCGTATCGGGTGAATTGTCTCGGAAGAATGCATGGATTCGTCGGACACCGCCCGGGTCGCAGCGGGCGCACGCGGCGCCGGCCAATCGACTCCCGAGCCGGCAGGGAGGCCGCAATTGGCGCCCGGGGGACCGCGTCCGATCGAGACGGTCAGGCCGTGGCGGCCTGGGGCCGGTGATCCCACTGCTGCAGCCGACCGAGCGTGGATTCGATGCAGCGACCGATCCGGGTACAGATCCGGATCATCTCGATTTTCGGCCAGGTCGACGCTTCGCCGTCCCGCAGCAGCCCCTCGGCTTCTTCGCTGGACAGCTGCGCAAGCAGCATCATCGGATCGTAGACCCGCCGACTCGGCAGGATCGTGATGTCGGCGGTGTACTCCTGGGCCATCACGCTGAACCAGAGTCTCGTGTAGGTGTTCAGCGGATGGAGGTCACGGACGAAATCCATCGCGAACGGATACAGGGTACGCAGCGAGTCGCGCGAGGCCTTCAGCCAGATCGACGCGAGACGCGACGTCAGTTTCCGCTGGCTCTGCGGATCTCGAAGCGCCCACAGGACCACCGGATTGGCCTGACTGCTGATGAAGTGATTGACACCGTAGAGACGCGCGAGACGTTTCGCCGGCAGGTCATCGGTGATCGAGCCATCGACCCACTTGCGGGACGGCACATAGGGCTGGCGTCTGCCTTCGGAGTCCTTGGCGGCGAGTGTCACGGGCGGGAACAGCCCCGGAATCGCGCAGGAAGCCATCACCGCGTCGCGGATCAGCGCGTTCGGCGAAGTCGCAGCGCTGAGAAGCCGAGAGCGCTGCTGGACCGCTGCGGGCGCGACCGAGACGTTGAGATGTCGACCGGTTGCTTCGAACGCCTCGACGAACGTCATGTCCGGGATCGTCGCCTCGACGAGCTCCACCAGGTTTTCGCGCTGGATGCGCCGCCGCTTCCAGGACGTGCTGCGTGGATCGATGAACGCCGCGAAGCTGCTCGCGAAGCCACTCGGTGAAAACAGGCTCGCAAGCTCGTCGGTCGGATGGGTCCCGATGATCGCGGCGACGATCGCCCCGGCGCTGGCACCGGAGACGACTGTCGGCACCAGGCCCTGCTCGGCGAGCGCCTTGGCGACGCCCATATGGAACGCCCCGAGCGATCCCGCACCGCTGAGCATCAGGGCGGAACGCCCGAAGCAGTCCTTGGCCCGCGCAAAGAACGCAAGCTTCTGGTCGAATCCGATGGCCCGCTCGTCGACGTCCGCCAGATCGCTGAGCGCGGCCACGACCTCGTCGGTGTACTGCCTCACCAGATCCTTGGTGCCGAAGCGCGCCCGTGTGTACAGGGCCGGAGACCCCATGCCGCCCATGTTGCCGTGGACGCCTTCGTTCAAGTAGTAGAGAAGCCGATGGGGGTCGCCCGAACGACGAACCTCGACGAGTTCGTCATGGCGGCGACGGATGACCGCATAGTCGTACAGCCGGGTCCGATCCTGCCCTTTCCAGCCATCGGCCCCGGTGCGCCGGTCCTCGGCCTCCGCCCAGGTCTTCCATTCGTCGTAGTCGGCACAGTCGGTCGCTCGCTGCATGGGATTTCTCGCGTGCTCAGCCGATGCGTTCGACCAGGACTTCGACCGAAAGCGTCTGCCCGGTCGAACCGACGAAGACCCCGCGCAGGGGTTGCACGTCGGTGTAGTCGCGACCGACCGCCACGCGGATGTACTGCCAGTCCACGAGCTTGTTGTTGGTCGGATCCAGACCGACCCAGCCGAACCCGGGATGCCAGGCCTGCACCCAGGCGTGACTCGCCGAGGCGCCGACGACGTGCTCGCCCTCGTCTCCGTGGACCGGATCGTACACGTAGCCACTGACGTAACGCGCCGGCACGCCGGCCAGCCGCAGCACGCCGATCATGGCGTGCGCGAGATCCTGACAGACACCTCCTCCGGTCTCGAAGAGCACCTGCGGGCTCGAGTGGACGTTCGTCGTTTCGGTGTCGTAGCGGAAGCGCTGGCGGAACGTCGCGCCGAGTTCGCGGAGGGATTCGAGAAACGCCTCCGGTTCGAGGTCGGTGCGGACGCAGTGGACGATCTCCTCGTAGTGGCGGATCGAAGGAACGGCGGGCGACGCATGCAGGAACTCGGTCAGTCGTTGTCGCCATCCGCGGACATCCCCGTCATCGGGGGTCCCGCAGCTGACCGCGTTGGTCGTCTCGACGACGGCTTCGGCGTGGATCCGGACCGCTTCATGGGGTTCGAGCAGATTGAAGTAGTGGACATGCGTTCCAAAATAGTCGGTATAGCTGTCCACCTTCGCGACGGGATCCACCATGAGCTTCCGGGTGACGACTTTCTGCAGACCGCTGTCCACCGGTGTCTTGCGGACCTCGCTGTAGGCCTCGACGACCGGCAACGCATAATCGAGTCGGGTCGTGTGTTTGACGAGCATCAGCGCCCGATCGCCGGCAATCCAGGGCTTCACTGCGGCACCAGCATGGAGCCCGGCCACGCGGCAATCGGTGCGGGACTCGGCCGGCGTGTCGTGAAGTATCCGAGTTCGAGCCCCTCGGAAAGGGTCCGGCAACACCGATCGATGCGGCGCAGCTCGGTCTCGAGGGAGCCCGATGCGACCAGCTCGGCGGTGTCGAGCACGCGAAGCTCCTCGACGAGTCGCGACAGGTCGCGGTCGACGTCCATCTGGAACGCGTTGGCCCTGGGCATCCCGCGCAGTGCGTTGCGCAGTTCGCTCAGCGTGAAGATCAGCGAGCGGGGAAACGCCGCCTGCTTGATGACGAACTCGAGCACGCGCTCGGGAACGATGCGGGCATCGTAGACCCGGCGGTAGGGCTCGTAGCCCGACAGCGAACGCAGCAGAGCCTGCCATTGGTGGGCGTCCAGAGCCGCACCCTCGTGTTCGAGGGACAGGGACTTCAGCTTGATCCGCAGGATTCGGCACACCATCGCCGCGCGTTCGCTCAGGCGGCCGATCCGAAGGAACGACCAGGCCTCGCCGCGGATCAGGGTGTCGTCGGCGAGACCCGAGAAGGCGTCGCTGAAGATCTCGATGCGTCGGTTGAACTCGGAGCGGCCGATCCCGAGGATGTCCTCGAAGCCGAGCGGTTTCAGTTCGAGATGCGTCCGGTTGAGGTGCAGCCACATCTCCTCGCTGATGTGCTCGCGCATCGCGCGCCCTTCGTCGCGCGCGTGCTCGATGCAATACCGCACCGACCAGGGATGCGTCCTCGAGAGCACCAGCTCCTCGTAGAGTTCCGCCTCGGTCGGGTGATCGAGACCGCTGCACTCGAACGCCTCGGCGATCGCCGTCCAGACGTTCGACTCTTCCGGTGAAGTGCGCTCGAGATTCATCTTGTGGTTGACCTCGAGCACCCGCACCACGTGCTGTGCGCGCTCGACGTGTCGGCCGAGTTCGTGGAGCCCGCGTGCGATCCGACTAAGCACAGGCATCCTCCCCGTCATCGCGCAGCACCCAGGTGTCCTTGCTGCCGCCTCCCTGGGACGAGTTCACGATCAGACTGCCCTCGCGCAGCGCGACCCGGGTCAGCCCTCCCGGCAGCACGTCCACCCGCTCGCCGGCGCCGAACACCGCGAACGGTCTCAGGTCGACGTGGCGCGGCGCGATCGGGCAATCGCTGCGTCCGGTGAGAGTCGGCAACGTCGAGAGCTTCTGCGTCGGCTGGGCGATGAAGCGATGCGGCGCAGCGCGCAGGGCTTCGCGCGCGTCGGCCAGCTCGGCGCGACTGGCCATCGGACCGACCAGCAACCCGTAGCCCCCCGAGCCATCGGTGGGCTTCAGCACCAGATCCTCGAGATGCGCGAGCACGTAGGCGAGATCGCCGCACTCGCGACACAGGTACGTGGGGACCTGCGCGAGCAGCGGCTCCTCGGCCAGGTAGTAGCGGATGACTCGCGGCACGTAGGCGTACATCGCCTTGTCGTCGACGACTCCGGTCCCCGGTGCATTGGCGAGCACGACATTGCCGGCCCGGTAGGCGTTCATCAGTCCGGGGACTCCGAGTACCGAATCCGGGCGGAAGGCGATCGGGTCGAGAAAGGCGTCGTCGACGCGTCGATACAGGACGTCGACGCGCCGGAGCCCCTCGGTGTTCTTCATGTAGAGCACGTCGGCGTCCACGACGAGATCCCGGCCCTCGACGAGCGGGACGCCCATCTGCGCGGCCAGGAACGAGTGCTCGAAGTAGGCCGAGTTGTAGATGCCCGGAGTCAGCACGACGATCGTCGGGTCGTCGAGGGGCGAGGTCGAACGCAGGCCCGACAGCAGCAGGTTCGGGTAGTCGTCGACGCGCCGGACGCGATAGCTCTGCATCAGGTCCGGCATAACGCGCGACATCACGATGCGGTTCTCGATCACGTACGAGACGCCGGACGGCACACGCAGATTGTCTTCGAGAACCAGCGGGGTTCCGTGCTCGTCCTCGATGATGTCGATCCCGGAGACGTGGATCAGCACGTCGGCCGGGACCTTCGCACCCACCATGGCTCGACAGAAATGCGCCGAATCGACGACGAGCTCGGTCGGCACCACGCCGTCACGCAGGATGCGCTGCTCGCCGTACAGGTCGAGCAGGAAGAGGTTCAGGGCGCGCAGTCGCTGGGTGAGACCCGCCTCGAGCCTGGCCCATGCTCTGGCCTGGATGACGCGCGGGATCACGTCGAGGGGGAAGATCTTCTCTGTGCCGCGTTCGTCGGCGTAGACGGTGAACGTGATGCCCTGATTGAGCAGCGAGAGGTCCGCGTCGCGCTGGACGGCCGCGAGCCCGCTCGAGCCGAGCTGGCCGAGAGACCGTGCGATCTTCGCGCAGTGACGGCGCGGCAACCCGGCCTCCGTCACGAATCCGTCGCTGTGACCCGGCAAGCCCGAATAGGCGAGACCCGTGACACGCGGCTCCTCGACTCGTCGGCGGTGGGTGGCCAGTGCTTCCATGCCCCTTCACGAAGCAATCTGTATGCCGCCGTGGGTCTCGGTGAAGTTGTGAAGATTCGTGCAGCTTCGTGCCACTTCGTGCTCAGAGAGCGACGCGAGCGCCTTCTGGATGGGCGGCGTGACCATCGTAAAGGCGGCGAGCGCCGAGCCCGGAAGCATCGACGCTCGCACGACTCGGCAGGCCGACGAAGCGCCGATCAGGTGTCCCCGCTGACGTCCGCGGCGCCGGCATCCGCGACAGCCAGTTGCTCGCGCAGCTCCTCGAGGCAACCCGAGCAGAGAACGTGCGTCGTCGGCAGCGTTCGGCCGGCACTCACACGATTGATGTAAGAAGAACACCACGCACAGATTCGTCCCATGGACTGCGAACCTCCTCCTGGGCTCCGACCGGGCGCTGGTCTCTGGCCCAGCGATCTGCGAACAGCGCAGCAATCGTGCCAACGCGAAGTGACGGAGACGCAGCACACACGAGATCCCGGCGGCCCGAACGCGCCGCGATCGCCCGCTCACCCTGCACAGCCGGGTAGCGTCGCCTGCCCGCAGAAGCGGCAATTGTCTTCGGCTGGACATGCGGCGCTGCGGGATCAGCTTCGCGTATGGTTCGAGTAGATCGTCGTAGCCACAAGGAGAACCGGATGACACTCAAGCAAAGTTTCGCCGTCGCACTCTCGGGCCTTTTGATCGCCATGTCGGGGGCCACCGTCTCGGCACCCGCGGATGCGCAGACGCAGGGTCAGGATCGGCGACAGGAACGCGGGGATTCGCGCGATCAGAAGCGGGAGGGGAAGCAAGATGCGCGCGAGGCCAAGAAGGAATGCCGCAAAGGCGACGAGAAGAGCCGCCCGGAGTGCCGGCAGGACAAGCGCGAGGCGAAGAAGAAGGCGCGCACAGGAACCGGCGATGTGAAGGAGCCGTGACGCGATCGGCCAGGCGCGCCGACTACTTCCCCAGTACCTGCCCGAGCGCACGCAGCAGTTTCGCCGCGTCTCCCTGCCACGACGCCCCGTGCATGCACGCGAGCAATCGGGGCTTCGTGGCGGCGAGCTTCTCGGCGAGTTGTCGGCCCGTGCGGGTGCTCGAGTAGTAATCCATGCCGCTCCGCATCACCTCGCTCGGAGCGAGGATGTCGTTCCGCGTGATCGGGTCGTGCCGATCGCCGCTCTGCGTGAACAGGTCGCCGCAGAAGAGTGTCGAGGTCGTCTCCTCGTAGAGATGACCGCATTCCCAGCCATGCGGGAAGTGCGGTGTGTCGATCCAGCGGACGCGATGGCGTCCGAGCGAGATGGATTCGCCGTCCGCGATCGCGCGAGCTGGTCTGATCGCGACGTCGTCGATCGAGACCATCTTGGCGGTGACGCTGCACAGGGGCTCGGCGTCGGGGGCGAGCCGGAGGAAGTCATTGAGGGATCCGCACTCGTCGGCCTCGAAGTGGCTGAAGCCGATGTAACGCAGCGACTCGGCGGGTAGGACGCGCTCGATCGCTTCCCGGACGAGGGGGAACATCTTGAGCGGACCGGTGTGATAGAGAAGCGGTCGCTCGTCCTCGATCAGGAACTGATTGAAGGTGAATCCGCCCGGCATCACCTCGGGGCCGACCGGCGTGCTGATGCGATGGATGCCCGGCGCGATCTCGTCGATCCGCGTCCCCGAAGCCTCGTTGCTGATCATGTCTCCTCCCCCGACTGCCCGCCCGCGACTCCGATCCGGCGTCGAGTCGAATCGGCCCGTCGTTAGCCACTCGCTCCCGGCGTGGCAACTGGCCGGCGGCGATTCGAAGCCCCGGTCGCGATGCTCGCCGAACTGATGCATCCCTGCCGCCGTTGATCCGCAGTCAGTCGGACGCGGCCGCCGCGCTTCCGGGCTTGTTCGATCGATAGTCGCGCGTCGAGCGGCGCGGGCGTCCTCCGGGCGCGTCGGCGAAGCTCCAGTGGGAGTGGATCGGGCACTTCGCCCGGACGCACATCCATCCGAGGAGAACTTCGTGCGAGCACTGCAGGTATCGAAGAACGGACGACCGACCGAGGCCCTCGAAATCGTCGACGTGCCGATCCCCGAACCGGGCCCGGGCCAGGTGCGCATCGCCGTTTCGGCGGCCTCCCTCAACTGGAACGACATCGATCGCTGCTACGGACGCGTCACGACCCTCCCGATGCCTCCGCCGTTCATCCTCGGGATGGACGTGTGCGGCACGGTCGACGGCGCCGGCGCGGGCGGCGAAGCCTGGCTCGGCAAGCGCGTCGTGGCGATCACGCAGATGGCCAAGGGCGGACTCGCCGAGTACGCGCTCGCCCCGGTCGACTCGGTGTTCGACGCGCCGCCCGGACTCGACGATGCCGAAGCCACCAGCTTCGTGATCCCGTACCACACGGCACACCTCGCGCTGTTCGAGCGCGGTGCGCTGCAGGCGGACGAGGGCCTGCTCGTGATCTCCGGCGCCAGCGGACTCGGCAGCGCGGCGATCCAGCTCGGTCTGGCCCATGGGGCGCGTGTGTTCGCGACCGCAGGCGGGCCGCAGAAGATCGCGCTCTGTCGCGCGCTCGGCGCCGAGCTGGCCGTCGATCACTTCGAGTCGAACTTCGCGGATGCGGTGCTCGATCACACCGACGACGTGGGTGCCGAGGTGGTCTTCGATCTCGCGGGCGGTGGCTTCGTCCGCGACGCCTGGCGCGCGGTGGCGCGGGGCGGTCGATACATCGCGGTGGGCTTCGCCGACGATCCCGCGAACGGAACCGGCGGGACTCCCCTGCGACCGACCTGCGTCGGCAACTTCTCGATCGTGGGCGTGATCGGCGCCTACATGAGCCACGTCCCCCGGCCGATTCGCCGGATGGGCTTCAATCCGTTCGGTCGCGATGTCGCTGAGTCGGTCCACGGCGATCTGCTTCGACTCGTCGCGCAGGGCAAGCTGAAGCCCCACGTCGGGCAGCGGGTCGGACTCGGCGAGGCCGCGCTCGCCCTCGAATCCCACGAACAGCGACGAAGCCTCGGCCGCACGGCAGTCCTGATCCGCGCATGACGGAGCGCGCGTACCCTTTTCGCGACGCGGATCCAGTCGAAGTTTTCAGCGACCATCGCGAGCGCTACGACGTACCGCGGGAATGATCGAGCCGTCGATGCGCGGGTCGGTCGAGCGGTCGGTGCCTGGCGAAACCCCGGACGGACGTCCGGTGAGCCGCTTCGAGATCCGCAATGGACGCGGGCTGTCGCTCGAGGTGCTCGACTACGGGGCCACGGTGGTGTCGGTCGAAACGCCCGATCGCAAAGGCCAGCTCGCGAACATCACCCTGCGCCTCGCGTCGCTCTCGGATTACCTCGAGAGACCGTCCTGGTTCGGCTCGACGATCGGCCGGACGTGCAATCGGATCGCCCGCGCGCGCTTCTCGCTGGACGGCGAGACCTTCCGACTCGAGCCGAACGACGGCCCGCATCATCTGCACGGCGGTCGCGGTGGCTTCGCGATGGCGCTCTGGAATGGCACACCCTTTCGCGAGGCCGGCGAGCTCGGGGTCGAGTTCCGTCTCCGGAGCCCGCACGGTGAAGGTGGCTACCCCGGCGAGCTCGATGCGACGGCCCGCTATGCGTTGACGGAGCGCGACGAACTGGTGATCACGTTCAGCGCGACCGCCGATCGCCCGACGCCCGTCGATCTGACGAACCACTGCTACTGGAATCTGCGGGGCGCCGGCTCGGGAACGATCCGCGATCACGTGCTCGAACTGGCGGCAGACCACTACCTGCCCGTCGACCACGAACTGATCCCCACTGGCGAGATCCTGCCCGTCGCGAACACGCCGATGGACTTCAGGGCACCCCGGGCGATCGGAGAGCGGCTCGACGAGGCCGGTCGAAACGGCGCGGGCTACGACCACTGCTTCGTGGTGCGCGGCCGATCCGGCGAACTGCGCTTCGCAGCGCGCGTCCACGAGCCCGGATCGGGTCGGACGATGGAGATCCAGACCACCCAGCCCGGCATGCAGTTCTACACCGGCAACAGTCTGGATGGATCCGCGAGCGTGAACCACCGACCGCGCCATTCCGGCTTCTGCCTCGAGACCCAGCACTTTCCCGATTCACCGAATCGCGCGCAGTTTCCCACCACGATCCTGCGTCCCGGACAGACGTACCGACAGCAGACGGTGCATCGCTTCTCGGTTCGCTGAAGGGAGCGTCGCCCCGGACTACTTGCCCGGCTTCCCGTCCTTGCGCTCCGACGACTTCGCATCGGCGGCGGGTTCCGACAGCAGCGGCATCCCGAGGCGCGAGTCGCCCGAGAGCAGTCCGACCTTCGCGTAGGTGAGCAGCTTGTCGCGCGTGTCGACGATGTCGAGGTTGCGCATCGTGAGCTGGCCGATGCGGTCCTGGGGCGTGAAGAACGATTCGCCCCTCTCCATCGTCAGCCGCTCGGGCTTGTAGGTGAGGTTCGGGCTCGTCGTATTCAAGATCGAGTAGTCGTTGCCGCGTCGCAGTTCGAACTCGACCTCGCCCGTCACGGCCCGCGCCACCCAGCGCTGGGCGGACTCGCGCAGCATGATGGACTGTGGATCGAACCAGCGTCCCTGATACAGCAGCCGACCCAGCCGGCGGCCGTTCTCGCGATACTGCTCGATCGTGTCCTCGTTGTGGATGCCGGTCAGCAGCCGCTCGTAGGCGGCGAACAACAGCGCCATGCCCGGCGCCTCGTAGATGCCACGGCTCTTTGCCTCGATGATGCGATTCTCGATCTGATCGCTCATGCCGAGACCGTGGCGGCCGCCGATCCGGTTGGCTTCGCCGATCAACTCGACGGGATCAGCGAACGATCGGCCGTTCAGCGCCACCGGCCAGCCCTCTTCGAACCGCACCGATACCACCTCGGGCGCGATCGGCAGATCCTGTCGCCAGAACGGCACGCCCATGATCGGCTCGACGATCTTCATCCCCTTGTCGAGGTGTTCGAGATCCTTGGCTTCGTGGGTCGCTCCGAGAATGTTCGAGTCCGTCGAGTAGGCCTTCTCGGTGCTCATCCGGTATGGCAGCCCCGAGCGCTGCATGTACTCGCTCATCTCCTTGCGGCCGCCGAACTGCTCGATGAACTGCGCGTCGAGCCACGGCTTGTAGATCTGCAGATCCGGATTGGCGAGCAGCCCGTAGCGGTAGAAGCGCTCGATGTCGTTGCCCTTGAACGTGCTGCCGTCGCCCCAGATGTGGACGTCGTCCTGCTTCATGGCGACCACCAGCAGCGTGCCCGTCACCGCGCGCCCGAGCGGCGTCGTGTTGAAGTACGTGACGCCGGCGGTCGTGATGTGGAACGCACCGCACTGCAGCGCCGCAATCCCCTCGGCGACGAGCTCCGCACGACAGTCGATCAGCCGGGCCTTCTCGGCCCCGTAAGCTTCGGCGCGCCGCGGGATGTCGTCATAGTCGGGCTCGTCGGGCTGACCGAGATTCGCCGTGTACGCATACGGGATCGCACCGCGTTCCCTCATCCAGTGCAGCGCAGCGCTGGTGTCGAGCCCACCGGAGAACGCGATGCCGACCTTCTGGCCGATCGGAAGATTCTGGAGGATGTGTCCCATGGGGCGACTCCGAAGTGCTGCGGACCGAAGCGGGCCCGCCGGCGGGAGCGGGACACTAGAAAAGCGTGGCCCCGGATGCCGCTCTCGCTGGACACCCTCGGTCCTCCACGCGGGCGATTGCTCGTGAGCGGGCCCGGCGACGTGCTCGGCCTATTCTCCGGCGCCAACCGAGGGAAACAGGAGAGGAAGCATGAAGGATCTGACCGGACGGGTCGCCGTCGTGACCGGCGGCGCCAGCGGCATCGGGCGGGGAATGGCCGAAGCGTTCCTCGAACACGGCATGAAGGTCGTGCTCGCCAACATCGAGCCGAAGCCCCTCGACGCAACAGTGACTGCGCTTCGCGAGCGCGGCGCCGACGTGTTCGGAGTCGAATGCGACGTCTCTTCTGCCGCATCGGTCGAACGCCTGCGCGACGAAGCCCTCGCGCAGTACGGCGCCGTCCACGTGCTCTGCAACAACGCAGGCGTGGCGGGCACCGGTGGAGGAGCCAGCTGGGAAGCCTCGCAGTCGGATTGGGATTGGGTGATGGGTGTGAACCTGATGGGTGTCATCTACGGCGTCCGTCACTTCGTTCCCGTGATGCTCGAACAGGGCGTGCCCGGTCACATCGTGAACACTTCATCGATGGCGGGTTTGATCCACGGTGCGGGGATCTACGGAGTGACCAAGCACGCGGTCGTCGCGTTTTCGGAGAGTCTGTGGAACGAGCTGCATGCCGCGGGTCATCCGATCGGCGTGTCGGTCCTCTGCCCGGGCTTCGTCAGGACCCGCATCATGGAATCCGAGCGGAACCGACCGGAATCACCGCGGCCCGAGCCGCGCGCGCCCCGACCCGAATCCGAGATCATGCGCAAGCTCGTCGGGCAGCTGATCGAGCACGGAACCGATCCGATCGAGGTCGGGCGCCTGGTCGCCGAATCGATCGAGATCGAGCGCTTCTATGTGATGCCGCATCCCGAGTGGCTCACCGTCGTGCAGAACCGCATGCAGCGGATCCTCGACCAGCAGGATCCGATCGGCGTACCACCGACCGGCGGGTTCGGGATCGAGCAGGCGACCCGCGCCGCCGAGCAGGAGCACTGAACGCAGCACGCAGACGCGACTGAGGTTTCGCGATCTCCGTTTTGAACATATGTTTTCGTTTTCGATCAACCGTCCGAATCAATCCAGGGGAAAACTGCGGTGACTCGTCTTTCAAGAGGCAACTGGTCCATGTGGGCGGCGATCGTGATCGTGCTCGTTTCATCCGCCGCCTCGCCCGCCCACGCCGGTGCCTTCGACTGGGCGACGGGACCGTCCATCAACGACAGGAACGACAAGCCCGGCGAGCGGGATTGGTCGGTCTCCGTCATTCCGTACCTCTGGCTCGCGGGTGTCACCGGCGACGTCACGACGGCGGCCGGCGCCACGGCATCCGGCAGCTCGACCTTCCAGGGATACAGCTCGAACATCAAGATCGGCGTCGAGGGCGTGATCGACCTCCGCTGGAGACGCTGGCACGTGATCTCGGACGGCACATGGATGAAGCTCGAGGGCGGAGACACCCGGGTCCTCCAGACGCCGGGACCCGTCACCCCGATCGTCAACATCGGGATCAGCACGACGTCGGCGTTCGGCACGGCGGCGGTCGCGTACGAATTGCCCCTGAAATGGAACACCGCCGTCGATCTCTACCTGGGTGCACGCTGGTGGCACTTCACCAGCTACGAACTCGCCACCGTGGGCCCCCTCGCCACCTCCGCCAACTCGAAGACGGTGTGGGGCGATGCGGTCGGTGGATTTCGATTGCGCCACGCCATCACCGAGCACTGGGGCGTCGGGCTCGGTGCCGACGTCGGCGGCGGTGGCTCGGACATCACGTGGCAGACATATGCGTCGCTCAAGTACATGGTGAATCGCCACTTCGGTCTGGGAGTCGGCTACCGGGTGCTCGGGGTCGACTACAACAACGGTGGCAATCAGATCGATCTGACGATGCGAGGTCTGGTCCTGGGCATGGAGTTGGCGATCTGAGCCACGCGCGACGCGCCGCCACGATTCAGTCCGCCAGGAACCTTGCCTCGTAGTCGGCGAAATCTCGCGTGAGCCTGTCCTCGCTGAGGCCGAACTGCTCGGCGGTGTAGTCGTGTCGTCGACCGAGCTTCAGTCGATGCTGCTCCTCGGCGCCGAGATGCGCTTCGATCCGCTTCGGCAACGAGTCATCCCAGGGCAGTCCGAAACCCTGATAGACCTGCCGCACGGTCCCGACGGCGTCGCGACTCAGGTCCGCGAGCCGAACGTCCTGGATCTGCTCGGCCGGGATGCGGGTCCGTGACGCGGTCGCGCGATCGATCCCGCTGCGACAGTACTCGCTGAAGAATGCGCCGTGCCGGATCGCATCGAAGTCCGCCGCCATGGGCTGCGCCATGATGGACGAGAGCGAGCAGACCGAAGGAATCGCTTCGGCGGCGCGGCGATGGGTCTGGATGATCCGCGCGTCCGGAAAGGCTCTCATCAGATCGTCGAGGTACCACGTGTGCATCGGGCACTTCATGATCCAGCGCCGGCCCGGCGGCTGCTGGGCACTCAGGATCTGGTACTGGAGCCGCAGATCGTCGTAGGCCCCGGAGACGTCCATCCGCAGCAACTCGCGCGCGTAGCTGTAGCCGGTCAGTCCCATGATCTGCTGCACGAAGAACGCCGAGTTCGCGAGCATGAAGAAGCACTCCTCCGGGCCGTCCGCCCGGAGTTCGTGTGCGTACTTCTGATCCGGTCCCATCAGATCGGCGAGTCGCCACTTCTGGGCGGTCCGACGGATCCGCGCGCGGCGATCGCGCACGGGATCCGTGTGCTGGGGCAGCGGGTAGCAGAGCTCCCAGCAGAGCGGGATGCGGTGCTTCGTGTCGAGTCCCATCAGGTTGTGGAGATTCGTCGTCCCGGTGCGGTACCAGCCGACGATGAAGATCGGCTGCTCGATCCGGATCTCGGGGATGTGGGGATGGCGCTTCACGTACTCGACGATTCGCAGTCGATTGGCGGCATGCCAGTTGAAGATCACACTGGCCGCGATCCGGCCGATCGCGGTGAGCCGGCTGTCCGCCTCGACCAGCCGGGTGGCCAGTCGCAGTCGCTCGAAGAAATCGTCGCTCCCCCAGTCGCTGCTGCGAACCCGTCGCTCGGATCGCGCGACGACGTTCTCGAAGCTGAGATCACCGATCTCCACACCGGCCCGGTCGACGATCCAGTTGATCGCGCGGACGAGGGGACTCGCGCTGTGCCCCGCGGTCGGGGTGACCGCTTTCTGCGAGCCCACGTGGGACACCGAAGTCACGCGATGCCTCCATGGGCCGACCGCGTCGTCGCTTCGTGGGCGAGGCGCTTGCGTCGTCCCCACCAGAAGAACGCCGGCGGCGCGGTCAGCAGCGTGGGAACGACCGATCGCATCGGTTCGGGGGTCCCCTTCAGCGTGTGGAGGAGAAGCGTCAGCCCGAGTGCGATCGACGACGGAATCATCACCGCAGCGAACAATGCCAGGGATCGGCGTTCGATGCGAACCGCAATCCTCTCGCACAGCCGGGTGACGAAGCCGGCGACGAAATAGGTATAGGTCGCCTGCTTGAGAGCCGCGGGCAGCGCGGCCGCGGGACCGTGCGGGAGATTGATCAGCCAGACGCATACGGCGAGGAACAGCGCGCCCTTCCACGCCATCCCGTAGTCGATGTAGCGGGCGCCGAAGTCCTTGAGCTGCCTGAGAGCGCGCAAGTCAGTCCTCACCCGAGCCTGATTCCGCCGCGATCCCCCACCGGATCGCGATCGAGTCGCCCGCGGAACACCTCGGTCGCACGCGGCTGAGCGTGCGTCAACATCCGCTGGCCTGCATCCCCATCCACCGATCGAAGTGCCCGGTCGGTTCGATCGACTTGAGCGTGGATCCGTCAGGTGGGTCGGCCGCTCAGATGCCCGCGCGCAGCAGCTCGATGACCCGGCTCACGCGCTCGCCGTGACGCGTCTCTTCGCGGCCGTTCTGGCGCAGCAACTCGGCGACCTCGGCGTTGGGCTCGTGATCGGCGTAGCGCTGGTACATCTGGTCGCCGCCCTGCTCGGCGCCCACCACGCCCTCGAGCATCTTCGGATCGAGGTTCGCGAAAGGCGGCGGCGTGGCGAAGGGGTTCTCGCTCATCGGGGGAATCTCGAAGGAGGCCCGGTCAGGATCTCGATCGCTTTCTTCAGGCGATGCGCGTGTGCGGTCTCCTCGCGACCGTTCGCCCGCAGCAACGAAGCGGTCTCGTCACTCGGCGCCAGCGACGCGAGCTTGAAATAGAGAGGCTCGCCGGCGGTCTCGAGCAGGATCATCAGCTTCATCTCCTCGACGCCGAGGCGCTCGCAGGCGCCCAGCTGGCCGAGAGCGGCCGTGAAATCGGCGGGGATTTTCGCGGGCAGTCCGGGATGCGGCATGTGGTTCTCCGGGTTCGATCGGGGAAGGGAATCGGAAGCCTAGCGACACTCCGCCCGATGCGGACCGGAGCCGTCGCCTCGTCTTGGCCTGGCCGGCGCCACCCGGTCGCGCGATTCTCCGCCTCGGTCCGGGATTGGAACCATGATGGAGTCACGAGGCGTCGCATGTCGCAGTGGTCGATCCTCATCGGCGTCGGGCTCGGCGGGATCCTCGCCACGACGGGTGTGGCCCGTGTGGGCGACGGCGCCGCGGCACGACTGCGGCCGATGATTTCGCTGCGACATCCCGGCATCGACTGGATCGACACGACGGGGCTCGCCGCGTGGATGGAGGCCGCGGAGCCTGGCGAGCGGCCGCTGCTGCTCGATGCCCGGGCCGAAGAGGAGTACGCGGTCAGCCACCTCGCGGGCGCGCGGCGCGTGGATCCCGACGACGACGCACTCGACCCGACGGACCTGCCGCGCGACACGCTCGTCGTGGTGTACTGCTCGGTCGGCTACCGAAGCGCCGCCGTGGTGCGTCGTCTCGCCCGCGCCGGCTTCAGCCACGCCTACAACCTGCAGGGCGGGATCTTCGAGTGGGCGAATGAGGGCCGCCCGGTCGAGCGCGATGGCGTGCTTCCGGGCTCAGCACCCAGTCGTCGTTCGAGACGGGCATCGACCAGTCGAGATCGTGCTCGGCGTTCCACTGGTTGACTTTGCCCTTCTCGTAGAGCGCGCGCAGTTCCGCGACTTCGGAGCCGTACTCCCAGGTCCAGTTGAGCGTGAGCGGCGCGGCGACATCCGTCTTCGCGCGCAACGTTGCGATTTCTTTCTCGTCGACGAACTCGATCACTTCGAAGTCACCGAAGCGCTTGCGGTGTTCCTGCATCAGCTTGTTCACGATTTCTCTCCTTCTCCGGACTGCGCGGGGCGCGCGGCCAGTCCGTAGTGAAAAAATGCCTTCGTCTCCGCTTTGCGTTCGCGCACGGCTTCCGCGGAGAGCAGCGGACCACCGAGCAATCCCTCGCCGATCTCGCCCGACGCGAAGTGGAAGATCGTCGCACCGATCAGTGTCTGCACGACGTGCGGTGCGGATGCGGTTCGCAGTTCGCCGTTGCGCATGCCGATCGCGATCATCCGCGTGATGCCCTCGAGCACTGCCGCAAGTCGGCGATCGACAGCCTGCCCTTCCGGCCAGTTCCCGGTTTCGAACTCTTCCTCCTCGAAGAGCGCGCGCAGCAGCATCCGAGCCGTCGCCGGCTGCTCGGCCAACTCATCGATCACGGCGTCGATCCATCGGTCGAGCTTTTCGGCGGCCCCAACCTGCAACGCAAGGATCGGTTGGAGACGCTCCTCGATGCGTCCGAGCACACGCTCGAGCACCGCGAGGTAGAGCTGCACCTTCGAACGGAAGTGATGGAACAGCGACGACTTGCCGAGCCCCGCCGCATCGGCGACCTCGCGCATGCCAACGCCCGCGAAGCCGCGTCGCGCGTAGAGCGCCTCGGCTACTTCGAGGATCTTGTCGCGGGAGCTGCTGTTGACGTCGCTCATGGTTCCCTCCGACCGATCGGTCGGGCGGCAGGATATCTGGAGAGCCGCGCCGGAGCAATCCGAAACGCTCAGCGCTTCGGCGGGCTCAGCATTCTCTTCTTGGGCTTCGCCTTGGGTTCTGGTTCGGCCGGAGCAAGCGCGGGCGTCGATTCGACCGCCGGGGCCGGTGCGGCACGGGGAGGAGCGGGCAGCGTCGCGGGATCGCCGCTGGGCGATCCGCTTTGCCGAGCGGGGACGGCGTCCTGACCGAGCCACGAATCGCTCGGTTCGCCGGCGGGCCGGGGCGGCGCGGTCGGCGCGGGTAGCGGCGTTTGGGCAGGCGTAGCGGCCGGGGCATCCGGCGGCGAAAGCGGGGGCGCTGTTTCGAACGCGGCAGCGGGCGTCGCGGGGCTGCTCATCGGGGGCGGTGCGATCGGCGCTGCGATCGGCGCAGCGATCGGACGCGGTGCAGCCGGTTCGACCGGTGCGGCCGTCGGTGCCGGAATGGCGCCGGCCGGAGTTGCCGTCGCGCCGGGCACCACATGTGCGCTGCCGACCCGCTCGACCTCAAAACCGCGCTCCGCGAGCAGCACCGGGATTCCCTGCGGCCCGATCAGATGTCCAGTGCCCACCACCACGAAGCGCGGGCGGCCATCGGCCGAGACCGTCACCAGGCGCTCGGCCATCGCGCGATTGCGAGCGTAGAAGACGTGCTCGTAGAACTCGGTGAGCGCCGCGTCGCCGCTCGCGTTGCCGAAGAGCAACTCGGTCAGCTTCGCTTCGTCGCCCTGCTCCCAGGCAGCGAGCGTGGCGCGCGTCACGGCCAGCAGCGCCTCTGCCTCGCGCAGGATCTCCGCCAGCATCTTCTCTTGCAGCGGCGCGGGCAGACTCGCGAACAACTCTGCCTGCGCCTCGAGCGACTCCAGCGGCACGATGCCCATCTTCCCGGCTGCGCGACGCATCATTGCGACGTCCACGCCGTTCTCGGCCACCAGCCCGGCCGCAGCGTACTCGAGCTGCGTCACCACCTGCGCGACCAGCCATGGACGCATCCGATCGACCCGGTCGATCGGGTAGTCGCGCGCCTTCATGTACGTCACGACCTGCTTGTAGGTATCGGGGCTGATGACCTTGCGCAGCGTCGTTCCGCGCGGGAGCAGCCCGAAGCGGTTG
>JANOFF010000087.1:0-58568 GCA_031413515.1 bacterium
CGAGAAAGTCACCGGATGCCGGAGGACGTCGATCCCGCCGATCTCCTCGTGCTCGACATGTCTCGTCAATCCGAGCGCCTGCACCTGCGGATCCGCGAACACCTCGTCGAGCCCGAGGACCGGTCCGCACGGGATGTCGGCTCGCGAGAGGATCTCGATCCACTCGGCCGAAGTCCGCATCCGCAACTTCGCCCCGACGAGGGTGCGCAGTTCTTCGCGATGCCGGAGCCGCGCTCCGAAGTCCGCGAAGCGGGTATCGCGTGCGAGTTCGGGCGATTCGATTGCCGTCAGGAAGCGATCCCAGCCCGAGAGCACGGCAATGTTCACGCAACCGTCGCGCGTCTCGAAAGTGCCCATCGGAAACAGCGTCGGGTGATCGTTGCCGGACTGCCCGGGCACCACCCCGTCGATCAGCCAGCGCGTCGCCTGGAAGTCCATGAAGTTGATCATCGATTCGAGCAGCGACGTGTGGACCCATTGTCCGCGACCCGTACGCTCGCGTGCATAGAGGGCCGCGAGTACGCCCTGGGTGAGAAAGGTCCCCGAGGCCGTGTCGGAGATCGCGATGCCGGCCCGCCACGGACCACTGCCCGGCGGCCCGGTGACACTCATCAAGCCACCCATCCCCTGCGCGATCTGGTCGAGTCCTGGGCGCGCCGCATACGGTCCCTCCTGTCCGAAGCCCGAAATGCTCGCGTAGACGAGACGCGGGTTGCGCTGCGACAGGGCCTCGTAGCCGATTCCCAGCCGGCGCTTCACGTCGGCGCGGAAGTTCTCGACCAGGACATCGGCCCGGTCGACCAGTTCGAGGAAGACCTCGAGCCCGTCCGCATGCTTGAGGTCGATCACGATCGAGCGCTTGCCACGGTGCAGGTTGACTGCGTCCGAGCCACCGAGGTCGGCTCGTCCGGGGTCGACGACCTGCACGACTGCGGCTCCCATGTCGGCGAGTTGACGAACGCACGTCGGTCCCGCGCGGGCGATCGCGAGATCGACGACCCGCACGTCCGCGAGGGGACCGGGCTCGTCGTCTCTCGGGCGATACAACGGGTAGGCCGACATGCAGGCTCGGCTCCTAGCGACCCTTGAAGACCGGTGTCCGCTTCTCCATGAAGGCGCGCACTCCCTCGCCGAAGTCCTCGCTCTCGAAGCAGCGGGCGATCGCTTCGCGGACGGCATCGAGATCCCGTTGTCCGGCAGGGCGCTGCAACTCGCGCGAGATGATCTTCACGCTGCGGACGGTGAGAGGCGCGTTCGCCGCGATGCGATCGGCTTGCGCCCGCACGAGCGCTTCGAGTTCTGATCTCGGAACGACGCGGTCGACGAGCCCCATCGCAAGGGCCTCGGCCGCCGAATAACGTCCCGCTGTGAACAGGATCTCCCTGGCGCGCGCCGGCCCGACGATCGCCTCGAGGGCCGCGATTCCTCCGATGTCGTACCCGACACCGAGACGGGCCGCCGGGATCGCGAATCCCGATGCGGTGTCCGCATAACGGAGATCCGCCGAGAGCGCGACGGCGAGCCCTCCCCCGATGCAGTGACCGTGGATCATGGCGATCACCGGTTTGTCGATCCGGGCGAGTTCAGCAAACGCGTTGCCGCCCCCGACGCCGAGTCCCGAAGATGTCGCGATGCCATCGATGGCGTCGAAGGTGGAGATGTCCGCGCCCGAGACGAAGGACTCCTCACCCGCCCCGCGCATCACGACCACCCGCACCACCGGGTCGTCGGCGTGGCGCCGAACGGCGGACCCGAGAGCAGCCCACATCCCCGGAGTCAACGCATTGCGCCGTTCGGGATGGTCGAAGACGATCCAGCCGATCGCACCTTCGACTTCGTCGTGGACCCGACCCGCCATGTGGGCGATTCTATCAGCATCATGTCGGCGATCGCACCGACCGATCAGAGTGGATCGAACACACCCGATGAAAGACCGAAACCTCCGCATACGCGAACGGCTGATCCGCACCCTCCTCACCGGAGCCGTCGCTTCCGGTCTCGTTGTCGACACCGCGAGCGCGCGGGAGCGCACGATCGCCGGGGTGGTGTACGACGTGGCGATCGAACGTCCGATCGGACTCGCCGAGACGCTGATCGGCGTGGCCGTCGCCGGTGCCGCCTATCCGATCGCGATGGGGGCCGGGAAGACGAGCCTGGTCGTCGAGCGATGCATCAACGCTCCCGGCCGCTACACGTTCACGCGAGGACTCGGCGACTTCAGCGATCGGCCCGAGAATCAGTGCAGTCCGGTGGGCTTCAGCTTCGGCCTCGTCAAGCTGTCGTTCGCGTTGATCGAACGGCCTTTCGGACTGTTGTTCGGGGGATCGCCGTTCTCGAAGGATCCGCCCGACGCGCAGGGTGGAGTCGAGGTCGACCGCGAAGTACCGCGTAGATCGTCGGGCACTGGCACGGCGGAGATCTGAGACCTCGAAGTCGGTCCGCTGTTCGATCTATCGGGCCGACAAGTCGCGCTGCGTCGGCATCGGCGGGATCTCGAGCACCGCGGTCGGCATCCGTCTGACCGACACACCGGATTCGGAATCGATCGCTGTCTGTTGTGCCGGATCTCCCGCGATCGACGCATCCACCGGGTGATATTCGATCAGCTCGACGGAGAGTGCGAGTACGACGGCCAGCACGATCGGCACGCCGACGACCAGGCCGATGCTCTCGGCTGCCTTCCGGGTACGGGATCGGTGTCTGTAGCGTCGCCCGGACGACTCTGCGGAATCGATCGTGTCTTGCATAGGGCGCTCCCCCCATCTGTCTCAGGACTACATCGGAAGGCGAGCGGCGTCGCATGAATCCGAACCCGTGTCCGGGGGACTGCGGCGGAGGCGAGCGATCACCGCCGGATCGCGGTGTCGTCCGTGCTTCGATTGCAGGCATCTGCGAGTATCCCCGGACTTGCCGCCCATCTGCGCATCGGCCCGCAGGGCCCGGAGGAGTCCACGATGGCGATTCGATCGAAGTGCCGGTCCACACCGCGCGGCCGAGTTGCAATCGACCTGCCGTCGAGCGTGTCGATGCTCATCGCGGCCGCACTGCTCGGATGTCAGAGCAGTCCCGACTATCCGCTGTCGCCGGGACTCTCCGACATGCGAACCGGCATGACGGTCGTCAGTAGCCGGCCGCTCGGCCCCTATCTGGAAGCCACGCTGGACATGAGCGGCAAGACGATCAATGCCTACGTGATCCCCAGCCAGGCATGCAGTGATGTCTTCACGGCTGGCCAACAGATCGAGTATGTCGACAATGGCCCACAGGGCATCTATCGCCACGGGGATGCACGCTGTCAGGGGATGGGGGTCGGCAACCTGATCGTCTGGCGCAATCGCAGCGAGCACTCGACGACAGAACTGGCGCCCACTTCGCAGGTCGCGTTCCGTGTCATCCACAAAGATGCCGAGTACGCGCTGCTGCGAGGACAGTTTCCCGGTGCGAATCTCATCGGGTTCACGGGCGACAACGATCTCGTCGCCGTGATTCCCGTGACGGGCGAGTGCGAGCGCATTCCGCACCGGCGCGTCGCGACCATGCAGTACCAGGAAGCAGGCAGTCCAGCGTACGCGCTGATGGGGCCGAGTGGGCTGTGTGTCATCCAGGGATTCGCGCAACCGCCGCCGCAGGTCCCCACGCCCGACTCGGACATCCCCGGTGGCCAGACCGGATCCGGGGTCAGCCCGAGCAAGTAGCGGGCTTCCCTCGATCGTCGGGTGCCATCGATCCGCCTCGATTCCACGCAGAACGGACGGATCGCGGTTCGTCACAACGTCCGCGACCTCGCGTCGTGAGTTCGTGCAATCGTCGAGGGACGCCTCCGATTCCCCATTCGGACCTCGACTTTCGCAGGCGATTGCCGATGAACAGCACGTTGCTGCCGTTTCCCGGGGGCCAGAGTCGCCCGCGCAGCACGCGGCCATTCTCCGAAGGGGGCGCATGTCGACGCGAGCGAGGTACTCGGCCGAAGGACCGTCCGGGCACCGCCTGCTGCGCGCAGGGCGAGCCGGGTCTTGGGCGGCCGCGTTCTCGATGATCGCAGCGGTCTTCCTGTTGCCGCCGATCAGCCGGGCAGCCGGACACGAGGAAGAGGTCAAAGCCACTTTCCTCATGAACTTCACCCGCTACTTCGCCTGGCCCGCATCCTCCTTCGCCGAGGCGAAGTCCCCGTTCGTGATCTGCATCCTCGCCGACCCCGAGTTCGCCTCGACGACCCGCGGTGTGATCGGCGACCGCACGGTCGAGGATCGTCCGATCGCGGTCAGCACCCGCGAGACCCTCGAGTCCGCCCTCGACTGCCACATCCTCTTCCTGCCGGCGTCTCGACAAGACCAGCAGGCGATGGCGATCACGCAGGTCGCCGACAGCAGCATCCTCACCGTATCCGACAGCGAGGGCTTCGCGTCGATGGGGGGCATCGCCAACTTCCGTCGGGTGGGGGGCCGATTGCGACTCGAAATCAACCGTCAGGCGGCCGCGAGAGCACGACTCGAGGTCAGTGCGCGCCTGCTTCGCATCGCGGACGTCGTGGGTTGAGAGGAATCAGATGACCGGACGCAGGATCGATCTCGGTGGCAAGTCGATACGCCAACGTCTGATGATGAGCTTCATGCTCACCACGGGGCTGGCACTTTCGCTGGCGTCGGCCGGTTACCTCACGACCCAGTACTACGACGCACGGGCGGAGATGGTGGGCAATCTCCGGACCGTGGCGCGCATGCTCGGTGACAATGCGAGCGCCTCGCTGTTGTTCATCGACCGGGGTGACGCCGAGGCCACGCTGAGCGCCCTGCAGGCGCAGCCGAACGTGATCGACAGTTGGTTGTACGACTCGAGCAAGGCTCCCTTCGCGCGTTTCCTGCGCCAGGGCGTGGCCGATACACCCGCGCCGGACCGGTTCCAGGACGAACCGAGCTTCCATTCCGGCGTACTCGAGCTCTTCGAACCCGTGTGGCTCGATGGCGAGCAGATCGGGACCGTGTTCATCCGGGCAGAAACGACTCGCCTCTCGGCCCTGATCCGTACGTCTGTCCTGATCTACTCGATCGTCATGATCGGCTCACTTTCGGTCTGCTACCTCGGTGCGACCCGGCTGCGTCGTCAGATCACGGCTCCGCTCGAGGCACTCGTCGAGGGATCGGGACGCATGGCCGGGGGCGACCTGTCGGTCCAGGTCGCCGTCGACCGCGACGACGAACTCGGAGTTCTCGCCGAGTCGTTCAACGGCATGGTGATCAGCCTGCGTGATCTGGTCGCGCAGGTCGGCCAGAACTCGACGGCCGTCGCCTCCGTCAGCGCCAATCTGCGAGAGTCGAGCGGCAAGCTGTCAGAGGATTCGGAGCGACAGAGCCAGGCCGTCGCACACACCGCCGAGTCGGTCGAGCGGATCAACGACTCGATCCAGGCGGTGAATGCCAGCGTCGAATCCCTTTCCCACACGGCGCGAGAGACCTCCACGGCCGCCGGCCAGATGGATCGCTCGATCTCCGAGATCGTGAACCACATGGACAGCCTCTCCGAGACGATCGACGGCACCGCGAGTTCGGTGGTCGAGATGACGGGCGCCGTGCGCGAGATCGCGCGCAACGCCGAGCAGCTGAACGAATCGACCCGATCGACGACCAGCGCCCTCGATCTGTTGAGCGCTTCGGTCAAGGAAGTCGAAAGCAATGCCAAGACGTCGCATCAGCTCTCCGACCAGACCGCCGAGCAGGCGGAACTCGGTGCGCGAAGCGTGCAGCAGACCGTCGATGGGATGCTCCAGATCCAGACCAGCTTCCACGGGCTCGAGAAGATCATCTCGGACCTCGCCGCCAAATCAGAGTCGATCGGCGAAGTCGTGAAGGTGATCGAGGGCGTGGTCGAACAGACCAACCTGCTCGCCCTGAACGCGGCGATCATCTCGTCACAGGCGGGAGAACATGGGCGCGCATTCGCTGTGGTGGCAGACGAAGTCCGCTCGCTCGCCGAGCGCACCTCGGGTTCGACCCGCGAGATCTCGTCACTGATCCAGGCCGTCCAGCTGGGTGTTTCGTCCGCGGTAGCCGCCATGGGCAAGGGCAACGATCGAGTCGAGAATGGCGTCGCGCTGTCCCGTCAGGCGGGCGAGATCCTGCGCATCATCGGCGACAGCGCGCGCACGTCGAGTGAGCGGATCCACGAAATCGTCGGCACGACCTCGCGTCAGACCGCACAGATCGGTCGCGTGGAGCTGGCCATGGAGCAGCTCGAGAACATCGCGCAACAGCTGAACCGCGGAACCCACGAGCAGGACAGCGCCAGCGCGGACATCACCCGCGCCGTCGAGCGCATGCGGGATCTCGGACAGCGGGTGAAACGCTCGACCCAGGAGCAGAGCAACGAGAGCAAGCTGATCACCGGTTCGGTGGAGGTCGTGGCGAGCAAGATCAACCAGATCCTCGAGGCCACGACCGAGCAGAGCAAACAGGGCAGCCAGATCCTCGAAGCTCTTCAGGTCTTCCGCGAGGTGACCATCCAGGGACGTGGCCGGGCGCAGAACCTGCGCCAGAGTCTCGATCAGCTCTCGAAGCACTCGGGCGTGCTCGAAGAAGAGGTGGGCCGCTTCCGCACCTGAGCGGTCGATTTGATCGGACGCTCGCGTGCATCCGGATCCGCAGTCGCGGGCAGAGCCCTCAGCGACGCGGGAGAGCCTTCAGCGACGCGGGAGAGCCCTCAGCGACGCAGAAGAGCCTTCAGCGACCTGCACGAGCCCTCAGCCGAGCGTGATCTTCCCGCCCTCGATCTGTTCCGCGAGCTGCGCGTCGAGGCGCCGATAGCGACCTTCCACGAGTGCGAAGATCGGGTCCGAGACCCGCGATAGATCCCAGCCCTCGTCGCGGTACTCGACTTTCTGATGCTTGAAGGTGCCGGTGATCCGCATGTCGTCCTTCAGCACCCGCAGAAAGAGGGGTCGCTGATAGCTCGCGAGCTCGGCCTCCAGGTGCCTTCCGAATGCGTCGAGGTCGAACTCGTCGCCAGCCTGTATGGCGGCCATTCCGGCACGCCCGTCAGTGCCCGGGATGGCGACTCCGTAGACGTTGGCCTCGCTGACACCGGGCACCGCGTCGAGGACCTCTGCGACTTCGTTGGTCGAAACGTTCTCTCCCTTCCACCGGAATGTGTCGCCCGCGCGATCCGCGAAAGACAGCCACTTGCCGGCATGCAACTGGAGGAGATCTCCGCTGTCGAAGTAGCGATCACCGGGCTTGAAGACATCGCGGAGGATCTTGCGCTCGGTGGCCGACTGATCCACGTAGCCATCGAATCCCATCACTTTGTCGATCCTTGCAGCGAGCAAACCGATCTCACCGACGTCGATCCGCTGACAGTGTCCGTCGGATCCGCGAAGCGGGACGCCGGTCGTCGCGTCACAGCGCAGCAGCACTTGTCCCGCTCGGAGCTTCCCGATCATGCCCGGTCGACCCTCGAGATTGATGATCGGCGCGTTGCCCTCGGTCGCACCGTAGAACTCGCGGATCAGTGGCACACCGAAGCGTTCCTGGAATGGCACCCAGATGTCGCCCCTCATTCCGTTGCCGACACCGACGCGCAGTCGGTGGTCGCGCTCGCCAGGCTGCACGGGCTTGTTGAGCAGGTAGCGGCAGAGCTCACCGATGTAGATGAACGATGTCGCCTCGAAGCGGCGCACGTCGTCCCAGAACGCGGTAGCGGAGAATTTGCGCCTGAGCGCCATGCCCGCGCCGGTGGCGAGCGACGCACCGAAGCCGAGGAACATCGCGCTCGAGTGATAGAGCGGGAGCGTCACATAGATGACGTCCCCCGGACCGGTGCGGTGCATCAGGTGTCCGAAGCTCAGGTTGGCGAGCAGCATCCGCGAGTTCCGGATGATGGCCGCCTTCGGGAGACCGGTCGTGCCCGACGTGTAGATGTAACAGAACACGTCCGAGCCGTTCGGTGAACGGTCCCGCGGCGCGTTGCTCGCGTTGGCCTTCGCGAGCTCGTCGTCGATCACGCGGCGCGATCCGAGCCGGACGCTTCCGTCGTCGCGCTTCACGTAGAGACTCTTCTCCAGATCGACGCCCTCGATCTCCGCCGCCACATGTTCGATCGCCTCGAGCCTCTCCTCGCCGACGAGGATGCGTGACGCAGAACAGACCGAGATCGCATGCACCAGTGCGCGTCCCACGAGGTTCGTGTTGATCAGCGAGGCCGTTGCACCGAGTCGCGTGAGCCCCATCACGGCGAACAGGAAGTCGGGTCGGTTCTCCATCAGCAGCGCGACCACATCGCCCTTCACGACTCCCTCGCGCGCAAAGAAATCGGCGTAGCGTCCCGCTCGTTCGGCGAACTGCGCCCACGTGAAGCGCTCGTCGAGCCAGGCCAGTGCGAGATCGTCCGGCCCCGCCGACACGCGCTGCTCGAACAGCGTCGAAACGCTGACCGGAGATCGCGGTGTCAGATACTTGCGGTACCGCGCGAGGCGCGCGATCGCGCGAAGCGTGTCGAGTCGATCCCACAAGCCACCGGGTGAAGCCATCATGCTCTCCTCTTCCAGCGCGCTCGGCGATCCGGGCCCGCAGCCCGCACGCCTCGCAGTCTAACCCGAGATCCCCGCTGCCACGGAACGACACCATCTGCTTCAGGCGACGCCATGGGGGGCGGACCCGGATTTCCGCGTTCGCATTCCCGACTGGCTCGGGCTGCGGGATCAGAATGTGAAGGGTGCCCCGTGTTTCTTCTGCGCTTCCTTCATGAAAGCGATCGCCCGATACGAACCCTCCGTCACGACCGAACCGGCGACCTCGAACTCGACATGCGCGGCTGCGCTGAGACATTTCGATTGCTTGAGCCAATGCAGAAAGTCGTACGTGTTCTCCTGTCTGGGCGCGTAGTGGCCGCTCTGATCCGTGACGACGGTGACGCGTCCAAGCGTCGCGACGAGCATGCCGGAGCAGCGCACTTTGTGTCCCTGTTCGGCAGAAGCGTGGACGAAGCCGCCTCCATGTTCGTGGAGCAGAAGGGTGCCGTTCTTGTTCCAGACGAACGCCACTGCATTCTTCGGTCCCTTCCCGCTCGGTGCGAATTCGGATGTGTTGAGTCGGCGTGGCTTCACGCCCGACGCGACGTTTGAATTCCGCACATACTCGAGCCCGCCGCCTACGGCGGGTGTGGCGATTGCGAGATCGCCGATCGCGTATGAGACCCGATCGAGATTCTTGTACTTCGCATCGCCCACAATGCCCGGTGTTCCGAGACAGATGGGATGGTATTCGAGCCATTCGTAGAAGCTCATGTGGCGGTGGGCCTTGGTGCGAGGATCAGGGAACCGAGGTGGCCTGCCCATCGCGTAGTCGCTGAACGCGTGCGCCATCTCGCCGCGGTGTGGCTTCGGTTCGTCGCCAACCGCGGCGCCCATGAACACCACGGTCTGGCGATGATAAGGGTCGATCTTCTCGATCGTCGCGTAGGAGGTCGTATGCAGGAACTGACGATTCGTGCCGCGGACGTTGTCCTGATCGAGCTCCCACAGAAACTGCACGAGGTCGGTCGGATTCTGGTACTTCTCCTTGGTGGTTGCGTGCCATTTCGCCATGGTGGCCAGGTAATCGGATTTCTTGAGTGCGCGCCCGGCGAGAGACAGCACCCAGACGTCGATTCCATCCGTGAGCTGCTTGTGTCTGCGGCCGGCATTTGCGTCGCCGGGCTCGGCCGGGCCGGTCTTCTGTCCCCCCTTGCGACTCAAACCATGGAAGTCGTCGTAGTCGGCACAGACCTGGGCAAGCGCGTCCAGCGCCCCTGCCCTTATCCGCGAACCTTGCGAAGTCATCCTTCGGAATCGCGTGGTACAGAGCGATTCGCTGGCCGATGTCGCCCAGGATCGCCTTGCCTTGCGCCCGAGCCGGGACGCGACCTTTCAGATCCGGAGCGAGCAGGTCCCCTCTCGCGGCTTTCGAAACCACTTCCGTCCATTCGGCTTCGAGCAGGATGTCGCGCCACGGATTCTTGTTGCCCGCCATCTCGTCTCCTTGCCGGCAACCACCGGCCGCATGTCAGTCGGGCCGAGAACCCTTGGCCAGATCGGAACCCGATCAGAGAATGGTTGGTTCTCTACGTTTTTCTGAACCCCGCACGCCTCGCACTCGACCGAGGGAAGCGCCGCGATCGCATCCAGAGAGCCTACGCGCGCGAAAATTCGGGATCAAGAACAAACTCGAGCCGTCAACGTGAAGATGCACTCGACGCATCATCCCAGTGCGGGTAGTCGGAGCGCAGCTTCCGCAGTTCGAAGCGCCTTTCGATCCATTCGATCAGCAGCGGCGTCAGACTGAGATCGAGCGGTTCATCGACGCCCGAGAGATCGAAGACCTGGATCGAGCCGTGCGGATCCCCGAGCGTCAAGCGACGCGGAAGATCGAGCACCGTCATGTCGACCGCGCGTCCGCCGTAGTGGCTCGACGATCGCGCGCCCTGCTCGGTGGCGAAGACCACCTCGTAGGTGTCGGCCATCTCTCGCGCGGACTCGCGGATCGACTGCCAGTCCCGACCGTCGCGCCAGCGGATCGGCACGTCGAGCTGCCACTCGCGGTTGCGCGCCTCGAGGCGCGCGAGCGTCTGCACGAATTCGCGCTCGTTCGCGACGCGGCTCAACTCGAACGCACCCCACATCAAGTAGCCGCGCTCGGGACTGCGCACCGTCGAGTCGACGGACACCTCGGCACCTTGCTCGCGAAATTGCTCGAGCAACCCGCGCAGGCGCAGCTCGAAGCCCGGATCCCCGGTTCGAGCCGTCAGGGCCGACAGCGCCGGGTCTTCGTCGGATGGGTCTCGATATCGCATCGCCCACGCGGGACCCGGAGGATCTCCGTCATTTGCGGGAGGAAGATCGTCTCGCTGGGGTCTCGGTCGATCGATCGGCAGCGCCCCATGCTCACCATAGAGCCGTGGCCGGCCCGCGAAGACGTCGTCGGGATGCAGCAGGATCCCGTGATGACGAGCGCGACCGGATGTCACGTACACGAGTCCGCCTCGTAGCCCCTGTCGATCGGCCGCCAACACATCGTCGAGAAACCAGAGCAGATCGTCGGCATCGACCGGGCGACCGAGTTCGTCGCGCAGGGCCGCGACCAGACGAGCATCGGGATTCGCGCGAGCCACCTTCAGCAGTCGCGGTCCGTCGAGGGTCACACCCGCGAACTCGATCCTCCGATCGCCGAGCAGCTCGCCCGCCAGCAGCAGTCGCTCGCCGGGCGACGTCCCGACCGCCGCGGGCAGCACGTCCCAGCGGCGATTCGTGTCGAGGGTGCGCGGCCCTCCCTGCTCCCCAGCGCGCGCGCTTCCGTGCAGGCCGAGCGCCAGTGTGAGAGTGAGCAGCAGAAGAGCGGTGGCTTGCACGGTCCACGAGGATGGACCAGCTCCGTTGATTTGTCGTGGCGCGTCGCTGGCGCCATCGATGCGAGTCGAGTCGGATGAGCTAGAACATGCGCCGACGCCGTGAACCGGATTTCCAAGCCACCGATCCATCCACCGAAGGAGTCTGCCGGATGTCCAGACGCATCGACCGGCCCGTCACATTCCGGAGCCTCCTGTTCTGCCTCGGTCCACTCACTGCCTTCACCGCCCTCGCCTGCGCGGGCGGCAACAGCAGTACGCCCATCGCGAAGGGCCTTTCCGCAGACGGCCGCCACGCGTTCGAGTCGAAGAACAATCTGCTGACCAACCACATGGCGCGCAATCAGGACGGCACCATCAACGTCGTGATCGAGATCCCCGCCGGCACGAGCGAGAAGTGGGAAGTCAGCGAGGACGGCAAACGACTCGTGCGCGACTTCACGGGCGACGAGCCGCGGGTGATCGACTATCTCCCCTACCCCGGCAACTACGGACTGATCCCGCGCACCCTGCTCGATGCCGAGAAGGGCGGCGACGGCGGCGCGCTCGACGCGATGGTGCTCGGAGCGGCGGTGCCGCGGGGCACTGTGGTGCGAGCGCGACCGATCGGAGTCATCCGTGTGGTCGATCGGATGGCGCAGGACGACAAGATCCTCGCGGTGATGGAGGGCCCGACCCTCCGAGAGGTCTACGACGTCGAGAGCCTGGAGACCCGCTATCCCGGTTCGACCGAGATCATCGGCATCTGGTGGTCGAACGCGCACGGCGAGGCGAGCCAGGTGAACCTGATGGGCACGGGTTCCCGCGGTCAGGCCGACGCGGTGATCGACTACGCGGTGGAGTCGTACAAGAAGCGGAAGAAAGGGGAGCCCGAGTAGGCGTGCGAGCGGGCTCGCGAGGTGGGGGTGACTCGGGAGCTAGCTCCGCAGTCCGCGGAGGCGTTCGGTTCGGGTGGCGCGGGCTTGCTCGAAGAGGCTCCATTGGCCGCGGGCGCGGGCCCAGTTGTGTTCGGAGGCCGTGGAAAATCGGTCGGGATCCCAGGCGAAATAGCACTCGTTCAGCGCGTCAGTCGCGAAGCGCGCGCACACCTCGAGGGTCAACAGCTCGAAGGCGTGGTCGAGAGAACGCCGTTCGGTCACGTCGAGCTGCAGCTCGGGGTGCGACAGGTATCCGTCGGCCGCGGCGGTGAAGATCTCGAGATCGAGTTCGGCCTCGGGCACGTCCTCGGCACGCCGGTTCGACCACGAGCGCCACGCATCGCCCATGTCGTAGTAGACCGGCAAGCGGCAGAGCGTGTCCAGATCGATCAGCGCTGTGGCGCGGTCGCGATCGCGGACCGACTCGCCGGCGAACATCACGTTGCTGAACTTCAGATCCCCGTGGACGACGCGCCTCGGCAGATCTGCGGCCGGGCGCAGCTGCGACATGGCGGCGAACAAGCGATCCGCCAACGCAGCGACGTCGGCGCGCCGGGGGTGGTCGGCATGGCGCGCAATCGCATCGGCCAGATCCGCCAGATAGCGCGGCGTTTCGTGATAGGGGATGCCCATCGGGGCCAGGGGCGCCTGGAAGTCGGCCAGCGCCGCATGGAACGCGGCCACCTGCGCGCCGGCACTCCGGGCCTGCGCGGCGCCCGAGCAGGTTTCGAACGTCGCGCCGGGCAGGCGCTCCATCAGACGCCAGCGCGCGCCGCCGGGCAGATCCACGTAGAGCGCGCCGCTGGCCGTCTCGCAGAGCGTCACCGTCTTGCAGCCGCGTTCGACGAGATGCCGCCCGACCGCTCGGATGTTGTCGTGGATCGCCGCGGAGAAAATCGGGCTGACACGCTGGGCGACGAACTCGCCGGAAGGCGTCGTCACCGCGAAGCTCTCGTGCAGGAGCCCGCTCCCCATGGCGTGCGCCTCGATGCGCGTCGAATCGAGGCGCGGATACGCGGCGAGCACTCGTTCGAACAGCTCGGGCGGAACGGAGCGGGCGACACCTCCCATCGGCGCAACCTTGTCCGATCCGTCCGGGCATCGCAAGATCGGCCCGATGCAGAGCACGCCGCGCCGGACGAGACTGGTGGTCGGATCGACCTGGGACGGAGATCCGATCGGCGCCGACGAGCGTGCGACGTTCGATCTCGTGCAATCCGGCGAAGCACTCGAACTGATGGTCGACGCCCCGCATCATGGCGATCCCGGGCCGTCGGGACCACCCGCCAGCTGTGACGGCTTGTGGGAGTTCGAGGTGATCGAACTGTTCCTGCTCGGCGACCACGAACGCTATCTCGAGATCGAGCTGTCGCCGCGCGGCCACTGGCTAGTTCTCGAACTCGACGGGCCGCGAAACGTCGTCCGGTCCGGACATGCCCTCGACTTCGAATGTCGCGTCGACGGCTCGCGTTGGCGCGGTCGCGCGCGGATCCCCGCCGCGTGGCTGCCGCCGGGTCTCGCCCATGCGAACGCCTACGCGATCCACGGACGAGGCGCCGCGCGCCGCCATCTCGCCGCGTTCGCGGTCGCGGGCGAGCAGCCCGACTTCCATCGGCTGCGTGACTTCGGGCGCCTCGCATGGGAGCCTGTCGTCGAACCGGGCTGACGACCCGATACCGCGGGCTACGCTCGCGCGAAGCAGCGGATCCACGAGGATACCCGATGAAGTTCGGCTTGATGGCTCCGTACATGCAGGCCCCGATCGAGGACGGCGATTACACGCGCGCCTTCGCGAAGCTCGCCGAGGATCTCGGCTTCGAGTCCGTCTGGGCGGTCGACCACGTGGTGATGTGTCCCGACTACGCGTCGCAGTACCCCTACCACCCGAGCGGAAGATCCCCCTTCCACGCGGACGTCGTGCAGCCCGATCCCCTGGTGTGGCTCGGTTGGGCGGGTGCGGCGACGACGACTCTCAAGCTCGGCACCGGCATCCTGATCCTGCCGCTCCGAAATCCGGTGGTGCTCGCCAAGACGGTCGCGACGCTCGATCGGTTGTCGGGGGGCCGCATGCTGCTCGGCGTCGGGGTCGGCTGGGTCGAGGAGGAGGCCGAGGCGGTGGGTACGGATTTCGCCACACGTGGCGCGCGCACCGACGAGGCCATCCTTGCGATGCGGGCGCTCTGGCAGGGCGAGCCCACGGCGAGCTTCGACGGTGAGACCGTCGGCTTTCGCGGCGTCGTGAGTCGCCCGAAGCCGATGCGGCCGGACGGCGTTCCGATCCTCGTCGGTGGACACAGCCACGCCGCCGCGCGCCGCGCGGGACGGCTCGGCGACGGCTTCTATCCGCTCGGCGTCTTCGGACCGAAGCTCGACGAGTTGATCCGGGTGATGCGGGCTGAAGCGGTTGCGCACGGTCGGGATCCGGACGTCCTCGAAATCACCACCGCCACCGGCCTCGATCCCTCCGTCACCGACGCGTACGCGGCGCAGGGCGTGGATCGCGTGCTGATTTCGCCGCCGACGGGCGATCTCGAACAGCTCGCCCGATCGCTCGAGGGTTTCCGTCGCGATGTGATGTCCCGACACGCGAGCTGAGCGATCGGACAGCGGCAAGCGGCAATCGCCCGCGCCCCCACTGCGTCGAGCCGGCGGCGCTCAGGCCTCGCCGCGCACCAGGTCGCGCAGCGGCCGCATGCCGATCGTCTCGATCCCGAAATCCGCGAGAGCGCGTCGACCGGCGTCGCCGCCATAGAAGGTGCGCTCGAAGTCCCGACAATGCGCTTCGGGAGCGATCGACGAAAGCTCTTCGCCCGCCTGCGCGGGATGGCAGATCAAGTAGTTGATTCCCTGGCTGAGGCCCTCGAGTCGCGCGCGGTTGTGGGCGAGCCCCTCGCCCGGGCGGAACGAGAGTGAATCGGCGTCGAAGCCATCGAACACCGGAAGGCCGGCGCCAGTGGCTGCGGCGACGGCGCGTTCGATCAGGGCACGTGCAGGCGACAGGCCGCGCTTGTCGAGTTCGCGCGGCGTCGGCCGGAACAGGAACAGAGGCAGGCGATAGTCGACCGCGAGCTTTACGTAGATGCCCGACAACGGCGGCAACAGAACCGTCCCCATGTGCGAGTCGAGATGCGTCACGTCGATGCCCGCGGCCAGCGCGGTCTCGATCTGCGCGCGCAGCTCGATCTCGACTTCCTCGGGCCGCGCCTGTGCGTGCACTTCGGCGGTGGTGCGGGGCAGATAGCCGTGCGGGTCGAGCAGCGACGGCACGGCGCTGCGCCCCGCCACGGAGCCCCAGCGATAGTTGGACCACTCGGCGTTGAGGGTGAGGTGGACGCCGATGTCGAGCCCGGGTCGTTCGCGGATCCAGGCCGCCGCTTCGGCGAACCAGGGACACGGCACCATCACGCTGCCACAGGTCGCCGGCCCCTTCTCGAGTGCTTCGAAGGCACCCTGGTTCGCGGCATGACACATGCCGATGTCGTCACAGTGGACGATCGCGACCCGTGCGCCGGGTGCAAAGCCGAGCCTCTCGGTCAGGCTTCTCGCGTCCACACCAGCGGAGTCGTCGGCCGACGAGAACCGATCGCCACTTCCATCCATGAAGTCGTCTCCGACGTGATCGGGCGGTGGGGCTGCGCGGCTCCCCGATCGATGCCTCGCCCCCCGCGAGGCGCCCAGCGTAGCCGAGGAATTCGCGGCGCCGGCACCGACGCAGTGTTCCGGGCCTGCTACTCAACGGCGGGCCACCACGATGCCGACCCGATCCGGCTGCGGCGGACTCTCGGAGGGCACGGATGTTGACCGCGTGGCTGACCGGCCTGGTGATGGGTCTCGCCGGATCGATGCCGATCGCCGGTCCGACCTCGATGCTGGTGCTCAGCTTCGGTCTGCACGGACGGGCGCGCGCGGCCGCCTGGTTGGCCCTCGGCAGCGCCCTGCCCGAAGGCATCTGGGCCGGACTCGCGCTCTGGGGATTCGCCGCCCTCGTCGGGAGCTACGAGTGGGTCAGAGCGGCTGCAGAGGTCGGTGCGGCGCTGATCTTGATCGCGGTCGGACTGCTGCTGACTCTGCGACCCCCGACGCCGACGCCAACTCCGAGCGACGACGACGAGGATCCCGAGACGACGACGACGAGCGATGCCCGGACGTTCTTGCTGGGACTGAGTCTCACCGGACTGAACCCCACGCTGATCTTCAACTGGGGGGCCGCCGTCGCACTCGCCGTGTCGCTCGGCGCGGTGGCACCGAGCCCCCAGATGGCGATTCCGTTCGGGATCGGCGTCGTGAGTGGCATCGTGGTGTGGTTCGGCTTCGTGCTGGTGCTGCTCGAGCGACATCATCGCCGGATCTCGCTGCGCGTGCGCACGAGGATCATGCGCATCATGGGGATCTCGCTGCTCGCGCTCGGCGTGCTGGCCGCCGCCCGTCTGCTCTACGCCGCCACCTGAAGCTGTGTTCCGGACGACGAAGAAATCCGAGGCCAGGCTTCTGATTCAGTTGTAGCGCCGCAGAGCTCGCCAGATTTCGTCGATCGGCGCTCGCGGCTCGCGCGCCACGAAGATGGTCTGGTGGTTGCGTCCCGGCAGGCACAGCCCGCAATCCCAGCTGCCGGACGGACGCACATCGGCCCAATGCTCCTGCCACATCTCGAGCGTTCCGCCCGCGAGCACGACCACTGAACCATCCGGCGTGCCGGGCCCCCAGGTCCAGTAGCTGTTGTGGGGACTCGCCGGAACGGGCAGTCCGCGCGTCCGACCGAGCAGTTCGATGGCACCCGTTCCGCTGTAGTTCAGCCCGATGATCGCAGCGCGCGAACGCTCGTCGGGCGGCAGGTCGTGATAGACCGCGGCGACCGCCTCGACGACCTGCTCCCAGCCGATCATGTCGGCAAAGTGCGGATCGAGGGCACCGACCTCCCGTTGCTCCATCTTGGGTGAGCCGATCGCGAGATCCTGCGTCAGTCGCGCGAGGGTTTCGGGCGCGAACACCGGTAGCGTCAACGGACTCATCGCCAGACCGACGACGAGCACAAGAGCGGTCGCCGTATTCGGCAGCCAGCGGAAGCGCGCCTGACCGCCGAGACGCTCGATCGCGATCGCGCCAGCGGCGAGCAGCGGCGGCTGGGCGAGCGCGAGATAGTTGGGGCGGCTCGTCCCGTTGACGATCAGGATCACGGCCGTCACGGCGAAGATCAGGGCGAACAAGCGATCGGGACCGCGCCGATCGCCTCGCCAGAGCAGCACGAATCCGGCCAACCAGATCGGCAGCGCCACCGGGTTCATCACCAGAGCCTGCTGGGCGAACAGATCGAACGGCCCGACGGGCAACATCTTGCGGGTCGTCGCTGCCTGCATGAACTCGGCGGTGGGAAAGTCGTGGAAGATCTGCCAGACGATGTGGGGCGCGAAGAGCAGCGCGGCCAGAGCCGCCGCCAGCCACGGTCCGGGCGTGCGCAGCAGTCTCCGGTGAGGTGTAGCGAGCAGCCCGACGAGCAGCCCGATCCCGAACCAGGCGAGCGAGTACTTGTTCTGCAATCCGATCCCGAGCAGCGCTCCGAATCCCAGCCAGCCTGCGAGGGTCGGAGTCCGGACCAGACGGGCGAGCGCGATGAAGGCGAGCAGCCAGATCAGGACATCGACGGCGTTCATCGAGTAGAAGCCGTGGACGACGAGATTCACCGGGGCGAGCGCCACCAGGATCGCCGTGAGGAGCTGCGCGCGCGTCCGGCCACCGAGTTCGGATGCGAGCACGCCGGCTGCCACGACGGCGGCCGCGCCGAGTGCCGCTGCCAGGATCCGCAACGCGGCCAGCGATTCGCCGAACGCGCCCTGCCAGAGGGCGAGCAGCGCGATCGAGAGCGGGGGATGGTCGACGTAGCCCCAGTCGAGTCGATCCGCGCAGGCGATGTAGTAGAACTCGTCGCCGAAGTACCCGTAGCCCAGCGCACTCGTCGCGAGATGGATCACGAGCTTGGCGAGCGCGACGATCCATACGCTGCGAGCCAGATCCGACATGTGTCGACGCACCTCGCTGTGACCGGGGCCAGCCCCTCGAACTACATCGATCGGAACTTTCTATCTGAACTTCCTATCGGAACTTCGGCGGCCGCTTCTCGACGAACGCCTTCACGGCCTCGGCATGCTCCGGCGTCTTCCAGCACTGGCGCAGCAGCTCGCTCTCGCGTTGCTGGGCGAGGCTGAGATCGGTTTCGCTGCCGTTGCGCGTGAGCAGCGACTTCGTCATCCGAAGCTGCGGGGCCGGGTTCGCGGCGATTTCGTTCGCGAGCCCGACCGCCTCGGCCATCAGTGCATCGGGCGCCACGATGCGATCGACGAGCCCACGCTCCGAACATTCCGCCGCGCCGTAGAGCCGACCCGAAAGGCACATCTCGCTCGCGCGACCGAACCCCATGCGCTGCACGAGGAAGTGCGTGCTCGCGAGTTCGGGCACCAGTCCCATCTTGATGAACAGCATTCCGAAACGCGCCTTCTCGGAGGCAATGATCACGTCGAAGGGCAGGATCATCGTCAGTCCGACGCCGACCGCGGCGCCATTCACCGCCGCGATCAGCGGCTTCGATTCGCGGACCAGCTTCACCCAGTCGAGGCCGGCGGGCAGCCCGCCCGAACCTCCCGCCGTGTTCGCCCCGGGATCGACGCCGTCGATCCGCGACTGGAAGGTGTCCGACATGTCGGCCCCGGCACAGAACCCGCGCCCCTCCCCCGTCATCACGATGGCGCCCACCTGCGCGTCTTCGTTGGCGCGGCCGATCGCGTCGGCCTGCTCCTCGCTCATGCGCGGAGTCCAGGCGTTCATGCGCTCGGGTCGATTCAAGGTGAGGATCGCTACTTCCCCCTTCACTTCGTAGCGGATCTGTCGGTAGTCCATGTCGATCCCTCCGTCGGCTCTCTCTGCTCAGTCTTGCGTCGGTCCGGCCAGGCCGCCGGCGCGACGCGCGGCGTCGCGCATCCGCAACCCCGGTCCGTCGGCGCGCCAGATGTAACAGCTGTCGGGCAGCCCGCCGAGTTGCAGGATCGAGGGCCCGTCGCCGAGTCCGCTGCCGCCCTCCACCATCCGATGCGCGAAGGCGGCGAGGCACTGGATCAATCCCGGCGCGAAGTGCTGCAGCGTGTCGCGCAGCGCGGCGCGGGCGGGGTCATCACCTAGGTGCTCGCGAACGCTGCGCCCGAGCCCGTAGATGGCGGGTCCGCCGACGAGGGGCGCGAGCCACGCGTCCCGGCTCTGCCAGCCGCCCGGCGCAAGGGGTGCGCCGATCCGCTCGCGCTCGTGTGCGGCGATCGACGAAATCGTCACGTCCTTCATGTCGACACGGGCGAGCAAACGCACTTCGTGTTGACGCGCGAAGCGATCGAGCGGTCGCTCGACCAGGGCGAACGGGCCCGTGAAGACGTCGTTCAGCTGCATGGCGACGTCGATCGCAGCGCCGCCAGCGAGTTCGAATCCGTCCAGCACCAGGCTGCGCTTCAGGATCCGCTCGCCGGGTTGGCGCACGGCGGGCCGCACAGCGCGCGCCTGCTGCTCCCACGCGATCGCCCGTGGCACCGTGGCGGCGAGCAGATGCGCGAGCGTCAGCAGATGGCTGCAGCCGAGGGCGCCGCCATAGGTCGCGGCGAGGGTCTTCGTGAAGGCTTCGTCGAGCCGAGTGCCCGCCAGCCCGCGCAGCCTGCCGAGCGTATCCCGACAGCTCTCGCCCCCGGTGCGCGGCCCCGCCTCGAAGGCCACCACCGCCTGTGCGGGCTCGAGTGATTCGAGGATCCCGGTCCGCGGATCGATCCGCGCGTCGAGCGACATGTGGTGGATGAACCCGGAGGTCTGCAACTCGCCTCCGGTCGGCACGAAGCCGAACTTCCGCAGATCGAGGATCGTGCCGGTCGCCCGCAGCAGCCCGCGCTCTTCCCGGCAGACCTCGATCTCGAGCGCTCGCGTGTGGATCGGATGTCCCTCTGCGCGAAACTCGCCGATCCGCTCGACGCTGTCGTCACGCATCGACATCGCCAGCCTCAGTGGACATCGGTGCCATAGATCGAGCGCTCGTACTCGTCGGCCTGATTGGCCAGGAAGCCGATCGAGGCTTCGATCTGCGACGCATCCGAGGTCTCGAGCATCAGCGTGTCGGTCAGGCAGAGCTCGTGGGACTGGATGGCGAGCGCGCCGTGCGCGAGCTCGGAATTGGCTTCGAGGGCCAGCACGAGGTGGTCCCGCGAGAGAAGCTCGACCGAGCCGATCGTGGTCGAGAGACGCACGAGCATCTGGCGATTCGATTCGAAGATCTCGAGCCGGACGAGCTGCTTCCGCCCGTCTTCCCACTGCACGAGGATCCCGGTCGGAAGCAGCTCCCACCCGTGCGCGTCGCAGACCTGACGGCACTGCTCCGCAAAGGCTGTGCGGCTCACTGGGATTCTCCTCGCCGGTCGGAGTCGACACGACACGTCGACGCTACAACGCACGCCCGGGTGGGGCCAGCGGACCCGGCATCCCGTTCAGTAGACGACGGTCCAGCGGAAGGCGCGCGGCGAGACCTGGAAGAAGTGGCTGACCTCGGGATCCGACGAGGGCGCGACGCGTCTCCTGCGTTTCTCGCTGCGCTTCCGGTTGAAGTGCACGGTCGCCTTCGACACCGCGATGCCGAGGGCCGCGCTGATGAATACATCGCTTGTCCAGTGCGAATCGAGGGCGATGCGGCCAGCACCGACTGCGGTGGCGAGCGAGTAGGCGGTGATCTGCACGTACCACTCCGGGTACTGCGACGTGATCACGCCGGCCATGATGAACGCGCTCGTCGTCTCGCCGGAGGGCATCGAAGCGTTCCCGCTGAAGGGATCGAAGTCGAACGCACCGCGATCCGAGCTCGGTCGGCTGCGCCCGATCGTGTACTTGCCGAGCGCCGTGAAACCGAGTCCGATGGCGGATGCTTCGAGCAGCAGCCGCGCCGTCTCGCGCTCCTTCGGCCGATCGAGCACCCAGCCGGCCAACGCGAAGCCGCCGGTCAGCGCGATCAGACCGGGGCCGTTGCCCACCCAGCGTATGTCCTCGCCGAATCGCTCGAAGCTCGGATTGCCGGGACACGTATCGCCGAGGCTCGGAGTGCCGCAGCTCGCACTGCGAACGCGCTGATCGAGGCCATACACGATGCCGGTGGTGGCGCCCGCGACGGCGGCCGCCGTGAGCCAGCCCTTCCAACGCCAGTGGATCGGTGCCCTGGTGATCGACCACGAATCCGAGAGCGTGTCGTTGACGAACGACCAGCTCGCCGCCGCGGAGTGACCCGCACCGCGAGCCCAGAGGCCCGCGTCGGCGGCGGGCTGATAGTCCCACTCGGGCAGCAGCAGATCCTGCGCGCTCACCGGATGGACGACGACCAGCGACAGGCACAGCCACGCGATCGCACTGCAGGACAGCACGCCGACCGCTCCGGGGCGTCCGCGTCCGCTCATGCCGGCAGTCCCATGGACGGGGAGTTAGTCGCTCGCGGAACGACTCGCAAGCCGATCCGTGGCATGCGCCCGCCCGCACCGCGATGCTTCCCGGTGATCGAGCCGGGCCACGCGGCCCGTCGAAACGGGGGACCACGATGTCGGAGAAAGACGATCGCGACGACGCCCTGGGTGGCTGGCGCGACATGCTGGACGATCTCGCTGCGCGCCGACTGCGGGCCCGTGCGATGGGAGGAGCCGAGAAGCTGGAACGACTCCACGCGAGCGGTGCTCTCGATGCGCGGCAGCGCATCGATCTGCTGCTCGATCCTGGATCGTTCCGCGAACTCGGCACGCTGGTCGGCGCGATCTGCGAAGAGACCGCCGCCGACGCGTTCCCGGCGGGCTTCGGTCGGATCGAGGGCCGTCCCGTGCTGGTCGGTGCCGAGGACTTCACGGTGAAGGGCGGATCGATCGGGCTCGGCGCAGCCGACAAGCGTCATCGTCTCACCCAGCTCGCCCTCGAGGAGGGTGTCCCCCTCGTCTTCATGCTGCACGGTGCGGGACATCGCGTCACCAACGCACTGCGCGGCCACGGACGCACGCCAAACGATCTGCAGGGCCTCGTCGATCTCTCGGGCCAGGTCCCGACCGTGTGTCTCGTGCTCGGCCCCGCAGCCGGGCACAGCGCGCTCGCCGCACCGTTGATGGACTTCGCAGTGATGACCCGCAGCGCCGCTCTCTTCAGCGCCGGGCCGCCGCTCGTCGAGGCAGCGATCGGTGAGAAGATCAGCAAAGAGGATCTCGGCGGGCCGGACGTCCATGTCACGCGCAGCGGCGTCGTCCACAACGTGGTGGACGATGATCGCGCCGCGATCGCGCTCGCACGTCGGTATCTCGGACACTTCCCGAGCAACGCGTATGGACAACCACCGCAGTCATCGGGGGAGGCGACCGGACGTCGCTCCCTCGACGAGATCCTCGCGATCGTGCCGGCCGACGATCGTCGTCCGTACGCGATGCGCAAGGTTCTCGATCTGCTCGTCGATTCCGACAGTCTGCTCGAGATCCAGCCGGACTTCGGCGACTCGCTCCGCACGGCGCTCGCGCGACTCGGGGGGCACTCGATCGCGATCGTGGCCAACGACCCGAGCCGCCGGGCGGGCAGCCTCGACCGCAACGCAGCCGAGAAGGGAGCGCGCTTCCTCGAGGTCGTCGGCGCCTTCGGGCTGCCCGTCGTGTTCCTCGCCGACAATCCGGGCGTGATGGCGGGCAGCGCAGCCGAACGGGCCGGCGCGCTGCGCGCCGCCGCGCGTCTGTTCGCCGCACAGCGACGGCTGCGCGTACCGAAGCTCCACGTCACGCTCCGCAAGGCGTTCGGATTCGGCAGTTCTGCGATGGCGATGAATCCCTTCGATCATCAGACCCTGTCGCTTGCGTTTCCGGGTGCGACGCTCGGCGCCATGCCGGCGCGGGGCGGAGGCACCGCCGCGCACGCCGACACGGGGCGACAGGCGGAACTCGATACCGCCGAGCGGGGAGGTCCCTGGCGGATCGCCGACAGCCTCGGGTTCGATGAGATCATCGATCCGCGGGAGCTGCGAAACGCCTTGCTGGACGGGCTGGCCCTGACGTCGGCTCGGGAAGCCCGTCCGTCCGGACCGAAGACGCGGATCGGCATTCTCCCTTGATTCCTTACTGACTCCTGAGAATCTATTTTCTTCGCTCTGACCGACTCTCGGATCCCCTGGGATCGGCCGGATCGGGAGTCCCCCAGATATCTGTATTTGCTCGACAATGCGACTTTTGATGCCTGCCGTTGCCGGGCACCCGATCACTCTGCCGTGCCCCGTCGTCGCTCTGTGAAGCGCTTCACAGTCATGCCCTCGGCGCTCCTGCACCCTGCGCTTCGTCCCGAGCGCGGTCACGGACGAATCATCGATCCGGACCGCACGGGGAAGAGGGCGTGGAGATGGTCGAGCGGATCGGGCAGGTCGAGCAGTTGGATGACGCAGCGCTGGTCGCCGAAATCGTGGCGGGCGGGCCCGGCGCGTTCGATGAACTGTTCGAGCGGTATTCGCGTCGTGTGTATGCGTTCGCGCTGCGCCGCGTCGGCCGGCCCGCCGATGCCGAGGACATCGCCCAGGAGGTCTTCCTGCAGTTGCATCGCTCACTGCCGTCCTATCAGGGGCGCGCGAGTGTCTCGACCTGGATCTTCGGGATCACCCACAACGTGACCTGCCGACACTTCCGTCGCCGGGGCGCGCCGGTCGTGTCGATGGATCAGAGCGATTCGCCGGAGTTCGTCGGCGAGATCCCGACCGAGGAGCGGAGGATCGACGCCGCACGAGTGGTCGAACGCTGCACCGACGCACTCGCCCGGAGTCGTGCGCCCGAGCACCTCGAGATCTTCCGGCTGTTCTACGGTGCCTGCAGCCCACTGCGCGTGATCGCGCGCGCGACCGGAAAGCCGGCGGACAGCGTCAAGGACAGCCTGCGCCGCAGTCGCGATCTGCTGCGACGCGACGTGCCCGACGTGCGCGCCGCCCTCGCCGCCGCGGCAGCCGGTCACTGAACGACACCGCTAGCCGGATCGGCCCGACCCCGCCGACGCGTTCGTACCGGATCCGTGCTCCTGCTCGGGTCAGTTCAGCGATCGCTCGAAGCGGGGTCGGTAGCGGCCGAGCACGGGGCCATCGAAGATCTCGTCGATCTGCGGATGACGGCAGGCCGCACCGGTCTCGTCGGGCAGGAGATTCTGCTCGGACACATACGCGACGTACGTCGTCTTCTCGTTCTCGGCGAGCAGGTGGTAGTAGGGCTGTTCCTTCGCGGGGCGCAGGTTCTCGGGGATCGAGAGCCACCACTCTTCGCTGTTGTTGAAGATCGGGTCGACGTCGAAGATCACACCGCGAAACGGATGGATGCGGTGGCGCACGATCTGACCGATCGCGAAACGGGCGTTGGGAATCGACGTCATGGCAGCGGAGGTTCCTCGAGTTCGCGGGGAGTCTAGCGGCAGCGAAGCCGCGGCGATTCACACGGAAGACAGTCGCGTCGGTGCGGCCGACCGGCGCCCGGTGTGCGAACCTCATGGCCTCGTCGCGTCCAATTGGAGGTCCTCGATGAAGACCGTGCTGATGTCCATCCTGTGCCTGTCGCTCGCCGCTTCGTTCGCGTGTGCACCCCGTGCCATGCGGGGCGGCGAGGGAACTGAGAACCCGGGCATGGATCAGCCGGCCATGAGCACGACCCTCGATCGCGAGGACATCAATTTCCTCGTCAGCCGGAATCTCGAGGCCCTGTACGCATCGCGTTTCTGGACGCAGGAGATCTCGGCGATGCGCAAGCCTCCGATCTTCGCCATCTGGCCGATCCAGAACGCGACCTCCGAACACCTCGACGACCAGATGCTGACTCTGCTGTCGTCGATCGAGACCAGCCTGATCAACACCGGACTGGTCCAGGTCGTCGCCAAGTCCCAACAGGAAGCTCTCGCCCGCGAAATCGGCATCCAGCAGGGCGCCATCTACGATCCCAGCCAGGCCGTGCGCCTCGGCAGGCAACTCGGTGCGCGGTACTTCGTGACGGGCAAGGTGACCGCCGTCGACGAGCGCATCCAGAAGACGAGGCGGCTGCAGTACAGCCTCTTCCTGCAGGTGATCGAACTCGAGACCGGCCTGGTGAAGTTCCAGAACGAGACGACCCGCAGCAAAGCACTGAAGGGCTGAGCGCGGGGACCAGCGGACCATGGCGCAGCGCACCGCAGAAGATGCGCGTCCACACGGCACGCGCCGGCCGATCGTCTGGCTGTGCCTGCTCGCTGTGTGGGCCGGCGTCGCTCCCGGATGTGCGACCTACTCGGATCGCATGAAGAATGCGCGTGCGGCCACTTCGGCGGGCGAATACGCCGAAGGGATCGAGCAGCTCGACAAGGCGATCGGCGTCGACGAGCCCGATCGCATCCCCGACAAGTTCAAGTCGGAGACCGCGCTCACCATCCTCGAACGCGGCACCCTCAAGCAGGCCAGCGAGACATATGCGTCGAGTGCGCGTGACCTCTCGGCCGCCGACAAGGGCCTCGAGCTGCTCGACATCGCGAACGACGCCTCCGGCGCGATCGGCAAGTACGTGTTCAGCGATTCGGCGACCAAGTACCGCTCGTCGCCCACCGAGAAGCTGGCCCTGAACAGCTTCAACATGCTGAACTATCTCGCCGTCGCGGATCTTTCGGGTTCGCGGGTCGAAGCGCGCCGCTTCAGCGTGATGCAGAAATATCTGTCGGACTTCGATCCCGGATCCGCCCACGTGGCCTTCGGGTCGTATCTCGCAGGCTTCACGCTCGAGAAACTCGGCGAGTACGAGTCGGCGATGCGCTACTACGATGAAGCCCTGCAGGAGCGCAGCTTCGAATCGCTCCGCGGTCCGATCGAACGTCTGTCGAAGCGGACCGACTATCGTGGCAAGCGGATCAGCGAGTTCCTGGCCGCGTCGGGTCCTCTGCCCGCCGTGGCCGACGACGATGCCGAGTTGCTCGTCGTGGTGAGCGTCGGTCGCGTGCCCCACAAGGTGCCCGAGCGCATGCCGATCGGTCTGGCGGTCGGCGCGGCGGGGACGTACATCTCGGGCAATCCCGAGGTGCTCGGATACTCGGCGATGAAGTTCATCATCTATCCGAAGCTCGTGCCGAGCGAGAGCGTGATCGGCAGCGCGGGCCTCCAGATCGATGGACGCAGCGCCGAACTCGAACTGGCGTCGAACATCGGTCTCGAGATCAGCCGCGAATACGAGGAACTGAAGCCCCGCATCATCGGCGCCGCGGTCTCGCGCATGATCGTGCGCGCTGCGGCAGCCGAGGGAATGCGGCAAGCCGGCAATCAGGAGAGTTCGGGGCTCGGCTGGGCGCTCGCGTTGCTCACCGAGGCTTCGATGGCCGCGATGGACAAGCCGGACACGCGCTCGTGGATCTTCCTGCCGGATCGCGTCTATCTACATCGCAGCCGCGTCAGGCCGGGCATGCGCGAGATCACGATCGACCTCGGCTCCGCGGGGAAGCGCACCACGACCGTCGACCTCCCGAAACGCGGCTTCGCGACGATCGTCGTGACCGCGCCGCAGTAGCACCATCGAGCGGTGGCCGACGCGCAACTTCTTCTCGCCTCTCGTGCCGCTCTCATGATGAGTGCTGCCGGATCGAGTTGCTGGGCTCGGTCGAGTTCATGGCAGGAATAGGGTCTCCAACGGTCCGGGGTTGCTTCTGATCTTCGGTTCCCACGGTAATCCCACGAAACGATTCCGCGTGAGCGCGTACAGTGGAAATCGAGGCCCACGGTCGAGCACTCATGGAGACGGGGTGGCTAACGTTGGAGACACAGGCGGACCGGACGGACTACTGAGCCGTGGCGAACTTCTAGTTTCCGACGTACAGGGTCGGTCTGCAACCCCGACCCAACCCGTCGTTGTGTCGAGTACAGCGACGACGGTCACGGTCTCCGGCACATCGTTCCCAACAGTCGGGCCGGGATTGTTTGGAAACGGCGTCCTCGTCACATCGGGTGCAGGTGCGGGCCAGCTCCGTGGCATCTTGAGCACTTCGGGTGCGACGCTGACGGTGTCAACGCCGTGGAGTACGAATCCGGACCCCGGTGATACGATCACAGTCGTTTCGGGGTCTTCGGGACTTGGAGAAACTAGCTTTCGCCCCGCACCCAACTATCACGGCGTCCCGGGTAACGACACACTGATCACCTTCGGACCGTGGCCAGTTTCGGCGGGAATCCTGGGATCGAGCTTCTTCCACTGGCGAACCATTGTTCACGAAGTGGGTCACACGTTGGGTCTCCGTCATTGCGGCACGAACCCGAACGCATCCCTCTGCATCGCCGCACCGGCGAGCTATGAAAGCCTCATGAGCTATGCGCACCAGATCGCCGCAGCTCCCGGAGCAGTAAACAGCTACGCGCCCCGTGTTCCGGGCGTTCCCGATCCAACGTTCGATGATTAGTTTCATCTCCGGCCAGATTCGAGTCGAGGAACAATCCACGTAGGCAACACACTCTTGGTTGGATTGGGCGCGGTGCAGCCCGGGCAGGTCATAGAGCTAGACGATCTGCCGGACGTAGAGCCAAACTTCGGAGATGCCGAGCTTGCAAACGGCGGTCCGCTCGACGTTGACGCACCTCTCGTAGACGTGACCACGCCTCTTGATTTCACATCCTTCTTGCAGGGCCAGAACATGACCGTGACCCTCGACGCAATCGACAACGTTGCGCTGGCTGCCGGTCCCGTTGTGGTGACGTTCGACGTCGATGGAAGTGGTGCCATTGATGTCACCGGGGAGACCATCGTCGGCACGCCGACTGCCAACCCGGATGAGTTCGAGGCCTTGTTCACGAACATCACCGGGCCAGACGGTCTTCGGAGCATCGATGCTCGGGCAACCGATACGTCGATGAACGTCGGACAGGACATCGTCCCTATAGTCGTTCCAGAGCCCGACTTCGCGCCAACGATGATGCTTGGAGCGGTGCTGCTCGGTTTGCTATTCGGCCGGCGGGCACGCAGAAATGGTCGGTCACGCATCCGCTGATCCACGCCGGGGCTCGCCAACGACATCGAGGCAAACCATCTCAGTGAAGTTTGCGCCGGCAGTCACCATCACCTGAAGTCCGAGCGAAGCGCTTCAGGGTCCGCGTCTGGAATCAGACCGTCGCATCGGGACCGACGAATCGAGGCGGCTCGAGGTCGAGCGCCTCGAGCGGTCGCTCGGGCAAAGAACGAAGCGCCGATCGCTCGGCTCCACGGCACGTCCAGACGGAGTCTCCGGGGAAACCGGCGCCGTCGACCTGTAGCGGGATCGAAACGCAATGCGGGGGCGAAGCCGATCCCCGCCCTGCTCCCCCCGACCCCGCCTAGCGGAAGAATCCCCCGATCGCGGCGAAGGGCAGGAAGGCGATGTCGAGGGGCACCGTGAAGAGCAGCGCGACGGGCTTCAGGGCCGGCACCAGCGTCGAGCGCATCACGCCCTTCGTCATGCCGAACATGTACTGGGCCGTGTAGCCCTGGCGGGACTCGAGATCGACTCGGTCGCTCGCGGCGAGCACCACCGAGGGCGGATGCTCGTCGGCGGCCCACACGGCCGGCCTTGCTTCTTCGCCCGCCTGCCAGGGCACGGCGACCGCCGGCAAGCTGAAGAGCAGGAGAGCGAACACAGTCGAGAGAACCACGAGCCGGTGCTGCAAAGCCATCTGGATGCTCCTTCGAGGTGCGGACCGACATGCTGTCGGTGAAACCGCGCCCGAGTATGCCCCAGATGGGAAGCTCCGTCCGTCATGCGGGCCGAGTCGGCCCGCTCAGCCGTTCCACTTCCGGGATCGCAGGATCTCCATCGCTTCCGCGATCGTGTTCTGCTCGCCCGCCGGATACTCGACCAGCAGGTTGGATCGATCCTTGTAGCGCTTCTCGATGTCGTCGATCACCGCCTGGACGCGTCGCGGATACCGCATCTTGACCATCAGATCCGCCTTGGCGAATCGCAGATTCGCATCGACCTCCATCACCTCCGGATGACCGCTCTGCCACTCGGGCGCGAGCAGCGCGTCGAGGTGGTTGTCGACGTACTGGGCGACGAATCCGTCGAGGGATGAAAGCGCCCGGGTGTCGCGGCGATCGATCAGGCTCGACATCGTCGACTGGAAGGCGAGCACGTCCGCGTACGCGCGCTGCAGATCCTGCTTGCGTTGGGTCAGGGCTTCGCCCCCGAGCGGCGACTCCTCCATCGCGAGCGCCGGCTTGCTGCCCTCATCGGAGCGGGGCCCGGCACACGCGACCAGCAGGACGCACAGCATTGCGGCCCCGATCGACGTCCATCGGCCGCGCGGTCCATCCAAGAGTTCAGGCTTCATCGTCATCCGTCCTTCTCCACTCATCGGTCCACCCACGCGCTCGTTCGGATCGTGCGGTTTCCAACCGGCCTTCCCTCGCGGATCAGGACGACTTCTCGTAGTAGAACCGTCGCAGCAGCGTGTGGACCGGGTGATTGCGCTGTCCACGCAGGGCATCGATCAATCCATCGGTGTCCATGGTCGACCGATAGAGGGGCAGCGCCCGCGCACGTGACGAGAGTTGCTTGTCGATCTTGTCGAGCTGGAGCCTCGCTTCTTCGATCTTGCGATTGCGTTCGGCCCGCTCGACCACGCTCTCGACCGGTTGCGGATCTTCGGACTGGCTGGCGGGCGGTGCCTCCTGCGCGGTGCCTCCGAGCGACAGGATCTCGCGCTCGACTTCGGCGCGGCGGGCGCGCAGTTCGTCGAGGCTCGACTCGAGGCTCGCGACCTCGGCGTCGTTCGCGAAGCCGAGGTACATCACGGCGAGTTCGTCCGACATCGCGCTCCGCAAGGTCCGGAGCTCTTCGCTGCCGCTCTCCTTCGCCTGGATCCAGGCATCGATGTGGCGCGAGCGCGCCACCCCATCGGCGATCGGACGGACGTGGCTCAGATACTGGTTCGAGCGCCCCTGTCTCTCGAGCGCCGACGCGTAGGCGGGCCACAGATTCCGGTCGAACGGGAAGATCTTCAGCGCCTGCCGATAGCGATCCACCGCATAGTCGATCTCGTCCGCGGTCGGGCTGCCGGACGTGTAGACGAGGAACGCATCCCCGTAGCCGCGACCGGCCTCGTAGGCGGCGAAGTACGCCGAGTCGGGCACGAACTCGGCACCTTCGGCATTCGCGTACTGGGCGAAGAAGGCCAGGTAGCGGTTGTAGGTGCGCGCCGCATTGCGGGCGTGTTCGTTGGCCCGCACGGGATCCGCCAGACTGCGCGTCAGATAGAAGTCTGCGGCATTGAGGCTCGCCTCCTGGATCTCCTGCCAGAGCACCTGCAACGTCGAAACGTAGGACTCGAAGCCGGTGCGTCGGAAGCCGAGGCTCGCCCACTCGCCACCGCGGCCGGCCGCGTAGAGTTCCTGCCAGACCGTGATCGCGCCATCGATCGTGAACGGCATCTCGACATACGGATCGACGCCGAGCCGCTGCTTGGCGGCCCAGATCTCGCCGAGCTGACGCAGTACGCGTGTGTACACGACCGCCTGACCCTGCAACGTCTGGGCGAGTTCGAGCGCCCGTCCGTAGCCACCGCTTGCCACCGCCATCGCCTTGATGGTGCGATCCGAGAGACCCTCGGTGGCGAGCAATGAGCGGGCTTCGTCGTGGTACTTGCCCGCATCGAAGAGCACGAGCGTGAACGTCAGGCTGCCGCCATCGGACTCCGCACCATCGAGACGCGTCAGGATGCGATCGAGGTACTCGCGTGACGACGCCGCGATCGGGATCACGTCACGATGTCGGCCGACGCGCCCATGCGCGAGCATGCGCACGATCGCGGCGAGCGGATCGAGGTCTGCGTGGATCCCCATCTCCTGGCTCCGGATCAGGATCGTCCGCGTCACGTTCTCGTAGACGTACGGCAGCGCCGACACGAAGCCCGAGTTGGTCGATTGATCGAGGGATAGTGCCTGGAGGGTCTCGTAGGGGCTCTCGAGAGGCACGACGACGTCGAGCCAGAGCTGAAGCATCTCGTTCGTGAACTCGCTCGCATTGCCCTTCTCGAGCGCGCGATGCGCGAGGATGGTGTGCGACCAGTAGAGCGACTCGTGGCGACCGCTCTGTTCGGCGAGTGGCGTGATCATCTCGACCGAGTGCTCGAGGGCCAGCGGTTCGCGCGTGGCGAGATACGAGAGCAGGTGCGCGACAGCGAGACGTCTGCGCACGGTGTCGTCGATGGTCGGGTCGTCGAAGCGACGTCCGGCCGTCACCACCGTGATGTACTCGTCGAGCGTCATGCCGGCCTGGCCCGCGTATTCCTGCAGCCGGGCACCGAGCGATGCGGCGTCCGCCGACACGTACACGTACGCATAGTCGATGTACGCATCCCACTCGGCGGTGTCGACGGCGTCGGCCGCGGCCAATGCGGACGGGGCCACAACGAGCGAAGCAAAGACGGCGAACATCAGTGCGGCGAGACTCGATCGGATCGCGGCGAGTCGGTCGGCTTGCATCCAGGAGCTCCTCGAAATCGGCTAGCGGCTGCGCCTGGGCTGGAGACATTCGATGGCGAGCCTCAGCTCGTTGCATCGATCCCCCTGCGCCCGTCCCTTGGCCGGTTGGACCCACATCAGGAACGAGTTCAGGTTCTTGGTCTCCACGAATCGATAGGTGCCCGCGGCGCTTACGCACTTCTCCTGCGTTCTAGCGGCAGCTACCACGCGTTGCTTGAGCACATCCTCTTCGCGTTCGGACACACAGGCGGCCAGCGATCCCAGGGGAACGCCCGCCAGAGCCTGATCGGGAGCGGCGCTCCGTTCCTGCGAACTCGGAGCACTGCGGGCGCCGCGCGCCACGGGCACAGCACTCCCGGAAGCACTGCCAGCGGCACTCGCGGACGCACCGCGAGCCGGAGCCGCAAGCGCTGCGACCTGGACGTCCGGGCGCGCAGTCTGCGCGTGTGTCGGCGCCGCCGCCCCGATCCGGGCGGCGCGCGGCGCAGCCGACTCGGCGATCCCGGGCACGGCGGTCGGGGCGGTGAGGTCGGGGCGCGGCACCGCGGATGACGATCGCGGGCGGGCGTCGGGCAGATCACGGGAGCCGCGGGTCGACGCCGATCCGGGAGGCGCCGGCGCGGCCGGTCCGGCGAGCAGAGCCGGTTGCAGGTCGGGGCGCGCGGGGCGCGAGACGAGCGAGGGCCGAGAGTTCGCGACCCGCGGCGCGTCGGACGTCGGTCCGACCGGGGCTGCGGCGAGGGGTGCGACAGACGGCATCGGAGGCGCGCCGCGCCGCGCGACGGTCGGGACAGGATTCCGCTCGGCACGCGTCGGTGCGAACTCCTGCGGTGTCGGAGGGGGCTTGACCGCGTCGATCTTCACGATCGGCTTGGCGGCCGGCGGTGCCGGCTTCGGACGCGCCAACGGAACCGGCGCGGGAGGAGGAGGCGGGACCTTCGCGATCACCGGCTCCGGAACCGGCGGCGGCTTTCGCGCGACGACCGGCTCGGGGACGGGTTCGACTCGCGGCTTCGGGGCGGGCGGTACGACGGGCGGCGGCTCGACCTTCTTCTCGAGCAGATGAACGAGCCGCTCGGAGATCGCGACCACCTCCCGCGCCCGCTGTTCGGGCACGGGCAGAACGATCCTCGTCGCCAGCAGCGAAAGGGACAGCGAGAACAGCACCGAGATGACGAGCGCTCCGCGAAAAAGACGATCGTCGTCGCCGCCGCGCGTCCACGGCATCATCGGCATGGCCGCCGACAGAGGCCCGATCTCGCGCTCGACCACCCACTCGAGCTCGCGGATATCCTCGCGGTTCTTCATCCATGACTCCGCCGGACCCGGCACTGCGTGCGATTCGGGGAGACGGATGGCCGGGAGATCGTTGCTACGCGCCGCCCCCCCTTCGTGTCGGCGCGCAGCCGGGCTACCTGAACGGTCGTCTGTGGCTAGACGCCGGGAGCCCGGATATTCACGAAGCCCATCAGGGACGAGAGATTGCCGGTCAGACTCTGTGCGCCGTTCATCACCACGTTGAGCTCGTTCTCGCGACCGTGCAGGGCCAGGTAGTTGAGCACCACCATTTCGGCGAGCTGCTCGGGCGAGTTCGAGATCTGCGTCGCAGCGCCGGCCGCAGCACCCGTCTCGACGTTCCCCGTCGCGCGGAAACGACCGATCTGGTTGTTGGCGTTGCGCAGCGGCGGGCGTCCATCCTTGCCGTACACGAGGATCATCGAGACCGCCGTGGCCGAGTTGTCACCCTGCCAGACGCCCTTGCCACCGCCCAGGACCGAGTTGTCGACCTGTCCGTTCGACGACACCGAGCCGTCGCTGAACACGTAGATCATCAGATCCTGATTGCGTCGACGCGCGAACTCGAGCGCCATCCCGATCGCCTCACCCGCGCGCTCGTCCTTGCGTTCGCCCGTCGCCCGGGTGCTGTCGTGATAGTCGTACCCACCGAACTCGATCGTACCGGCGCCCGCCTTCTGTTCGACCACCAGCTTCATCACGCTGGCGGTCTTGCGGAACTCGCTCGTGTTGATGAGCAGGTTCGGGTCGGCGAAAATCGGCACCGGCGCCAGCGGATCCCCCGGATTGACGTTCACGATGTCGGCATCCTGCAGCGGGTCGACGCTGTTCGGATCGCCGAAGTCGACGACGAGCTGCCGGCTCTGCTCGTACGCACAGCGGACCACGTCCGATGTCGACTGCGACTCGCCCATCAACGCGAGCTTGTCCTTGCTGATCATCTCCATCGCATTCATCACCTGACCCGCACCGGCATCGCCGAGCATGTTGACGAGTTCGCCGGTGTCGACGAGGCCCCGTGCGTCCTGCGGGCGATCGATCTTCGTCGGGCGGCGCGACGGATCGAAGGTGGTCATCGGCACCATCGAATTGCCACCCGAATCCGTCGGACTGCTGCCGACGAGTTCGAGCAGCGCGCCGCTCGCGCCGGCCCGGTTGATGCCGTAGATCGGATTGTGGAGATTGTTCCCGGTGTCGTTGGCCGAGCGGGCGCAGATCACCAGGCCGTTGGTGTTGGCGCGAGTCGCCGGATCGGTGAACCGGAGCATCCCGCGCAGCATCGCGCTGTCGCGGTGGAACGCCACGCCGAACTCGGTGTTGGCGAACGCCGCTCCCAGCCGCGTCGGCCCGAACTCCTCGGGCAGGCCCAGGAGCCGGTAGCCCTCGAGCGACAGTTCGTCGAGCTGACCCTGCTGGCCCACCAGCACGTTCGATCCGGCGAGATTCGCTCCTCCCGCGAGATCGAAGCAGAGGAACGGCATGCCGGCGGACGGTCCGCCGAGCGAACAGTCCACCGACTGTGCCTGTGCGGCCTTCGTCTGCGCGATCAGCGAGAAGATCGTCGGCAGCGTGACGAACGCCGACCCCGTCAGGAATCCCTGCGAGAGGAACTGACGCCGCGTGACCGGCCGACGATGACTCGTGTGCAGGATTGGCCTGGTGATCTCGTAGTCCCAGTGTTCACGATTCTTCATTTGGTCTACCTCATCACCTTTCAGTGCATCTGGACAGTGCCGCTCGCCAACATGGCGGCGCACGTGCCCTTGACGATGTTGCGGGTCGCCAATCCGTCACAGCTCCCGCAATCGGCCACCAGACCGTCGACGAGGCCGAGCAGACGAGCCTCGACGACGTTCGGATCCGGCTGGACCGCGAGTCCGACACCCATCATTTTGTCGACCAGCGGACCCGTGATCCGGAGCCGCTTGTCCTCGGTGACGTTGTTCAGGAATGCGGCGGCGGGCGCGGCATTCCATTCGAACACCGGTCCCTGATCGAAGAACAGATCGCGCTCGACCGCGTCGTCGACGAGTTCCGAGCAGTAGTCGAGGGCCAGTTTGGCGATGCCGACCTGCTGCGAACTCACGAAGGTGCGGAGGTCTGCCGCACCCGGAAGCTGCTGCATCACGTTGGTGAACGTCGCCTCGACGGTGGCGACGTCGGTGGGCACGTTGGTGACGACCGACATCGTCTCGTTGACGCGGGCGAAGTCCCGGATGCCGTTGGTCGGCAGCACTTCGGCGCCCGTGTAGTCGTAGACGATCGGCGGCCAGGAGGTCGGCGTCACCGGATCGAGCCACTGTCCGAGGCCTTCGAACGCGAGCTGGAACGTCTCGGGCCCGGGCAGGTTCTCGACCATCGTGCACTGACTCGAGATCTGCTGTCGCGGACTCGTCACGACGGTGTTGAGCCGCGAGAACGCTTGACCGACCGGCGACTCGGTGCCGTTCACCCGGACCCGCACGCCGCGAACCCGGATGCCCACGTTGCTGGTGATGATCGTCGGCTGGCAGAGCAGATAGCTCTGGTCGTCGAGCTGGCTGAGCGACATCTCGATCCGGCTGCCGGTACCCGCGAACTGACTGACGTCGAACGAAAGGGTCAGCCTGAGCCCGACACCCGCACGGAAGTTCTGAAGCACTTCCTCCTGCTTGAGCGCGGCCTTGTAGATCGCCAGCATCCGGATCTGGCCGAACCACCCGGTGTCACCGCCGTTGCCGAGCGTGAGGCGCGAGTTCGTGGCCCAGTTCCAGAGCTGGCCGCCGGTGAACGCATCCACATCACCCGTCGAAACCCCGTTCACGTAGATCCGCATGCCGTTGAACCGGTCGTAGGTCATCACCATGTGCTGCATGCCCGCTTGCAGATCGCGGTCCTGGTCGTAGGTGAGGAGCTGGGCGCTGCCGCCGTTGCCGGCCGGGATGCCCGGGGCCGTGCTGCGATTGCGGAGGTCGTACTGATACAGGCGCTGCCGCACGCGGATGTCGTTCGAGTATCGGAACATGTCGGCCATCTGGTTCGTGTTGGCCGGCACGACCCACATCTCGATCGAATACTGTGCGGTTCCGAAGGTCGGATCGGCGATGTGGTCGTAGAGCTTCCGGCTCGCTGCCGTTGACGCCGAGGCGGTGCCCGCCGAGAAGTCGACCCCGTACGAGTCCATGAAGACCGTGTCCATCCCGAGCGTGATGTCCATCGCGGGCGCGACGCCGCTGGTGTCCCTGGCCACGGTTCCGGTCTTTTCGTCGAAACGCCAGAAGGCGATCCTGTTGGTGTCGAACCGCTCGCCGCCGACGTCCTCGACGCCGTTCGTCGCCGCCACCTGATCGCTGAGCAGCGTGCCCTGCTGACCGACAGCCTGGCCGCCCGTCGAGCTGCCGCCGGCGGTTTCGATCAACGCGATCCAGGCATTGATCTGCTGCAGGATCATCGCCGCATCCGCCTGGCAGTCGTTCGTCCAGCAGTTGTGCGAGTTGGAGGCGACCTGCACGTACACACGCGACGCAGAAGGCGAGCCGAAGTTGATCTTCGAGTTGTTGACCAGAGTCCGGTAGGCGAGCGCGGCATCGGGGTCCGCCAGCGCGAACGGACGTCCGCCCGCGACCGAGTGGCACGAGCCACAGGTGTTGCCGTTGAGGACCGGCCACAGCGTCTGGCTGAAGAACTGGATCTGCTCGGCTTCGCTCACGCCACTGGGCGCGGATCCGCCGCCGGCCAGCGGATCCGGATTCGGATCGTCGCCGCCGGTGAAGTCACCGCACGCGGTGAGCAGCGCGAGCGAGATCGCGGCGAACAGGATTCTCGAGGTCCCGAGCACTCCCGGTCGAAATCGGTTCCGTTTTCGCGCCATCGTGAGATCTCCGCAAGTCCCCTCCAAGGGAGTCGAGCCGATCTTCTGATTCGTCATCACCATGATCCTCACTGCGCGTCCGGTCGCGTGCAGTACTCCGCGACCTCGGCAAAGACCCGCTTCAAGCTGTATCCGTTGTCGATGAAGCTCTCGGTGATCTGCGTGATGGCGGCTCGATCGGCGTTGCTGCCGTCGGGCCGGAAGCAGACCTGCTCGAAGACCTTCTCGACCTGGCAGGTCGCGAACGCGTCGCTGTTGGTGATCGCCTGCCCGAAGGTCTTCGGGCCGAAGCCTTCACGCGGCGCGGCCGGCCAGCCGAGCACCGAGTTCTGGCCCGCGACCCAGCGGTTCTCCCAGCGGTTGTCGGTGGTCCTGTAACCAGCCGGGAACGCGCTGGCGTTGATCAGGTGCTTGGGTTGCACCTGGCCGGGGGTGTGGATCACCCGACCCGTGTTGTTGGGATCGTTGGCCGGTCCGGGAACCCACTCGAAGTATGCGAACGCGCCGGCCATCGGATCCATGCCGTTGTGGCAGCCGATGCACGACGTCATGAAGATCGAGCTGTCACCGCCCGGACTGCGCGTCACGTCCTGCCGGATCCAGTCCGCCGGCAGCGACGTGTCGAGCAGGTCCTCCATGTCGCGACACAGGAAATTCATCGCGGTGAACCGGAGCATGCGGCGATTGGTTCCCGCCACGAAGTACGCCTGTCCGGCCGCCCGCGTGGTGAGCACACCCGCCGCATCGCCGGACGAGATCTGCGATCCCGGCAGGCTCGACTGCGGGACGCCGATGAAATCGGTCGTGTTGCTCAGGTCGACGTAGTTGGACTCGAGCTGCTCGTAGTGGATGTTGTTGGTCTGCGAGTAGCCGACGGGCACGATCCCGTTGCGACCGCGGTAGACCAGATCGGCGGACAGCACCGTGTTGAACGGCACGTCGTCGCGCACCATCCCGATCACCGTCGCCGTGTAGTCGTTGAGCGGCGCGTACACGGTCTGGTCGACGTTCGTCCACGGCGTGACGAAGTTCTTCAGGGTCGACGAGTAGAAGACCGGGTGCTCGAGGGCCGCGAGCGCCGCTTCGACCGGACCCTGGTTGTTCAGGATGTCGGTGAGTGCGGCGAGGCGCGCCGCGTCCGGCGGGACACCGACGAGCCTGTCGTGCATTCGCTTGACTCGCTCGTCGTCACCGGCGAACGCATCGTGCACCCATCCCGTTGTCAGGACGAGGCCGAGGACCAGGGTCGCGATACGACCGATTCGGCCGCGGCCGCTGATGCGACCGCCGCGAACGGACTGCTCGGGTTTGTTCGTCATTTTCAGTGCACTCCGCTCATCTGCTTCGGCTCGGTCCCGATCCCCGTCCAGCCTCGTCGTCGAGCCATTGCCAGCCAGCCATCCCGAGGCGCTCGCGCCTCGCTGCGCCGATGAGAGTTATCGGGTCGCAAGCCCCCTGCTCGGTGATCCAGCTCACAAACTTGGGCATATTCCCCACACCCCCCTGAACTTCTGGACGTGTTCGGATCACGAGCCGGCAAGCGCGCAGAAGGTCTCGGGCAGAAGCGTGTCCCGGCTCGGGAAACCCGACCGATGGTCGGCCGGGTCAAAGGTCACAGGTTGAAAAGCGCGAAGGTCGATAGGCTGCGCGAGTGATCGCTCACGGAGATCCGGTTCGCCGGGATCCGAGGGCTCGGGTGCCGCGCTCCCTCCGCGACGCCACCCCGAACTGGAGTGCCGAGTTGCATCCGAGCCTTTTCATCCGATCCGAGCATTTGATTGTCTGGTCCCGTCTCCGGGCACCGGGTCGAATCTTGCTCGGACTGCTCGTCGCCGCGGGAGTGTTCGGGCTTGGCGATGCCGCGAGCGCAGACGCAACGCCGTGGGTCCCGGAGAGCGCGATCGGCGAAACCGGCGTGCATGCGGGCGAGCCGCGCCTCGAGGCCCGACTGCTCATCGATGCGGGCCGCTCCACCTTCGAGCGCGCACGGATCGGCGTGCTTTTCGATCTCGACCCGGGATGGCACATCTATTGGCGCAATTCCGGTGACACCGGCCTGCCGACCGAACTCGACATCCGCGTTCCGGGTGCGAGCGTGGGACCGATCGAGTGGCCGGCCCCGCGCGCGTTCAGCGAGGCCGATGGCGCATTCGTCACCTACGGCTACGAAGATCGCGTGCTCCTGATGACCGACGTGACGCTCGATCCCGACTACACGGGCGCGCGCGAGATCACGGTCGATGCGGACGTGCTGATCTGCAAGAACGAGTGCATTCCAGCGGACGTGTCGATCCGCCGTTCGCTCGACGAAGCGCTGATCGACTCGCCCGACAATCAGGCGACGACGGCGTTCTTCGAGTCCTTCGAGGCCAGGCTTCCGGTATCCGCGGCGAGCCTCGGACTCGAGATCGAGGGGCTCTACTCGCAGAGCGCAGTCCGCCCGGGTGACCACTTCGAGGCTGCGCTGCTCGTGCGCTCGTGCGTCGCTCCGAGCGCTGACGGGCAACCGTGCACACGCTTCCATCCCGCAGCTGACGGCGCAGCGTTCTTCCCCGCCTCCGATTCACCCGTCCTGCTGCGCGAACGCGGACCGGTCGCGAGCGAGTCGGATCCGGCCGTCTCCCTGCTCGGCCTGATCGGCGAGGTGGAAGACGGTACCGACAAGGCGCCGGCACGACTCACCGGCGTGCTCGCACTCACGTCGCCAGAGGGTGGCGTCGCCCACGTCGAAGTGGACGTGCCGCTGCCGTTCGCCGACGCCGGCGCAGAGGTCAGCCAGCTCGGAGCGCACTGGATCGCGGCGGAGAGCCCCGTGGCCGCTTCGTCGCTCGGCATCGTACACGCCATCCTGCTCGCGCTGCTCGGCGGACTGATCCTCAACCTGATGCCGTGCGTGCTGCCGGTGCTGGCCATCAAGGTGTTCGCGGTCGCCGAGATGGGCGGTCGCAGCCGACGTGCGCTGATGGCGAACGGAGCTGCCTACGCGCTCGGAATCCTGGCCTCGATGGGGGTGCTCGCCGGCTTCGTGCTGACGCTTCGCGGCATCGGGACGGAAGTCGGCTGGGGGTTCCAGTTCCAGTCGCCGATCTTCATCGCGATGATCGCCGTCGTGCTCGTCGCATTCGCGATGAACCTGTTCGGCGTGTACGAGATCAACGTCGACGTCGGGCGTGCCGCGCAACTCGGCGCCGCGACCCACGGCAATCGGCGCAGCTTCTTCGAGGGCCTGCTCGCAGTGGTACTCGCGACGCCGTGCTCCGCGCCCTTCCTCGGCACTGCGGTCGGTTTCGCGTTCGCGAGTTCGCCGGTCGTCATCGTCGCGATCTTCCTGGCGATCGGCGCAGGCCTCGCGCTGCCCTTCGTGCTGATCACGCTGGTCCCCGGTTTCTCACGCTTCGTGCCTCGCCCGGGCGCGTGGATGCTGCGACTGCGCACCGCACTCGGATTCGCGCTGCTCGCCACGGTGATCTGGCTGCTCTGGCTGACGGGCGGGGTCGCCGGTGTGGACGGGCTGATCTCGCTGCTCGTCCTGCTGCTCACTCTCGCGTTCGGGCTCTTCCTCTATGGAGGCCTTCAGCAGAGCGAAAGGCGCTGGCTGCGGATTGCGACGGGACTTTCGCTGGTCGCGATCACCTTGTTCGGGCTCGATCTCGTGCGCGCGGATCTCGCGTCGGGCGGAGCTCCGGCCGCTGAGACGAGCCACGGGAATTGGCAGCCGTGGGAGCCCTCGGCGATCGACGAAGCCCTCTCGCAGGGCGACTCGGTGCTGGTCGTGTTCTCCGCCGACTGGTGCATCACCTGCAAAGTCAACGAAAGGGTCGTGCTGCAGAATCCGCGCGTCGTGGCCGAGCTCGATCGCCTCGGTGTGCGCATCTTCAAGGCCGACTGGACGCGACGAGACGAGACGATCCGGGCCGAACTGGCGCGCCACGGCCGGGCCGGCGTGCCTCTCTATCTGGTCTATGACCCCGAGCGACCGCACGAGCCGGTGATCCTGCCCGAGATCCTGAGCGTCGGGGATCTGGTCGAGAGTCTGCGCGCCGCGTCGACTACGCGGGCTGATCGCGCCTCGTAACCGGGCAGTTCGACCGAAGACGAACGGGTCCAGCCCGAAAGGGACTCAGTCGACACCGCGGTCGTGACGAAGAGAGCCAGTGGGGGAGAGCCGTCCGCACCCGGCTGGTGCGGGACGGTGGATGGATCGCATGGGAGATCGACTGATGGAACATCGCTTTCTGGCTGTCGCCCTTCGTCGTGGACTGGCGACCCTTTCGGTACTCGCGCTCGTGTGCGTCGGGCAGATCGCCCTGGCGCTCGGTAGCGGCGATCCCGCCCCGGCCTTCAAGCTGCCGGCACTCGAGGGTGCCGGCCCGATCGATCTCGAGCAGTTCCGGGGCAAGGTGGTGTGGCTCGACTTCTGGGCGTCGTGGTGTCCGCCGTGTCTGCAGTCGCTGCCCGAACTCGAGAAGATGCGGCAGCAGATGCCTGCCAAGGACTTCCAGATCGTCGCGATCAACCTCGATCAGGATCCTGCCAAGGCGCTCCGCTTCCTGAAGAAGAACCCGGTCGGCTATCCGAGTGCGAGCGATCGCGACGGCAAGCTTCCCGGAGCCTTCGGCCTGAAGACGATGCCGACCTCCTACCTGATCGACCGGGACGGAACCATCAAGCTCGTCCACGAGGGATTCCGCGAAGGCGACATCAAGACGATCCGCAGCGAAATCCGCAAGCTCGTCGAGGCCAGACCGTGATGCGGCGAACAATGATCGTGCATATCGCCTGTGTGATGACGCTCGCCGCGCTGCTGATCGGCGCATCGGGCTGCGCGGTCGTGAAGCCCTGGGAGCGCGACACACTTGCTCGCAAGGACATGGCGCTCGACTCGGATCCGATGCGGGCGACGCTGCAGAACCACATCCGCTTCAGCAAGGAGGCTTCGCTTCCGGTCGGAGGAGGCGGCGGAGGCGGCTGCGGCTGCAATTGACGGTCGGCCGCTCCGCTGCAAACGAAGAGATGCATCGCATGAAGAAGCGCGACAACACCGAGCTCCGGCGGTTCGAGAAGGCAAGTCCACCGAACACCCGTGAGGCATCGGCGGAAGGCGACGTTTGGGCATCGGCGGGGGCGCGCGCCCTTGGCGCACTCGCGTCCGGGGCACTCGCGCTGCCGGGGCTGGCTCTGCCCGCACGCGCCGACTCGCCCGTCCAGGAGACCACTGCACGCGGCGCGTTCTCCTACTACAAGGAGGACAACCTCAGCCCGAGCGACTTCGACAACACGTCCGGCGGCAGCCGCGAGCGGTATTCGATCTTCGCCTACCAGTTCAATCTGCTCACACCGCTGACGTCGCGCATCGACGCCAGCTTCGACATGGCCTTCGAAACGATGTCGGGTGCCAGTCCGTGGTGGGTCGTGCCCGATCCGGACGTGGCGACGACCGGCCAGGCCTTCCTGCAGGTCATGAGCGGCGCCACGATCTTCGATCAGCGCTTCGACGGACAGATCACCGTCAACCACTACTTCGACCGCGGCCGGGCAAGTCTCACCGGGGGGGCGTCGTCGGAGAAGGACTACCTGTCGGGGAACATCGGTGGCTCGGTCGAGCGCAACTACAACGATCGCAACACCACGCATTCGCTCGGGCTCGGCTACTCGTGGGACACCATCACGCCGACCGACGGTGCGACGAATCACGGGCGCACGCTACCCGAGTATCTGAAGAACGTCTTCACCCTCGACACGGCGCTCAGCCAGGTCATCACGCGCAGCACGCTCTTCGAGTTCGCCTTCGCGTACAAGCGCTCCACCGGGTTTCTCTCCGATCCGTACAAGCGCTATCTGGTCGGGACCGGAACGACCCTGCCCGATTCGCGACCAGATACCCGAAACCAGATCACGCTTGCCGGCCGGTTGCGGCAACACATCGCACCTCTGAACGCCTCGGTTCATCTCGACGCCGCGTACCACTGGGATGATTGGGAGGTGAATGGCTTCAGCGCCGAGCTCGGCTGGTACCAGACCGTGTTCGAGGTCGTCCGCATCATCCCGAACTTCCGCTACTACAGCCAGAGCCAGGCGTTCTTCTACGGACCGATCTTCCAGTCGTCGTCGCCGGTGATCGGCACGAGCGACTATCGCCTCTCGCCGTTCGGGGCAATCAGCTATGGCCTGAGAGCCGAAGCGGATCTCGTCGACTGGCCGGCGCGCGGATTCGATTGGTTCGCCAGCGCGAGCTACGACCGCTACATGAGCAGTGGCGACTACGCGCTCCAGACGGTCGAGAATCCGAATCCCGGTCTGGTCAGCTACAACCTGTTCAGCGTCCAGCTCGGCGGCCGTTTCTGATCGCGATGGCGCCGAGGCGATTCCCCTTCCGCGCCATGGGGGCGCCCTGTCAGATCCAGCTCTTCGAGACACCGGACGTCGAGCGGATCGCACGCGCCGCGATCGACGAAGTTGCGCGGCTCGAGAGCAAGTACTCCCGCTATCGCGACGACAGCGTGACGTCGCTGATCAACCGCTCGGCGGGCCGATCGGGAGGCGTCGCGGTCGATGCCGAGACGGCCGCCCTGCTCGACTACGCGGCGATCGGTCACCGCGAGAGCGGCGGTCGGTTCGATGTGACATCGGGTGTGCTGCGCCGCGCCTGGGACTTCCGCAGCGGAAGGCTGCCGAGCCAGGACGAGATCGCGCCGTTGCTCGAGCGGGTCGGCTGGCATCGCGTCCACTGGGATGGTGAACGGATCGTGCTGCCGCTCGCCGGCATGGAGATCGACTTCGGCGGATACGTGAAGGAGTACGCGGTGGACCGCGTCGCCGGGCTGTGTCGGGAACTCGGCGCGCGCCACGGCCTGGTCGACCTCGGTGGCGACGTCGCCCTCGTCGGACCGCAATCCGATGGATCTGCCTGGCGGGTCGGCATCCGGCATCCGCGGATTTCCCGCACGGCCCTCGCCTGGATCCCGCTGCCGAGCGGAGCGATCGCGACCAGCGGAGACTACGAGCGCTTCATGCTGATCGACGGTCGCCGCTACGGGCATATCCTCGATCCCGCGACTGGCTGGCCAGTCGAGGGACTCGTCAGCGCGAGCGTCGTGGCCCCGCACTGCGTGGTGGCCGGCACGGCCACCACCATCGCGATGCTGTTGCCCGAAGACGAAGGCCGAGCGTGGCTCGAAGCGCTCGGCCTCCCGTACCTGTGCGTCGACCGGAAGGGCGGCTGCCACGGCAATCTGGTCGCGACGCCCGCCTCGGTCGGGAGCACCGCCGAGTCACTCGCCAGCCAGTTCGTTCACCGGTGAGAGCACGGTGATCTCGGGCGACCAGCCCGACTCGGCGAGCCGACGCGACAGCGTGGCCGCTTCTTCGAATGTCGCGAGCTTCGTGAGATAGACGTCCCACATCGACTGGCCCCAGGCGTCCCACGCGATGACCCTCGTCTCGAAGCCATCGGCCGAGAACGCTTCGGCAATCTGTCGTGCGGCCGATTCGCTGCGTCCCGACTCGAGCAGGACTGCGAACGGCTCGTCTCCCGTCCCGGTGATGTCGACGGTGCGCGAGATCGCCCGCTCGAACGCGAGTCGCTGCCGGATCGTCTCGGCCACGTCGTCGTCATTGCTGCGGATCACCCGTGCTTCGATGACGGCGACCAGGTCGGTCTGATCGACGCGCTCCTCGTAGGTGCTGAACAGGTATCCGAAGAAGGGAATGTTCATCAAGAACGGGATCCCGACCCGGGACTCGCTCCGGACCGAGCCACCCGTCGATCCGATCACCGCCTTCTGCCCGGGCAGCAACGTGAGCGTGGTTTCGAGATTGCGGTTCGAGAAGGTGGGCCCCACCCGATCCACGGAGCCTGTCCGCGACTCGGTCAGGTCCGAGACTTCGATCACCACGTCGAGTCGGACAGCGCCCTGCTCGCCGAGAGTCGGCTTGATGCGCAGCTTGGCACCGATGTCCACACGCTCGATGTTCTGACTCACGCTGAGCGGATCCACGACCGAGGTGCCGTCTGCCGCGGTCGTGGCGGCCGTCGCCGCGGAAGGCACGGGGATGTTGTCGCCAGAGAACACCTCGTGCTCTTCGCCGGTCACGCCCACGATGTGGGGCCTCAGCAGGACCGTCGTCTCCGCACTTCGTTCACCGGCCTGGAACGACACGTCCTCGGACGCCGGCCTGATGGTGATCGGGCCCTGCGGTGTGTCGATGGTGAGCGTCACGGGCCGTCGCGTGTACTGGCCGAACGCCACCGAATCACCGGTCGGTCCCGCGGCCGCGCCGTCCACGGACTGCGTCGTCACCGTAAGGGTGCTGCCACCGTCCGAACTCACGACACCGGCGAAGTAGTTCGTTCCCAGCTTGAATCCAGACGGCAGGGATATCTCGAACAGGAGCACGTCGACGGCGACTCTCGGCGACAGCTTGTCGAGTTCGCCGATCAAGCGTGCAAGGATTTCGAACGTCATGTCGTCGCTGGCGATCAGCAATGAGTTCGTCGGCTTGTCGGCCTCGATGTGATACGTCCGGCCGACCAGGTCCTCGGCGAAATCGGCAGCCGCCTCGGTTGCACCGGGCAGAAGAGCTCCCGCCACGGGGCGGACCGGCGCGCTGGCAGCGCCGGGTGCGAGCGACATGAGCAGCGTGGCCAGTTCCTCCGCATCCCGATTCTGGACACGCACGACGTGAGCGAGCCCGCCATCGAGCGGGGGCACGTCGATCCCTTCGATGAAGCTGCGGATCTCGTCGAGAGCGGCCGGATGGCCGCGCACCACCACCTGCTCGGTGCGATCGTCGGTCCAGACCTCGACGTGATTCGCCTCGACGGGCGAGCTGTTGAAAATGTCCTCGATCAGCTCTGCAATGAACGACGCCTCCCGATAGCGGATCGCACGCACCATCAGGGTCTCGCGCGACGCCGCATCGAGGAGGCGGGCGATCGTGATCAGCCGGACGATCTGGCCTTCGGTGCCCGCGAGAATCACGCTGTTCGTTTCGGGGTGCGCAACGGCGACTGCATTGGCCGACACGTACGGGGCAAGCGTCGCCACGACCTCGTCGGCCGACACTGCGTCGAGTTCGATCAGGGTCGTGATCGGTCGCTCGCCGGTCCGTGAGACGGCCTCGCCGATGACCGGAGCACCGGACGTCGTCTCGAGCACGGGAACGATCCGGAAGGTCTGCTCGTCGAGGGGGATCGCGGTGAATCCGCGCATGTAGAGCGCAGCAAAGACAAGTTCGAGGGCCTCGGCTTCGCTGACCCGACCGGGCACCGTGATGGTGACCCGACCGCGCAGGTCGTCGCCGAAGATGAAGCGATGCCCCGTCGCGTGCGCGATGTCGGTGACGATCTCGCTGATCTCGCGATCCGCGTAGTGGATCGGGATCCCGCCGCGGCGAGTCCGGTCTCGTGGGCGTGCGCCGGGCGCGTCTCCCGGCACCAGCAGAAGCACGAGCGCGAGGCTCAAGATGCAGGAAGCGAGACGCACTTCCTGAGCCTATCCGAGCCACCGATTCGCTGCTATCGGAACGGAGCCCGTACGCTCAGCGCCAGGGATGGAAGCCCCAGAAGTTGATCACCAGACCGCCGCGGAACTCATTCGACGATTGACTGACGGTGAACGGACCCCGATCGACTCCGGCGGTGTCGATGTAGCGCGTGGTCACAGTGCCGTAGTCGAAGTGGCGATATCCGAGGTCGACCGAGACGCTATTCGTCAACTCGTAGAGCACGCCAGCGCCCGCCTGCCATCCGAACTGCGTGCCACTCGCCTGGGCGTTGTGGGTGTTGTCGGTGAAGTTGATGTCCATCCCGACCACGCCGACCCCACCGCCTCCGTAGACCTGGATCTGATCGAGACCGCGCGTCAACCAGCGCGGCGTCCTTCCGGGCAGCATGTTGAAGGCGCGACCCAGCCCGGAGAGCGGAACGTTCTGCCAGAGATCGAACATCACCGACCAGCTGTCGGTTCCCCCGAACACCGTGAGCGGCCCCGGGCCACCCGTCAGTCCCTCGAAGCTGCGCAGCCCGGTGGCCTCGGCTTCGAAGCGCAGACGCCAGCTCGGCAATCGCAATTCGTACGGAAGCTCCCAGGCGGTCAACTCATCGAGCGGAATCGAGACGCCGAGCGCGCCCGCGATCAGGGGAGACGAATCCGAGAACGTTCCGCCGATGGCCCGCGGTGGCGTGAAGAAGTCGGTGCTCCCCGACAACGTGGTCGTGCCCGACGAGGTGCCGAGACCGCCCGACAGATACAGGAGCCAGGCCGCATCGGCCCTGCCCGCCGCGAACACGAAGAATCCGATGGTCAGAATGCGGAGAAGATGACGGGACACGAAGTGCTCCTTCTACGAGCCGGCAGGACCAGGCCGCGGCGATGCGCAACCACGCTCGTTATCGCGCGATCCGGGCTCGGTCTTGATGATTCGCGTCACTTTTCGTCGCATCCGACCGATGATCCGTCCCGAGCGGATCGGTTGCAGCAACGCGCGAATCGGAACGCTCGGTTGTCCCGGACGTCCATGGAGTAGTAAGCTGGCGCGTCGATCGCGTTGCGGTCGGCACGCGGCGAGACGAGCCGCTGGCGCAGATGCGCCGCGCCCCGGAGCACGGATGCCCCGCACCATCGTCGTGATTCCCACGTACAACGAGGTCGAGAATCTCGCGCTTCTCGTTCCCCGGGTGCTCGACCAGGATCCCGACCTCGAAGTCCTGGTGGTCGACGACGATTCGCCGGACGGCACGGGCAAGCTCGCCGACGAACTCTCCGCGCAGACAGGCCGCGTGCATGTCCTGCATCGCGATCAGAAGCAGGGGCTCGGTGCCGCCTATCGGTCAGGGCTCGCGCGCGCGCTCGAACTCGGCGCGGATCGCATCGTCCAGATGGACGCGGATTTCTCGCACCCGCCCGACGCTCTGCCCGAGATGCTCGCGCAGCTCGCCGATCACGACGTCGTGCTCGGATCGCGATACCTGAATGGCATCACGGTGGTCAACTGGCCGATCGAGCGGATCCTGCTCAGCTACTTCGGCAACGTCTACGCCCGTCGCGTGACCGGGCTGCCGATCAGCGACACGACCGGTGGCTTCCGCTGCATGCGTCGCGAGTTGCTCGAGCGGATCGGCTTCGAACGCATCCGCGCGGACGGCTATGCGTTCCAGATCGAGATGAACTATCGCTTCGTGCGACACGGTGCACGCATCAAGGAGCTGCCCTTCTTCTTCCTCGACCGCACCCGCGGCGTTTCGAAGCTCACCTTCCGGATCGGACTCGAGGCACTCTGGGTCGTCTGGTGGCTTCGCATCGCGGATGCGCTCGGGCGGCTCTGAGCGGCCACGGTGCGTGTCCTGATCCTGAACGAGCGGGATCCCCGGCATCCGAAGGCCGGAGGCGCCGAGACGCACGTCTACGAGATCTTCGGGCGACTGGTCGCGAGGGGATGGTCGGTCACGCATCTCGCTGCGGGATTCCGCGGTGGCGCGGCGCGCGAGCAGATCTCGGGAATCGATGTCCGACGGCTCGGCCCGCTGCCCCTCTACTATCCCCGCGCGATCGCTGCGACGCGCCGCGAGACACGCGCCGATCGCTTCGACGTGGTCGTCGAGTGTCTGAACAAGGTGCCCTACTACGCGCCCGTCTATTCGGCGAAGCCCGTTCTCGCGCTCTGCCACCATCTCTTCGGCGAAGTCGCGTTCCAGCAGGTCGCGCTGCCCATCGCGGCCGGCGTCTGGCTCTCGGAGCGGCTGATCCCGCCGCTCTACCGCGACGTCCCTTTTCTCGCAATCTCGGAGAGCACTCGACGGGACCTCGCCGCGCGCGGCATTCCGGCCGGGCAGATCCGCGTGAGTCATCCGGGGATCGACCGCCCGAAGTTCGTTGCCGACGTCGATGCGCCGCGTCCGGCACGCGTCATCTACGTCGGGCGCCTCGAGGCGTACAAGAAGATCGACGTGCTGCTGCGCGCCGTCGCCCGGCTGTCGGATGAATTCTCCGCCGTCGAGATCGTGATCGTCGGGCGCGGGCGCGCGCGACCCACCCTCGAGGCGCTGGCCCGCGAACTCGGACTCGAGGCGCGCACGAGATTCGTCGGATTCGTGGACAATGACGAACGCGACCGGCTGCTCGCCGAGTCGCGAGTCTGCGTCTGCCCTTCCGAGAAAGAGGGCTGGGGGCTCACCGTCATCGAAGCGAATGCCGTGGGGACTCCGGTGGTGGCCACCGACGCCGACGGACTGCGCGACTCGGTGCAGGACGGCGAGACGGGATTCCTGGTCGCCGATGGCGACGTGGCCGGGTTCGCCCGGCGGATCGCAGAACTCCTGCGCGACGATCGTTGCGCCCAGCGGATGTCCCGGGCGGCTCTGGACTGGTCGCGTCGGTTCGACTGGGCGATCGCGGCCGATGAAATGGCGGCAGCCGTCGCCGATGCGAGGAGCGCCGGTTGACTGCCACGACGGCCAGATCGCCCACCTCGCGCGCCGTTCGCGCTCTGCGTTTCGTCCTGCCGTTCGTGGTGAGCGGCGCGCTGCTCGCGTGGGTGCTCCGGGACATCGACTTCCGCCAGATGCTCTCGTTGATGACGGCACAAGTCGCGTGGGACTTCATCCCCGCGTTGCTCGCGTTTGCTGTCGTCTCGTTGATCATCGAAGCGTATTGCATGGTGGCCGTCGTCTCGTACTCGCGGCCCTTCCACGATCTCATGGTCGCCGCCCGCATCAAGGCCGCGAGCTATCCCCTCAGCATCGTCAACTACGCGCTCGGTGCCGGAGCGACGACGGTGTTGCTGCGGCGGCGCACCGGCATGACGCTCGCCGAGGCGGCCGGCGCGGTGTTCGTGATCGGGCTGTTCGATCTCGGATCGCTGCTCGCGTTCGTGCTGATCGGTGTCGGGATGCTGGGCGCCAGCACGCCGGGCCTTCAGATCGGAGTCGTGGCCGGTGTGGGCGCAGCCGTGGTGGCGGGTTTCGCGGTGCTGCGGGCGCCGATCCGGATGGGGGCCTTCGATCGGATCCGCGAGTTGGACGTCTTCCGCGATGCCCGCCTGCTGCCGATCGGCCTGCTGGCCCGGCTGGGCGCCCTGCGATTCGTGTTCGTGGGCGTCTTCATCGCCCTCGGCCGGGCGATCTTCGAAGCCTTCTCGGTGCACGTGCCCACCCTCGATCTGATCATCAACGTCAGCCTTCTGCTCCTGGTGGCCGCGCTGCCGATCGCGGTCGCGGGTCTCGGCACCGGTCAGCTGGTGTTCGTCGGACTCTTCGAGGAGTTCGCGCCCGCCGAGACATTGATCGCGATCTCGCTGACTCTCTCGTTCGGTCTGATCGTCACCCGCGCCGTGCTCGGACTCGCGGTGGCGCGCGAGTTCACCGTCGAGGCACTCGCCGCGACTTCGGCCGAGCCGGGCACAGACACCGGGGCCGACGACGTGGGCGGAAAGCAAGCATGAGTCGACTGCTGTTCACCGGTGAGCGACTCCACGAAGGCAGCGCGCTATTCAAAGTCGACCTCGTCCGGCACCGCGCCGCCTACGCGCATGCAATCGCCCTGGCCCGGCGCACACGGCCCGCGCGGATCCTCGATCTCGGATGCGGGACCGGCTACGGGACCCGCGAACTCGCCTCGACCCAGAGCGGGGTGTTCGCGATCGATCGGATCTCGCCCGACCCCGAGGCGCGACATCCCGATGTCCACTTCGTGCGCGCCGATGCGGGCGGCATCCCGCTGCGCAGCGGTTGCTTCGACATGCTGGTGAGCTTCCAGGTGATCGAGCATCTGCAGGATCCTGCCTCGTATCTCGACACCATCGCGAGAGTGCTCTCGCCCGCTGGCGTCGCGCTGATCTCCACCCCGAATCTGCGAGAGTCGGATCGCGAGAATCCGTTCCACGTGCGCGAATACGCGGCCGACGAGCTGTCCGCACTGCTCGGACGGTACTTCGCGGACGTCGAGATGCTCGGCGTGCATGCCACGCCCGCCCCGAAGGCCTACTACGACGCGCGGCTGCGCCGCATCCGCGCCATCGTGCGTCTCGATCCTCTCGGTCTGCGTCGCGTGCTGCCGCGCAAGCTGATCGACACGCTGTTCGGAATGCTCGCGGTGGTGGTGCGCCGCGGGATCGCGCAGAGCGAAGGGTTGCCGGACGTGACTCTCGACGATTTTCCGATCGAGCCCGCGCGGGACGATTGCCTCGACCTGCTCGCCGTCTGCCGGATGGCGCGTCGGGCAGAGCCCGGTGCGGGTCTCAGTACGGGTGCATCGTCATGAAGGAGCGGGTCTTCCGCTTCCGGGCCATCGAGAAGCAGATCACCGCTTCGCGGCCCGGCTTCCGCGTCTGCGACATCGGATGCGGACGCGGCGACAACCTGCGCCGACTCGTCCGCTACGGCGGTCGCCCGGTGGGTGTCGAGCCGTCGGTCGATCGCGCACGCGAGGCCAACGCGATCGCGCCGACGGTGGCCGGAGTCGGCGAGCACGTGCCGTTCGCGGAGGGCTCTTTCGACCTGGTCTACATCTCCCACGTCCTGCATCACGCGCACGATGTCGATGCCGTGCTGCGCGAGAGTCATCGACTGCTCGCGCCGGGGGGGCTGCTGTTCGTGATCGAGACGATCGACGACAGCCCGCTGATGCGACTGGCGCGTGCCCTGCAGCCGAGCTGGGACGACGACGAGGTGTTGAATCGCTTCCGCTATCGGGACCTGGTTGCGGCGCTCGAGCGCAACGGGTTCGCGGTCGCTGCCGGCGGTCGATTCAACTGGATGTACTTCGCCTGGGAGCTGATCCCGATGGCGCTGCGACCCTTGGAGCTGTTGACGCCGATCTTCGTCGGGCTCGAGGTCGCCCTGCACCGGCCGCTCGGGTCGAGATGGGGCGGACACTGCTGGCTGGCCGCCGCGAAGCCCGGCACTCCGCGGCTCGCGCTGCCACGCGGCTGATCGAGCGCGGCGCGCGATCCCGCGCGGAGCATCGGCTGCGGGGCTGGCGCAGGCTCAGCGGATCGGCGGTCGCACCTCGAACGCGAGTTGTGCGCCGATCGGCCCGCGCGGCACGAAGACACGCACGACTTCGCCGTCGCGCAGCAGACGCATCTCGACCGGCTGATCGCGCTCGCCGGTGGCGATCAGCAGCTTCAGATCGCGCGGGCGGAAGATGCGTTGCCCGTCGTAGCTGATGACCTCGTCGCCCGGTCGGATGCCCGACTGGAAGCCCGCCGAACTCTCGAGCAGATCGGTCAGGATGACTCGATTCTCCTCGTTCATCGCGAAGCGAACCGCGTCGAAGCCTTCGTCGCCGAATTCGGCGCGCAGCGTTTGCTCGAGAGCCAGTTCGTCGCGCAGCGCATTCAGGGCATTGCCCTGCCCCTCGCGCAGGCGCGCGTCCTCGAGTTCGAGGCGAGCGGTCACGGCGCGCTCGAACAGCTCGCGCACCCAGTCGATCTCGTCCGGGGCAAACCCGGCACCGGCCAGCGCGTCGCGATCGAACCAGCCCTGATCCGGTTGCGAGGCATTCTCGCCGGACGCATCCGCCTCGGCGTCGGATCCGGTCTCGCCTCCGGCCACCGGTTCGGCGTCCTCGACAGGTGCGCGCTCGGCGAGCAGTGCCTCGAGGGCCGCGATCTGCTCCTCGAGTTCGACGCGATCGGTGCGCTCGCGCGACAGCTCCTCGGTGAGGCGCGCGACCGACGCCGCATCGCTGGCCAGGTTGTCGGACGATCCGGGCGCAGATCCAGTGGCAGCGGCGTCGAGAGCCGACTCGCGACCGCGGCCACCGGCGAGCCACATGACGAGCACGCCAATCGCGATCCCGAGCACGACGGCGGCGATGGACTTCACGATCTCATCCGATCTCACTCGATTTCCCTCGACGTCTCAGTGGTATGAGCGGTGTGAGTCGTCTGAGCCGTCGAAAGGTCCCTGGCGTTTCCGACACCGGACCCGCAGTCTGCGATTCGTCCCTGTTCCGGCGCTCGACCGTAGCATCGGGCGACGACGCGCACGGGATCGGCGTCGTCCTCACGAACTGATCGCGTAGACTCCCGGCCGCGCGGCGACGCATCCGGGCGACGACGCAGGACGGAGCGCTTCGATGCACGAAGGGGGCAGCGGGAGCGGCACGGATCCGTGGCGCGCACGCGCGACAGCCTGCGCGCTCGCGCTGCTCTGCCTGCTCGTGCAGGCACCGCTGTTCGATCGAAGCATCGTGCCGATGGACGAGGGACATCTCGCCGCCGCCGCCGATTGGATGCTCGATGGCAAGCGTCTGTACAGCGAGATCCATACCGGGATCTTTCCCGGCATCTACCTGATCGCTTCGGGTCTGTTCGCGATCTTCGGCCGTGATCTGCTCGTCCTGCGGATCGCCGCCGTCGCGGTGAATCTCGCGACGACGCTGGCCCTGTACGCGGTGGCGAGACGAGTCGTGCGACCGCGACTCGCGGTCTGCCCTCCCCTGCTCCATCTCGCTCTTCTGGTGCTCTCGTTCCCGGTCCTGTCGATGTTCAACTATTCGACGCTGGCCGTCTGTTTCGGTCTCTTCGCCTTGCTCGCACTGCTGCGATCGATCGAATCCGGGCGGACGCTGGATCTGCTGCTGCTCGGTGCCTGCGTGGCGGCTGCGGCGATCACCAAGCAGAACTTCGGCGGACTGATCTTCATCGCACTCTGGGTCGGGCTCGCCTGGTCGCGGCGCGAGTCGGCACTCGCGGATCGAAGCCAGTTCCGCTGCCTGCTGCCGATCGCTGCGAGCGGGGCGGCGCTGACCCTCGTGGCGCTGACCTTCTTCCTCGCGCAGGGCACCCTCGCCGCGCTGATCGATTCGACTCTCCTGTCGCTCGGTGGCTCGCAGCTGCGCGACTTCAACAACCCGATCCCGCCGATCTTCGGCGCGCATCCGGCCGATGCGCGCTTCGTCTTCCTCTATTCGCCACCCGCGCTCTTCAATGCCCTGGTGCACGGCGAATCCTTCGTGGGCCTGACGATCGGCGCCGGCCTCCGCTCGGCGGCGATCCGTCTCAGCTATGGCGTCCCGAGCGGGCTCTTGATGGGCGGGCTCGTGCTGCTCTGGCGCAGCGGGCGGTGGCCCGTTGGATCGCGGCGCGCGGCGACACGCGTGGTCGTGGTGTTCGTGCTGATCTTCTCGCTCGGCATCTTTCCCTCGGCGATCTGGTCCCACCTCGCCTTCGTCGCGATCCCGATGAGTCTGCTGGTCGCGCTGCTCGCCGAGCAGGTGGAGGAGAGCCTCGCCGCGCGAGCCGGAACAGTGCACGCCGCGAGGATCGTCTGGCGCACGGCCTGGATCGCATTCGGGGCCGTGCTCGCCATCATGGCTCTGACGGTGACGCGCCAACTGGCGGCCTGGAACCCGCATCCGCTCGATCTGGCTCGCGCGCGCCTGCGCGTGTCGGATCGCGACCTCGGCCTGTACCTCGGCACGCTTGCGTTCGTCGACGAGTGCGCGGCCCCCGGCGAGCCGATCCTTGCGCTGCCCGACATCCCGATCGTCTACTTCCTCAGCGATCGCCCGAATCCATCGCCCTACGATCTGACGATCCCGGGCGACGTCGACGGCGATCTGATCGTGCGGCGGATCGACGAGCAGTCGGTCCGCTGTGTGGTGCTGAATCCGCAGATGTACCCCGAGTTTCCGCCCTTCAAGCAGCTGTTTCCGTCGCTTGCCGTGACCCTCGAGCAGAAGTTCCGCGGCGAGCGGATCATCGAAGGCGGGGGCACCCGCTGGATCGGACTGGTCCGACGCGAGGACGGAACAATCACCGAAGGCGGGCGCTGAACGCGAACTCCCCGGCCGCCGTCGATGCGGCTTGTCCCGCTCGGGCTCGCTTCATATCATCGGCGCGTGCTGGATCGACTACGCCGGATGTTCACGCGCGGGCGGATGTTCGCGCTCGATCGGCCGATCTGGCCCAGCCTGCTCGTCATCGCGGTCGCGGTCGGCTTCGGTCTGCCACTCGTGCGTCGCGGCATCATCCTGTCGGACGAGGGCTATCTGCTCCAGCAGGCCCTCGATCTGCTGAACGGTCGCGTGCTGTACCGCGACCTCGACGCGTTCATCACACCCGGTGCCTGGTTCCTTCTCGCCGGCACCTTCGCGATCTTCGAGCCGAGTGTGATCGCTTCGCGGATCCCGATGGGGGTCGCCTACGCGGCGCTCTGCCTGACGGGCTTCCGGATCGTGGCGCCGATCAGCGGACGGGCCTCGGGGTTCGGCGCGGTCGCGGCGCTGCTGGCCTTCTCGGTGTGGGCCTTCCCGGCCTGGACGTTCGCCTTCTACTCACCCCTCGCCGTGCTGTTCGCTTTGCTGGCCCTGGAGCGGTTGCTCGTCTGGCAACGTGCACGACGATTGCGCGACCTGCTGTGGGTCGGCGTGTGGCTCGGGCTCTCGATCAGCTTCAAGCAGAACTATGGCCTGTTCGCGTTGGTCGGCGCGGCGATCGCATGGGCGGTGACGAAGTTCGACGGATCGGATGCGCGGACGGCGCCACGCGGCTCGACGGTGCGCGAAGCCGGTTGCGTCGTGCTGGGACTGCTCGCCGCGGGTCTGCCGTTCTTCCTCTATCTGCTGATCCACGGCGCCCTGCCCGAGGCGTGGGACAGCCTGGTCGTCCACCCCTTCGAGTTCGCTGGCAAGCACGACATCCCCTTCGCACCGCTTTCCGCACTGTGGCGCGCCGATCTCTACAACGACGGCACCGAGAAGCTCACCTATCTGTCGTACGCACATCTGCGTGCCGGGCCGATCGCGCTCATGCAAGCCGTGCGGGGCACCCACCGGCTCCATGTGCTCGCGTACTGGCTGCCGCCCCTGATCTTCGCAACCGGTCTCGCGGCTGCGGTCGCGGGCGGCCGGCGCGCGGGCCGACGGATCGATGCCCCGCTCTTCGCGGTCGTCTCGGTCGCCGGATTCGTGTTTCTCGGCGTGCTCCCGCGCGCCGACTTCAATCATCTCGTGAACGTCTACCAGCCGGTGCTGATCGCGGGCGCAGTCGTGTTCCAGCGCACCCGCGCGCTGATCCCTGCGAGCGCCCGCATCGTTCGCGCCGGCTTCACGAGCCTCGTCGCGCTGCTCGCGTTGCTCTACGGCGGGACGGCACTGGTCTGGTATCGCGTGCTGCTGCAGACGCATGCGTTTCAGATCGAGGGCAGGCGAGGCGGCGTATCGGTCGATCTCATCGATGCCGGTCGGATCGCCGACCTGATGCGCATCATCGAGACGGAGGTCGAGCCCGGCGGCGCGTTGCTCACGATCCCCGATCTCACGATGCTGAACTTCCTGACCGCGCGTCCCGTCCCGAGCGCCTACTACAACCTCTACGAACACCACATCGCCCGCGATCGCGGCGCGGCCGTGGTCGAGGGGGCCGAACGAAACCACGTCGAAGTCGCGATCACGCGCTTCGACAACTTCTTCTCGGATCGGGTCGGACTGCTCGACTACGCGCCGGTGCTCGCCGAATACCTGGTGACCCACTTCGAGCGCAGACTGATCGGACCTGACCAGGACTACATCGTCTATCGCCGACGCACCGCGCCGCTCGCCAACACACCGTTCATCGATGTCCTGCACGACTGCCGCGCCGAAGAGGAGACCAACGTCGTGGCGCGGCATCTGCTGTTCTCGACCCTCTACCACCGCTCGTCCGCCCGGATCCCGATCCCGCCACAGGGGCTCGCGACCCACTGCCGGGTGCACGTGCCCGAGGGAGGTAGCGTGCTCTCGCTGGAGCTCGGCTATCTGCGACCGGCTGCCGTCCAACCCGGCACCCAGATCGTCGCCGAGATCTCGGTGCTCGAAGCGGACGATCGTCAGCGCATCCACTACGAGACCGTCCGCGTCGTCCCCAGCCACGGCGTGCGACGGCAGCAACCCTTCCGCCGCGTCGATCTTCCGCTCGATCAGTGGGCGGGGCGCGAGGTCGAGATCGAATTCCGCACACGCCTGCTCGGCCACGTCGCCATGCATCCGCTGGATCTGAAGGGGTTCGCGATGACTTATCGGGATGTGCGCTTGCAGGGGGGGGTGGTGGGGGGGCGGCCGTAGGGGCGCGAGGGACGAGGCGGGTCGAGGGGGGAAGGGTCGACTCAGTCAGGAGGACATATTCCTTCGCCGACCCTTCCCCCCTCGACTACGGGCCTGGTGGATTTGCGGGTGATTGGGGCGCGGCTGCTTGCTTGATTGGGGGAGGGCGGCTCGGAGGTGGTGCGGGGGGTTTGCGACGGCGGCGAGGGTTGGTTGCATGAGTTTGGCGGGAGAGGGGTGATCGTGGAGAACGGGGGCGGTGCGCGGGGATTCCGGGCGCTGGAGTTGAATGCGGATGGGGGATTTTCGCCGGTCGAGCTTTCGATCACGGGGAGTCTGACGGAGGGGTGGTCGATCGAGCGGAATGGGGTGCATCATCTTTCGTTCGGGGCGGGTTACCGGTTGATTCGCAGTTTGCGCTGCGGCGTTTGTTCGACGGATCTCGATCGTTGCTTCCTGCCTTTTCCGTTGCCGCAGGTGATCGGACACGAACTCGTCGGTCGCGATCAGAGCGGTGTGCGCTGCGTGGTCGAGATCAACGCTTCGCACCGGGCGCGCGGCGACGCGGCGGCGTGCGCGTTCTGCGACGCGGGACTCGCGAATCACTGTCCCGAGCGACGCGTGCTCGGCATCCACGATCTGCCCGGTGGCTTCGGCCGCTATGTGCTGGCTCCGGTGGCGGCGGTGGTTCCTGTGCCGGATGTGATCCCCGACGACGTCGCGGTGCTCGTCGAGCCGTTTGCCGCCGCGCTTCATGCGGTCTCTAGGATCGCGCCCGGCGACGGGGACCGCATCGCGGTGCTGGGAACGGGGCGGCTCGGTCTGCTCGTCGTGGCCGCACTGGCCGCGCATCGACGGGCGCAGGGTGGACGCTTCCGCATCGAGGCCTGGTCGCGCCGATCCGGGCTTCGCGCGCGCGCCCTCGAACTCGGCGCAGACGCCGCGAGCGATCCGCCCCCTGCCGGAGGCCCACCCGCCGCCGACGTCGTAGTCGACACGACCGGCAGCGCGGAGGGATTTGCGCTCGCCCTGTCGCTGGCGGGCCGCGAGGTGCATCTCAAATCCACTCACGGTCGCGCCAGTGGTGGACTCGCGCACGCGACCGCACTCGTCGTCGACGAACTCGGCCTGCGCGCGATGCCGACCGATCCCGACGAACTCGTCGCCGCGCTTCGCGAGCGCAGCGTGGCGACAGGCGACCCTGCACTCGTCGCGTGGCTCTGCGACGCGCCGGTTCCCCGACGCCTCGAAGTCGCAGCGGATGTCGTGCGCGGCCGATCCGCGGTCGAACTGCTCGACGGTGTGCTGACTCGCCGCGATCGCCTGCCGCGCTTCGATCTCGCCGTGGTGGATCGTGCCTCGCGGATCGACGAGGCGATCCGCCCGGATCCGGCGCGCGAGACATCCCTCGTGAGACCGCGCGGTCTGATCTGGCTCCGTCCCGGAGAGTCCGACGAGGTGGACCGGCATGCGGTCACGCAGGCCGTGCTCGAGCGCGGCATCTCGATCAGCACGTCGCGCTGTGGCGACTTCCGGCTGGCCCTCGCGGTCCTCGAAGCCGACGCGACGCTGCGCGAGGGACTGGCCCGGCTCGTCACCCATCATCTGCCGGCGTCGC
>JANOFF010000088.1:0-77909 GCA_031413515.1 bacterium
CTCGATCTTCACGACGTCGCCGACGGCGAGCAGGCGCATCGGTTTCATCGCGACGCCGACGCCGCCGGGCGTGCCGGTGACGATCACGTCGCCCGGCTCGAGGGTACACACCGTGGAGATATGTTCGACGATCGCCGCGCAGTCGAAGATCAGGTTCTTGGTATTCGAGTCCTGGCGCAGTTCGCCGTTCACCCAGGTGCGGAGCGCGAGCCCGCGCGGATCGATCTCGTCGGCGGTGGTGAGCCACGGGCCGAGCGGCGCGTGCGTGTCGAAGGCCTTGCCCATCGTCCACTGCGAGACGCGCATCTGCCAGTCGCGCACCGAGACGTCGTCGTTCACGAGGTAGCCGGCGATCACCTCGTGGGCGCGCTCCTTCGGCACGTGCCGGCAGCGCCGCCCGATCACGAAGCCGAGTTCGCCCTCGTAGTCGAGCATCGAAGACGCTCGTGGCAGGTGGATGTCGTCGAAGGGGCCCGTGACACTCGTCGGGAGTTTGGTGAAGACCGTCGGGAACTTCGGCGTCTCGATCTTCGCCTCCGCGACGTGATCCGCGTAGTTGAGCCCGATCGCGAGCAGCTTCGGCGGGCGCAGAATCGGGGAGGCGAGGCGGACCGACTCGAGCGGGAGCCGGCTCTTCGCGTTCGTCGCGGCGCGCTTCGCCAGCGCGAGCGCGTCCGGCCCGGCGGCGAGCAGTGTCGTCATGTCGGCCGGCAACTCGGGCGCGGCGGCCGAGAGATCGACGACGCCGTCGTCCAGAACGACGCCAACGCGGGTCGAACTACCGGTGCGGAAGGTGCAGAGTTTCATCAGGGACTCCTCTTGCCGGTTGCTGCGATGAGCCCATCGAGCGATCCGACTGGTTGGCCGCGGTGGATCGGGACGCACGCGGGCGGCAATTCGTGCGTGATCTCGACGCTCCGCTCACCAGGCCAGCGAGTCGCCGAGGCCATGGACGAGCTTCTCGTTCACGTCGCTCGCCTGGTGGACGTGCTTGGGAGGCGAATGGAAGGTCTGGTAAGGACGCACGCGCAACACGACGCGGCCCTCGCGCTTCGCGCCTTCCGCGACCATCGGGCGCACGGCCTCCGGCATCTCCTTGCCGGCCATCACGCCCGCGATGCGCATCATCAGGTCGACGACCGCGGCGGGCTCGGTCTCGACATTCGCGTCGCCGTAGACCACGAGGTACGAGGGCGGCCACTGCTCGTCGAGCACGCACAGCGACACCTTTCCGAGTCGCTCGACCGCTTTGGCCTTGGCGCGCGCGCCCATCGTCGAGACGAGGACGTTGTCGCCATCCATCACGTAGTAGACGATCGACTGCGCGGGGCCGTCGCTCTTGCGGCTGTAGCCGAAGACGGCGGTGCGGTGCTTGCGCACGAAGTCTCTTCGCTCTTCTTGATTCATCGGGGATCTGCTACTTCGGATCGTCGGGTTTCGGGGGCGCAGGAGCGCGCGGCGAGCGCGACGCGCACCGAGTCGAGCGTTCCGCGCAGGTGCTCTTCGAGCAGCACGACCGCGCCAGCGACGTCGCCCGCGAGCGCGGCGTCGCGCAGCAGTTCGTGCTCGGCCACGGGGCCGCGGCCATTGCGGAACTTCTGCGCGCCGAGAAGCACGTAGCGCTGCGCGTGTTCGCCGAGGATGCCGACCACGCGCTTCGTCCAGGCGGAGGGGCAGCGCGCCAGCAACGCCGCATGGAATGCGAGGTGCGCGTCGGTGCCCTCTTCGAGGGTCAGTGCGCCCGCGAGGTGTTCGTAGGCTGCGGCGATCTCGCTGCGATACGCGTCGTCACTCGCTTCGAGCGACTCGCGCAGCGCCGCCGGTTCGACGCGCAGCCGCAGGGCATAGAGATCGGCCGCGTCTTCCAGCGTGAATTCCGCCACGCGCACGCCGCGCTGCGGGCTCACCTCGACCAGCCGCGCTCCGCCGAGCCTCTGGAACGCTTCGCGCAGCGGGGTCGCGCTCACCTGCCAGCGCTCGGCCAGTTCCTCGGCGCGAAGGCGGGTCCCGGGCGGGAACTCGCCGGTCAGGATCGCGGTACGGATCCGCCGGACCGCCCAGTCGCTACGGGTTTCGGGTGCTCGATCAGCCACGAGCCGGACCGTAGACGTTCGGGACTTCTACAGTCAATAGTCTATAGATAAATACTTCAAGTCAACGCGCCGCTCACGCGGAACGGCGCCGTCCTCAGCCCTCTACCTCGCAGGTCGGTGGCTTCCAGCACTTCACGACATAGACGAGGGCCAGCGGCCAGAAGACCGCGAGCAGGAGCAAGAAGAGCGAAACATGGAAGCGGCTCTCCTCGGGCCGCTTCGTCTCACCGAGCGACTCGGATCGGCGACTGATCTCGGCCATGACGGCGTGCTTCTCATCGTCGATCTCTCGCGCGTCGAGCGACGAGCCGCAGGTGGAGCACCTCGCCGACGCGGCTTCGTGGAGGGGCACGTCGAGCGCGATCTTCACGCCGCACGAAGCGCAGGTCTCGAAGTGAAGGCGCGACTGCCGAAGTCGCCCGTCCTGGATGAGGTTCTGCCCGCGATCCCAGACGACATGGCGCAGGCCGCTCGAGTTGAGGTCTCGGACCGCGGTCTCGAGCGTCTCGCGCGTGAACTCCGAGTTGAGGACCAGATCGCCGGCCGACAACTCCACGTGTCGGTCGACGAGCCGTAGGAGCGCCACCGCCCGCCGCTCTCGCTTTCGCAGGTCGAGACCTACGAGCGTCATGGCCAGGGGTGCGAGCGCCGCGAATCCGAGGCCGCAGACGAACATTGTCGTCGAGCCCCGCACGTCCTCCGGCAGGAGAAAAGCCAGGCCTCCGCCGAGCACGACGAGAAAGGCGCTGATCCGAGCCCCCCGGAGCACGAGGTCGTCGAGTTTCAGCAGATCCGGCTCACTCATGGATGTCGGATCGGCAGGCGCATCTCGCGGCTTGACGATGTCGCTCGACGAGCCGGACCGGAGATCCCTCGCGTTAGAGATTCGCGGCTCGACCAACTGGAGACACGCGGTTGGTGCGGCGTTCTCGGCAGCGCCGGCAGGATCCTGCTGGTCGGGACCGTCTGCGAGGTCGGGTTCCCGGCGGATGCAGACCGAGCCTGGTGTCCCCGCATCCGCCGGAGGCCTTTCGGTCCGTGCATCGCGCGATCGGCCTCGATGGGTCGCTGTGCCGATTGCCGCTATGGTTGCGAGTCCGCCCATCGAACGTCGTCGGTTCTCGACCCTGCGTGGTCTCACGCGACAAGGACAGAGCGAGACATCGGACCGATGACGCACGTTGCAGTCCACGCCGGGTGCGCTCCGTTGCGGTCGCTCCTTAGCGATCGTTCGCTCGTCATCGGCGGGTTGCGCGTCAGCCCGTCCCGCGTAGTCGACCCGGTGCAGGCTGTGGGCGTGTCTCTCCTCCGCGATTGCGTCGACCGCACCGGCGTCGTCATGGGTGGAGGGAACTGATGGAATCTGATCACGCCACGACACGGGGCGTCGAGGCCGATGCCATCGACCGGGCGATCGCGCGTGCGCACGGGATCCTGCCGGATCAGGGTCCGATCGGTGTCTTCATCCATCACAACACGCTGCATGCCTTCCAGCATCTGCCGTTCCACCAGGGCGTCGAAGAGGGCGCGCGGCAGCTCGGGGCTCTGCCCTACCTGCCCCTCGAACGCTACCGACAGGCCCACCAGGCCGGCCGCATCACGGCTCGGGACATCGACGAAGCCCTCGATGAAGCCGTGATTCCCGGTGCGGATGAACGGCTCCCGCTCGGGTTGTCGCGACGTGCACTGTGGCGAATGCTGCTCGTCTCGCCCGTCGACGTCGATGATGCGGAGGGCCTTCGCTACGGGCTCCGGCGCGGATCTTCGCTCGTCGCCAGCGATCTCCCGCTCTGGGAGGCGGCGCTCGCGCGGGTGTCGCGCGGCCCTCGATACACACCCGTCGACGAGCGTCCGGTTCGTCGACATCGCGATGTGTTGATCGCCTGCATGACGGTCGATCCCGACGTTCCCGTCACCCACGAACTCGCCGTCCTGTGCGCGGGATTCCTCGACCAGGGCCAGGCCCAGGTGTGCCTGCCGGGCCGCGCGCAGGGGTTTCTGGCGGCGGTTTCGGGTCTCTACGCGGCGGGCGCGCAGGCGCCCCGCCCATGTCGCGGCGCCGAGCAGGACTTCCATCGCATCGCGATCGAGCAGACATCCGCCAAGGCGGTGATCGCTGCCGCGTTGGACGCGTTGGGGGTCGATCGAGAGCAACGCGAGGACTACCTGCTGGCCACCGCGCTGGCGCTGCCCGGCTGGGCCGGCATGTTCTCGCGGCTCGAGTGCTACCCGGCGGAGAATCACGCCGAGGGTGCTGCCTCGCTGGCCGAGTTCCTGGCGGTTCGACTCGTGCTGGAACGTCACGCCATCGAGTCCGTCGCTTCGAACGCATCGCTTCCGTCTTCGTGGACCGCGTTGCTCGCCCACATGCCGGCCATACCCGAGCGCGCGGTCGAGCTCGACGCGTGTCTGCTGTGGGGCTTCGCGCGTGCGGCCGCCGCGACGCCCGCCGCGTTGAGCGAGATCCCGGACGGCGACCTCGCCCGATTGTGGGAGGAGGTCCACACCTGCTCGCGCGTGCGTCGCGGCGCGATCTGGCTCGAGGCCTGGGAGGCCGGCTATCGCCGTCCGATCCTGGCCGCCCTCGCGCGTCGTCGGCGTCTGCCCGAGCTCAGTTCGACCGAGCGCCCCAACGCGCAGCTGCTCTTCTGCATCGACGAGCGCGAGGAGTCGATCCGCCGCTCGATCGAGGAGCTGGACCCGGCGATCGAGACCTTCGGTGTGGCGGGCTTCTTCGGCATGGCGATCGATTACGTCGCGCTCTACGAGCAGGAGCCGGCGGCGCATTGCCCCGTGGTCGTCGTCCCCGGGCACGAAGTGCACGAGTCTCCCCTCTACACGGCTCAGCAATGGCACAACACGCGCGCCGCCATGCGGTCGCGGTTGCACGGGCTCGAGCGCACCGTCGGAGAATGGTCTCGCACGCTCACCGGCGGTGCTGGACTGTCGCTGCTGCTCGGACCCTTCGCCGGTGTCGCAGCGATCGCGCGGATTCTCGCCCCGCGTTCGTCCGTGGCGCTGCACCAGCGACTCAAGAGCGCGTTCGTGCCACGGCCGGATACGTTGCTCGGTGGTCTCCGCCTCGACCTCGGCGACGATCAACCGGCCTACGGCAAACCGATGGGCTTCACGTTGCCCGAAGCGATCGAACGCGTCGCCAGCGTGCTCCGCACGATCGGTCTGACGAGCGGGCTCGCGCCGATCGTGATCGTGCTCGGGCACGGCTCGAGCAGTCTGAACAACCCGCACGAGTCCGCGCACGACTGCGGCGCCTGCGGCGGCCGGCGGGGGGGCGCGAATGCGCGGCTCTTCGCCGATCTCGCGAATCGTCCCGACGTGCGCGACGGCCTGCGTGCCCTGGGCATCGCGTTGCCGGCGGACACCTGGTTCGTCGGCGCGCTGCACGATACGGCGGACGACGCGGTCCATTACTTCGATCTCCGGGCGCTGCCGGAGAGCTCGGTCGCGGCCTTCGAACAGACCGTGGTCGTCGTCGAGGAAGCGCGCCGACAGAGCGCACTCGAGCGGACCCGGCGCTTCATCGACGCGCCGCTCGGATTGTCACCGGAGCGCGCGCTCCGCCACGCCGAGGCGCGTGCCACGCATCTCGCCCAGCCTCGACCCGAGTACGGACATTGCACGAATGCCGCCGCGATCGTCGGCCGTCGGTCTCTGACGCGCGGGCTGCATCTCGATAGGCGCGCCTTCCTGATCAGCTACGACCCCACCCTCGACGAGGACGACCGGGTGCTCGAACGGATCCTCGCCGCCGTGGGGCCCGTCGGCGCGGGCATCAGCCTCGAGTACTACTTCTCGTCGGTCGACAACGAGCGCTTCGGTTGCGGGACCAAGCTCCCGCACAACGTCACGGGGTTGATCGGCATCATGAACGGGCACCGCGGTGATCTCCGCACCGGGCTGCCGCTGCAGATGGTCGAGCTGCACGAGCCGATGCGACTGTTGATGGTGGTGGACGCGAGCCCCGCCGCGTTGCTGAGGGTCGCCGGTCGCCAGGCAGAGGTGCGCGAGCTGGTGGTCAACGAGTGGGTGCAGCTGGTGTCGGTCGATCCCGAGACCGGAGCCATGCATCGTTTCAAGGCGGGTCGATTCGTGCCCTGCACTCCGGACGACGTTGCGCTGCCGGTCGTGCGCCACTCGTCGGATTGGCACGGCGCCACGCGCGAGTTCGTTCCCCCCGCCCTCGTCCTGTCGGGGCTCCGGACGGTCGCACCGATCGGAGATTCGCTGTGACGGACTTCGCACCCGATACGCTGATCCGGATTGCACTGCCGATCGCCATCGCGGCACCGATCGTCTCGTCCGTCGTAGTGGGACTCACGATCGTCGGTCGCGCAAAGGATCCGGGTGAACGGGGCGTGGCGAGCCTGCTCGAAGCGGGCCTGGCCATCTCGTTTCTCGCGAGCGCAATGTCGGCCTTGCTTGTCGCGGGGGCCTTCGGCCCGGCCACGAGCGTCGTGCACGACTATGGGGCGTGGCTCGCCCTCGGTCGCTACGAGATCCCGATCGTGCTGCTCGCCGACGGGCCCGGGACGGGCTTCTCGATGCTGGCCGCAGGGCTCACGCTGCTCGTCGCCCGTTTCTCGCGCACCTACATGCTGAAGGAGCCCGGGTTCAACCGCTTCTTCGTGTTGCTCGGCTGGTTTGCCAGCGGCGCGCAGCTCGTTGCATTCGCCGGGGCGCTCGACATCTTCTTCGCGGGCTGGGAACTGATCGGCATCAGCTCGGCGCTGTTCATCGGTTTCTTCTACGAGCGCGACGAGCCCGTGCGATCGTCGATGCGCGCATTCGCCACCTATCGACTGTGCGACGCCGGCTTCCTGATGGCGATGGTCAGCACCCACGAACTGCTCGGCTCGACGCACCTCTCGGCACTCGACGACTCGGCGCGGCTGCCGCTCTGGCAGTCGACGGCGATCGGTCTCTGCTTCCTCCTTTCGGTGATGGGCAAGTCCGCCCAGCTGCCCTTCTCGGGCTGGCTGCCGCGAGCCATGGAGGGGCCGACGCCGTCGAGCGCGCTGTTCTACGGCGGTGTGTCGCTGCACGCGGGACTCTTCCTGATGCTGCGGATCAGCCCGGTGGTCGCGGTCTCGCCCATCGTCCAGACCGTCGGCGTGCTGGTCGGTGTATCGACGGCCATCTACGCGTCGGCGGTCGCGCGCACACACACCGACGCCAAGGGTGCACTCGCCCATGCGACGCTCTCGCAGGTCGGACTGATCCTGGCGGAGATCTCCCTGGGGCTCACGAATCTGGCGCTGATCCACATCGCGTGTCACGCCATGCTGCGCGTCTGGCAGTACCTGCGCGCGCCCAGTGCGCTGCACGACGCACATCGTACCGCCGACGCCGGACGCGCCGTGCCGCCGAGCGCGAATCCGTCCGCCGCCGAGCGCAGGACCTACGCCGCTGCTCTCCATCGGCTGCGGGTCGACGACCGGATCGACGCGCTCGCCGAGCCGGTCCTCGGTCTGGCACGCTGGATCGACGGGGTCGACCGCCGTTTTCGCAGACTGCTCCGGCGCGACGGGCAGGCCAGCGGATGAGCGGCTTCGCAGCACCGATCCTCGTGCTCGGGCTCAGCTGCCTCGTGTTGTTTGCGCCGAGCCTGGCGGCTGGCGCACGCAGCCTCGCGTGGCTCTCGCTCGCCGCCATTGCGCTGCTCCATGCATTCGCGATCACGACAGGCTCCGGCGTTTGGGCCTTTGCGGCGATCGCCGGGGTGTCTGCGCTGCGGGCAATCGGCGTGGCCGGCAGTCCCCGGGCGCCGCGGGCCACCGCATGGGTGGTGGTGCTCGCTGCCGGGATCGCGGCGACCGGCCTGGCATTCGCGCTGCCCGTCCTGGCCTTCGCGGGATCGCTGATTTCGATCATGCTGCTGGCCGGCGCCGCGCCGCTGCATCGGACCGCGGCACGCGTGATCGAGAGTTCGACCCCGCGCATGACCGAGCAACTCGCGACGAGCATCATCGTCGTGTTCGCGCACATCAAGTTCGTGGCTCCACTCGAGATCGCGCACGAAGTGGCGCCGATGGTCGTACGGGTCGGTGCGGTGCTGGCGCTGCTGCCCGCGCTGACCGCACTGGTCCAGCCCGACCTGCGCGGCTTCTACCGTTCGGCGATCGTGATGCACGGCGGCATGCTGGTGACCGCCGTGGGGGCCTCCGGCTTCGGTCACGCCGCGGCGGCGCTGTTGGTCTCCGTCACGATGTCCCTCGCTCTCGGGGGGCTCGGCGTGATGGTGGCTTCCCTCGAGGAGCGAGCCGGGCTCGTCGCGCTGTCCGGACGGGCCGGACGCATCTCGGCCTTTCCCCGGCTTGCCGCGGCTTTCCTGCTGTTCGCCGCGGCCGGTGTCGGCATGCCCGGCACCGCGGGCTTCATCGCGGACGACATCCTCCTGCACGCGCTCTGGGAGGAGAGCGTCGCGGGCTCTCTGATCATGGTGGTGGCAAGCTCGCTGCTCGCCGTCGCGACCCTGATGACCTTCGCGCGCGTCTTCCTCGGCCCGCCGACTCCTTCCCTCGCTCCGGATCTGCGCGCGAGCGAGCGCGGCGTCGCAATCATCCTGGTGGTTGTCTTGATCGGAATCGGAGTCGTGCCGTCCGTGTTGCTCGATGCCTTCTCGAATTTCATGATCCATTTCGGCGCGCGACCGCACTGACGCTGAGAGACCCGTCGACGAGTCGCCCCGGCGTGATCATCCCGGCGGATGAGCGAGTCGGACTCTCGCTGGATCTTCATCCCCGAATCGCGCCTCGTCATCACGCGCGGACTTCCCGCTACCGCGACCGAGCCGCACGATTGATCCGACTTGCAAAGGTGTGTGACTCCGCCTCGGTGCGGCCCTGTCTTACAGTCGAAAATCGACCCCGCATTCTGAGTCTTCCGGGGACAAGGGCACGAGCCTGGTCAGGTTGGACTGCGTTCGCGCAGGGCCCACAGACATTCGCAGGCGACCCGATCTCCAAACGGATCGGCCAACTGCGAAGCGTGCCCCACGTCGCAAACACCGGGGCAGATGCCGGATGTGAACCGTTGCGGGATTGCCGGAGTCGGAAAGAACCCCTATGTCAACGGGCGCGCCCAAGCCCACTATGAAGGACTTCCGCTGGAGGAGTCCTGGATCACGAGAGGATCGGATAGTTCCCCATGAAGGCACACACACTCGAATCACAGGCCACGGTCACCCCGGCTCGCGCCCTCGAATTCCTCAAGGAAGGCAATGAGCGGTTCGTCTCCAACCTGCGGGCCGACCGCAACCTGCTGCAGCAGGCCAATGACACGCGCGATGGCCAGTGGCCCTTCGCCACGATCGTCAGCTGTATCGACAGCCGCACCTCGGCGGAACTCATCTTCGACCAGGGGCTCGGCGATGTCTTCTCGGTGCGGATCGCCGGAAACGTCGTCAACACCGACATCATCGGCAGTCTCGAGTTCGCCTGTCACGTCGCCGGTTCGCGCATGATCGTGGTGCTGGGCCACACCCAGTGCGGTGCCATCAAGGGCGCCTGCGACCATCTGGAACTCGGCAACCTCACCGAGTTGCTTTCGAAGATCCAGCCGGCCGTCTATGAAGAGGCCGAGACCGCGAAGCCGACCGAACGCAACTCGAAGAACGCGCGCTTCGTCGAGAACGTCGCCGATCTCAATGTGCACCGTTCGGTCCGTTCGATCGTCAATCGCAGCTACATCCTCGAGCACCTGATCGAGGTGGGCAAAGTCGCGATCATCGGTGCCAAGCACGACCTCCCGACCGGTCGTGTCACGTTCTTCGATGACACCTGGGTGCACGACCTCGCTTCGCTCCGGAACATCTCCGGTCGTGCGCCAGACAACGGCGAGAGCCGGCCGAAGCCGAAGTAGTCGAGTGCAACGTGACGAGTTCCGGATACGTCAGAGGGCTGCGTTGCCGCCTTCGAGCCAGCGCGCACAGTCCGGCGTCAGTACCCGCTTCGTGGCCTCCTCGTACAGCGCGAGGTCGGACTCCGTGAGGACATCCCGCCAGCGGCCGTTCGTGCCCTTGAAGAAGAAGGTGCGCTGACCTCCTGCGAACACCAGGCTGCTTCCGTCCTGTTCGACGGGCGTCGCATCGATGCGCTTCCGGACGTTGGCGAAGGTCGTCTCCTCGACCGCGCGGGCGATCGCTGCGTCGTCGACTTCGATCCCGCAGAAATCGGCGATGCGACGAACCGAGCCGTCGAGATCCGCGAGCATGTCGGCGTAGTGGAGGAACAGGAAGTTGGGCAGGTGCCGGTAGTCCCAGTAGCTCTGCGTGTGATGCAGGTTCGACCACATGGGATAGCCCTCGCTCTCCCAGTCGAACCAGCCGCGGGTCATCCAGTCTCGCCAGAGTGCACGGGGTTCGTCGGGGCACGGGGGCAGCGGATCACCCGGTCGGTCGGTCGGGTTGAACATCGACATCGCTACTTCGGTGTAGCTCGAATAATGGTTGAAGAGCGACATGAAGACGTCGCGCGGATCGCGTCCGATGATGAGATACCGGACGTTCTCGAAATACGGCATGCCGTCCAGCGGCAGGTGGCTCTTGAGGAAGCGTCGATCCGGCAGCGCCTCGAGGATCGCGCGCAGGTCCTCGCGCGGAATCGGCATGAAGCGGGCATCGACCCAGGGCGACATCTGCTGGATCGCGGACTGCGGATCCGGAACGTCGGGATGGAGCAACCAGAACAGGATCGACTGTGTCCAGGTCGTGCCCGACTTGTAGGAGGTCGTGACGATCACGTCTCCATCGCGGGGCGCGTACTCCTGCCAGCGTTCCGAGTCGAGATGGTGGTTCTGGTAGATGCGTGTCTTCGTCGGCAGCGAGCGCGGCATCGAGGATCCTCCGTGATCCGGCACGCTCGGCATCATGCCGGTTCCGGGTTGGCGTGGTTTCAGGACGGATCAAGGCTCGAGCGGATGGCCCGCCTTCCGCCACGCGGAGATTCCGCCGTCCAGCGCGATGGCACTCCGGAATCCCATTGTGCGAAGCGTGCCTGCCGCCAGGGTCGAGATCTTGCCGAAGTCGCAGTAGACCACGATCCGGACTTCGGGATCGGGCAGCAACGCGTCGATCTTCAGCTCGAGCTGTCCGCGGGCCAGGTGCAGGGCGCCCGGGATGTGTCCGGCGTGGAAGGCTTCGCTCTCCCGTACGTCGAGTACCGCGACGTCGGAGCCGGGGCTCTCGATCCGACGCTTCAGCTCCTCCATCGACATGAAGGAGATCCGCTCCGCGGCGCGCTGGATCAACTGCGAGACGGTCAGACCCCCGGAGCAGTTGGTGCGCAGTGCCTCGGTGAGATGGTCGGGCATCGACAGGTCGAGACTGCGCATCAGCTCGACGAACTCCGCGCGAACTTTCTTCTGGAGGCGCGGGTTGGTGGCAAACTGCTCGCCGAGCGTCGTCGCCGGCAGATCCTTGTAGTTGTGGGCGGGATAAACGGTCAGGCCGGGATCCAGTTTCTGCAGCCGGCCGAACAGGCTGTCGTAGAGCGCCTCGGGGTCGCCGCTCGGAAGATCGGTCCGACCCGTTCCACCGAGTAGCAGCGTGTCGCCGGTCAGGATGCGATCGCCGACTACCACGCAGATCGAATCGCGTGTGTGGCCGGGCGTGTACACGACCTGGAGTCGCAGATCGCCGACGATCAGGGACTCGCCATCCTCGAGACGGATGTCGATGAACGGGGCGGGGCTGTTGCGATGCATCGCGGACGGCACGCCGAGCTTTCGGCTCAACTCGTGGACGGCTGAGAAGTGATCCGCGTGGGTGTGGGTATCGAGCAGGTAGCGGATCCGCAGTCCATGGGTGGCACAGAGGGCGAGATAGCGGTCGGTCAGATCGTCATCGGGATCGATCACGATCGCGGCACGGGTCTTCTCGCAACCGGCGAGATAGGACATGCAACCGCGATCGGAACGGACGGATTGGAAGAACATGGAAATCGACCTCGTCGTCAGCGTGGATTCGAGCCGGGAGAGCAGAGTCTAGAGAGCAGAGGCGGAGCGGGAACAGAGCGCTCAGGTCCTTCGGCGGGTGTCACGCTTTCGCTGTTCGAGATAACCGCGCCGCACCGCCGCGCACTCTGGATCGGCGAACGCGGTCACGAGCCCGTCGGCATCCGCGAAGCTGCGCATCGTTCCGACCATCTGATCCGTGATCGCGTTTACGTGGCGTTTGGTGGAGAAGAGGGCATGGCTGGCCTTCGCCGCCAACGAGTGCGCGAGTTCCTCCACACTGGCCGTGAGCTGAGCGGCCGGAACCACGCGATTGAGGAACCCGACCTGTTTTGCTTCGGCGGCATCGAACGGCCGGCAGGTCAGCACGAGTTCCTTGGTGAGGGCTGGTCCGAGTTCGCGCACGAGCCGGGGAATGCCCCCCCACGCCAGCGGTATTCCGAGGTCGACTTCTGGGATCGAGAAGCGCGCATCTTCGGCGGCCACGCGCAGGTCGCACGCGGCCGCGAGCACGAGTCCGCCACCGATGCACCATCCCTGGATCGAGGCGATGCTGAGCGCGCGCATTGCTTCGAGACAGTCCGCCATGTGCCGACCGCGCTCGGCGGCCTCGCGGGTCGAGATCTCGGCTGGACGCGAGAAGCTCTCGAGGTCGGCTCCGGCCGAAAAGGCACGACCCGCACCGCTGACGATCACGACTTTCACGTCGCGCTGCTCGTCGAACCAGCGCGCCGCCGAAGCAATCTCGGCGAGCGTCAGAGCCGAAAGTGGATTGAGCTTCTCCGGTCGGTTCAAGGTGAGATGGCCGAGGGCTCCGTCGGCCCGCGCGATCAGTGTCTCGTACATGGATTCGGGTTCCTTTCGGCGTCTGCCGGTGGGCGAGCCGGGGCTGGCCGTGAGGGAGAGCGTCAAGGGTGCTTGAGGTCGCGGATCGTGGCGACCCATCATGGCCGGTTTCTCGACCCATCGACCGGGCAGACGCGCGGGCGCGACGACGACTGCGGTGTGCCAGACTGGGCGATCCGCGTGGCAAGCGTGGGCCTGTGGCGGGATTCGGCCGCCCCGGCTGGTCGCTGCGCGGTCTGCCCCGATCAGGAGGAATCATGGACACGGTCGTCGAGTTGGTCGAACAGGTCCGGAACGGCAAGCGAACGGCCCGTGCACTGGTGGAGGCATCGCTCACACGCATCGCGCGACACAACGACGCACTCGGCGCGTTCATCCACGTGGATCGCGATCTCGCGCTCGCGGACGCGGATTGCGTCGATGCGGCCGTGACGCGCGGCGACGCCGTGGGCCCCCTCGTCGGCGTGCCGTTCGGCGTGAAGGATGCGGATCGCTGTGCGGGTCTGCCGCTCAGCCACGGCTCGCTTCTCAACAAGGGACGTCCCGTCGAAACGGCGGACAGTGTGCACATCGGCCGACTTCGGGCGGCGGGCGCGATCCCGATCGGCGTGACGGCAGCACCCGAGTTCGGTGCGATCAGCTGGACCCGCTCGAAGGCCTGGGGGGTGGCGCGAAATCCATGGAACACGACTCGCACTCCGGGAGGCTCGAGCGGGGGATCGGCGGCCGCCGTGGCGGCGGGTCTCGTCTCGTTCGCGACCGCGGGTGACGGTGGCGGATCGACGCGCATCCCGGCCGCCTATTCGGGACTGGTGGGCCACAAGCCGAGCTACGGCCGGATCCCGCGCGAGGGTGCCAACACCTCGCAGACCGCGGTCTGGGGCGCGCTGACGACGACGGTTCGCGATGCAGCTCGACATCTCGACGTGGCATCGGGGCCCGACGATCGCGATCGCACGTCGTTGCCGGTCCCGGGGCTCAGCTACGAAGAGGCGATCGAAACCCTCGACGTATCCGGTCTGCGCTGCATGTGGTCGGAGGATCTCGGCTTCGCCGCCGTGGATCCGGAGGTGCGACAACTCTGCGGTGAAGCGGCCGGACGCCTGATCGACGCGGCACGCCTGTCGCCGGCTTCGGCTCCCCTCGCGCTCGATGACCTGTTCCAGGCCTGGTCGAACTCGTCGGCGATCGACGTCTGGCTGCATCTCGAGAAGGACGATTGGCCTGGCCGCGCGGAGGACGTCGGCGGCAACATCCGCCGGAGCCTCGAAGCGACGAGTCGGATCACGCTGCCGTGGTACACGAAGGTCCTGCGCGCCCGGACGGCCCTCGAGGCCTCGGTCGCCGAGGTCTTCGAGCGGATCGACGTGCTGCTGACGCCCACCACCGCGATTCCGGCGCACGTGGCCGAGGGACCGCCGCCCGCCGAGATCGCGGGCCGGGCGGTACATCCCGCCATGGCGGTGCCATTCACGATGCTGGCGAATCTGTGCTGGAACCCGGCCGTATCGGTTCCGGCCGGCGTGACATCGGATGGCCTGCCGGTCGGCCTTCAGATCATGACACGCCGCCACGCGGATGATGTCGCGCTGCGCCTGGCCCGGATCGCCGAGCAGACGTTTCCGTGGACGAGGCACGCGCCGGGTTACTGAGTCGGGCCGTGCGGCCGAACGCTCTACCAGAGAGACCGGGGGGCGCCGGTCCGGTGCAGGGCGGAGCGCTTGTCGACCCAGCGTCCGAAGGATTCGATGTCTGCCGGATCCATGTCACCCGGATCGACGCGCTTGCGATCGACCCACGCCTGCATCTTGAAGAGCAGCTGATCCGCCAGTTCCGAAGAGGACGCCACGAGTCGCTGGTACGCGCGGGCCGCCTGGTCGAGTTGCCCTAGTTCGAGGTATGCCTCACCGCGATACTCGATCGCAGGCAGATAGTCGCCGCGAATCGAAAGGGATCGGTCATACGCGGCAACGGCTTCGTCGTAGCGTCCGAGGGAGCGCAGCGCGAAGCCGAGTTCCGAGTGTGCCTCATGGAAGTCGGGCTTGCGCCCGATCGCCTTCTCGAAATCCTTCACCGCGCGTTCGAGGTTCTCGGTTGCCTTCTTGTCGTGCTTGGCGCGCTTCTTCTCGTCGCTTTCGTCCGCAGCCTTTTCCCTTTCGTCGAGCGCCTTCTCGAGCTTGTTGCGTCCCGAGTCGTAGGCCCGTGTGGCCGCTCGATCGGTGCCGGTCGCGCCGTCCGAATCCGACATCGATCCGCCGCCGCCCCCCCCGGCCGGCCCTCCGCCCGCGGCGGCGAGCGGCCCGGCAGTGGACAAGCTGGCGAGCAGGCTGATCAGAACAAGCATCGCGAATCGCATCGGGTGGTCCTCGAGACACGCTGGCTGGGCACGGTTGTGTCGACGAGCGAGTCCTGCATCGATCGTGGACAGGCTGAGCGGAAGATCGCTTCACACCAATCTTCCCACAGAGTGGTGTCGAGATCAGCAGCCCGGCGAGCAAACAGCCGTCCGATCGCTAGCCTCTACCCTTCGTTCTCCTTCATGGATCCGGGGCCCAGATGACCGAGCCGACCGTCACCAACGCGCAGCAGATCGAATATTGGAACGCCGTGAGCGGCCCGAAGTGGGTGGCACTGACCGATCTGATCGATGCCCAGATCGCCCCGATCGGGCGCGACGTCATCGACGCGGCGGCGCCGCGAAGCGGCGAAAGGGTCCTCGACGTCGGATGCGGGTGCGGCCAGACCACGCTCGAACTCGCCCGGCTCGTGGGGGCTTCGGGTGTGGTGTCGGGGGTCGACATCTCGCAACCCATGCTCGCCGAGGCGCAGCGTCGCGCCGCGGGCGCGCCGGGAGCCCGGATCGCTTTCGAGGTCGGCGATGCTCAGACGAAAAAGTTCGAAGAAGGGGCTTTCGATCTGATCTTCTCGCGCTTCGGCGTCATGTTCTTCGAGGATCCGCGCGCGGCGTTCGTGAACCTTCATCGCGCTCTTCGTCCCGGGGGCCGACTGGCGTTCGCGTGCTGGCAGGAACTCGCGCGCAATCCGTGGATGTTCATCCCGGCCGCGGCGGCTGCAAAACACATCTCCATGCCCGCGCCCGCACATCCCCACGCACCGGGCCCCTTCGCGTTTGCCGATGCTGAACGAGTCCGCGGGATCATCACGGCTGCGGGTTTCGAACGGGTGTCGATCGAGCCGATCTTGCGCACGATGGTGATCGGAGGAGGACTCGAACTCGATCGGATTCTCGACTTCCTGGTGCAGATGGGACCGGCAGGCGCCGCGCTGCGCGATGCGAGCGCCGAATTGACGAGCGCTGTCCGTGCGTCGATTCGCGAAGCCGTGACGCCGTACTACGACGGCACGGGCCTCCGGATGGACGCAGCCGCCTGGCAAGTCACGGCGCGGCGAGCCGAGCGGTAGGGCAGGGCGGCCTCGTCGGGTCGTCGATCTCACGCACCTTTGAATACGTAACGCAGGATCAACTCGGCCGTCGCGTGGGCGGTGTGATCGATCTCGTCGGGATCGCCCCGGAGCAGGGCTTGCGTGGCGTTCCATTGCACCGCGTTCAGGATCACCGAACTCGCGAGTTCGCGATCGACGAGCGGACGGGCCACGCCCTCCCGTTCGAGCGCATGCAGGAACTGATCGATCGCGACTCGGATCCGCTCGCGGATCTGGTCGAAAGCGTCGCGAAACGCCGGATCCTTGAAGTACCGCTCCCACACGATGCGCTGGATGCCGGGTCGCAGTCGCTGCGTGTGGAACACCATGTCGATCAGGGAGCGCGTCCATTCGAGGCGATCGCTGCCCACCCAATTCGCAGGATCGAGACGGGCAATCACCGCGTCGGCCTCTTCGCGAACCAGCGTGTCGAGCAGTTCGAGCAGGATCTCGCGTTTGTCCTTGAAATATCCGTAGACGGTCCCGACCGCCACATCTGCCCGCTGGGCGATCATCGCCGTGGTGGTCTCGTCGAAACCGTGTGATTCGAAGCAGAGCACAGCCGCCTCGAGGACCCGCTCGCGGGTTCGCTGAGCCCGAGCCTGGAGGGGCTTGCGGGGAAGAGGGCGCTCGGTTTCCGGCGGGGAAGGCATGTGGCTCATCTTACGAGATCCGGCTCCCTTGCGAGCGTGCCCTGGCAAAAAACTGAACTCGACGTCATATTTCGTCAAGGCTGCAGTCACTGAGCCGATAGGCGAACGAGCCCCGAGTTCCCGACGGGCTCCGGGGAACCGGGGTGCGGGAGCCCCCTTGAATCAGGAGATCAGCATGGCATCGGCCAGTCCCAAACCGAGCGACCTCATCGACAGCGAGCTCGAAACGATTCTCACCTCCTTCAACAGCTGTTACGTGTGGAACTACGGCACCGTGAAGGAAGGGCTCCACGACCTCTACGAGAAGGCCAAGCGCGAGCAGTGGAATTCGACCACTCAACTCGACTGGGGGACGTCGGTCGAGCCCGAGGGCGAACTGATCCCGCAGCAGTTCAACCCGCTGGCCGACTTCGCACCGTTCCTCAAACTGAACCCGAAGGAGCGCGGGCGGCTGCGCCATGCCCAGCTCTCGAATCAGCTCTCGCAGTTCCTGCACGGCGAGCAGGGCGCGTTGATCGTGGCTTCGCAGCTGGTCGGTGCCTGTCCCTGGATGGACGCCAAGTACTACGCGGGCAGCCAGACCATGGACGAGGCACGACACGTCGAGGTGTTTTCTCGCTATGTGCACGAGAAGCTCGAGTGGGAGTGGCCGATCAATCCGAGCCTCAAGGAACTGCTCGACGCAACGATCCAGGACTCGCGCTGGGATTTCAAGTTCCTCGGCATGCAGATCATCATCGAAGGACTCGCGATGGCGGCGTTCGGCAGCCTCTACCGCGTCGCCAACGAGCCCCTGATCAAGGACCTCCTCCACTATGTGATGAAGGACGAGTCGCGTCACGTGGCCTTCGGCGTGCTCGCGCTGCGCGACTACTACAAGGACCTGCCGGCGAACGAGATGAGGGACCGCGAGGATTTCATCATCTATGCCTGTGAGCTGATGCGCGACAGGCTCGTTGGCTCGGACGTCGCCCGCGCGATGGGCTGGGACGAAGAGCAGGTCCGTGTAGCGGTTCTCGAATCCAAGACCGGCCAGCTGTTCCGCCAGATGCTGTTCATGCGGATCGTGCCGAACCTGAAGAAACTCGGCCTGATCACGCCGAGGGTCCGCGAGGCCTTCGTGCGGCTGAACATCATCCAGTTCGAGAACCTCGACCCCGAGCAGCAGGATCGCGAACTCGGCCTGGCCTGACCGGCCACCGCATCGGATCGAAACGAGAGCCCACTCCGGCGACGGAGTGGGCTCTCTGACTTCGCGGGGCGGCGATCAGGACTTGATTTCTTCGAGCGGCTTCGGCTCGAAGAGATCGAATGACTGCAGGAGCTGGTTGTAGGTATCGGCGAGTTCGACGAGTTGATCGCCATCGCGGAAGCGGAGCGGCGTGACCGGTTGGCCGCCGATCACGTCGAGCATGTGCTGCTCGATCCGGTAGACGGGGCCCGCGACGCGGTGGAACAGGTAGGCCGACACCATCGTGATGTAGAGCGTTCCGACCACGACGACGACAGCCGTGCTGATCAAGGACAACCGCGTATAGGTGGCGAGTGCGGCGGGATCGTCGACCATCGGCGGCAGACCGATCGCGGTATAGAGGTGCTGGCTGTAGATCCACATCGCGACCGCCAGGCCTGCGCCGGTGGCCAATGTGCTGATCGCGATGCTGCGGGTGTACCACTTGAACGAGTCGTGCGGGACGACAAATCGAGTCAGTCCAGTGCGACGATTGTTTCGACTATGCACGACGCGCGCGGTCCCCATGGGGTGCTCCTTGCTCCGACCAGACAATGCCTCCTTTCTATCGGTCGGCGGCGCCGCATGGTGAAGGGCGGAGACCGCGACGTCGCCGCGGCGTCCGAAGTCGTCGAGCGGCGATCCGCCGAGACTTCGACCGCCCGGATCGCCGCCGAGGCGCCGTGCTCGAATCGATCTGCGCGTCGTCCGCTCGCACGCGAAACGGAAGCCTCGAAGCACTGCGTCGGCGGATGACCGACGAGCCGCGGTCGTGCTCGAGACTCGATTCTCCACGCAGATCGCAATCGGGCGGGCTCGAAGATCGGCCGGCCCGCCCACCGTGATATGCTCGTTCGCCGTCCGCATCCGGGTTGCGTTGCTTGCGGAATGAATGCGCAAACGACGGGCGGCGAGTCAAGGATGGGGGAACGATTGAAGGTCGAACTGCAGGGCAGCTGTGAGAGCGGATTCGAATCGGTGCGCGACACCTTTGCCGCCGCATTCGAGCGCGGCGACGAGGTCGGCGCGGCTGTATCGGTGATTCGAGACGGGGAGCGAGTCGTTGACCTCTGGGCCGGGCACGCGGACGCTGCCCGCACGCGACCCTGGCAACGCGACACGCTGGTGAATGTCTTCTCGACCACGAAGGGGATGACGGCACTCTGTGCGCATCGACTGGTCGATCAAGGCAAGCTCGATCTCGACGCCCCCGTGGCTCGCTACTGGCCCGAGTTTGCGGCGGCCGGCAAGCAGAACGTGCGCGTCCGTTCCCTGCTCAGCCATCAGGCCGGCCTGCCTGCGATCCGCGAAACATTGGCCCCGGAGGCGATCTTCGATTGGGATCGAATGACCGCGGTCCTGGCGGCCGAGGCCCCGTGGTGGGAGCCCGATACGGCGCACGGATATCACGCAGTCACGTTCGGATGGTTGGTCGGTGAGGTCATCCGGCGGGTCAGCGGCCGCAGCGTCGGCCGCTACTTCCGGGACGAGATCGCCGGGCCGCTTGGTGCCGACTTCTATATCGGCTGTGGACCCGAACTCGATTCGAGGATCGCGGATCTCGTCCAGGGTCCCATCAAGCTGGACGGCGACGCGAGTCTGATGACCGAGATGCTCCAGAATCCACAGGGCATGGCGGCCCGGGCATTCATGAATCCGCCGCTGCTCGGCGACGTTCCCATGTCGAGGGCATGGCGTGCCGCCGAGATCCCGGCGGCGAACGGCCATGCGTCGGCGGCCGCCATCGCGACGATCTATGGGGCTGTCGCGCGAGGCGAGCTCCATGGAATCCGTATTCTGAGCCCCGAATCGGTCGAGCGCGCTCGTGCCGAGCAGGTGCACGGCAAGGACGCGGTCATCCAGCTCATCACGCGCATCGCCGGTGGGTTCATGCTGGCACCGCCCAACGAACCGTGCGGTCCGAACGATCGCGCCTTCAACCACGCCGGTGCGGGTGGCTCGCTCGGCTATTGCGATCCCGAGGCTCGACTCGGGATCGGATACGTGATGAACAACATGCACATGGGACCGTGGCTGGTCGATCCCCGGGCCCGTGCGCTCGTCGAGGCGGTCCACCGCTGTCTTTGATCTTGACTGGCGCGATTCATGCCAGGGAGGGAGCCGATGGTCCAGGTCGTCAAGCTCGGCATCAAGCGTCCCGTCACGCGTCCCCTGCTGCCCGATCCCGAGCCGCGGCCGGTGAAGTACACGTTCATCTCCGTCGACGATCACCTGATGGAGCCGCCCGACACCTTCGAGGGTCGCCTGCCGAAGAAGTTCAGCGAACGGGGTCCTCGCGTGGTGGAGACCGCCGAGGGACACGAGGTCTGGGTACTCGATGGCCAGCCGTACTTCCAAGTCGGATTCATGTGCGTGGCCGGACGCGACCGGGAAGATCATCGCTTCGAGCCGGCTCGTTTCGACGAGGTACGGCCGGGATGCTGGCGAATCAAGGATCGCATCCGGGACATGGACATCGGAGGCATCTACGCGTCGGTGAACTTCCCGTCCGGCGTGACGGGCTTCGGAGGCACGCTCTTCAGCCTGCTCGAAGATCGCGAACTCGGCCTCGCCTGCACGCGCGCATGGAATGACTGGCTCTTCGAAGAGTGGCACTCACCGTATCCCGATCGCATCGTGCCGCTGGGCATCACGTTCGTGACGGATCCGGAGGAAGGAGCCCGGGAGATCCGTCGCAACGCTGCACGCGGATTCCGCGCGGTCACGATGCCCGAGCAGCCGCACCGCCAGGGACTGCCCCCGATCTTCGACCGCTACTGGGAGCCGATCATTCGAGCCTGCGCGGAGACCGGAACCGTGATGAATCTGCACGTCGGCTCCTCGGGATTCCCGCAGATGCCTCCGGGAGCGCCCATGCTCGAACTCGGGGCGACGCTGTTCGGGCAGATTGCGATGAGCGCGTGCGCGGAATGGCTCTGGAGCGGATGGCCGGTCCGGTATCCCGGACTCAAGATCGCGATGTCAGAGGGCGGCATCGGCTGGGTCGCGATGTTGATCGACCGTCTCGACAACATCATGGCGCGATCAGGCTACGGCGCCGGTTGGGAAGACAAGCAGCACTCGCCGAGCGAAGTCCTGCGTCGCAACTTCTGGTTCTGCATGATCGACGATCCTTCGACGATCGTGACCCGTGAGACGATCGGCGTCGAGAACATCCTGTTCGAATCGGACTATCCGCACGGAGATGGCACCTGGCCCGACACCCAGAGCGTGATCGAACAGGTGCTGGGCGATCTCCCCGTCGAGCAGATCCGGATGATCACCCACCAGAATGCGGCCAGACTCTACGGCCATCCGCTCCCGGCAATCTGCCTGCCCTGACCGGCCCGCGAGGATCAGTCTGTCATGTCGATCAAAGTGCTGAAGGACGCCCGATCGCATCCCGCGCGGGATTCGGCGATCCGCTCGATCACCGCGGTCGAACAGAAGGATCGCGCCGCCTGGCTCGCGATCTGGGCCGAGGACGGAGTCATCCAGGATCCCGTCGGCCCGTCGCCGCTCGATCCCGACGGTCTCGGCCACCGCGGAATCGCGGCGATCACGAAGTTCTACGACAACGTGATCGCGCCATCGGACCTGAGGTTCTGCATCCGGCAGACCTTCGCCTGTGGCAGCGAATGCGCGAACGTCGGAACCATCACGACGCGCGTGGCGAACGGCATGCTGTCGCGCACCGAACTGGTGATGGTCTACCGCGTGGACGGATCCGGGAAGCTCGCCTCGCTGCGCGCGTTCTGGGAGTTCGAGGATACGGTCGCCAGCATCTTCTGATCCTTCCGGCTCCGGCACGGTCGAGATCGGACGGCGCAAGTGCGACGGATCAGTTCCGCACCGCGCTGGCTGTACCGAGGGCGATCCGCGTGCCGTCGTCCTTGTCGATCCACACGTCGCAGTGGACGCGCTCCCCCCGGCCCTCGCGAACACTCTCCCGCACGCGTCCGCGCACGCTCACGTGTTCGTCGACCCACAGCACGTTGGTCAGCTTGATCGACATCTTGCCACCCTGCAGCCAACCCATCCCGAAGGCGCGATGCATGATCTCGGAAATGAAGCAAGTCGACATCATGCCCTGGACCACGATGTTCGGAAATCCGAGTTTCTTCGCCTGCTCGCGATCGGTGTGATAGTTCCGTCCCGGGCCGGAGAACATCCAGCAGCGCCTCTCGTCGATCGTCTTCTCGACGGAAGCGAGTTCCGGCCCGGTCGCCACGGGGAAGGGCGGTCGGGCGGTCTTCCGCTCCGCGGTCGTCTCATCCACGACGAACTCGCCTGCGTGCGAGTTCGCGTCATCGGCCTCCGGCAGGAACGACTGATGGGTCCTCGATCTCACGAGCAGGCGATGCGTATCGGCGTCGAACAGGTCCGTCTCGTTCACGAGATAGTCCCGACCCCGCTTCGAGTACCGGTCGATGATGGTCGAGACGCTGCGAACGCGACCTCCGACGGGAATCGGTGCGAAGAGTTCCCAATCCTGCTGTGCGTGCAGATTCCCGAACAGATTCTTCAGGTACCACTCTCCGACGAACTTGTAGCACTCGGAGTGGTGGAGCAGCGGCGGAGCCGAATTGCGATAGTCGCGATGGTGGTCGTCGAGGGCATCGCAATAGAAGTCGACGATCTCGGGCGTGACCTCGTAGGTGTTGGTTCCGCAGAAGCGCCCGACGTAGGCCGGCTGCCCGAAGAGATTCATGACAACGACTCCTCCCGATGCCCGGTCGCGGGCAGACTTCCTTGCAGTAGCGCGCCGACCATGGCTTCGCCAAGCGGATCCGCCCGGTGATGACACGGGCTTGCCACGCGCGGTCGTGGATGCTTGCATCCGTCGCCGGTCGGATCCTCGCGACAGACAGGGTTCGTTCAGGTTCTCGAGTCATCGAACGAACTGGGGGGTCACCGGAGTGGACGTACGCAGCGGGCCCGATCGGACTTTCGAGGCTGCCCAGCGCGAACTTGCAGATGCGACGCGGCGGCTGATCGCTGCGGTGCGGGTGACCCGCGCGCCGGTCGCTGAACTCGACTCCGCGCGTGACGCCCTCGAGCAGGTGGCCAGGCTGCTCGAACCGCACCGCCACGAAGGCAGTCACGCACAGGCGGATCTGCTGGGAGGGATCGGTCGTTTCGGCGAGACCGATGACCCGATGGAGTACTTCCCATACAGCCCGATCATCGGCCGCGGGAATCCGCTCGCGCTGCCCGTGGTATTCGAAGTTCACGACGGAGTCGTGCATGGACGCGCCACCTTCACGCCGCCGTTCTGCGGGCCGCCGAACCACGTGCATGGTGGTGTCGTCGCACTCGTGTTCGATGAATTGCTCGGCACAGTGAACGTTGCGAATGGACTCGGTGCAATGACGGGAACGCTCACGATCCGATACCGGCGTCCCACACCGCTCCATCAAGAGGTGCGGATGGAGGGACGTTCCACGGGGGTCGACGGCCGCAAGGTGTACGCCGAGGGCAAGATGTGGCACGGCGATCTGCTGTTGGCCGAAGCCGTGGGAATCTTCATCCAGGTCGCCGGTGATATGCGGGACAAGCTGCGGATCCCCGGCGCGCGATAGACGGCGTTGCAATTCAGCGTCCGTACTTCGACACAGGCATGTGTGCAGTGTGCAGGAGCACCGGCCTGATCGAAGCACACAGGCCACCCGCGCGCCGAGCCGTCATGGCTGGTATGACCCGGGCTCACGGGCGTCGGACGCGCATCGGGTGCGCAGTTCATGCGCAACGCGACGGCAAGTCGGCTCGAATCCATGCAGGCATATTGACCGGACTCGTCTGGCGGTGGTAGAAAGGTTGCAGTCCCGCTGGAATCCGCGTCGGTGGGAACGAGGGGACACGCCACGGGACATGCCCCCACGACGGGCGGTGGTGAACTGAGACACCGGCCCCGAGATTCGCTGATGCTGGAGAGACGATGAAGATGAGAGTCCTGTTGCTGATCGCGACACTGACCATGCTGCCGATGGCCGCCATGTCGGAAGGTGCGGGGATCGAGATCATGCCGGAATCCACCGCAGTCGACGCGCAGTCGAACTCCGCGCTGGCGACCGGAGATTCCGCGCCGGTCGAATGCCCCCCGCTGACCCGGGTCAAGTATCCGTTCCTCAGCTGCGCGAAGGACGCACACGGGCAGATCGTTCTGGCAGGCCCGGCCACCGTGCTGCAGACAAGCCAGCTGCCTCCGATGGATCCGTTCATCGACAACCCCGACTTCTGGGGCCGTTGAGACCTTCGGATCCGACCGGACGCGATCCTCGGCGGACGGTCAGCGTGGCTGTCGATCGCATGACGATCGTCCGTTTGGTCCATGCGCGCTCGCTACGGGTACGCGTGTACTGATTGCTTCGCACATTGCGTCCGACCCCCTCAGAACGCGGGTTCGGAGCTACCGTGTCACGCCCGCGCGACGGGATGGAACGGGGGCCACCCGAGCATGGAATTCGGACTGAGCGAGGAGCAGGAACTGCTCCAACAGACGCTCCGTGGCTTCATCGGGCGGGAGTGTCCGCCGACTCGACTTCGCCAGATCTTCGACACGGGGATCGGTCACGATCGGGCGCTCTGGGCGGCGCTCGCCGAGATGGGCGTCGCAGGGCTGATCGTTCCGGAGACTTTCGGCGGAGCCGGCCTCGAGATCCTGGATCTCGCGCTGGTGTGTGAAGTCATGGGCGAGGGAGCTCTTCCGAGTCCCTTTCTCGGTCATGCGCTCTCCTGCCTCGCGATCGCCGAAGGGGACAGCGAGACCTCGAAATCGAAGTGGCTTTCCAGGCTGGCGGACGGCTCCGTGATCGGGACGGTGGCCCTCTGCGAGGAATCGAGCTCCTGGGAGCCCGAGAGCTGGCGAGTGCGCGTCAGCGGTGGCGTGTTGTCTGGCTGCAAACTCTATGTCCCGCACGCGGACCACTCGCAGATCTTGATCGTCGGCGTCGAAGGCGGTGGACTGGCGCTGGTCGAAGCCGGCGCGCCGGGCGTCAAGTGCGAGTCGCAGAGCGGTGTCGACCGGACGCGTCCGGTGTTTCGCGTCGACTTCGATGCTGCGCCGTGCACCGTGCTGTCGGGCGATCCCCGCCTCGCGGGCCGCGTCCGCGACGTCGGGCTCGCGCTGCTCGCCGCCGACGCATTCGGAGCGGCCTCCCGGTTGATCGACATGACGATCGCGTACTCGAAGACGCGCGAGCAGTTCGGCCGCAAGATCGCCGAGTTCCAGAGCGTGAAGCACCAGATCGCCCGGCTCGGACTCGACGTCGAACCGACCCGCGCGCTGGTCTGGTACGCCGCGTATGCGGTCGACCATCTGCCCGATGAGGGCGAACGCGCAGCGGCGCTCGCGAAGTCCCACATCACCGACCGGGCGATCCACACCGCACGCATGGCCGTCGAACTGCACGGGGGGATCGGCTTCACCTGGGAGTGCGATGTCCAGATGTGGTTCAAGCGAGTGATGTTCGACCGCGCATTCCTCGGCTCTCCGGAGAGTCTTCGCGAGCGGTGCGCCGTGCTGGCAGGCTGGTGAGGAGCGCATGAATCTCGGATACAGCGAGGAGTACAACGCCTTCCGCGCCGAGGTTCGGCGGTTCCTGGCGGGCTGGCCACTTCGGGGCGACGAGGCCCGGCTGCCGAAGGAGACGCAGGAATCGCTGTTCCGGCAGCGCGGGATCGAGGCGGGTTTCGTGTATCGCTGCATCCCGCGCGAGTACGGGGGCGCGGGTCAGGAGCCGGATGCGCGCAAGGACGCGATCGTTCAGGAGGAGTTCCATGCCGCCGGTGCACCGGGCGATCTGAAGAACCAGGGAGCTGGCCTGCTGGCTCCCACCCTTCTCGACTTCGGGACAGAGGCACAGAAGCAACGCTTCGTCCCCAACGCGTTGACCGGTGAAGAAGGCTGGTGCCAGGGGTACAGCGAGCCGGGGTCGGGGAGCGACCTCGCGTCGCTCCAGTGCCAGGCGCGCGCAGACGGCGACGTCTTCGTTCTGAACGGACAGAAGATCTGGACCAGCAACGCGCGAGAGGCGCACTGGATGTTCGGACTGTTCCGCACCGAGCCCGATGCTCCGAAGCACGCGGGCATCTCGTACCTGCTGGTCGACATGAAGACACCGGGCATCACGGTGAGACCTCTGCGGGAGATGACCGGTGCGACCGAATTCAACGAGGTGTTCTTCGACGATGCCCGCGTCCCGATGGCGAATCTGGTCGGGAAGCGCGGTGAGGGCTGGGCGGTCTCACGCGCCACGCTGATCCACGAGCGCAACCTGATCGGCAATCCGAACATGATGCGCGACATGTTCGAGGATCTCGTCGATCTCGCGCGACGAACCGATCGGGGAGGTCGTCCGGCCCTCGAGGACCGGCAGGTCCGAGCTCGGCTGGTGGAGATCGAGGGCTATGTGCGGACGCAGGAGACCTCGAACATGATGCAGTTCAGCGCGTCGGTGCGGAACGAGCTGCAGAAAGTCATGCGGCCGATGATGATGAACAAGCTCTACAGCACCGACACGATCCAGATGATCCAGAAGTGCGCCTACGATCTGCTGGGAGCCGACGGGCTGCTCGCACCCGCCGATGAAGACATCGCGGGCTGGGCGCGACAGACGACGGCGACAGGTTGGGTGGAGGCGTACATGTTCTCGCTCGGGCCGGCGATCGCCGGCGGCGCGAGCAACATCCAGCTGAACATCATCGGCGAGAGGGGCTATGGGCTGCCGCGTGATCCACGACCGGCAGCTCGGTCCGACTCCCCGGGTGCGCCGATCCGCAGCGATCCGAAGTAGCGATCGAGCTCATCGCCCGGGACTGCGGTGGTGACCTCCGCCCAGACGATGTACAGGCGGTGCTCGTCGAAGAACATGCGTGCGGTTCCGCGCAGCGCCGGTGCCTGCTCGGTGGCGGGAATGTCATAGATCAGTTCGCGCGCGTCCCGGTCCGCGTAGGCGATCGGCTCGAAGGAGACCTCGCTCGCGTTCGAATCCTCGAGAAACCCCGTGCGGGCACCGTCGAAGATGCTCGCCTCGGACTTGAAGTAGAACGCGACGCGCGGCAGGTCGGTGTGATTCAGGCCGAACGCGTCGTCGCCGATCCGGGCCGTGTAGACGGTGCTGACGAAGTCGAAGGGCGGGAAGCCACGCTCTTTGCTCTGGATCGTAGGTGCCGCGGGCATCTCGAGCTGGAATCGCGAATCGACCGGGACGAACGTCTGCCAATCTTCGAACGCGAATGCGCGGCCACTCCCGGAAATCGCGATCAGGGCGAGCGCCAGGGCAGCCAGGGTTCGGAATGCAATCGACAAAGGGGATGGAACCTCGGTGGGTCGCTCTGGACGGGGCCTGCCGGGCGGAAGGGATCGCCTGCAGACGTCACCGGCTGCCCGGAGTGGCGGCACCATAGCTCGCGCGATCCGTTGCGAGATACCCGGTGTTTCGAGGATTCTATCGAGCAGTTGCCGGGATCCTGCCGGAGCCCGTCGGGGAATTCGGAGCTTCGGCGAAATTGAGTGCGCCACGTGTTCCGCGCGGCGGCCACTCATCCTTTAGCCAGGGCGAAAGCCCCGGCTCCTGGGATGGGGATGACGCGAGGAGAGACACGCGTTGTCCCAGCGCCACGACGTGAATTCCGAAGCTCCCGATCGAGATCCTGCCCACGGGCAGGACCCGACCGCAATCCGGACGCGGCCGTCCGGGGGGGGCGATGCTTGTTCGGCTGCGAACTCGCCCGTGCCGCTCTGCGAACAGAGCGATCAGGAACTGCTCGAGGGCATCCGCGCGTCGAGTGAGCCGCACTTCAATGTGCTGTACCAGCGCTATTTCCCGCGCATCTATTCCTTTGTCCACGCCCGCGTTCGAAGCCACTCGGATGCCGAGGAGATCGCCCAGGAGACCTTCGTCTCGGTCTTCCGCTCGATCGACAACTATCGTGGACAGGCGTCGCTGCTGTCCTGGATCTTCGGCATCGCGAAGAACCTCGCCAACAATTCGATCCGACGGGACCGCACACAGCGGGAGAAGTTCGAGACCGTCGACCCGCTGCATCTCGCACCGGCCCGCTCCTTCGGTGATGGTTCGCCCGACGAAGAATTGAACATGCAGCGCTATGCCGAATCGATCCGGTCCCAGCTGGACTCGGTGGCCGACTGGCAGCGGCGCATCTTCGAGATGCGACATCTCGAGAACCTGACGATTCCGCAGATCGCGCGACGCACCCATCGCTCGAACGACGCCGTGCGCTCGAGCCTGTATCGCATCAAGCGGATGATGGTCGAGACCGCCGAACTCGGCGGGGGGATGCCGCTCGAGTGAGTCGACGACGTCCGAGCGATCACCTGCCGCACCACCGGCCGGATGGGTTCCTGTCCCGGCGTCGGTCTCGCCGGCCGAGTGACTCCGACATCGCCGCGGCGACTGCGCTGCTCGGCGAGCAGGAGTGGACGCCCGCCGATCTCGCAGAACTGCACGAGTTCTTGAGCTGCGAGCGGCTCCCGCACCGGGCCGACCCCGAGTTCCAGGAGCGGCTCCGGATGGATCTGTGGTGGGCGCTGATGGTGCAGCGTGGCGGAGGGAGCGGTCGACTTCCGCGCGCCTGATGAAACGAGCGGGCGGCTTCGCGTGAGGCTCGCGGTACGATTCGCGGCATGCGCAACATTCGTTCGCGGACTGGCCCGATCGGTCGCGCGTGCGTGTCGGTATGGATCTGGTCTTGCGTGCTGGCCTGTGGACCGGCGTTCGAGCTCGATCGAAGCGGGCCGATCGCGGAATGGCCCGAGTACGGCGGAACGAAGGGCGGGCTCAAGTATTCGCCCCTCGACCAGATCACGCGCGACAACGTCGATCGACTGGAAGTCGCCTGGCAGTACCGTCATGGTGACTTCTCGGATGGAAGCGGGGACTCCGCCCGCACGTCCTTCCAGGCGACACCGATCATCGCCGATGGGCGGATGTATTTCTGCACCGGGTTGGCACGGGTCATCGCCCTCGACCCCGCAACCGGCCGCGAACTCTGGACCTTCGATCCTGGACTTCGCGCGCGGCGCGGGGAGGGTCCGTATCCGCTGACCTGTCGTGGTGTCGCGCACTGGCCGGGATCCGGTGACGATGCGGACGGTGCCTGTGCGACGCGCATCTTCACGGGGACTCGCGACTCGGAACTGATCGCGCTCGATGCCAGGACCGGAGAACTCTGCGCGGGATTCGGTCGCGCCGGGCGCGTGGCGCTGCGCGAGGGCATCGGAAGCGCCGAGCCCTGGGAGTACTACCCGACGTCACCGCCACTGGTGATCGGCGACGTGGTCGTGATCGGCGCCCTGGTCGCGGATCAACTGCGCACGGATGCACCGAGTGGAGTGGTGCGCGCGTTCGATCTGGTCACCGGCGAACTCCGCTGGGCCTGGGATCCCGTTCCACCGACCTGGCCGACGGACGAATCGGACGGCGACGCCCGCTACGCCGCGGGCACCCCGAACGTCTGGGCGCCGATGTCGGGCGACGAAGCGCGCGGGCTGGTCTTCGTGCCGACGGGCAATCCCGCGACGGACAGCTATGCGGCGGGCCGCGAGGGCCGCGACTTCTATGGCTCGTCGACCGTGGCCCTCGACGCGCGAACCGGGAAGCTGGCATGGCATTTCCAGACGGTCCACCACGACGTCTGGGATTACGACGTCGCGTCGCAGCCCGCTCTGTTCGAAGCCGACGGGGTGGGGGGTGGCCGGCCGGCCGTCGCCCAGGCGACCAAGATGGGCCACGTCTTCCTGCTCGATCGCGAGACAGGCGAGCCGCTGTATCCCGTCGAGGAGCGAGCCGTGCCGCAGACGGGCGCCGTGCCGGGCGAGCAGTTGTCGGCCACCCAACCGTTTCCCACTCATCCCCGCCCGCTGCAGCCCATGGTGATCACGCCCGACGACGCATGGGGGTTCACGCCGATCGACGAGGGATTCTGCCGCGACCGCATCGCGGGCCTGCTCTCGCAGGGGATCTTCACGCCGCCGTCATTGCAGGGATCGTTGCAGTTCCCCGGATCGGCGGGCGGAGCCAACTGGGGCGGTGTCGCGATCGATCCCGAGCGGGGCCGCTTGTACGTGAACCAGAACCGCATGCCGATGGCCGTGCGCCTCGTGCCGCGCGACGAGTTCGATCGTCTGGAACCCGGCAGCGTCGTGTATCCCGACGAGCTCTATCCGGCGATCGGAACGCCGTATGCGGTCGAACGCAAGAGCCTGCTCTCGAACTTCGGCGCTCCGTGCATCGCACCTCCGTGGGGCACCCTCACCGCGGTGGATCTGCGCTCCGGCGAAGTCGTGTGGGAGGTCCCGCTCGGGACGACCCGGGATCAGGCACCGTTTCCGATCTGGTTGCCCGTCGGATCACCGAATCTCGGAGGGCCGATCGCGACCGCGGGTGGACTGGTCTTCATCGGGGCCACGACCGACAAGTACCTGCGTGCGTTCGACGTCGAGACCGGCGAGGAGGTCTGGAGTGCGCGCCTGCCCTTCACCGCGAATTCGACGCCCGCCACGTATCGGCTCGGTCCGGAGGAGCGACAGTTCATCGTCGTCGCGGCCGGCGGTCACGGTTGGTCGGAGCCGGGTGATGCGGTGATCGCCTTCGCGTTGCCCGAGTAGTCCGTCGCCGCGAGATCACGCGCGCGAAGCTGGCGCGAATCGCACTCAGACAGTGTCGGTCGCGCGCCAGCGGGGCAGCGCGAATCCGGCCAGGGCTTCTTCGAGCGTGGTCGTCTCGGTGTCGGCGTCGGCCGAGACGGCGGCGAGCCAATCGGGTCGGTGGATCGCACACACGGCGATCGGTCGATCGATCCTTCCGAGACGATTGATCTGGCGGACGTACGACATCGCGTAGTCGGGCGGACGGAGATCGCTCGAGAGTTCCGCGAGCGCGAATGCATCGGGTGTTCCCAGCCAGTGCGGATCGGGATGGATGACGCGTGGGCTGCTTGGCTGCGGTCCGCCGCCGGCGAGGCCCGGTCCGTCGCACAGGATCGCGCCGAGCACTTCCGCGGGTCGACCCCCTGCGATCATCAGCGCCACGTAGGCCCCGAGCCCGCGGCCGCACACGGTGGCGGGTCCGATCTCGGCCAGCGCTGCATCGACGTCGCCCATCAGGATCTCGGCCGTGTAGCCGCCTCCGACCGGTAGTTCGGAAGCGCCGTGCCCCGTGAAGTCGAGCGCGTATATCGGGCCGGGCCAGCTCGAAAAATGCTCGGGCAGTCGCGCAGGTGAACGCTCACCGAGACCATGGAGCAGCAGAAGCGAGTGTCCTTTCCCTTCGGCATGCAGGACGTGCAGAGCGAGCCGCAGCTTGCCGTGGGTCAGCGCGACCATCCGTGCGCCGCTCACCGGATGAAATCCAGCACGAGGCGCGCGACCTCGTCCGGGAACTCGATGTGGACGAAGTGGCCGGATCGCTCGAACGTCACGATCTGTGCGTGACGGGGCAGATAGGGAATCAAGTCCTTCTCGCGAGTCTCCCAGCCCATCTCCTCGGGGATCATCGCGAGGATGCCGAGCAGCGGGGCGGAGAGTCCGGGCAATCTCTGGAGTTCCCAGTTCGGATTCCACGGGCCGAAGCCACCGAAGCGCATCGACGGATCGATCTTCCAGCGCCAGCCGTCTTCGTCGAGGCGTGCGCCCTGGGTGACCAGGAAGCAGAGCCACGCGTGACTGAGTCGCGGGTTCATGCGTCCGCGTCGGCGCGCTAGATCCTCGAGCGTGCCGGCGCGTCGCTGGCGATCGGCCGTGCTGCGTCGATGGTCGAGCCAACCCTGCAGTTCGCGATCCAGCAGCCGCGAGCGCTCGTGGTCCGAGACATCGGGGCGTCGCCCGCGTGACGGCATGCCGTCGATGTTCACGAGATGACTGACCCGATGTGGGTGGGCCTGGGCAAACTGGGTCAAGAGGGACCCGCCCTTGCTGTGCCCGATCAATGGAATCGGTTCGCGCGTCAGCGAGTCCAGAACCGCGAGTGTGTCGCGCAGGTCCGCTCCCCACGAATACAGGCCCGTGTGGTCGGAATCGCCGTGACCGCGTTGATCGAAGGACACCACGCGGTACCCCGCACGGGCGAGCAGAGGAGCGAACACGCTGAACGTGGCCGCGAAGTCGAAGCCGCCATGGGCGAGCAGGATCGGGGGAGCCTTCTCGTCACCCCACTCGGCGACGGAGATCCCGACTCCATGGGCAGCGACACTTCGGCGACGGACCGGGCGCTCGGCGCGCGGATGATCGGCGTATCGTCGGGCGTCTTCCAGCAGAGGTTCGAAGGGCATCGTGTGTCTCGCGCAATCACTCGGGAGCGCGATTCTGACACGCCCATCCGTGGAAGTCCGCCCGCGGTGCCGAGCGAAGGGAGTCTGCGAGGCAGTTGCTCCCTTCGGGGCCACTCGATGTCGGGCGATTGCACTTGGCAATCCGCACGGTGCGATGGACACTGTCGCGAACGGTCGACCTGTTCGAGTGTCGCGCAACTTCCCGCCTGCCCGATCTCCATCCATCGCGGTCGCATGACGGGGACGAGCACGACCCGGAAAGACGGGGAGGGCGGAGCAACCCGATCGAATACGCCGGAGGGAGTCCCGATGGGAGATCTCACCAGGGAAGTGGAGATGGCGATGCTGGGCCGAGGCGATGACGAAGCCTATTTCGAAGAGACGGGTCAGCGGACGACCAAGACCTTCGACGCTCAGCTGTTGCGCGAGCCGGTGACCGTACTCAGCACCCGTTCGCCACTGATATTTTCGGCCGACACGACGACCAGCGACGCGATGCGGGCCATGCAGGCCGAGCATCGGGGCTGTGTGCTCGTGACCGAGGACGGCACGTTCAATTCGCCGCTGACGGGGATCTTCACCGAACGCGACATCCTGCTGCGCGTGATCAATCGGGGTCGCAATCCCGCCGAAACTCCGCTGGCGGACGTCATGAGCCGGGATCCCGAATTCCTCCAGGCAGATGCCCGCGTGGCGTGGGTACTCAACATGATGTCGGTCGGTGGCTTCCGACACGTGCCCGTGGTGAACCTGCGCGGTTGTCCGGTCGCCGTGATCTCGGTGCGTGACGTCGTGGAGTTCCTCGTCGAATCGTTCCCCAACGAGATCCTCAATCTCCCGCCGGATTTCGGACTGCGGAAGTCCCGGCCTCGCGACGGCGCCTGAAGTCGCATCCGCGCCGGCGGTGACGGATCACGTCGTCTGGATGCCGCGAGCCATCAGGATCTTGCCCGACCGCACGATCTCCTCGATGCGATAGGCCTCGAGGAGCGCGCGCATCGCATCTAGCTTGTCGCTGCCGCCGTAGACCCGGAGCATCACACTCTCGAGCCCGTAGTCGACGACCTTGGCGCCGAAGTGCTCCGCGATCTGGAGGATCTCGGAGCGATCGTTCGCGTCGCAGCGCAACTTGATCAGCGCGATCTCCGTCTCGTACGCGTCATCGTTGGTGTGATCGATCGCGCGCACGACATCCACGAGTTTGTCGAGCTGCTTGATCATCTGTTCGAGGATCGAGTCGTCGCCCGAACATGTGATCGTCATGCGCGAGAACCCGGCCTGTGCGGCCGGGCTCACGACGAGGCTCTCGATGTTGTAGCCGCGTCGCGAGAACACCATGGCGACGCGCACGAGGACACCGGGCTCATCCTTGACGAAAAGCGAGATCGTGTGGGAGGGCGCGACTGCGAGACGGGGAGGGAGAATGTGGACGACTTTTGCGGGCATCGGGAGGGATTCCTCGAACTGGACGATCGGTGCTTGGTGGTTCGGGTCGATGGATCACAGGCGGAACGTCAAGTGCTGCCTGTCGGCTTCTCGAGCTTCTCTTTGGGCTTCTCGATGATCATGTGGCTGAGCGGTGCACCGGCCGGGATCATCGGGAAGACGTTGTCCTCCTTCACGACCTCCGCGACGACCACGCAGGGGCCCTTCGTGTAGGCGTGGGCTTGTTGGAGAATGCGGTCGACGTCGGCCGGGCGGCGGATCCGGTACGCCTTCACCCCGTAGGCCTGGGCGAGTTTGACGAAGTCGGGATTGCCTTCGAGATCCACGCCCGAGAGGCGATTATCGAAGAAGAGTTCCTGCCACTGTCGGACCATTCCCAGGAAGTTGTTGTTGATGATGAGGCACTTGACGTTCAGCTTGTGGATCGCCGCGGTGGCGAGTTCGGCCTGGGTCATCTGGAAGCCGCCGTCTCCGACGACCGCCCAGACCGGCTGACCCGGACGGCCGAAGGCCGCTCCGATCGCAGCGGGAAAGCCGAAGCCCATCGTTCCGGCGCCGCCCGAACTGAGCCAGTTGCGGTTGCCCGTGGTCTTGCAGAATTGCGCGGCCCACATCTGATGCTGGCCCACATCCGTGCTGACGATCGCCGAACTATGTGTCACCGCATTCAAGCGGTCGAGCACATGCTGCGCGCGCAGTCCGCCTTGCTTCGGGTACTTGAGCGGATAGCGGTTCCGCCACACTTCGCACTGCTCGAGCCACGCCTCAGTGCCAGCGGGCCGGACGAGTGGCAGCAGATCCTCGACGACCAGGCGCGCGTCACCGTTGATGTAGACATCGCACGCGACCATCTTGTTGAACTCGGCAGGATCGATGTCGATGTGGATCTTGGTCGCATCGAGACAGAACTCGTCCACCTTGCCGACGATGCGGTCATCCCAGCGCGAACCGATCGACATGACGAGGTCGGCGTCGACGATGGCTTTGTTCGCGTAGGCGGTGCCGTGCATCCCGAGCATGCCGAGATGCAGCGGGTGGTTCTCATCCACCGCGCCCTTTCCGAGCAGGGTGGTGACGACGGGAATGCGAAGCTTCTCGGCGAGCTGGGTGATCGCCTTGCCAGCGTCTGCGATGACTGCCCCGTGGCCGGTCAGCAGCACGGGTCGCCGAGCCACGGACAGCCGGGCGGCCGCATCGGCGATCGACCTCGCGTCCCCGCGCCCGGGAATTCGGTATCCCTCGAGAACGACATCGTCGACGAACGGGGCGTCGCACGGTCCCTGACTGACATCTTTCGGGATATCGATCAGCACCGGCCCGGGGCGCCCCGTGGTCGCGATGTGGAATGCGGCGCGGGTGACGCGCGGGATATCGGCGCCGTTCCGGACCAGGTAGCTGTGCTTGACCACCGCGTATGTGATGCCGGTGACGTCGGCCTCCTGGAAACCGTCCTTTCCCAACATGGACTGGATGCACTGCCCGGTGATCACGATGATCGGGACCGAATCCATGTGGGCGGTCAGGAGCCCGGTGACGGTATTGGTGGCGCCGGGGCCCGACGTCACGAGGACCACTCCAGGCCTGCCCGTCGCTCGCGCGTAGCCGTCCGCCATGTGGGCGGCGCCCTGTTCGTGGCGGACGAGGATCAATTTGATCGACGAATCGACGAGCGCGTCGAAGATCGGGATGGCAGCCCCTCCGGAGAGTCCGAAGATGTACTCGACACCCTCTCGTTCGAGGCACTGGATCAGTTTCTCCGCTCCGGAGGGAATCTTCGAGGTCATTGGGTCATCTCCATTGCAGACTTGATGGACAGATGGGTCGATTCTGGAAGAGATTCCATGATACTGATCGAAGATGCGGTCCAAGATCTTATATCGTCCGATCGAATCTGCTCCACCCCAAGTATTCTATCGGAAAGATTTGAGTCAGCGAGAAGAAAGTCGGCTGTTGGCGAACTGAGTTCCAAAAAAGTGGCCCGTGAGGGTTATAAGTCGTCGGCCTGAGCGAACGGAAAGCTACAAGTTCGGCGTCACAGGATCGAACCGACGATCGAAGTCGATCCGCGTATTCGAAAGCTGAATCTGCCCGAGGGGCAGGGAAGCCGGATGCCTCTGGGTTCGGTGCTCGTCATCGGACACGAAAAACCCCTGGCTGCTCTTTCAACCCGGAGGTTTGGAGATCCGGCCTGCGTCCGGATCGTCTCGGCGCCTTGAATCTGGCCGTCGTCGGGCCGGGCCTTCGATTCCGGTATTGCCGCTGCCGCGTGTTCGACGCGCCAACAACGAGGCCCGCATTCAGAAGGATCCGCCCCGGCGCATCGGAGCGAAGCTCGCCCTGCGCCCTCGCGTGTCGACCGGCCGAGCCGCAGGGCCACGCACAGGACACGGAGCCGGGGTGACCTCCTCGCGAGGGTCGCGCGCGCGATCGATCGGAGCTGCCGCGTGGACGGCGAACACCTGAAGCTGCTCGCGATGCTCTCGACCTGGCGTGTGACGAGTCGCCGGTTCTGGCGGCGCGTGTCCTCCGGTCCGTCGGGCGACCAGCCGATGGAGAGGCTACGCTCGGGGACATGCGGGCCGTTTCGAAGCCCGGTCGAGCGCCGAAGCGAGTCGATGCGAGGTGCAATCATGCGGTTGACGGCAGGCAGCGCCGGGGATCGAAGGATCGACGTGCGGTCGATCCGGGTCGGAATCGGATGCGCGATCGCGATGATCCTCGTGACGAGCAGCGCACAGGCCAACGAGTACGAACCCTCCAACGCCGGTCATCCGCTTCGGATCGCCGCCTACGCGCTGCACCCGATCGGCGTGGTCTACGACTACTTGCTGCTCAGGCCCGCCTTCTGGGTCGGCTCACACGAACCGTTCAGGAGCCTGTTCGGCCGCACCGACTGAGCATCCGTCCGTTCGTGTCCACGCCCGCGAGACTGCATCGGGATTCCGGGTCGACGTTCGGGAATCTGTGTCTGTCGCTGATCGGGGCCCTGGCGCTGTTGTCGCCCTTGGACGCATCCGCCGAGCGAGTTCGCGACGAGATCCGGGTCTCCGGGATGACGTTCGTGTCGACCGAGCAGACCGGGCGGCAGTTTGTGGTGAGGGCCGAGCGGGCGCGATTCGAAGCGGGTGGCGAAATCGCCCATCTCGACGGAGTCACGATCCGCTTCAGCGATGAGAGTGAGCGGGTCGATCTGACGATTCGCTGCGCGGCGGCGCGATTCGTGGTGGGTTCGGAGAGCTTCCGGCTCGACGGAACTGTCGACGGTATCGACGCCGGGGGCCGCCGCTTCGTGACCGACTGGCTCGAGTTCGATGGCGCGCAGCGCGTGCTGAGCACATCCGCACCGGTCGAAATCACCGACGCGGGCGCCGAGTACCGTGGCGGCGGAATGCGCTACGACGTGGCGACGCGTCGACTGTACCTGTCGCCTGGAGCCTCGATGCGTCGGCGTGGCAAACCTTGATGCGCTGGCGGGCTGCGTTCTCGCTGGTCGGTGTTGCCTGCACGCTGCTCGCGGGCGGGCTCACACGTGCGGACCCGCCGACGTCTGGGGTCGACGGGGACAAGACTCTTCAGGCCGCCACGCCTCGGGATCTTCGATCGCTGCTTCGATTGCAGGGTGACGCTGATGCCGCGCAGGATCTCACGATCGAGTCCGAGTCCCTGGAACTCGAGACATTGCCGGACCAGGGACGCCTGTTGACGTTCGTGGGAGATGTTCGTGTCCACCAGGGCGTTCTCGAGATGCGTGCGGATCACCTGGAGGCCTACTACCCCCCGCAGGAGGCCGAACCGAGCCGACTGATCGCTCGCGGGGGGGTTCAGGTCGATCAGCCGGGACAACGGGCCCACTGCGCCGAAGCCGAATATTCGCGTGAGCAGGATCGTCTCGTCTGTCGTGGGCAGGCGAAACTCGTCCAGGGATGCGATGTCGTTGCGGGCGAATCGATCGAGTTCGATCTGACGTCGAATCGGGTCCGCGTGATCGGCGCGGCTCGCGTCGTCATCGCGCCTCGTCAGCCGGCGGGCGATTGTGTCGCCGAATCCCCTGCAGCGGACGAACTCCCGTGAAGGAAGTTCGTGAACTCCAGGGAGCTGGCCTCACGCGGCGATTCGGCAGCAAGGAGGCGGTCTCGCGCGTCGACGTGAGCGTGACGCGGGGCGAGGTGGTCGGCCTGCTCGGACCCAACGGTGCCGGGAAGACGACGATCTTCAACATGTTGGCCGGAAGCCTGCGACCGACCCGGGGTCGGGTGCTGCTGGGGGAGCGCGACGTCACCGATCTGCCGATGTTCCGTCGCGCAAGGCTCGGGATCACCTATCTTCCGCAGGAAAACTCCATCTTCCGTCGCCTCTCGGTGGCGGAGAACATCGAAGCAATCCTCGAGACCGTGGAGCCCTCGCGCCCCGCGCGACGTGCGCGGCTCGAAAGTTTGCTCTCCGAACTCGGACTCGCCGACAAGGCGGGGCGACGGGCGGATTCGCTGTCGGGTGGCGAACGCCGACGCCTCGAGATCACGCGTGCGTTGGTCCTCGAGCCCGCGTTCATCCTGCTCGATGAACCCTTCGCAGGAATCGATCCGATCGCCGTGACCGATGCCCAGAACATCGTACGCATGCTGCGGGCCCGGAAAATCGGAGTGATGATCACGGATCACAACGTTCGGGAAACCCTCTCGATCTGCGATCGGGCGTACATCATCAAAGACGGTGCCATAATGAAGCATGGGACGCCGGACGAAATTGCGGCTGATCCGCGTGTTCGTGAAGCGTATCTGGGCGAGAACTTCAGACTCGCTTGAGGTCAGTGGTACGACGAAGCAATGCACAGACCGATAACAGTGGACGATCGTCGGTCACTGTGTGAGATCATGGCTCGAGCAGGGACAATGACGGGACGCAACGGGAGACGCTAGGAAGCTGGAACCCCGGCCTCCCCCAAGAATCCACATGGCAATCGAACTCAAGCAACAGCTCCGGATCTCGCAGCAACTGGTGATGACCCCCCAGCTGCAGATGGCGATCAAACTGCTGCAGTTGAATCAGCTCGAGCTGGTCAATCTGGTCGAGCAGGAGATGCAGGAGAATCCCTGTCTCGAAGAGGACGAGCGGGAGGAGCAGACCCCCGACGAACTCTCGGATCGAAGCCCGGGTGAAGACGGGACCGAGTCGCAGTCCGACGAATCGTCCGACTCGACCGATGCGACCGGCGAAGATCCCGGAGATCTGGCGGACTCGACCTCGCTCGAACTGACGGATTTCGCGGCCAGCGAAGCGCCTGCGCCGGCACCCGAGACCCAGACCGTCGAAGAGCCGACCGACGCCGAGAAGATCGCGGATGTCGAGTGGGACGACTACATGGACTCGCATCCGCAGACCGGTCTCGAATCCCGTGTCGGCGGAGACGATGACGAGCGACGCAGTCTCGAAGCAACGCTGACGCGTCGGGAGACGCTTGCCGAACATCTCGATTGGCAACTTCAGCTCGCGGACTTCGACGCCGAGGACGTCGCGGTCGCACGCTGGATCATCGGAAACATCGATGATCGGGGCTACCTGGGATCGACCGTCGAGGAGATCGCCCGTCAGGCACACGTCACGGTCGAAGTCGTCGAAGCGGTGCTTGCCCGTGTGCAGCAGTTCGATCCGCCGGGCGTGGCCGCACGCGATCTCCGCGAGTGCCTGCTGCTGCAGATCGCGGCCCTGAAGATCGGCGATCCGCTGGTCGTCACGATGGTCGACAAGCACATCGACATGCTGCAGAAGAAGGACTTCCGGTCGCTGGCGCGACTGTTGGAGGTCACGCAGCACGACATCGCCGTCGCGGCACGGGTCATCGGATCCCTCGAGCCACGTCCCGGGCGTGCGTTCGGAGGTCAGGATCCCGTCTACATCACTCCGGACATATATGTGCACAAGCTAGGCGACGATTTCCACGTGTTGCTAAACGAGGATGGTCTACCGAAGCTGCGGGTCAGCAACGTATACAAAGATGTGTTGAAGCGTGGCCAGGTGGTCGAGAACGCCAAGGACACGAAGATCTACGTGCAGGACAGGGTCCGCTCGGCGATGTGGCTGATCAAGTCCATCCACCAGCGGCAGCGCACGATCTACAAGGTGATGCAGAGCATCATCGAGCATCAACGCGACTTCTTCGAGAAGGGGATCGCGTTCCTGAAGCCTTTGAATCTGCGGGACGTCGCCGACGACATCGGGATGCACGAGTCGACGGTCAGCCGCGTCACGACGAACAAGTACGTGCACACTCCCCAGGGGATCTACGAGCTGAAGTACTTCTTCAATGCGTCGATCAAGCGCTTCGAGGGAGAATCCGTGGCGGCCGAGAGCGTGAAGGAGAAGATCCGGAAACTCATCGCGGAAGAGGACACGAGCCGGCCGATGTCAGACCAGCGCATCGCAGAGCTGCTGAAGTCGGCCAACATCGATATCGCCCGACGAACCGTCACGAAGTACCGCGAGGCGATGAACATCCTGTCGTCGACCCAGCGGCGCGAGGTCGAATAGACTGGCGAGGTCCGGGTTCCGTCGGACTTTCGCGGGCAGCCATCCGCTTCGCGCCGACCCCTTGCCGCCGACCCAGGGTTCCGTCGGCCGATCAGGGGCGACCCTATCGGGAGTGGGATAGATTCCGCCCGCCGATCGAGGAGCTGCGATGAAGATCATGGACATCCTCGTCCGGGACGCGGTGATCCTGGACGTGGAATCCGACTCCAAGGAACTGTTGCTGGAGGAGATGGCGCGGGCGCTCGCGAAGTCCGTTCCGTCCCTGGACACCAATCGTCTCCTCGGGGTCCTCATCGAACGAGAGGCGCTGCAGAGCACCGGCATCGGCGAGGGCGTCGCGATTCCACACGGCAAGATGCCCGGCCTCGGCGACTTGGTGGCCTCGTTTGCGCGCTGTCGAAAGGGCCTCGACTTCGACTCGATCGATGGCCAGCCGACTCACCTGTTCTTTCTGCTCGTTGTGCCCGAGCATTCCGGTGGCGCGCACCTGAAGGCGCTGGCGCGCATCTCGCGTTTCTTCCGTGACCCGGCCTTCCGGCAGAAGCTCATCAACGCCGAATCGCTCGACGCCGTGTTCGCTGCCATCGAGGCCGAGGACGCGAAGTTCTGATCCCCGCTGAGAAGTCCGGCGCACCACGCCGGTACCAAACCGGTACTCAGCCGGTAGCCCGCCAATATCCCGCCGGTCTGCAGGCGCTGCCGGACCAGGAGCCAGAGTGGAGTTCCAGGTGCACGGTGCTCTGGTCGAAGCGCTGGATGTCGGTGTGTTGCTCCGAGGTCCGAGCGGAGTAGGCAAGAGCGAGTGCGCGCTCGAACTGGTCCAGCGGGGTCACCGACTCGTGGCGGACGACGTGGTGCGACTGTTCTGTCGCACCACCGACTCCGGCGCCGAGTTGATCGGACGCGCGCCGGAACTGATCCGCCACTACATGGAGATCCGCGGCATCGGGTTGCTCTACATCCCGGAGCTGTACGGCGATGATTCCGTCCGAGTCGAGCGCCGAGTCGATCTGGTCTGCGACCTCGAGTCCTGGCGGGACGACGGCGACTACGAGCGGATCGGGCTCGATCGACGGCGCGTGGTTCTGTCCGGCGTGGCGATTCCCCTGTTGACGTTGCCGGTCCGTCCCGCGAGGAGCATGGCGACCCTCGTCGAGGTGGCCGTGCGCGATCATCGACAGCGCGCCACCGGCATCAACGCCGCGAGGCGGCTCGACACGTTGCTCCGCGGTCGGACTTTGGGCGGATCGACGTCCGGACAGGAGATGGGAGAGTGACGGCGGAAGTGGGCGACCCGCAGCTCATCTTCGTCGCCGGCCTTTCGGGCAGCGGCAAGAGCACCGCCATGGCGGCGCTCGAGGATCTCGGTTTCTACTGCGTCGACAATCTACCGGCGCAGCTCGTGCAGCAGTTCCTGCAGTTGTGTCGTCAATCGACACCTCCGGTCGAGAAGATCGCGCTGGCGGTCGACACCCGTGAGCAGCCTTTTCTCAGCAGTCTGCCTGGCGTAGTGAAACGCCTTCGCAAAGAGGGTGCCCGGGTCGAAGTGGTGTTCCTCGACTGCTCGAACGAGATGCTCGAGTCACGCTACCGCGAAACTCGCCGCGTCCATCCCCTCTCGCCAGAGGGCAGCGTCGAGGCCGGGATCGAGCGTGAACGCAAGCTGCTCGTCGATGTGGCGAGCCTCGCCGATGCGCGGATCGACACCACATCCCTCAACGTGCACCAGCTCAAGTCCGCCATCATCGCCCACGTGAGCGGCGAGGCGCGTCGCACGGTGATCAACCTCGTTTCGTTCGGCTTTCGCTACGGTACGCCGCAATCCGTCGAGTTGCTGTTCGACATGCGGTTTCTTCCCAATCCGTACTTCGAGCCCGAACTGCGACCACGCACGGGTCAGGACGAGTCGGTGGCCCGCTATGTGGTCGAGTCCGAGCGGGGCACCGCCCTGGTGGATCGGATACGCGACTTCCTCGGTTATGTGATGCCGCAATACGACCGCGAAGGAAAGGCGTACGTGACGATCGGAATCGGTTGCACGGGTGGACGGCATCGCTCCGTCGCTGTGGCGGAATCCCTGTCGGATTGGCTGATCGGACAGGGGCGCGAGGTCAATCTGGTCCACCGCGACGTGGAGCGTTCGCCGTGAGTGTGGGCGTCGTGATCGTGACCCACTACGGGCTCGGCGACGAGTTCCTGCAGGCCTTGAAGCGGATCGTGCCGGACGCACCGCAGTTCGGTTGCGTGCCTCTCGACCCGAGTCTCCCCGTCGACGAGTTGCGAGAGAAGATCGTCGTGGCGATCCGGGCCGCCAATCGAGGCGAAGGCGTGCTGATCCTGACCGACATGTTCGGGGGCACGCCGTCGAACATCGCGTTGTCCTTCCTCGAGGAACACCCGATCGAGGTCGTGACGGGCATCAACCTGCCGATGCTGATCAAGCTCGCCACACTGCGCGAGTCCAAGAAGCTCGGCGAACTCGCCGTCTTCATCAAGGAGTATGGCCAGCGCAACATCACGGTGGCGAGCCAGATCCTGCCAGGAGCCGGCTCGTGAGCCCGATGCCGACCGTCGAGGCGGAATTCACCGTCCGCGGCGAGCTCGGCCTGCATGCCCGGCCAGCCGGCCGTTTCGCTGCACTCGCCGGCAAGTACAGCTGCGAGGTCAGCGTCGGTCGCGGTGACGAATGGGTGAACGGTTGCAGCGTGCTGTCCATCCTTTCGCTGGCGGCGGGGCCGGGTACGGCCCTACGGATCCGTGCGACGGGCAGCGACGCCGCCGATGCGGTGCGCGAGCTCGGTGCCCTGCTGGAGAGCACCGAACACCCCTGATGATCGGCGGGCGGTCCCTGCGGACCGGCGACCTGCCGAGACAGGGGTTTCAGCGTCGCAAGCCCTTGCCTAATCTGCCGGGCCCGCTGCCCCGAGGTCGGTCCGAGGGCAGCCGCCGAGTCCATCCGGCAGGCAGTGCGCGTGCCCTCACGGGCCGCGATGGCAATCGAAGACAAATCGAGTCCGCCCACCTCATGAGGGGGCGCCAGGAGACGCTCAACATGGCAACCCGTTCGTTCTTCACGTCCGAGTCGGTATCGATGGGGCATCCCGACAAGATGTGCGACCAGATCTCGGACACGATCCTGGATGCGTTCCTCGCCCAGGACCCTGCTTCACGGGTGGCCTGCGAGACGGCGACGACCACGGGTCTGATCCTGGTGTGCGGCGAGGTGACCACCAAGGCGCAGGTCGACATCCCGATCCTCGTGCGAAACGTGGTGCACGACATCGGCTACACGAGTTCGGACATGGGATTCGATGCATCGACCTGCGGCGTCATGGTTGCTCTCGGAAAGCAGTCCCCCGACATCTCGCAGGGAGTCAGCGAAGGGGAGGGGCTCCACAAGGAGCAGGGCGCGGGCGATCAGGGAATGATGTTCGGCTACGCGTGCGACGAGACGCCGGAATTGATGCCTGCGCCGATCCGCTACGCGCATCGACTGATCGAAGCGCATCGCGGCTGCTTCGAGTCCGGCGAGCTCGACTATCTGCGGCCGGACGCCAAGAGTCAGGTGACGGTCCAGTATGCGGACGACGGCTCCCCGAGTCGCGTCGAAGCGGTGGTCCTGTCGACCCAGCACTCGCCGGATGTCAGCTACGACAAGCTGCGGGCAGACGTCATCGAGCGAATCATCCAGGCGACGATTCCCTCGCATCTGCTGGATGACGACACGATCTATCACGTCAACCCGACTGGCCGATTCGTGGTGGGTGGACCGATGGGTGACGCCGGCCTGACGGGACGCAAGATCATCGTCGACACCTATGGCGGCATGGGCCGTCACGGCGGCGGTGCATTCTCGGGCAAGGACCCGTCGAAGGTCGACCGCAGCGCCGCCTACGCGGCCCGCTACGTGGCCAAGAATCTGGTGGCCGCCGGGGCAGCGCGCCGCTGCGAGGTGCAGCTCGCCTACGCGATCGGCGTTGCCGAGCCGGTCTCGATCCGGGTCGACACGTTCGGGACCAGCACGCTCGACATGCACCGACTCGAGCAGATCGTCCGCAAGCACTTCGACTTGACGCCGCGAGGCATCGGAGAGGCGCTCGACCTGCGACGACCGATCTACCGACCCACGTCGTATCACGGGCATTTCGGCCGCGAGGACGTCGGCTTTCCGTGGGAGCGGACCGACCGGGCGGAAGCGATCCGGGCCGATCTGTAGAGATCGCCGGTGCCCAGTGCGCGTGCAGCGCGCGTCGAGAACCGAAAAGTCTTGACCGCACGGGGACTTCGTGCGATATCCCAGCACGCGATGGAGGCCATTCTCGCGGGGGGAAAGATCGGCCTCGCGGTGCTGTGCACCCTGGGGACGCTCGCGCTCGTGCCGGCGATCGGACACGCCGGCTGCGAGACCTCCATCCGCGTGCTGGTCGCGCAGAGTCGCGACCCGATCCGGGTGCAGACGGATGGTCGGCAGCGAACCATCCGGCGCGTCGGACGGGGTGTCCAGGTCGATGCGGGGCCGGTCCGCGCGCGCTGGAGTTCGGGATCGATCGGGACGGCGAGAGTGGGAGGCCTGCGCGTCACGGGAAGTCTCGAGGCCTTCCTCGACGCCGGAGTCCTGATGCTGGTGAATGAAGTGCCGCTCGAGCAGTACGTCGCGGGCGCGATCGGGGGCGAGATGCCGACGGACTGGGCGGGCGATGCATTGCGCGCACAGGCGGTCGCCAGTCGTACCTATGTGATCCACCAGAGTTCCACCGACGCAAGTCGGGGCCGCGGCTGGGACGTGGAAGCGGGAACCCGCAGCCAGGTCTACGCCGGCCTCGACACCGACGAGCCTGCCCGACGCGCCGTCCGGGACACGCGCTGCGAGATCCTGACGCGTTCGGGCCAGCCAATCCTCGCCGCATTCCACTCGGCCTCTGGAGGACGCACGGCCAGTGCGAGCGAGGTCTGGGGCGAATCGCTCAGTTATCTCGTCAGCGTGGACGTGACCGACGAGGAGGATTCACCCGATACCTACTGGCGCGCGGGGATCTCGCGTTCCACACTGGGCCGGGCTCTGAAGGCCGCTGGCTTTCCGATCGGGGTGATCTCCGGCGCGGTGGTCGAGGATCGGAGTGAAAGTGGTCGGGTGCGCTGGATCCGATTCCGCGGCGAGCAGGGGGATGTCCGTTTGTCGGGGCGCGAGATCCGGTCGGCCCTCGGCGAGTCCACACTCCGCAGCACTCTCTTTCAAGTGCAGCCGAGTTCGGACGGATTCGTGTTCGTCGGATCGGGACGCGGACACGGCGTCGGAATGAGTCAATGGGCGGCGCGGAGTCTGGCCGATCGCGGGGCGACGTACCGCGAGATCCTCCAGAAGTTCTACCCGGGTACGACACTTGGACGTTGGCAGGGAAGCCGGACCGTCGCCCTGCACGATTCAGCCGCGCGATGAGCCGCAGGATCCGGACCCTTGCGCCGTCGATTCGGGTCTCGCGGGGCCTCGCGAGGGTTCGACGGATCGAGACGATGACCGAGCACGAGCGTGATCAGCGAGAGGAGCCACGGGTGCAGTTGAAAATACGAGGTCGACGATGAGAGGGATTCCGTCGACGATCCTGTTGCAGGCCGAGGGCGCATCCGGCGGACCCGACATGAGCTTCTTTCTCATGATGGGTCTGATCTTCGCGATCTTCTATCTGCTGGTGATGCGTCCTCAGCAGAAGCAACAGCGCGCACGCGAGGAAGCCATAAAGGCAGCCGCCAAGGGAGACCGTGTCATCACGAATGGCGGGATCCACGGGGTGATCACCGGCGTTTCGGACGACAGCGTCACCGTCGAGATCGCGCGGGTGAAGGGTGGCCTCAAGGTCGAAGTCGAGGTGGCGCGCAGCGGTCTCGGCAGCGTCGTGAAGGCGGGCGCCGAGAAAGAGAAGGACAAGGACAAGAAGGAAGGAGGCGAGGCCTCGTGAGCGGTCTGCGTTGGCGGGTGGGCACGGGCTTGGCGCTGGTCCTGCTCTTCGGTTACCTGACGGTGGCGAACTTTGTCCCCAAGGAAGAACGGATCGAGAGTGGGTTCTGGCCCAATGAGGGCCTGCGTCTCGGTCTCGATCTCCAGGGAGGCATCCACTGGGTGATCGGCGTGGCGATCGACGATGCGATCACCCGCGAACTGACGTTCCTCGAAGGCAACCTGCGTGAGGTCCTCACCGATGAAGGCATCGTCAGCGGACCGATCGTCGTGGAGGAACAGATCCTCGTCATCGCGGCGGGTCCGGACGGCGATCTGAGCAAGGTCCGCAGTGCCGCGGGCGACATGGGCGTCCTGCGGGAAGTCGGCAACGACGGAAGCGCAGTCCGCTACACGTTGACCGACGAGTGGACGCAGGAGATCCGCGAGCGCACGATGCTGCAGGTCCTCGAGGTGCTGCGGCGCCGCATCGACGACCCGATCCGCGGCATCCCCGATTCGGTGGTCACGCGCCAGGGCGCGGACCGCGTGCTGGTGCAGATTCCGGGCGGCCAGATCGACCGCGGTCGCGCCAGGCAACTGCTCAAGTCGACAGGCTTCCTCGAATTCAAGATCGTGCGCGACCGCGGCGAGGACGAGGCGCGGCTGCGCGCCAAATACCCCGATGGCCTGCCGCCCGAGACGCAGATCGTCACCGAGACGGATCCCGAATCCGACGCCGTCGTGGCCGCCTATCTGGTGAACGACGCGGCCGACATCACCGGCGACTATCTGGAGGACGCAAGGGTCGGCTTCGATCAGCAGCAGCGGCCGCTGGTGAACTTCACTTTCAATCCCGAGGGCGGCCGGATCTTCGGTGAACTCACCGAGGCCAACATCGGCAATCTGCTGGCGGTGATTCTCGATGAGAACGTGTACAGCGCTCCGTCGATCCGAAGCCGGATCTCATCGCGTGGCCAGATCACCGGACGTTTCTCCGCGCAGGAAGCCGCCGACCTGGCGGTGGTCCTGCGAGCCGGTTCGCTCTCCGTCCCTGTGGTGATCGAGGAAGAGCGGACGGTGGGTCCCGCGCTGGGGCAGGATTCGATCGAAGCCGGCATCCGGGCCTCCATCCTCGGCCTCGTCCTGGTGCTGGGGTTCACCGCCATCTATTACCGGCTGAGCGGTGTCTACGCCGGAATTACGCTCATCGTGAATCTCCTGATGATCGTGGGCATCATGTCGATCTTCAAGGCGACACTCACCATGCCGGGCATCGCGGGCCTGGTCCTGACGATCGGCATGGCGGTGGACGCAAACGTGCTGATCTACGAGCGCATCCGCGAAGAACTGCGAGTCGGCAAGACCCCGCGCGCTGCGATCGCGACGGGTTTCAACAAGGCCACGTGGACGGTCCTCGACGCCAACATCACGACGCTGCTCGCGGGTTTGATCCTGTTCCAGTTCGGTACGGGTCCGATCAAGGGCTTCGCGGTGACGCTCTGCATCGGTATCGCGACCAGCGTGTTCACCGCATTGGCGGGCACGCAATTGCTCTACCAGATCTATCCCGGTGCTCGCACCGTTCAGCGACTTTCCATCTAGGGAGATGAAGCGGTGTTCTTCGAGCTGATCCCGCCCGGGACCCACATCGATTTCTTCGGCAAGCGATGGATCGCCACGGCGTTCTCGCTCGCCTTCATTGCGATTTCGCTGCTCGCGATTCCGATTCGCGGTGTCCGCGTCGGCATCGACTTCGCGGGCGGCAACGAAGTGCAGGTTCGCTTCGCCGAAGGCGTGATCGTCGACGAAGGGAAGATTCGTGAAGTCGTGTCCGTCGTGCCTGCGATCCAGGATCCCACAGTCGTCCGTTACGGGACCGAGGGCACGCGGGAATTCCTGATCCGTTTTGCGGGCGCCGAAGAGTCCGTGTCGAACGACGGCGACCCGGGTGACGATGCGGCGCCGAGTCCGTCGGATCGGGTAGAACAGCTCGAAAGGGCGCTCGCGGAGGGGATCGGCGACGTCACGATCCAACGGGTCGAGTACGTCGGTCCGAGCGTCGGGAGGGAGCTCCAGGCCGATGGGCTGTTCGCGCTGGTGCTCGGCATGATCGGGATCCTGATCTACGTGACGATCCGGTTCAGCTGGCAGTACGCGCCCGGTGCGGTGATCGCTCTGCTCCACGATCTGCTCGTGACCGCCGGGGTGTTCGTGATCCTGGGGCTGGAGTTCAACCTGCAGGTCCTCGCCGCGCTGCTGGCGATTCTCGGCTACAGCGTGAATGACACGATCGTCATCTACGACCGCATTCGTGAGACCCGCAACTTGCACTCATCGGTCAATCTGACCGAGCTGGTCAACCAGAGTGTGAACGAGACCCTGTCGCGAACGATTCTCACGTCGGGGGAGACATTCCTCGCCGTGCTGGCGCTCCTCCTGGTCGGTGGCGAAGTGATCCGTCCATTCTCGTTCGCGATGTTGATCGGAATCGTCGTGGGTACCTACTCGACGGTCTTCATCGCTTCGCCGATCATGCTGTGGATGGAGAACTGGGGCGAGAAGCGAACCTGACGCGACCCCACGTCGACACGATGCGGACACGCGTCTCGTACCGAGTCGCCCACGGCAGCCTCGGCGTGCCCGAGTCGTGCGCGCGACAGCGTCCCCTGCAGTGCGTCGCGCCCGGCCTCTCAACCGACCTTGCGAGCCGGCTCGGGCTGGGGCTTCGCGCCGCCCTGCGCCACGGCGCCGGCCTTGCCGCCCGTCATCTCGATCGCGCCGTTGATGACGGCGCCTTCCTGGACGAGCAGGCGCGGGGCGCGGATATCGCCCTCGACGACGCCGGACGCTTCGATCTCGATGCGTTCGGTGGCGGTGACGTTGCCGGCGACGTGACCCACGATCTGCACGCACTTGGCGACGACGGAAGCCTTCACCTTGCCGTGCGCACCGATCTTGAGGACATGGTTGGGCAGCTTGATGTCACCCTCGACGCTGCCGTCGACCTCGAGATCCTCGTCACCGCTCAGTTCACCTTTGATGACGATCGACTTTCCGATGATGGCCACGAAACCCCCTTGGTCGGGCGGCCTGACGCCGCCTTTGTGATGGATTGGATTGTCCCGATCCGTCCGCCGGCTCGTTGCCTCGGCGGGCGGTGCTGCGCTGCTGCGATCGGAAACGCGGTCCGTCGAAGGCGTCGAGTGCTGGGCGGAGGCACTCGTCGCGGTCGATCGGGTCCCGGTTTCTTCACGATCCTTCTTGCCGAACAGCGACATGTTTCTCCCCGCCTGCGATCCGGAATGGCGATCAGTAACGCGACGTCCCAGGATCGGCGTAATCGAGCGCGCGGACTGTGTCGATCTTCACATTCCAGGTGTCGAGGATCGTGCCCTGCTGACGTTCGAGGTTCGCCTGGGAATTCCGGAAGGACTGCAGGGCGGCGATCTTCTGGCTCTCGGCCGTCACGAGCTGGCTCTCGCGCTGGAGGACGTCGAAGGGGGTCGACTCGCCGTGCTCGAGCCGGATCTTCTCGGCTCGCAGCTGCTCCTCGGCGGCGATGCGCCCGCGTTCGGCCGCCTCGACACCCTCTGCAGACGCGAGCATGCCGCGGGCCGCGGCGCGCACGTTCACGATGATCTGCTGCTTGAGCTGGGTGATCTGTGTGTTCGCCTGGCGGAGCTCGATCCGCGCGATGCCGACGTTCTTGCGGGCGGTGATGTTGCCGAGGGGAATCGAGACCACCCCCATGGCGCGCAACTCCTGCGGCCCTCCGGTCGCGTAGAAGCTGTTGAATGTGTCGGGGAAGGGGCCCGTCGGATTTATGACCCCGGGAAGTGCGGGCTGCCCGGTGAACGTGTTGAGGAGATTCGGATTCTGGAATCCCTGAGTGCCCGCCGTGCGGTAGCTCACATCGACATCGAGTTGCGGCAGTCGTTGGTTCTTCGCGAATTTCAACTGGATGTCGCCCTGGTCCAAGCGCCGCTGCGCGGCGGCGAGTTCGGGGCGCTTCGCAAAGGCCGTGTCGACCGCCGTGTCCAGGTCGACCGGCTGCACGGTCGAGAATTGCGGGCTGTCGGTCGGGTCGAAGGTGAGGGTGGTCGCGGCCTGCAATCGGTCGCCGAGCACGGCGGCGATCAGAGCGTCCTGTGCGTTGTTGTAGGTGTTCTGCGCGACGATCAGGTTGAACTCGCTGTTCGCCACACCGGCCTCGGCCTGCACGACTTCTACCTTGCTCACGACGCCCACGTCATACTGCGTGCGGGTCTGGTCGAGCAGCGCCTGGTTGCTCTCGAGGCTCTTCTCTGCGACGCGAACCTGTTCCTTCGTGGCGACGAGATTCCAGTAGGAACTGATGATGTTCTGGACGGTGTTCATCACCGAGGTGGTGAAGTTGTCGAGATCGGCGTCGTAGCTGAGCGCGGAGGTCTTGACCTGCGTCCAAGCCTGATTCCAGATCAAGCCGCGCATCAGCGGCACGCTCCCACCGATCAGGAAGCCCGAATCGTATTGCGGGTTCAGCGACTGGATCGGACTGTTGGTTTCGGTCTTGCGTCCGTCGAAGGCCACGTTCACGCTGGCACCCCAGTAGGGGATCAGGGCGCCGATTCCGGCGCTTCCACCGAGCACGGCATTCGAGGTGCTGGGGATCGGATTCAATCCGAACGTGTTTCGTGCCAACGCGTCGGTGTAGCCGACCTGGCCGCTGAAGTTCGGATCGTAGGCCCCCCACGCCGCCTCGGCGCCGAGCTGCCCGATGTAGGGCGTGTAGCGATTCACCTCGACATCGAGGTTGTTGCGCAGCCCGAGCGCGATCGCCTGATCGAGGGACAGCGGCTGCCCGCCCGTGCTCTGCGCCTGTGCGGAGGTCGGATCGCCCCATTCGTAGAGACTGATCGCGGAGTCGTCGGCCTTCCGGTCGGCATCCATCGGCGCCGGTGTCTGTCCGAATGCCGTCGGACACGCGGCCAACAACCCGATCAGTGCAGCGGTAGCAATACGAACAGGACGACGCATGGATTCCTCCGGCGGGGACTGTAACGGAAGGCTCCTGCAGTCGCCGCGCATGAAGCGGCCGATCAGGGCGAATGATTCGACGAGCGGACACGAGTCGACGAACGCCGTCGCGGCGGCAGCGCTGTGGGCGTCGCAGTATGCTGCCGCGCATGCTGACCGCGGTCCTCGTGCTCGCCGCCGGCCGAGGGGAACGGCTCGGAGGATCGACTCCGAAGGCATTCGTCCGGCTCGCCGGTCGGACGCTGATCGAACGATCCGTCACTACGCTGCTGTCTCTCGACGAGGTGACGTGGGTCCTGCCCGTCGTGCCGGCGGGATTCGGTCGATCGGCTCGAGAACTCGGATTGCCCGACGATCCGCGGGTCCTCCCGGCGGTCCCCGGTGGGGTCGAACGCCAGGACTCGGTGGCCCGCGGCCTCGAGGCATTGCCGGCTGAAGTCGAGTGGCTCGCGATCCACGATGCGGCGCGCTGCCTCGTTCGGGCGGCGGATGTGTCCCGGGTTCTCGCAGCGGCACGTACTGATCGCGCGGCCCTGCTTGCGGTGCCCGCCAGCGACACCATCAAGCGGGTCCAGGCGGGTCGGGTCGTCGAGACTCCGCCGCGCGGCGAGTGCTGGGTGGCCCAGACCCCGCAGGTCTTCGCGATCGAAGTGATCCGGGAAGCGATCGCGAAGGCGCGACAGGACGGCGTCCTCGGGACCGACGACGCCCAACTCGTCGAGCGATTGGGAGTCCCGGTGCGGATCGTCGAGGGCAGTCGCCGGAACCTCAAGATCACGCGACCGGAGGATCTGATTTTCGCCGAGCATCTGCTTTCGCTGGATCTGGAGGAAGAAGCGTGAGGATCGGGCAGGGCTTCGACGCGCACCGACTGGTCGAGGGGCGCGTGCTGCGATTGGCCGGAGTCGAGATTCCGTATGAGCGCGGCCTCGAGGGCCACTCGGACGGCGACGTTGCGCTCCACGTCGTGGCGTCGGCGATCCTCGGCGCTCTGGGCGAGGGCGATCTGGGACGCCACTTTCCGAGCAGCGATCCGGCGCTGGCGGGCATCGACAGCGCCGAGCTGCTGAAGCGTGTCGTGGCGCGGATGCGGGCGCGCGGCCACCGGATCGGGAATCTCGATTGCACGCTGATCGCACAGGCGCCGCGCCTGGCCCCGTTCCAGTCCGCCATGCTGAGCCGGATCGAATCGCTTCTCGAGTGCGGCGCGGGCCGCGTCAACGTGAAGCTGACCAGCACCGATCACCTCGGTGCGATCGGCCGGGGCGAGGGGATCGCCGCACTCGCGGTGGTGCTGCTCGAGCCCGACGCGGGCTCGGGTCGCGACTAGACTGGCGCGACGGGAGAGCTGCACGAAGTGGGCGACATCTTCTTCTACGACACGCGAACGCGATCCAAACGGCGCTTCGAGCCGATCGAGCCCGGCCGCGTGGGGATCTACCAGTGCGGTCCGACCGTCTACGGCCCGCCCCACATCGGCAACATGCGCTCGAATCTGACCGCCGATCTGCTGAAGCGCTTCCTCCTGTTCGAGGGCTATGCGGTCGAGCACGTCATCAACATCACCGACGTGGGGCACCTCGTGTCCGATGCCGATGAGGGCGATGACAAGATGGAGCTGGCAGCGCGTCGGACCGGTGAGACTGCGGCGCAGATCGCCGAGCGCTACACGGCGATCTGGCGCGCGGATCGCGCTCGCCTCCACTGTCTCGAGCCCGAGCACAACCCGAAGGCCACCGATCATATCCCCGAGCAGATCGAACTCGGGAGGATTCTCGAAGCCGGCGGCTATCTCTACCGGCTTGACGATGGCCTCTATTTCGACATCTCGCGGTTTCCCAGCTACGCCGAACTCGCCCACCTCGATCTGGCGGGTCAGACCACCGGTCAGCGGATCGACGAGGTCGCCGGCAAGCGCCATCCCGCGGACTTCGCGATCTGGAAGTTCGCCGCGGCCGGTGTGAAGCGCCTGCAGGAGTGGGACTCACCGTGGGGTCGCGGATTTCCGGGCTGGCACCTCGAGTGTTCGGCGATGAGCAGTCGGTATCTCGGCCATCACTTCGACATCCACACCGGTGGCATCGATCTCGCGAGCGTGCACCACACGAACGAAGTCGCCCAGAGCGAGTGCGCGTTCGGCGTGCATCCCTGGGTGAACTTCTGGATCCACAACGAGTTCCTCGATTTCGGCGGCGAGAAGATGTCGAAATCGAAGGGCAACGTGGCTTCGCTCTCGGACCTGGTCGAGCGCGGTCATGATCCCGTCGCATTCCGCTACTTCTTCCTGCAGGCCCACTATCGCCAGCAGCAGACCTACAACGACGAAGCGATGGAGTCGGCGGCGCGCGGGTATCGACGCCTGCTCGCGCTGGCGAGTGAGCTTCGCGCGCTTCCGGGGCATGGCGACCCGCGTGCCCAGGCTCCGTACTTCGCACGCTTCCGCGCGTGTCTGGCCGACGACCTGAACGCCCCGCAAGCGATGGCGGTGGTGTGGGATGTGCTGCGCGGCGACGCACTCGCCCGGGAGGACCGGCGCGATCTGCTGCTCGCGTTCGATCAAGTGCTCGGGCTCGATCTCGCAAACGCGAAGCCCGCCGCGGAGCACTTCGAGAGCGATCCGCGCATCGATGCCCTGCTGGCCGAGCGAACCGTCGCGCGTGCGGCGCGCGACTTCGCCACGGCGGATCGCATCCGCGATCAGCTTGCCGCCGAGGGCATCACGCTCGTCGACACACCGGCGGGCGCGCGCTGGAGGCGGTCATGAGCAGCGGCGAGGCGCGTCACGACGGGCGTCAGGAGCGCGACTTCGAGCTTGTTTCCGAGTTCGAGCCCGCCGGCGATCAGCCGCGGGCGATCGAAGAACTCGTGGCGGGCATCGCGCGGGGGGATCGGCACCAGACGCTGCTCGGCGTGACGGGCAGCGGCAAGACGTTCACGATCGCCTGCGTGATCGAGCGAATCAACCGCCCGACGCTCGTGATGTCTCCCAACAAGACCCTGGCCGCGCAGCTCTACGCTGAATTCAAGGAGCTGTTCCCCCACAACGCCGTCGAGTATTTCGTGTCGTACTACGACTACTACCAGCCCGAGGCCTACATCGCGGCGAGCGACACCTACATCGAAAAGGATTCGCACGTCAACGACGAGATCGACAAGCTGCGGCACTCGGCCACCCACTCGATCCTGACGCGTCGCGACGTGATCGTGGTGGCGAGTGTCTCCTGCATCTACGGGCTCGGTGCGCCCGAGAACTACGGCTCGCTGCATCTGTTCCTGGAAGTCGGCATGAACCTGCCGCGCCAGGATCTGCTGCGGCGTCTCGTCGACATGCTCTACACGCGCAACGATCACGACTTCCATCGAGGCACGTTCCGGGTGCGCGGCGACGTGGTCGAGATCTTCCCGCAGTACGAGAGCGAGCGGGCGGTGAGGGTCGAATTCTTCGGCGACGAGATCGACGGCATCAGCGAGATCGATCCCCTGCGCGGCAAGGTCGTCGCCCGACCGAAGCGCGCGATGATCTATCCCGCGAGCCACTATGTCGCGACCAGCGATCGGCTGAAGCTCGCCGTCGAGGGGATCCGCGGCGAACTCGAGGAGCGACTCGCCTTCTACAAGTCGCAGGGCAAGCTGCTCGAAGCGCAACGGCTCGAGACGCGGACGATGTACGACATCGAGATGCTCGAGGAGATGGGCTTCTGTCACGGTGTAGAGAACTACTCGCGCTGGCTCGATGGACGCAGTGCCGGGCAGACGCCCTACACGCTGTACGACTACCTGCCGGACGACACGCTGGTGGTGATGGACGAGAGCCACATCGGCGTGCCCCAGATCGGCGGCATGTATCGCGGCGATCGTGCCCGCAAGGACACGCTGGTCGAGTTCGGGTTCCGCATGCCTTCGGCGCTCGACAACCGCCCGCTGCGCGCCGACGAGTGGGAGGAGCGCGCCGGGCAACGCATCTACGTCTCGGCGACCCCGGCCGACTATGAACTCGAGCGCTCCGGAGGAGTCGTCGTCGAGCAGATCATCCGGCCCACCGGGCTCACCGATCCGGCCGTCGAGATCCGGCCGGCGAGCGGTCAGGTGGACGATCTGCTCGACGAGGTGCGCCGTGTGGTCGAGGCCGGAGGGCGCGTGCTGGTCACGACGCTCACCAAGCGCATGGCGGAGGAACTGTCCGAGTACTACTCGGAGCTGGGCGTGAAGATCCGCTACCTGCACAGCGACATCAAAGTGATCGAGCGCATGGAACTGATCCGCGAACTTCGCGAGGGCAAGTTCGACGTGCTGGTCGGCATCAACTTGCTGCGTGAGGGGCTCGACATCCCCGAGGTCAGTCTGGTCGCGATTCTCGACGCCGACAAGGAGGGCTTCCTGCGCTCGGCGCGCTCGCTGATCCAGACGATCGGACGCGCGGCGCGCAACGTCGACGGCCGCGTGATCCTGTACGCCGACAAGCAGACGGACTCGATCCGCACGACGATCGAGGAGACCGATCGCCGGCGCGAGGTCCAATGTCGCTTCAATGCCGAACACGGCATCACACCGACGACCGTGAAGAAGAAGATCTCCAGCCTGCAGTCGTCGATCTGGGAGCAGGACTACGTCACGGTCGAGCGCAGCGACGTCGATGCGGGATCCGAGGTGCCGGGTCACGAGCTTCCGAGTTTGATCGACGCGCTGCGACGCGAGATGAGGCTCGCAGCCGACGAACTCGACTTCGAGCGCGCCGCGGATCTGCGAGATCGCATCAAGTCGCTGGAGACCCAGCGCCTCCGGATCAGTTGAGCGTGGCGGATCCCGACAGCCCGGGCGGGATCGCGCTCGCCGAGAAGGCCGCCGGGCTGCCGATGGGCCCCGGCGTGTACCTGTTCAAGAGCGAACGGGGAACGGTGCTGTACGTCGGCAAGGCGCAAAACCTGCGGAGCCGCGTGCGTCAGTACCTCGCCGGGGGTGACGGCCGGATCCGCGTGCCTGCCCTGATGGAGCGTGCCCACGACGTCGAGGTGCTCGTCACTTCGAACGTCAAGGAAGCGCTGCTGCTCGAGAACGAGCTGATCAAGCAACACAAGCCTGCCTTCAACGTCAAGCTGCGGGACGACAAGCAGTACCTCGCACTGAGGCTCGATGCGCGGGAGGAGTGGCCGCGGCTCACGACGGTGCGCCGATTCCGCAAGGACGGGGCCGAGTACTTCGGCCCCTACACGTCGAGCGTCGCGTTGAAGGACGCCCTGTCGAACCTGCGACGGCTGTTTCCGCTGCGATCCTGCAACCCCGCCGTGTTCAACGACTACGCGAGGCGCGGTCGGCCGTGCATCGAGTACGAGATGAAGCGGTGCCTCGGTCCGTGTTGCGGGCTGGCGGACCGCGAGGCCTACGACGAACAGGTTCGTGGGACGTCGCTCTTTCTGCGCGGGCGGTCCGAGGAGTTGGTCGATCGGCTGCGCGCCTCGATGACGCGGGCGGCCGATGAGGAGCGCTTCGAAGAGGCGGCCCGCCTGCGCGACCGGATCGGCGCCGTCGCGAGCACCCTCGAGACACAGCGCATCGTGAGCGACCGCAGCGTCGAACGCGACGTGTTCGGATTCGCGCGCGAGGGAGGCGAGGTCTCGATCCAGGTGCTGCACGTCCGCGAAGGTCGGGTGGTGGCCGCGGAGGACTATCCGTTCTCGCGCGTCCAACTCGACGATGGCGAAGTGATGTCGTCCTTTCTCGGGCAGTACTACGGGCGTGTCGAGGTCGCCGAGGCACCCCGGGAGATCGTGAGTTCGCTGCCCTGCGACGACGACGGCGCGCTGGCCGCCTGGCTCCGCGATCGCTGGCAGCGGGCGATCCAGGTGCGGCACGCCCAGCGCGGCGCGGTGAGAGAACTGATCGAGATCGCGAATCGCAACGCAGAGCTCGCCCTCATGCAACGCCTCGAGGCCCGGGACAGCGTCGAACTCGCGTTGTCCGAGGTGAAGGACGCCTGCTCGCTCGAGCGCCTGCCGCGACGGGTGGAGTGCTACGACGTCTCGAATTTGCAGGGCAGTCTCGCCGTGGCGAGTCGCGTGGTGTTCGAGGACGGCCAGCCGTCGAAGAAGGACTACCGGAAGTACCGCATCAAACGCGCGATCGGGGGCGACGACTACGATTGTCTGCGCGAGGTGATGGCCCGACGTCTGGCGCGCGTCGACAGCGAACCGCTGCCGGATCTGCTGATGGTCGATGGGGGTCGGGGTCAGCTCGCCGTGGTGGAAGCCGCGCTTCGGGACGCGGGGCTCGGTGTCGAGACTCTCGGCATCTCGAAGGAGCGTGACGCTGATTCTCCGTCTACGCGGGTGAAGCGATCGGGTGGGCTGAAGTCCGAGCGCCTGTACCGGCCGGGTCGCGCGAATCCGATCCTGCTGCCGAGCAGTTCGCGTGGCCTGCTGCTGCTGCAGCGGGTCCGGGACGAATCGCATCGCTTCGCGATCGAGTTCCAGCGCGATCTGCGATCCCGTGTGGGGATGACGTCGATCCTCGAGGAGCTGCCCGGGATCGGCCCCGGCAAGCGGCGCGCACTTCTGCGGCATCTCGGTTCGCTGCGCGAGGTGCGTCATGCCGACGAGCAGAAGCTCGCCAGCGTGCCGGGCCTGTCCCCGGCCGACGCCTCCACGATCCGACGCTTCTTCGACGAGCAGATCGCTCGCAGCGGCCTGGAGGACGAGCCGGCGGAACAGGAGGAATCGACGGCGGCCTCGCTTCCCGGCGAGCGGGATCCCGGGCCCAAAGTCTCCGGCTGACCGATTCGCGCGCCGGGACGTCAAGCCGACGCGGCCGTGTTCCGATTTCCTCCAGAGCGAAGGAGGGCGGGCATGCGGAAGGACGGACAACTCCGGCGGTTCGCGCTGTCCGGGATCGCGCTGTTCGTGATCGCCTGTCCGTCGCGCGCCCCGGCGGAGATCTACCGCTGGGTCGACGAAGCAGGCCGCGTGCACTTCACCGCCGAGCTGCACGATGTACCCGCGGCGCAGCGCCGTGCGGCCGAGTCCGCTGCGAAGACGCCCGCCGGCACATCAGCGGTCCAGATCTATGATGCGCCGGCTGCGCGCAGCCGGGCAGGCTCGAGCAGCCCACGCGCGAACAAGACCTCGGCACCCGCGATCCATCGCATCCGAGTGCAGAGCGCCGGGGGCAGCATGCGGGTGAAGGTCCGGATCAACGACCGTCTCGATGTGCCGTTCCTGATCGACACCGGGGCGACCGACGTCGTGTTGCCCCAGTGGGCCGCGGACGAACTCGGGCTCGATCTGTCCGGCGCGCGGACTGCCATCTACGCGACGGCGAACGGTCTGATCGAGCAGAAGCTCGCGACCCTCGAGTCGGTTTCGCTCGCCGGCGCCGAGGTCGAGCAGGTTCCCGCCAGCATCAGCTCCTCGATGAGCGAGGGTCTGCTCGGCCTGTCGTTCTTCAATCATTTCAAGTACGACGTCGATCCGGTGGCCGGCCTGGTCACGCTCCAGCACAACGATCTCGCCGAGACCGGCGTCTTGCGCGGTGGACGCAGTCGCAGCCAGTGGCAACAGCAGTTCGGCGCCACCCGGGCGAGGATCAGCGAGGCGGAGGAGAGACTCGAAGCAGCACCCTTTGGCCGCGTGCGTGGCCAGGAGGCCATCGAGGAGGAGATCGCCTCGCTGCAGCGCGAGCTCAATCTGCTCGAGTCGGACGCCGACGATGCGCGCGTTCCCTTCGATTGGAGGGAGTGACGGAAGTCCAGATGGCCGGGAGGGAAGCGCTCTTCCTCTTCTTTCCGTCCCGGCTCCACGCGTCGACCGTACGAGACGACCGCCCGCTCGCAGGCAGCCGCGGGAACTGCCCGTCGATACTGGGCCATTGAACCGGTAGTCGAGATCCACGATCGTGGCACCGATCTTGCTCTTCCCTGCCTGAAGGCGTGGCGCGGTGCGCATCGCCGACTCGGGGATCGGAGCTTTCATGCGGTGGACGAGCTGGCGTAGGGCCCAACCGACGACGGGCGCTCCGGACGGGATGGCGGGCTCGGATCCGGCTGCAGGGAGGGATGCCTCGACACTGCGGCGAGAGCTCGAGCGTCGTGGTGTTCCGGACGGGTTCAGTCTCGCGTTGGCGGAGCGCGCCGCCGCCTATGCGTCCACCCGGGCCCCCGCCGCCGTCCAGCCGCTGCTCGACGGGATGGCGATCGCCTTCGAGGTCGAACAGTCGACTCGCGATCAGCTCGGCCGGAGTCTGCGCGGTCTGCGTGAAGTGGAACGGATGATGGGCGCCTTCTCCGGCGAGCTGTCGAAGCTCGATGAAGTGCTCGGCGTGCTCGCCGCCTACGTGCGCCGGATGCGAAGCTCGGGCGTCGCGGAGCCGGATCGCACGTTGCATTAGTGGTTAGTGGTTAGTAGTTAGTGGTCGGTCGGCCAACGGCAGTCGGTCGGGGGCGTTGGGCTCTGCCGATCGCCGCCGACGTGATCCGACGAAGCCGCCATGGACGGCAGGTGCTGCACTCGCAGCGCAGCGCTGTCGCATCGTTCCGACGTGCACGCGAGTTCCCGTCGCGATGGCGGTTTCGACTGCTAGGTTGATCGAGGCCTCCGGTCCCTCCGGTCCTCGATACGTCTCTGCCCCTGTGGATCACGCTCGCGCAGATCGCGGGCATCTGGTTCGGCGATCGCTTCGATGTGGCGCCGGGCTGGCTGCTGGGCGGCTCGCTGGCGCTCGCGAGCGTCGGGCCACTCGCGTCCCGGCGTCACGGTGTCCGGCGTGCCGTCGCGATCCTCCTGGTCGCGCTGACGGGCGCGCTCTCGATCCGCGAGCCGCTGTCCCGCGCGGCGGATCGCTCGACGGATGAGATCCGCGATGTCGTGGTGGAAGCCCGGCCCTGCGGCTCCGGCCCGACGGGTTCGGGTCTGGTTCTGTGCGATGTAGTCCCGGTCGCGGATCGGCGCGCAGAACAAGTCGGGCTGCCGGCGCGCATCTTGATTTCAGTCGAACCCGGTGGAGCGGATGAGCGCGCGCTCGAACGGGTTGCGAGTCGCGAGCGCATCCGGATCCGGCTGCGCGTGCAGCCGCTCTGGGGATCCCGCAACCCCGGTGGCCGCGACACGACGCGCGCGCTGAGACGCCGCGGCATCGGAGCCCGGGCGCGCCTCGTGGATCCGGCGTTGGTGGTCGTCGTCGAGGCGCGTGACGGGCGTGCGGTGCGTCTGCCGATTTCGCTGGCGGCTGTGCGCGCGCGTCTCGCACGTCGACTGGCCGCAGCCGGTCACGGTGGCGGATTGCTGGCCGCACTCGCCGTGGGAGATCGTGCAAACCTGTCGGAGACGACGCGGACCGCGTTCTCCCACCTCGGAATCGTCCACCTGCTCTCGGTATCGGGGCTGCACGTCGCGATCGCTGCGGGTCTCGCGTTCACGGTCCTGCGCACGGGGTTGACCGGGCCTCTCATGCGCGTCGGCATTGCGGATCCCCGTCCTGCGCTGGCGTTCCTGTCGCTCGCGTTCGCTGCGGGCTACGGCGCGCTGGCCGGGCTCGGCGTTCCGGTCCAGCGCGCCCTGTGGATGGCGGGAATCCTGGTGGTCGCGTTCTCGACGCGACGGGCCTGGCCGGTCCGCCACGTCGTCTGCATCGCGATCAGTGCGGTGCTGGCCGTCGATCCCGGCGCGTTGTTCGACGCCGGTGCCCAACTGTCCTTTGCGGCGGCCGGGGCTCTGGTGCTGGCGCCGCGACGGGCGACTCCCCCATTCGAACCCGGCGGATTGCACGGCCGGGTCGCCGCCGCACTTCGCGAGAGCCTGCGCACGGCTGCGATCGCTCTCGCGGCGACGGCACCGCTGTTGGCCGCGCACGGGATGCGCTCGGGAGTCTGGGGTCTGGCGGTGAACGTTCTCGCGGTCCCGATCACGGGCGTCCTGCTGATGCCGCTCGCTGCAGCAGCGACGGCCTGGGCCAGTCTCGACGAGTCGACGTTGAATCTCCGGGTGCTCGGCTGGCTGGTGGCGCCGGCCGGATGGGCGCTCGACGCGGTGACGGAGCTGTCCCGCTGGCTGCCTGTCGATCCGCCGAGTGTTCCGAGCAGCCTGTCGGCGCTGGCGATCGGGGGACTGCTCTCACTCGTCGCCATCCACGCGCGTAGCGAGGGGCGCCGATTCGGACTCGTGATCGCGCTGACATGGTGGTTGCGGACGTCGCCGATTCCCGATGTGGACCCGCCTCCGCCGCGCTTGGTGGTGTTCGACGTGGGGCAGGGCGATGCGATCCTCTTGCAGGGCCGATCGGGATCGCTGCTCGTGGACGGTGGACGGAGGGTTCCGGGCCTCGTCGAAGTGGGCGAGCGCATCGTCGTTCCAGGTCTCGCGGCACTCGGCGTCGAGGCCGTCGATGTCGCGGTCGCCACGCATGCCGACGTGGATCATCGCGGCGGTCTCGAGTCGGTACTCGCTCGGATCCCGGTCGGCTCGCTCTGGCTGCCGCCCGGCGGAACCTCCGATCCCGCGTTCCACGCGCTGCGCGAGATCGCCGCTCGGCGCGGCGTGTCGATCGAGGAAGTCGACTCGGCCGACGCGTCGCATGCGCTCGGAGACCTCGGCGTCGACGTGCTCTGGCCGCCGCCCGGCGCCGAGGACGGATCGACGAACGATCGCTCGATCGTCCTGCGGATCCAGATCGACGGGGATCGCGTGCTGCTGACCGGCGACGCGGGTCGGGAAGTCGAACGCCAGCTGCTCGAGCAGGCTCGCGACTTGCGCGCGAGGGTTCTCAAGGTCGGACATCATGGCAGCGAAGGATCGAGTGATCCGGCGTTTCTCGACGCCGTCGAGGCGGAGATCGCCGCGGTCTCGGCCGCCTGCGGTGCGCGGTCCGGTCTGCCGGCAGCCGCGGTTCTGAGACGCCTCGTCGCGAGCGGATCGACGATCGCCTGGACGGGGCGCGACGGTGCCGTGATCGTGCCGCTCGGTGGCCGGCGCGAGGATCGCTCGTTTCGCACCTGGGGAGTCACGCGACGCTGCCCCGGAGATCCCGCCCTGCGCGACTCGGACGGGCCGAATGTGGCTCCGCGATCGACGTCCGACTAGTCTCCCGCCGCCATGGCGGACGACGCAGACGCGCAGGGGGACGAAGATGCCCCCGATCCGGTCGCAGCGGGCGCGAGCGGCGATGCTCCCGAAGTCATGAAGGCGGGGCCGGCGCCGGGTCCGATCGAGCGACTGCGCGAAGTCTGGAGGAATCCCGCCTACCGGTTCGTGCTGTCGTTCCTTCCCTATCTCGCTGTCGTGGCGATCAGCTACCCGCTGTTCGTGCGTCACTTCAACCCGATCGTGCAGTGGTTCATCGTGGCGACCGCGCAGGTCGAGTACTGGGTGTTCTCGATCTTCTCGTCCGAAGTCCGCGTCGACGACAAGCTCGTGTTCTTCGGGGGTTTCGCGGTCAAGATCATCGATGAGTGCACGGGCATCTACGAGATGCTGATCTTCGCCGCGGCAGTGCTGGCGTTCCCGACGACCTGGCGCAAGAAGGCGATCGGGTTGGTGCTCGGATGCCCACTCATCTATTTCTTCAACGTCCTGCGGATCGCCGTGTTGATCATCGTGGGTCGATTCTGGCCCTCGGGTTTCGACTTCATGCATCTGTACTTCTGGCAGGCGACGATGATCGTGATGATCACCTCCGTCTGGTTGCTGTGGATCGTGAAGGTGGTACGGGACGATGAAGAAGAGCCTGCTCCGCATCGCGCTTGAGTTCACGGCGATCACCGTTCCGCTGACCTGGCTGTGGATGAACGGCGGCCAGGAGATCTACTTCCGCTTCTACATGCGGATCGCGAGCCGGATCCTGCTGCTGATCGGGGTCACGAATTTCCCGCCGGGTCTGGTGCGCGACCGGATGATCAGCTTCATCCCGTTCCTCGCACTGATGCTGGTGACTCCGCGCATCCCCCTGGTGCGTCGCTGGATCGGGATCGCGGCCGGCTTCGCATTGCTCTTCGTGAGCCACATCGCATTGACGTGGTGGGCCTGGGTGAGTTTCATCCGTGACGGAAGATCCGCCGAGAGCATGCTCACCTACTTCCCGGCGATGGTCGTCGCCGACGCGATGCCATTCGTGCTGTGGGCGCTGTTCGCGAATCGGACGTTGAGTGAGTTCTTCGCGAAAGTGCTGCCGACGCCGCCGGCCGCGAAGGCTCCAGCGCAGAAGGATCCGTGATCACGGCGGAGCGTTCCGTCGTGATGGCAATCCGGAGCCGGTTCGCGTGTCTGCGGAGACCTGCCGCTGCGCGTTCCACACGGAACGGTCCGTGGATCGATGAGAGGATCCGTCCTGCCCGGAGTCTTCCGTCCCGGTTGGAACGCGCCCCGTCATCCGGTCACTTCGCTCAGTAGAGACCGATCATCCGCCCCGCCATCGCGACGACCGCGACGGCCATCACCGGCCGGATCACCCGTTCGCCGCCGCGCACGGCCACATGGACGCCGACGCGCCCCCCGAGCCCGAACCCGGCCACGAGACAGGCAGCGGGCAGCCACGCGACCTGATCCGCGACGATGAAGACGGGAATGGCCACGGCCGTCAATGCGAAGACCACGACGACCTTGATGCCGTTGGCCCGGACGAGATCGAAGCCGGCACGCTGCAGAGCGACCAGCAATACGAGTCCGACACCCGCCTGGATCGCGCCTCCGTACACGCCGATCGCCAGGAACACCGCATGCCGGACGGCCGGTGCCCATGGAGGCGGGGCGGTCTTGTCGCCCGGTCTCGCGAGTCCGCCTCGCAGGGTCGGTATCAAGAGCAGGAGCATCGCGACGCCGAATACCCGCTCGAAGTCCGAGGCATCGAGCCTCGCGACGACGATCGCCCCGATCAGCGATCCGAGCATCACGGGCACCAGCACCGGGATCGAGTCCTGAAGTCCCGACATTCCGGCCCGGGCGAACGCCCGCATCGAGGTCACGTTCTGGGCCATCACCCCGATGCGATTCGTTCCGTTCGCGATGTCGCCGGGCAATCCCACGAAGACCAGCAGCGGGACCGACAGGAGTGAACCGCCTCCCGCCAGCGTGTTGATCACGCCGGCGATCAGACCGGCCATGGTCAGCAGAGCGATGTCGAACAGCGGCACGAGACCTCCGACGGGCCGACAGCATCGTCTTCGGTCCGTGCCGGCGCCAGCGGTCGGCGTGCGTCTGCGATGCTGCGAGCGATGTGCGACGCTCGCCGCCGCCGACGGGAGGCGCGATCCGCCATGCCGCGGAGGAGTCGCATGGGATGAGTGGGAGCGTGCTTCGCTACGGCAGTTGGCCCTCGCCGATCCGGGCCGACCGCATCGCGACGGCGGCGCTCCGGCTCGGACAGCCGCGGATCGATCGCGGGTCGGTCTACTGGCTCGAAGCCCGGCCAGCCGAAGGAGGACGCCAGATCGTGATGCGGGCTCCGGCCGACGGGACCGGTGCACCGGTCGAGGTCACGCCGAAGGACAGCAATGTTCGGACGAGGGTCCACGAGTACGGCGGCGGCGACTACGCGGTCCGCGACGGTCGTGTCTTTTTCGTGGACTTCGCGAGTCAGTGCATCCACGTCACGCTCGACGGGCGGACGGCGGCGCTGACGGCTCCCGGTGCGAGCTACGCGGATCTCGTTCCCACGGCGGATGGCCGTCATCTGCTTGCGGTCGAAGAGTCGCCGCGTCCGGGCGGTGAGCCGTGCAATCGCGTGGTTGCGCTGTCGATTCCACCGACGGGGCTTCCGGAGGCGAGCGTCACGCCAAGGGTCCTGGCGAGTGGACATGATTTCTACAGTTCACCTTGTGTCGCACCGGCCGGCGACCGGGTCGCGTGGCTGGCCTGGGATCACCCCAACATGCCGTGGGATGGAACGGTGCTGTACATCCAGGCCTGGTCGGCGGACGGACCGATCGGAACGGCCCGGGCCGTGGCAGGAGGGCCGCGGGAGTCCGTCGTGCAGCCGAGGTTCTCGCCGGCCGGCCATCCGACCTTCGTCTCGGATCGATCCGGCTGGTGGAATCTGCATCAGGTCCGTGGAGATCGGGTGGTCGCGCTCGCGAGCATCGCCGCCGAGTTCGCGGGGCCGCAGTGGTTGTTCGGACAAGCGTGGTACGCGTTCCTGGCCGAGAACCGGATCCTGTGTGCGTATGGGGTCGGCAGCGTGGAAAGGATGGCACGCCTGACCGTCGAGACCGGCAGGCTCGAGGACATCGTGGTCCCGTACAGCGGGTTCGAGGGACTTCAGGTCGGGGACGGGCTGGTCTGCTTCGTCGGAAGCGCGGCGGATCGGCCCGCCGAGGTCGCCGTCCTCGACCCGGCGACGGACGAGATCCGTGTCCTGCGTCGTGGCTCTTCTCTGGAGTTCGATTCCGAATCGATCGTGAAACCCGAGTCGATCGAGTTCGAGTCGATCGGCGGTCGCCGCGCCCACGCCTACGTGTACACACCGAAGCGACGCGACGTGTGCGCGCCGAAGGGCGAGCGGCCGCCGTTGCTGGTGAAGAGCCATGGCGGGCCGACCTCGTCGGCCAGCGCGGCCCTCGATCTGCGGATCCAGTACTGGGTCAGTCGCGGGATCTCGGTGGTCGACGTCGACTACGGCGGCTCCAGCGGCTACGGGCGCGCCTATCGCGAACTGCTGCGTGGAAACTGGGGGATCGTCGACGTCGACGACTGTGTGGAGGCGGCGCTTCATCTGGCCCGCGAAGGCCGCGCCGATCTGGAGCGGCTGGCGATCAGCGGAGGCAGCGCGGGCGGATTCACGACACTCTGTGCGCTGACTTTTCGCGATGTCTTCGCAGCCGGCGCCAGCCACTATGGGATCGGCGATCTCGAAGCACTCGTGCGCGACACCCACAAGTTCGAAGCCCGCTACCTCGACGGATTGGTCGGACCGTATCCCGCGGCGCGAGACGTGTATCTGGCTCGCTCGCCGATCCACTTTCCCGAACGGCTCGGCTGTCCGGTGATCTTCTTCCAGGGTCTCGAGGACCGGGTGGTGCCGCCCAATCAGGCGCAGGCCATGGTGGCCGCATTGGCGGCGCGCGGGATCCCTCACGCCTACGTGCCGTTCGAGGGTGAGCAACACGGATTCCGGCGATCCGAGAACATCCGCGCCGCGCTCGAGGGCGAACTCTTTTTCTATGGTCGGATCTTCGGCTTCCCGGTCGATGCCGAGGCTGGCCCCGTCCGCATCATCGGATGAGGGGAGTGAAGCCGCCGCTCGTGAGCGCACCGTTCGTGCTGTGCGCGATCGCGAATCTGCTGCAGGGAATCTCGTTCAACCTCTATCTCCACATGCCGGGCTTCCTGTCGGATCTCGGCGCCAGCCCGTTGGTGATCGGTTGGATCTTCGCGGTCACGGGACTGGTGGCGATCGCGGTGCGTCCCGGTATCGGGACCGTGATGGATCGACACGGACGCAGGCGGCTGATCCTGGTCGGCAACGTGCTGAACGTGGTGGTCACCGCGCTGTACCTGACCGTGGACCAGATCGGTCCGTGGGTCTATCTGGTGCGGGTGCTGCACGGAGTCGCGGAGGCGATCCTGTTCACCGTGTTGTTCACGTTTGCCGCGGACCATGTGCCGCGCTCGCGTCTGACCGAGGGGCTCGCGCTGTTCGGCGTCTCCGGCATGCTGCCGATGTCGATCGGCGGAGTGCTGGGGGACTGGATCCTGGCGCATCTCGACTACACGGCGCTGTTCGGCGCGGCGGTCGCATTTGCCGTGTTGGCGCTGCTGGCCTCTCTGCCTCTGCGCGACGTCGCCACCACCACGGTCGATTCGGACAGCGAACCGCCGCGGGGCTTCGTCGCGGCGCTGCGACAGCCGGACCTGCTTCCGATCTGGTGGATCACGTTGATCTTCTTCATTGCGCTTTCGGGCATCTTCATCTTCCTCAAGACGTTCGTGATGACCCGGGGCGTCGGCAGTGTCGGTGGATTCTTCACTGCGTATACCGCCGTCGCGATCGCACTGCGGGTGGGCTTCGGATGGGTGCCCGATCGCATCGGCCCGGTGAAGGTCCTGATTCCCTCGGTGATCGCGCTGGCTCTCGGCGTCTTCGCACTGGCGCTGGCCGAGACGGGCGAGGCCGTGAGCGTCGCGGGTGGGCTCTGCGGGCTCGGTCACGGCTACACGTTCCCGATCCTCTCCGGTCTGGTGGTGGGGCGAGCGCGCGAGCGCGACCGAGGTTCGGCGGTGGCGATCTACACGGGCATCGCCGACGTCGGGGCCGTGATCGGAGGTCCCATGTTCGGATTCGTGTTGGCGCGCTCGAGCTACACGGGCCTGTACATGCTGGTCGCCGTCGTGCTGCTCGTCGGATTGATCGTCTTCCTGCCCTGGGATTCGCGCGTCCAGAGGGCGGCGTTGGCGGATCCGGGGCGCGTGTCCGGATGACGGCGCGCTGCCGATCGGCGCGCTGCAGGATCGTGTTCGTCGTTGCGCTGGCGATCGCCGGTTCCGGCTGCGTGCCCGCGCAGGGAGGATGGGATGCGACGCCGCTTCTCGAGCAGACGCCCGGCCTGCGCGAAACCGCGCACCGGTTGGACGACCTCGCCCCACAGTTGGTGCACCGGAACGGCGAGCTGATCCTGTTCCTGTGTCGCTGGTCGATCCACGAGCCGATCCGCTTGGTGCTTCCGTCGGATGCGACCGCCGACGAAACGGCGATGTTGCAGCTCGCCCTCGACGCGGTGTCCGGAGCCGGTCTCGGCGTGCGATTCGAGCGCAGCGACGACCCATCGGGCGCGATCGAGATCCGCTTCGTGCAGCAAGGGGATGCCGAGCCCCTGCCCGCTGGAGCAGGGGACACGCTCGCCGACTGTCGGATCGACGGCTTCGGCTCCGAGCCCGGTCGGATCGACGCCACGCTGCGGGCGGCGTCGATCCATCTGCGTCGCGATCAGCGCGATGCCCTGGGGCGGTGGGTGCCGCTCGACCCCGACGAACGGCTCGGAGCGGCCGTGCACGAGATCGGACACGCACTCGGATTCTCGAGCCACGTGGCAGCCGGCGATTCCGTGCTGCGAGCCAGCCCGGAGATCGCGCGCCACATGGGGGCCGCGATCCGCCGCGGCGAATGGCAGCCGGATCCGAATCTGCGCGCTCTGTACGCCGTCGAATCGGGCGCGCGCGTCGGTCGCATCGCTCTCACACCCGGAGACGCCGATGTCCTGGCGCGCTTCGAGCGCGCGGTGCAGAAAGCCGGCTTGCAGGGGCCGTTCTCCCGGGTCGGGGACAGCGGCGCGCGGATCTTCTACCGCGACAGCCGCGGCGTGCCGGTGGCGCTCCGCGTGCGGCCCTGGCCGGTGCAGGGCGGCGATTCCGGGAAACTCGAGTGGCTCCCGAATCCGCAGGCTGTCGAACTGCTCGAGATGTCGGAGTCGAGCGGGCGCTGATCCGAGCGACGTCAGCCGATGTCGGGCTGCAGGCTGCGCGCCGTCGCGATCACGCGTTCGGCCTGCGCGGTCTCGCCGAGTGCTCGCAGCACCATGCCGAGCCGCATGTGGGCGGTCGCGTCGTCCGGCCCAAGTCGCACGGCCTCGACGAGGTGCGGGCGCGCTTGTGCGGGATCCGACTTCGGTTGCTTGTACAGCGCCCAGCCGAGCGCGCTGAGATAGACCGGCTCGTCCGGCCAGATCTCCACGGCGGGTCGTAGATAGTCGAGTGCGCCGGCGAAGTCGCCCATGCGCAACAGGATCTCGCCCTTGCGATAGGAGGTCTCCGCCTGTGCGAGTCGCTTGGCATCCACTTCGCTGAGTTCGCCGCGCAGTCGGGCGTCGTACTCCTTGCGCTGCTCCGGATCCGAGAGCACTTCGAAGGCTTCGGCGATGCGCGCGAACACCTCGGAGGCATCCTTGCGGAGAGCCTCGAGGCCGAGTCGGGCAAGGGTATCGGGGTGGTACTGCTTGGCGGCCTTGAAGTAGGCCTTCTTGATGTTCGCCGGGTTCGCGGCCTTCTCGATGCCCAGGATCTGGTAGTGGTCGACCTCGCCGAGCGAACTGCGCAGCTTCTCGATCTCGACCCGCAGCGCTGCGGCGGCTGCGCCCGCTCCGGACGCCGCTTTTCCGGCGCCCGCCGCGGAGTCGTCTCTGCCGCCGGAAGCCGGGTCGAATCGGTGCGTGTGCTCGACGGCGATCTCGACTTCGGAATCGAGTGCGCCCGCGGCGGACTTCGAGCCTACGGGCATGTCGTGATACTCGAAGGCGCCGAGCGCATCGAGGACCCACAGCGCCGCCAGCGTGCGCGGCGTACTGAGCGCCGGCCCGAGTGCCGCGCCGAGCGAACGACTGCCGTCGAGCGAGGCGATCCGCTCGGCGTGCTCGGGAGCGAGCTTCAGGCGTCGCACGGCCTTTCCTAATGCGGGACGGGGAGACGGGAATCGGTCGAGCTGCGAAGCGACTCCATCCGCCATGCGCTCGATGCTCCAGTGGATTTCGAGCCCTTCCTGGGCGAGCGCCAGCGGATCGCAGCGGAACGCCTGGGCGTCCTCGCCGCGGGAGCTGCCGGGCTCGACCCTGAAGCGTCCATCCGGCCAGCCGAAGCAGTCGATCATCCGACGACGGACCTGGTCCTTCAGGGCGAGGAACAGATCCTTAGGCCCCAGCAGCTCGAGGGCGAGCATCGCCACGCCCTCGCGGCAGCCCTTCTGCTTCATGTGACTGCAGACCCGCTCGTAGTCCGCGCGCTCGAGCACGCCGCGGTCGACGAGCTGCGCGCCGAGGGTTTCGCTCGCGAGGTTTGACTCGGCGAGCACGGGCGCACCGCGTTCGAAGGCGAAGCGCTTCTCGTTTCGGTTGCGGGTCAGGGCCAACAGGCCATCGAACGCCTGTCGATGCAGCGAGAGCAGAAGGCGGGGCAGGGGGAACTCGCGGAGATCCCCCTCTGCCGGAGTCTTCTCGGATGCGCTGGACGGAAGTGCGTTCATGGTTCGCCGGTCATCCTCCGGGCATGACGCCGGGAACTAGAGGGAGTGCCTCTGTGCCTCGGCGATCTGGAAGGCGGACGCCACGGCCTCCGGCAGATCCTTCTGCGTCAGCAGATGATGTGTCTCGAGTTCGGCGACCAGCGGTGCGGAGAGCGAGCAGACGCCCGTCAGGATGACTTCAGCCCCCCAGGCTTCGATCGCGTCGAGAGTCTGTTCGAGCAGTTCGCTGCCGAGATCGGGATCGAGCGGGCGACCCCGCAGATCGATCACCACGACGCGGACCGCGCTCGTGCTGCTCTCGCGACCGAGCACCCCGATGGTGGCGAGCGCGTCCTCGGGCCGCGTGAACGGCAGCACCATCACCGGCCCCCATACGTGCACCGCCTCATCGGCCGGATCGAGCGTCGCGCTGCCCTCGCGCAAGTCGCCCGCCTTCTCGAACGGCGCGGGAGCGCCGGCCCGGGTCCGGTCGACGGGGGGCAGGCGATCCGCGGGACAGTCGGCTTCGAGCGACCAGCAAGAGCGCTCGAGAGCGCGGAAACGACAGTCCTCGGCGCCTTGCGCGGCGCACTGGGTTTCGACGGCGACGATGTCGAGATCGTGGAGTTCCGAGAGCCAGCCCGACGTGAACCCGGCGCTCAACATGCAGGCGGGAGCGCCCGCGCGTCCCTGACGTGCAAGCCGCGACGACGCCTCGTGGCTCTCGGGCCAGCTGCCCTCGAATCCGAGCCCGCCCGACTGTCCGCGTGCGAGCGGAGCGATCTGCATCACCAGGGCTGAACTGGCCACGCCGGTGGCGGGCGACGTCGATCCGTCCGGCGAGAATCCGCCGCCGAGGATCAGACGCGCGGCTCGAATGCCGTGGGCGGCGCCGATCTGGAAGAGCGCCGCCGCCGCGGGCGCGGCTCCGAGTTCGCTCTCGAGTTCGACGATCAACGACGCCAGGAAACGGGCGTCGACGAAGACCTTGGGGTCGTTCATCAGCGGCGCATCCGGTCCGAGGCCGAGCGCGGACAGGCTATCCGCGGCTCCTGTCGGTGATCCCTGGTTGGCCCTGCCGTGTCGATCCATGCGGCTCGGGCTCCCTTCAGCCTTCGATGAACGTGTAGATGTCGAACTTCTGGTTCTTGGAGATGAAGTCGTCCCCCTGCTGGTCGAGCAGGCGAAGGAAGGCCTTCACGACCACCGGATCGAACTGGCTCCCCGAGAACTTGTGAAGCTCCTTGATCACGGCCTCGGTCGGGAGTGCTTTGCGGTACGGGCGATCACTGGTCATCGCCTCGACGGTGTCGGCCACGAGGATCACGCGCGAGGGCAGGGGGATGGCGTCGGCGATGAGTCGATCCGGATAGCCGCGGTCAGACCCGTCGAACCATTCGTGGTGGTGGCGTACGCAGGGCACGATGGCACCGAGGAATTCGACCGGCTCGAGGATCTTGGCACCGATCTCCGGGTGCTTCTTGATCTCTTCGTACTCGTCGGGATCGAGTCGTGCAGGCTTGGTGATGATCGCATCGGGAATGCCGATCTTGCCCACGTCGTGGAGCAGTCCCGCGAAGTACACGCGCTCGATCAACTGACGGTCGAGGTTCATCTCGCGAGCGATCCGGGAGGCGTACACCGCGACCCGCTCGCTGTGACCACGCGTATAGGCGTCCTTGGCGTCGATGGCCTCGGCGAGGGCACGGATCGTCTGGATGTACGCGGTGCGCAGTTCCTTGTTCTTGACGTCCAGCTGCCGCGTGCGGTCTCGAACCTTGCCCTCGAGGTTCTTGTTCATGTCCTGGAGCTTGAAATTCTGCTCTCGGGTGACCTGATTGAGGCGCTTGATCTCGCGCTTCAGATCGAAGTGGTCGAAGGCCTGGCGCAGGGTTGCCTTGAGTTCGTCGTCGTTCCACGGCTTGGTGATCAGCCGATAGATCTCGCCCTTGTTGATGGCTTCCACGGCGATGTTCATCTCCGTGTATCCGGTCAGCATCATGCGGACCATGTCCGGATGCCGCTCGCGCACCGACGACAGCAGATCGACCCCGCTCATCTCGGGCATGCGCTGATCGGACACCACCAGCTGGGCGTCCGCCCGGTCGAGCAGTTCGAGCGCCTCCTGGGGGCGCGATGCCGTGAGGACCGTCATCTGCTCGTTGCGCAGCAGACGTTGGATGGCCTTCAGGATGTTGACTTCGTCGTCCACGAACAGGACGGTGTGCTCCTGCATCTCGAATCTCCCCGAACGCCTCGCGCGATCTCGGCGCCGTCGCTGGATTCCCGGTCACCGTGCCCTCGTCGGGTATCGGCCACTTGGCAGCTCCGCGTTAGCGGGAGTCGCGAGAGGTCGGGGGGTTGCCGGAGCAGGATCCAGAGGTTCGCTGGTGCCGCGCCGGAGGGACGGCGGCGAGAACGCACCTGGGCCAGGAAGCCTCACCGACCTGCCGGGGCCCGGCCGCGGGTCCGGGCGAGGGGACAGGAGGGCCGGTCGGAATCCGGGTCGAACGCGGCCTCACCGCTCAGACCCTCACCGCTCAGACGTAGTTGCCGCCGTTCGTCGACCGGATGCTTCGCAAGGCGTGATCGAAGCGGCGGACCTCCTCGTTCAGATCGGCGGTCGTCACGCGGTTGGCGGGGTCCTGGCTCCCGAGTCCGCAGCTCGCTTTGCGGCGCAGCACGGCGTGGAGCATGCGCACCCAGTTTCCCGTGTTGGTGTACTGGGATCGGCCCACGACCTCACGCCAATCCACCGCTTCGAACAGGGTGCGCCCGGCGCGCTTTTCGGCCCTTGCGACGTGGATGTGAAGGGCCGCCAGGATGTCGTCGGGGAAGCTCGGAACGACCTCGACCACGCGTTCGAGCCGCCCGGGACGCGCGAACGCCTGTCGCAGGGTGTCTGGAAAGCCGGTACTGCCGACCACCAGATGGCGCCTGGCCGCGATGGTCCGATCGAGCAATTCGAGCAGGAAGTCCATGATCGGACCGAAAGGCAGGTCGGAGCGCGGCGCTCCGAGATCGTACGCCTGGGAGAACTCGAGTTCGTCGAAGAACACCGTCAGCGGAGGCACTTCGTCCAGCACGTGCGTCCACTTCTGGATCAGCTCACCCACTTTGCTGCTGCCGTGCACCATGTCGATCACCATGCGGGGCACGTCGACATGGACGAACGACGTACGTGTATGGCTGGCCAGCGCACGGGCCAGCAGACGCTTCCCGACCCCCGGTTCACCGACCAGCAGGAGACCCGACGGCGGAAAGGTGCCCCAGTCCTCGTAGACCTCGGGGTTGGTGATCGTGCACGCGTAGGTGAGGACCTCGTCCTTGGCGGCCGTCAGGCCTCCGATTCCGTCGAAGATGAGATCCGGCGTGGCTTCGATGCGAGCGGCTCTCGCCAGCGGTTCGACGCTGCGCGCAAAGCTCGACCAGAGGTTCTGAGCACGCTCGCTCTCGATGCTCCGCTCCGCCATGTCGCGCAGTCTATCCGGTCAGTCCGAGGCCAGCCGGCGAAGCGAGTGCGCGCCCGGGGTAGGCGAGCCGAACCGCCTGCGTCATACTCGGCGCTCGCAAGACGGGTCCCCATCGTCTAGCCGGTTAGGACACCAGCCTTTCAAGCTGGCGACACGGGTTCGAGTCCCGTTGGGGATACCACCTCGCCCTGGCCGCTTCCCGCCAGCCGCCGATACCGCGCGGTGCGCCGATGGCCTGGATCCTGTTCAGGCGCTGTGCGTTCGATCTCTCCTCTGCATGTCTGCACGTGCGGGTGACCTGCACGAGCCAGAACAGTGGCTGCCGACGAACCTCGCAGATCGGTCGAGCCCGCGACGCGGATCGAGTCATTCGCCTCAGCTTTGGACCCGCTGCGCCGATCCCCCTCTGGACGAGGCGTCGCCCCGCGTCGGGCGGGTGCGCGATCTCGAGGCGATGGGACGACTCCGCTCATGGAAAGCCAGCCGCCGGATCCGGCCTCCGTCGAACAGTGTCGCGTTCTGCTGTGCGGTGCCGACGCGGCGGACGAATCCCAGCTCGGCGACCTGCTCGCCCGCTCTCGGACCGTCCAGTTCGCCTGGGCCGAACCGGGCCGCTCGAGCCCACCCGACGTCGTGATCCTCTGCGTGCGCGGCTCCCTCGACGACTCGCTGATCGAACGGGCCCGCGCCGTTGCCGGGGCGGACTCGGACGTCCCGGTGGTCGTGCTCGCGGAGGCGGATGACGAGTCGACCGCGCGCGCGACGCTGTCCTCGGGTGCCAGCGCCTACCTGACACGGCCGGAGCTCGGCACGCGCCTGCTCGTGACGACTCTGCTCTCGGCCATCGCAGTCCGCCGGATGGACAATCGGATCTCCGAGCTGCGCGCCCAGGGTCGCCAGCTCGCCACCCGGGATCCCTTGACGTCGCTGGCCAATCGCGATCTGTTCCACGATCGGCTGGCTCGCGCGCTCGCGACGTCGCGTCGCACGGGACAGCGGATGGGAGTGCTGTTCCTCGACCTCGACAACTTCAAGCTCGTCAACGATTCGCTCGGGCATGCGGCTGGCGACCAGCTGTTGCGCGTCGTGGCTTCGATCATCACGGGGTGTCTGCGCGAAAGCGATACCGCGGCCCGCCTCGGAGGCGACGAGTTCGGCGTGCTGTTGACGAGCCTTGCCGAGGAGATCGACGCCGATCGGCTCGCCCGCAAGATCACCCACGCGCTCAGCCGGCCGATCCCGATCCACGGGCGCAGCGTCTACTGCTCGGTGAGCATCGGCATCGCCACCGTGCCGGGCAACGGCGACGATGCCGATGATCTGCTGCGCAAGGCCGACACGGCGATGTACCACGCGAAGGCGCGTGGACGGAACCGCTCCGAGTTCTTCACCGAGGCGATGAACGATCTCGTGGTGCGCCGGGCCGCGGTCGAGGCGGCGCTGCGTACCGCCACCGGTGATGGCCGGCTCGAGGTCCACTATCAGCCGATCTTCGATCTGCGACGCGCCCGCATGGTGGGCTCGGAGGCGCTGATCCGCTGGAAGCACGACGAACTCGGACGCCTCGATCCCGACGACTTCCTGCCGCTTGCCGAGGAGACGGGCCTGATCCTCGAGATCGGTGACTGGGTGTTGCAGACGGCCTGCCATCAGGCCGTTCGCTGGCAGTCGATGGGGCACGAGGGCTTCCGCATGGCGGTCAATGTGTCGCCCAGGCAACTCCAGGATCCGGGCTTCGCACAACGGGTCGAGCGGGCCCTGCTGCGGAGCGATCTCAACCCGAAGAATCTCGAACTCGAGGTCACCGAGAGCACCCTGGTGAAGGACGGTGGACTGATGCTCAGTTCGCTCCACGAGTTGAAGGAGATCGGCATCCATCTCGCGGTCGACGACTTCGGGACCGGCTACTCGGCGCTCGCGTATCTGAAGGATCTTCCCGTCGACCTGCTGAAGATCGATCGGAGCTTCGTCGAATCGCTGATGGTCGACCCGGCCAGCGCGACGATCGTGCAGGCGATCGTCCACATGGCGAAGGGCCTGAATCTGACGACGGTCGCCGAGGGCGTCGAGACGCACGATCAACTGCTGTTGCTCGGCTCCTACGGCTGCAACCGGATGCAGGGATATCTCTTCGGTCGCCCCGTGCCGGCCGCCGAATTCGCGCGTTGGATCGAGGATCCGCGGATGGAGTGGCAAGCGCGTGGTCCGGAGCGTGGCGAAGCCTCTCCCGGGCAGCTCGGCGAAGAGGGTTCCGGGCAGGCCGACGAGCCGGTCCTCCGGCCCCTCACCGGTTCGCGCGGGATCAGCTAGTCCTCTGCGGCCGGTGGTCGCTGGGTCGAACGCATTCGACGGCATTCGGGCGGAGGAGGAAGCAGCGCGTGTCGACGACCGTCCCGTCCCGGTCGAGTCCGCGGTGGGGCTCGATGGATCGTCGAGTGGCCGGACGCTGGCTGCTGTCCATGGCGCTGCTCGGCAGTCTCGCGTGCGGATCGGCGGACTCCGAGGATCCGACGCGAGAGGCCACGGGACTTCGTCCGATCACGCAGGTTCCGCTTCCGCGCCGCGACGATCTCTTCCAGCATCGCTACGAGTCGATGCGCTCGCAGCCCGACCGGGAGCAGATCGAGCTGGTCTTCCTGGGCGATTCGATCCTGCGGCGATTCGAGACCGAAGGACGCGAGACCTGGAACGACCACTATGCGAAGCACCGTCTGGTTGCGAACTTCGCGATCGAAGGCGACCGCACGCAGAACGTGCTGTGGCGCATCGAGGATGGGTTGTTCGACGGCATGACGCCGAGGGCGATCGTGGTCGGCATCGGGACCAACAATCTTGCGGAGAGTGAGCCACGCGAGATCGCGCTCGGCGTCGAAGCGATCATCGAGGCCCTGCAGGCGCGCGTGCCGGATGGACGGTTGTTGTTGCTGGGGCTGCTGCCGCGCGGTGACTGGCTGGCCGGCGATCGCCTGCGGACGCGGGTCGAGGAGACCAACGTCCGGCTGGCCGCGCTCGCACGCGAGTCCGACGTCGCCTACCTCGACGTCGGACCCTGGTTCGTGCAGAGCGACGGCGCGCTCGACCGGACTCGCCTGCCCGACGGTCTGCATCCCGGGGCCGAGGGCTATCGGGCGCTGGCCGAGGCGCTGGAGTCGGAGCTCGCACGAATTCTCGGAGATCCGATCCAAGGCACCGGGAAATAGAGAGATTTCGTGGTTGCGGAAGGAGTCGAGAGGGCCCCGGGGTAGACTCGGCGCCGTGTTGAATCTCGCCCTGAAGACCGACTCGTCATGGGTCACGCGCGTGCTGCCGCACCTCGAAGAGGTGCTGCTCGATCACGCCCACTGCGAGAAGAAGGCGGCGGCTGCCGCGCTCAAATTGCTGTTCGCCTATCCCCATCATGCGTTCCTGCAGGTCCCGCTGTCGCAGCTGGCCCGCGAGGAATTGCAGCACTTCGAGCAGATGCTCGGGCTGCTCGAGCGCCGCGGCATCCGCTACCGCAGTCAGCGACCGAGCCCCTATGGCGGAAGACTGCACGCACATCTGCGTCACGTCGAACCCGATCGAGCCATCGACCTGCTGCTCGTGAATGCGCTGATCGAAGCCCGCAGCTGCGAGCGCATGCGCGTGCTCTCCGAGCAGCTGCCGGATCCCGAACTCGCGGAGATCTATGGCGGGCTGCTGGCGAGCGAGGCGCGCCACCACCGGATCTATTTCGAGCTGGCGCTCGAACTCGCCAGCGAGGCGACGGTTCGAGCGCGTCTCGGCGAATGGGCGGAGATCGAGGCGTCGATCCTGCGCGAACCCGGGCATCTCATCCGGCTCCACACCTGAGGCCTGCGCCGGGTAGGCCCGCTCGCGCGTTCAGAGCACCGTCGGGCCGTGCACGATCCGGGGCAGATCGACACGACGCGGCGCTCGTCGCGGCGTGAGGAACGTGTCGAGCTGTTGCGCGAACTCGGCCTCGGCATCGAGCATCACCGAATGCCCGGCTCGATCGATGACGCGCAGTTCGCCGCGAGCGAGCACGTTGTCGACCATGCGTGCGGCGACCGTCGCGGGCAGCATGGCCGACTTCGCGCCGCG
>JANOFF010000089.1:0-6133 GCA_031413515.1 bacterium
ACGCGCTCACGTCGGGTGCGATCGCGTCGGACATTCCCTTCATCAAGGAGGCGGCCGTCCGCGCCCTCGACGGAGGTTACGAGACCACCGAGCAGGCGTTGGCCGGCATACCCCGGGCGTTGCAGAGCTTCTACGAAGAGCGGGACGAAGCGGTCCTCGATTCGCACGCCGAGCAACTCGCGCAAGCCGGCGCGACGCTGCGCGACATCTACCAGCGGACCCTCTTCCCCGAGATGAAGGTGGACTGGCGAACCCATCCCGACAACGCGGGTCACCTCGATTCGCCGGGTTGCTTCCGCTGCCACAACGACAGCATGCTCGACGCGAGCGGCCAGCCTCTCGTCAACGACTGCAACGTCTGCCACACATTTCTCACACAGGACGAGTCGGCGATGCGGACCCTCGAGGATCTCGACGTCGGCGGTCGGTTCGTGCATCCCCGAAGCGGCAGGCCCTTCGAGGGCTTCTCGCTCTGCTCGCGCTGCCACACCGGCGGCGCCGAGATCTACGACTGAGCTCCGATCGACTCGCGGCGCAGCCGGCCTCGGGGAGGCGACCGCCAGCCGGCCGTGATCATGCGAGTTTGCGCTGATCGGCGAGAGCCCGGCCCAGGCGCTTCAAGGCGGCCGAGCAGTCCTCGGGATCGAGATGTACCTCGATGAAGGCCAGCGTGTCGCGCTCAGCGGCGGCCCGGGCGAGTGCGATCTCGAGGTCTCCCTCGGTGTGCACCTCGCAGCTCCAACCGCCTCCGAATACCCGCGTCAGTTCGTGGTAGCGCCAGTTCTGGATGTCGTTGTACGGCCCGTCGTGGATCACCCGCTCCACCGTGTAGCCCCGATTGTTCATCAGGAAGAACACAGGGGAGAGCCGCTGGCGGATCACCGTCGACAGTTCCTGCGCGGTCATCTGGAACGCACCATCCCCGACGAACACGATGGGCCGTCTCGTCCGGTCGGCGAGCCCGACCCCGAGCGCACCCGGGACCGTGAAGCCGATCGAGCAGTAGAACGCCTGGCAGATGAAGCCGACGTTCTCGTGCATGATGAGATCCCCGGCGCACAGGAACGAATCACCGGCGTCGGCGAGCACGATGCATTCGTCGTCGAGGAAGTGGTTCACGCGCGCGTAGAACCGCGCGATCGTGATCGGCTTCGCGGGATCCGGCGTGAAACGTTCGACCAGCGCGCGATCGGCCCGGCGGATCGAAGCGGTCTCGCGACGACCCCGACCCGCGAGCGCTTCGCGCAGCCCGACGATGAAGTCGCCGAGATAGACGTGATCGAAGTAGTGGCGCTTGATCTGGACACGATCCGCGCTGGCGTGGATGAGCCGTCCCGGATCGATCTTCGCCGTGTAGATGCCGAGGTTGATGTCGCTCATCCAGGCGCCGAGGCTCAGCACACAGTCCGCTTCCTCGACGGTCTTGCGCACATACTCCTCGGACAGTGCCCCCGAATAGACGCCGACGTAGCTCGGATGCGTCTCCCGGATCACCGACTTGTCCATCAGCGCCGTGGCCATCGGGTAGCCGACCTGGTCGAGGAATTTCTCGAGTTCATCCTGCAGGCCGAACCGATGCACTTCGACTCCCCCGAGCAGAACCGGTCGCTCTGCCGCCCCGAGCAGTCGCGCGGCCTCCTCGACGGCCTCGCGCAGCACGTCGGGATCGCTCTCTGGCGTGAGGTCGAAGTCGAAAGGCAGCGGGGCACGACACTCGGCCGCGACGAGATCCGCGGGAACCTCGATGAAGACGGGTCGCCGTTCGCGCAGGCACGCGGTCAGCGCGTCATCGATCTCGGAGGGTGCGTCCTCGGCGCTCGACAGTCCGACCGATACCTGCGTGACGTGCCGGAACACGTCGACCTGCACCGCGTAGTCGCCCAGGGTGTGGTGGAGCAGGCGGTGCTGATCGCGGTCCGAGCGGTTCGGTCCGCCGCACACCGCGATCACCGGCACGCGCTCCGCGTAGGCGCCCGCGATGGCGTTCAACAGACTGAAACCGCCCACCGCGTAGGTGACGCACACCGCACCGACACCGTTCACGCGCGCGTAGGCGTCCGCCGCATAGCCTGCATTGAGTTCGTTGCAGGTGCCGACGAATTCGAGGGGACTGGCGACGATTTCGTCCATCAGACCGAGCACGTAGTCGCCGGGGGACGCCGAACACATGCCGCACCCCGACCTCATGCAGGCGAGCGACCAGATAGGACCCCACGGTGAAGCCGGTCTTCTGCATCATGGCCCCGAGCGTACCCGAGCCGAGCAGCCGTCCACGATTTCATTCGAGACCGACGATCCTGCCGTCCGACACGTCGATCCGCTCGGCGAGCGACCGGCGGGGTAGTCCGGGCCGACACCCCGGCTCCGACACGCGGGAGGTGGTCGGAAACCACAAAGGAAACGCCGAGACCTGAGATTCGGTGATTACCGGGTCACATCTCCGTCCATCCCCCGTATCCACCATCGAACCGTCGCTGCGCTCCGTACAAGTTGTGCGGCAAGTGGCGACAGCGCTCAGATCACGGAGATATCCACCATGAGAAGCCACATCGCCATTGCGCTGGCATTGGGCGCATTCGCCCTGTCGGCGGGTCCGTCGTTCGCCGACGGGAATTCCCCTTCGCTGGAACAATTCGTCATCGAAGCGGCCGAGACGCCCGCACAGCACACTGCGCTTGCCAACTTCTACAAGGCGAGCGCCGCCGAGGCTCGCGCCGAGGCAACACGCCACAACCAGATGGGGCGCGCGTATGGACCCGGCAGAATGAGCGAACATCAGCGCATGAAGGAACACTGCGATGAAATCGCCAAGAACTTCACCGCCACAGCGAAGGCCTTCGACGGGATGGCCGCCGCCCACGAGAAGGCCGCGGCTGCAGCGAAATCGAAGTAGCGCAGCCGACGGGCGAGGCGGCCATCGACCGGATCCGATCGCCGTTCTCGCCCGGGCTCGCACGTATTCGAGAGGCGATGGACCACTCGGACACCTGGTCGGATTTCTGAGCAGCTCTTCGACCGCGATCCGCTACTGCGCGTCTGCCACCTTCAGCTGATCGCGCAGCTCGCGCTTCAGGAACTTGCCGTTCGCGTTGCGCGGCAGCAGTTCGTCGCGCAGCCAGACGTACCGCGGGATCTTGTACTTCGCGAGGCGCGTCGCACAGTGCTTGCGCAGTTCGTCCGCGCTGATCTTCGCACCCGGCTTCACCACCACCGCGACGCCCACTTCCTCGCCGAGCCGATCGTCGGGTACGCCGAAGACCGCGCATTCGGCAACCGCCTCGTGGTCGAACAGCACGGCCTCGACCTCGGCGCAGTACACGTTCTCGCCGCCGCGCAGCACCATGTCCTTGGCGCGGTCGACGATGAAGATGAACCCATCCTCGTCGATCCGGGCGATGTCGCCGGTGTGGAGCCAGCCATCGGTGATCGATTCGGCGGTCGCATCGGGCCGGTTCAGGTAGCCGGCGATCACCTGGGCGCCCTTCACCCACAGCTCGCCCACGCTGCCGCGCGGAACTTCCTTGCCCTCGGCATCGACGCACTTGACGTCGTAGTTGGGCATCGCGGGGCCGGCACTCGCCGGCTTGTCGACGAAGAAGTCGGCGGAGTTCGCGGTGATGATCCCGCAGGTCTCCGTCATCCCGTAGCCGGTGTTCGGACGCGCGGTCTTCACCTGATCATCGATCTTGAGCACGAGATCGGGCTGAAGCTGTGCACCGCCGCCGCCGAGCGACGCCAGCGAGGACGTGTCGTACTTGTCGAAGTCGGGATGCGAGATCAGCTCGCGCGCCATCACGGGCACGCCGCTCATGTTCGTGACCTTCTCCTGCTCGATCAATTCGAGGGCCCGGCCCGGCTCCCACTTGTACATGTGGACGAGCTTGCCACCGGAGAGCGTCGCGGCGTGCGCGATGCAGTTGTTCGCCGTGACGTGGAACATCGGCGTTGCGACCAGCGCCGAGAGCTGCCGCGGCGCTGCGGCCGCGGGTTCGGGCTCGCCCGCTGCGGTCTTGCGGGCCCGGGTGGCGGCGGCCAGCACCAGCGCACCATACGCCACGCTCAGCACGTTGTTCGTGCAGCCGCGGTGGGTGAGCTGTGCACCCTTGGGCTTGCCGGTGGTCCCGGACGTATAGAAGATGCATGCGTCCGAATCGGGATCGATGTCCGCTTCGGGCAGCTTCGGCTCGCTGCGCAGCAGCTCCGCCCATTCCACGAGGTCCGCGGGCTTCTTGCCGTCGAGCCGGACACCTACCAAGGTCAGGTGCCCGAAGTCGCGCGCGATCCCCGAGAAAGTGTCCAGCCGCTGCTGATCGAGGATCAGGACCTTCGGTGCGGAGTCCTCGAGCCCGTAGGCCATCTCGGGACCCGTCCACCAGGCGTTCATGCCGACCGCCGTCGCGCCCATCGACACGGTCGCCCAGTACGAGATCAGCCACTCGGGATAGTTGCGCATCGCGATCGCGACACGATCGCCGGGGGCGACTCCGTTGGCGGCCAGCCACGCGGCGACCGAAGCGACCTCACGGTGAGTGTCGGCGTATGACCAGCGCTCGTCCTCGTAGACGAGATAGTCCTTGTCGGCGTGGGCCGCGGAGGCGAGCCAGAACTCGCGCAGGTTCTTCTGCGCATTCTTGAAGGCCTTCAGGCGGATGCCCCGGACTTCGACCTCGGTGATCTCGAACGGTGCGCCGGGCCCCGTCAGGTTCCTCCAGACTGTCCGCAGTTCTTCGTACATCCTCGTTCTCCCCAGAACTCTTTCTTTGCAGAGCAGTTTCTTCCCAGAAGGCACCGCCGGTCGGACATCCTAGGGACTGGGCGACGCCCCGGCGAGCCTGACCTTGCGACTGCATCGATGCCTCGCAGGCTCGACCCGGCAGGGGGCGGATGACGCGCGCGGTGAGCCGCACGATTCATCGCGCCGAGCCCCTATGCTCGCGCGATGTTCGAGGACCCTCCCCACGACCCCTCCCTCACGGATCCGCTTCCGGCCTCGCCGATACCGTTGCTCGCCCGCTGGTTCGAAGAGGCTTCGGCGGCCCGCACGACCCGCAATCCGCACGCGATGTCGCTCGCGACGATCGGCCTCGATGGCCGCCCGCGAGCGCGCGTGGTGCTGCGCCAGGGCTTCGAGCCCGACCCGGGCCATCTCGTCTTCTATACGAACCGCGAGAGCGACAAGGGGCGCGAGCTCGCGAACTCACCGTTCGCCGCGGCGATCTTCCACTGGGACGGCCTGGGGAGGCAGGTCCGCATCGAAGGGCCCGTCGCGCTGTCGCCGGACGCCGAGTCCGATGCGTACTTCGCCTCGCGCCCGCGTGCGTCGCAGATCGCTGCCTGGGGCAGTGCGCAGAGCCAGCCCATCGCGTCGCGCGAGGCGATGGTCGCGGGGCTCGAAGCGCGCGCCCGACAGTTCGGCGCGGTGGGTGCGCCGGTGCCACGCCCTCCGTATTGGGGCGGCTATCGACTGACGTTCGAGCGGATCGAGTTCTGGATCAGTTCCGAGGCCCGCGCCCATGATCGCGCGCGCTACACGCGACGCCTCGGTCGCGGCGGCGAAGTGATCGACGGAACGTGGAGGGTCGAGAGGCTGCAGCCTTGAGGCCGCGATCGCGCGCTTTGCGAGATGAGGAGAAGACGGTCGGTCGGGGAGGCCTCCCACTCGTTGCCACCGGTACGGCTGCGATAGACGCGCAACTTGCCATCAGGTGGAAAGTGGTGCGAGTCGCTCTTGATCGGCACCACGTAGAACGTCTCCGGTTAATGCGCATGCACATCGATCGGAAACCCGAAGTCACTCGGCAGGTTGCCGCTCACTTCGTACCAGCTGTCTCCACCGTTGTCGCTGCGCATCACATCCCAGTGCTTCTGCATGTAGAGCCGGTTCGGATTGGACGCATGCATCGCGATCCGGTGCACACAGTGGCCCACTTCCGCATCCTGATCGGGGATCTCGCCGGAGCGCAGCCCTTTGTTGATCGGTGTCCAGGTCACACCGGCATCCTCGCTGCGGAATGCGCCGGCGGCCGAGATGGCCACGAACATGCGCGCCGCATTCGTCGGATCGAGCACGATGGTGTGCAGGCAGAGCCCACCAGCACCGGGCTGCCAGTGCGGGCCGGATCCATGGCCGCGC
>JANOFF010000090.1:0-10379 GCA_031413515.1 bacterium
GTCACTCGTAACGGCATTCTCGGACCTTTGCGGCGCGAGTTGGAGGTAGGGCGCAACAACCAGCCCAAGCCAAGCGGAAGCGAACGTCAGAAACACGCCAAGAAAGATAGTCGGTGCTTGATTCAAAACTCAACTCCCGGCCGGTTCAACGGTGAGCGCTAGTTCGGCCTTTTTGGGGCGCTCCACGAAGAGCGTCGGACCGCGACGCGGCTTGCCAAAACGCAGCAGATTCAGCGCGAACAGTAACGCAAAAGCAGTATGTCCCGCTGCCATGAGCAGTCCAGCTGCAGTCCGTGCCTGCAAGTAGGGGAGCGTGTGCTGAACGATCGTCAGAAAGGGGACATCCGCATTGTTCATCTCCAGCCCTTGCCACCAGCCCCCAAACGTTAGGGCGAGGAAATAGAAGACCATCCCTAGCGCCGTGGTCCAGAAATGAAAACTGATCAATCGGCCCGAGGCCCATTCCCAGCCTGTCAGCCGGGGGACGATGTAGTAAATGCTGCCGAACATGATCATCGTGAAAAAGGCATACACTCCCAGATGAGCGTGGGCCACGGTGTAATGGGTGAAGTGCGTTACCTCGTTCACCGTCCGCAGCGACTGTAGGGACCCCTGCACGCTGACCGCGGTGTAGCTCATGGCCCCGAAAACGATGAACCGCAAGGTCGGACTGTAGCGTAGCTGTCGGAAATTTCCGACAACCGTCATGTGATGGTTGATCGCTACCGTGATGACCGGAATTACCATCATCACACTGCCGACGATTGAGAGCGTGATCAACCACGCCGGCAACGGACCGCCGATCAGATGGTGGACCCCCGCCCAGTTGTAGAACAAAGCCAGCGACCAGAACCCAAGTAGGCTCAACTGGTAGCTATAAATAGGGCGACCGAGGACTTTGGGAAGGAGGTAGTACGCCGCTCCCAGGCCGATCGGTGTCAGCCACAGCCCAAGCACGTTGTGGGCGTACCACCAGTTGATCGATGCCTGGGCAACGCCGCTAACGGGGGTGTAAAGCAGCAGCAGGTTGGCCGCCGTGTATAACCAGGGGAACCAGAACACGGCCCCGATCAGGTACCATTGCGTCACATACACATGCGGCTCCCGACGATTTCGAAAGGTGACCATCGCGGATACCGCGATGATCGCAAAAGCAATGGCGAAGAAAGGCGGTGCGAATGGTGGAAACTCAAGCCACTCGATCGAGGTGCTTTCGCCCGCAAGAATGCCGGTCGTGCCCACTAGCATGCCGACGTTCCACAAGACCACCGCTAATAGCAGCAGACGCGTCTGTCGCAGTTCCGCCCGCGCCAGCCGCGCCATCAACCAGAGCAAGACGCCGATACCCGCCTGCGACGCCCAGCCATACGCCACCGCATTCAGGTGAGCGGGACGGACGCGCCCGAACGTCAGCCAAGGAGCACTGTCGAGGAACTCTGGATTGTGAAGCTTGATCGAGGCGAGCAGCGCGAGGGCCGTCCCAGCCAAGAGCCAGAAAACCGCCCCGGCAAAGAAACCCAGGACCGGCAGCCGCGCCGAGCCGTCGATGGCAGCGCGCTGCCGGGCAAAGACTTGTCTATCTGCAACAGCGTGTACTGCCGAGGCCGTCATTTCACTCATGCAAAGGCCCCTCAGAACGCTCCACTTGCGTTGGTGCACTCGGGAACGAATCCGTTACTGCCCCGATCGGCTCGTCAGGATCAAAGATGGCGGTCGCACCGCGCTCGAAATTCTTCATTTGCCCGTTGCGTAGCGCCCAGGCGAGCGCCAGCACCACCGACAGGGCGAATAAAAGGAAAGAGGCGAAAATCACTAGGTAAGCGAGTGTCATGGTTGGAAAACCTTCATCGGGATCGGTGGCAACTTGGCTTGCTCCTCGGAATTCCTGTCCTCCACGAGTAGCGACATGGCCCGGTCGATGGGAATCCGCACGATTCCTTTGGGCCGGTCGACCCAGCCGTAGTTTGACAAGGTCATGCGGTCCTGGGCCTGAAGTTCTTGCAGTTTCTGCTCAGGTGTCTTGCCTTCTACCGGCAGCTCGCGGCGGTTGAGCGCTGTGAACCAGAGTAGTGTCCCGACCAGGGCAGCGAACAATAGCAGGCTCAGGCTCACGCCGATGACTGTGCCCGGTGGCCACGCCTTGCTTCCGTTCGCGCCCGTGCTGTCGACCGACAAAGACATAAGTTTGGCTCCGTAGAACGCTTCTACTCGCTGTGCAGTCGAAGCGAATCTTGTAGTTGGGGATCACCGACCGGGATCAGTGGGTGTAGGCGCATCCCATGCAGCACCACCAACCCGCAAGTCGCAAGTATCGCGACCAAAGTAGCCCCATTGAGCCAGTGGATGACGGGGCCCGTGGGTTGCAGCTCAGGCACAATCTGCCAGTACAGATCGACGTAGTGAAAGCCCAGCACGACTAACGCGACCAGGCCGAGTACGAGCGCGTTCCGCTTGGCCGAGCGGCTCAGCAATATGGCGAAGGGCAAAGCGAAATGTCCCACAACCAAAGCCAGCGCGACGCCACGCCAGCCTCCTTCGAGGCGACGTGCATACCAGATCGTCTCCTCGGGGATGTTGGCGTACCAAATCAGAAAGTATTGTGAGAAGGCGATGTAAGCCCAGAAGATCACGAAGCTGAAAAGCAGCTTTCCCAGATCATGGAGGTGCTCAGCTGTAACCGCGCCGGCGAGCACACCCACTGTGCGCAAGAGGATTACAAAGATGGTAAGAGCTGCCAGAGACCCAACGATCGAGCCGGCCCAGAAATAAACTCCGAAGATCGTCGAGTACCAGTGGGGATCCAGCGACATGATCCAGTCAAAGGCCGCGAAAGTCGTGGTAACTCCGAGCAAGACCATCCCCGGGGCACTGAGGCTACGCATTTTGCGCGTGTACGCCACGTCTCCGTCGAGATCCTGTCGCGCTGACCATTTGGTCAGCCGGAGGGCCAGCCATGCCCATACCCCGAAGTACAGCACGGCCCTGACGAGAAAGAAGGGGAGGTTGAGATACGCCTGCTTGGCCTGGAGTACTGCATCTCCTTGATGCCCCTCTTCGCTCCAAGAGTACAGAGAACGCACGCCAAGCATGACGGGTATGAACAGCAGAGCAAGCCAGGGTAAAGTTCGGCTGAGTTGCTCCAGCACACGCCGAACCACGACTGACCAGCCCGCGCCGGTCAGGTGGTGCAGCATGACCCAGAACAATGCCCCGAGTGCCACGCTCAGTGCAAACAGCAGAGCCACCAGGTAGGACTCGAAAAATCGATCGGGATCGTTGAGCGCCCCCGCGAAACAGCACAATCCTGCCACCAAAGCCACGGTTCCCAGGGCGTTTCGGACCCTGCCGGCCTGCGCGGGAGCTAGCTGGAATCTATCAACCAAAGGCGAAGTTGCAATGCTCATCGCTGAAGCTCCGTCCGGAATGGTTCAGGCACGTCGTCCAGGGCGCCGCGCTGGCTGCGCTGGAGCGCCCGCACATAAGCAATGATTGCCCAGCGGTCGGCCGGCGGGACTTGGTGGCCGTACGCCATCATCACTCCTTTGCCGTTGGTGATGGTGTTGAAGATTTCCCCGTCGGCGATGTCACGCAATCGGTCGTCGTGGTATGTGGCCACGCCTACGAGACCGTATTGGGTGGTGATGCCGTTGCCCGCGCCTGTGGCTCCGTGACAGGCGGCACAATGGACGCCGTAGCGCTGCTGCCCGCGGCGCAGCAGGGAAAGATCAATCTTTATTGGCGCGCGCGTCACCCAGTCGTTTCCTTGCTTGCCGCGGTAGTACGCGGCATCCGCCTGAAGGAGATCCGGGTTTTGCCGGGGTGAACCGGCGTCGCTAAGGTAGTCCACGCCCCCGAAGGCAACTGTGCCCAGCGGAGGCGTGCGCATCGACCGGCCATCGGCGAAAAAACGGCTGGCTCCCTGGTTATGATAACGCGGCTGATCAACCATGTCGTCGAAGATCTGGATGGGCGGTCGCGTGCTTTGCTGGCCGCGCCAGCCCAACACGGCCACGATGGCCATCACGAAAAAGAGAAAACTCAGCAGGATCCGCCGCACAGATCAGGCCTCCACTCGCATGACGGGCTTTCCGCCCAGTGCTTCCAGAAAACCGATCGTCTCCTCAAGCTCGAATCGGGGGTCACTCGCGTCGATAGTCAGAAAAAAGGCGTCGTCCGTCGTCCGAGCGAAATCCTCCAGGCCGAACAACGGGTGATGCAGCCGCGGCAGGCCGTTCAGGAAGAACATCCCCACGACGGCCGTGAGCGCCGCGAACAGCACGCACACCTCGAACGTGATGGGCAGCAGCGGTTCAAGCGCTCCGTGGGGCTTGCCTCCGACGACGATCGGGTACTCGACAACGTTGATGTACAGCATGCCCGCCAAGGCCAACCCTACGCCGGCCAGCCCACCCCCCAGCACCATCCAGGGCAGCGGCGAGCCTCGCAGGCCCAGGGCCGTGCTCATTCCGTGGATCGGGAATGGCGAGAAGGCGTCCAGAAGCTCGTAGCCGGCCATTCGGGCCCGCGTTGTCGCCTCAAGCAGCGATTCCGGCCCTTCAAATGAGGCGATCACACCGAACAGTTCTGGCTGCGGCAAGGGATCTGTGTTCATGATACCCGTACCTCCTTCACGCGGCTTGCAACGTGTTCGCGCTCGTCGACAGCGTATCCCGCTTTGAAATCCGAAGGGCGCGTCGGCAAGGTAGCCTTGACTTCGCTTAGCGCGACCATTGGAAGAAACCGCAAGAATAACAGCATCAGCGTCGAGAACAGGCCAAAGACGCCCACCATCTGCAAGAGGTCCACCCAGGTCGGAATGAACTGGCCCCAGCTCGATGGCAAAAAGTCTCGCTCAAGACTGCCAACGATGATGACGAAACGCTCGAACCACATTCCTACGTTGACGAGGATGGAGATCACGAACAGAGCCCAGACACTTCCGCGAACGCGCTGCAGCCAGAGCAACTGTGGGAAAGCGACGTTACAAAGCACCATGATCGCGTAGCCCCAGGCCAACGGCCCAAAGAGTCGGTTTTGGAAGGCGAACCGCTCATAGAGGTTGACGCTGTACCAGGCAGTGAACAGTTCAACGCCGTAGGCGTAGCCGACCATCAAGCTCGTCGCCAGCAGCACCTTGGCCATCTTGTCCAGGTGTTGGTCGGTGACCAGATCCTTCAGCCCGAACAGCTCGCGGGCCGGAATCATCAGGGTTAGCACCATCGCGAAGCCGGAAAAGATCGCTCCAGCAACGAAGTACGGCGGAAAGATGGTCGTGTGCCAGCCAGGTATGACCGACGTTGCGAAATCAAAGCTGACGATCGTATGCACGCTCACCACCAGCGGAGTGGCCAGACCGGCCAGAAGCAGGTAAGCGATCTCATAGTGGTGCCAATGTTGGCCAGAGCCGCGCCAGCCCAACGCCAGAATGCCATAGATCACCTGCCGGGGCCGCGTTACCGCCCGGTCACGCAGGCTGGCTAGGTCGGGGATCATGCCGACGTACCAGAACAGCAGTGATACGGTGGCATAGGTCGAGACGGCGAACACATCCCACAACAGCGGACTGCGAAAATTGGGCCAGATGGCGTTGGCATTCGGTACCGGCGCGAGGAACCAAGCCATCCACACGCGGCCGACGTGGATCAGCGGATAAACCCCAGCGCAGGCGACGGCGAACAGGGTCATCGCCTCGGCGAACCGGTTGATGCTGGTCCGCCACTTCTGTCTTAGCAGGAACAAAATGGCCGAGATGAGCGTGCCCGCGTGGCCGATACCGACCCAGAAGACGAAATTGGTGATGTCAAAGGCCCAGCCCACGGGCTGGTTCTCGCCCCAGACGCCGACACCCGTGGAGATCAGGTAAGCCGCGGCGAAGAGAGCGCCACTGGCAGTAGTCAGGCTGGTCAAAAACGCAGGCCACCACCAGCGGGGGACGGGGCGCTCGACGATGCCGCAGATCTGTTCCGTAAGTCTGTGGTAGTCTTGACCCTCCAGCACCCGCGAGTGTCGGTCCTGCTGGCCGTCCAATAGTGGCTCGACGATGGGCTGGTTCATCCGTCTTCCTCTTCCACGAGCTCAGTCGCGGCGAGGCGCGGATTCGGGTTCCGTACGCGACCCTGGTAACTGGTCCGCGGCCGTGTCCCCAGTTCGCCGAGCAGGTCATAGTTCCTTGTCCGATGCTTAGCCTGTGCCACCCTGCTGTTCGGGTCGGATAGGTCCCCGAAGATAATCGCCTGGGCGGGACATGCCTGAGCGCAAGCGGGTACGATGGTTCCGTCAGGGATGCTGTAAGCGGCAGAGCCGGCAGCCTCAAGCCGAGCGCCGGTCTTGCCGCGCTCAATGCGTTGCACGCAGTAGGTGCACTTTTCCATGACGCCGCGCATGCGTACTGTCACATCAGGGTTCTTCTGCATCTGCAACAACTCAGGCATGCCCTTCTCTGCCAGGGGCCCCGCAAGGAGCTGGTCGAGCGGCCGCTGGTTATAGTCAAACCAGTTGAAGTGCCGCACCTTATACGGGCAGTTGTTGGCGCAGTAACGGGTGCCGATGCAGCGGTTGTAGACCTGCAGATTCAGACCCTCGGGGCTGTGGACCGCAGCGTTGACCGGGCAGACCGTCTCGCACGGCGCATTCTCGCAGTGGACGCATGCGACCGGTTGATGCGCGACACCCGGGTCATCCGCGGATCCCGTGAAGTAACGATCCACACGGATCCAGTGCATCTCACGCCCACGCAGCACCTCGTCCTTTCCGACAATCGGAATGTTGTTCTCGCTTTGACAGGCGACGACACAAGCGCTGCAGCCCGTGAATTGGTTTAGGTCAATCACCATACACCACTGATGCTGGCCATCGAGCGCTGCAGGATTGTAAAGTGGAAGGGAGTTACTTTCGGCACTCGCTTGCGCTGCCGGCAAATCACGGTACTCCTGAAGCGTAAGCGACCGGACTAAGTCTCGCCCTTGCATACTGCCATGGTCCTGTGTGCAGGCCAGTCGATGCGTGCGTCCGGTCTTTCGCAACTGCACACCGACGCCCATGTTGAGCAAAGCTGTCGTCCGCAGCCTGTAGGGGTTGCAGCCAACGCCGTTGCCGACTCGGCCGGCGCGAGTGCGGCCAAACCCAAGCGGTAGCGAGATCGAATAATCGGCCTGTCCGGGCAGCACGCACGCCGGCGCCTGGAGTGTGCGGCCGGCCAGGTTCAACTCCAGCACATCGCCAGTTGTGACGCCCGACAACCTGGCTGTTGCCGGGCTCAGAATGGCGGCGTTGTCCCACGTGAGCTTGGTCAGAGGGTCCGGTGTCTCTTGCAGCCAGCCGTTGTTGGCGAAGCGTCCGTCGAATAGCCGCCGGTCCGCGTGGAAGGACAATTCCAGGTTGTTCGGGCCGACGTCAGCGGTTCGCTTCTCGCCCTCCTCTACAGCCCGTGTCAACGCAGCCCAATCCGGCGCCGCGTTGACGATTGGCCAGGCGCTGTCGTGCAGAACGCCGTCGTGAAGGAATTGCCGAAATGCCTCCATCCCTAAGTCCGTACGCCGCCGAAAGGAGCTCTGGACGATTTCATACGGCTCGGTCGTCTCGTACCGGCACAAGCGAGCCACTATCTCCAGCGCCGATCGGCCTCCAAATAGCGGAGCAATCAAAGGCTGCACCGGGGAGTAAGTTCCATCGGCAGTCTCGGCGTCGCCCCAACACTCGAAGAAGTGCGCCATCGGCAAGTGCCAGGCGCAAACCGCCGAAGTCTCGTCGGGATATAGCCCAAGCTGGATTGTGTGTGGCACGCGTTTTAGGACGACGCCAAATTCCAGGTCGGAAGGTGCATCGTAGACGGGATTGCTGCCGAGAACGACCAGTGTTCCAACTTCGCCACGGCGCATCGACTCTGTAAGTTCACCGAGGGACTTGATGCGCTCCTCCGGTCGCTCTCGGAGTAAGACCGTATTACCAAGATTGCCAAGTTCGGCGTTGAGCAGATGGGCCAAGCCGTGGACAAGCGTTGGCTGCTGCTGGCCCGCGAGGATCAGGCTTCGTCCTCGCGCCGCGAGTAAATCGGTCGCAACTTCGCGAACCCAGCCAGATGGAAGAGGGACGGGCGAGCCAACTCCAACGATGCTCTTCACCAATTTCGAACTCGGGTTGTCCGAACCTTGATCCTGCCTGGTGCGCGACAACAGCTCGCGGGCCAAAGCGAGCATATACTCCTGCAGCTGCGATGCCGGCAAACGCAGGCGGTGATCGGCCATTCCCCCGGTGGTCGTCGGGTGGTTCTCGACAACATACAACCGGTTCATCGGCGCAAGACTGTCCTCGACCTTCCGACGCTCTGCGAATGCACGCGTGTTAGCGACCGCTCCGTCCTCGACGCCCAGAAAATCGGAGCCTAGGCTCACGATGACGTCGGCATTCTGAAAGCGATAGGTGGGCGTGAGCGGCTTGCCGAACGCCAGCGCAGCGCCATGATCGACATTCTCGCTCCCCATCGCCTCATGAACGTGCCAGACCGCTTCCGGCAGGACTTGGCGTAGGTGTTCGCGCAACAATCGCAGGGCCGGCGACGACACGTCCTCGCTCAAGAAGTGCAGCCCTTGCCCACGCCGTTCAAATAAACCCGAGATATGTGTTTCGGCAAAGGCATCGAAAGCTTGCCAGGTCGAGGGCTGACCGGTCAGCATTACCTCACGGGAGCGGTCTGGGTCGTAGAGGTCGAGTACCGCCGCTTGTGCCTGCAAATCAGTGGCCCCTTGACTCCAGGGATGAAGCGGATTGCCTTCGATCTTGGTGGGTCGTCCCTCCTGGGTTTCGACCAGTACTGGGAACGCCGAACCGGGGCGGTGGATGGTCGTGGCATACGAGGTGGGCAATCCCGGCAACACCGACTCGGGAGTTTTCGTATAGGGTAGGATGGGGTAGTCAGGCCGCCTGCAACCAGCGAGTCCGGCCAAGCCAAGCGATGCTGCCATGAGCTGCAAAGCGCGTCGACGACTGACGGTTCCTCCCAGCCATTCACTGGCCTGGTTCGGGAATTCGCGCTCAAGCCACTCACGATACTCCGGCTTGTCGAATAGTTCGTCTAGGCTCCGCCAGTATTCCTTTCCGACAAGCACCGCCGTGGGCAGCGCTGAGACTTTCGGCGGCTGGTGCGAGGGGCAGTGATTCATCGGTGGCATCCCTGGCAGTTCTGGCCTGGATTGATGTGGAACTGCTCAATTAGCTGTCGTCCGACCTCAGATTGCGTCTTCTCGGAAGGAGGCTTCCAGCTCATGTTCAACGCCTCCTCTGCTGGTCGGAGGTGCGCCTCGGGCTTACGGTGGCAGTCGAGGCACCAAGCCATACTGAGCGGCTCGGCGTGGTAGACGACCTTCATCTCATTTACTTGGCCGTGACAACTGGCACAGCCGACCCCGCGGTTGATGTGCAGTGCGTGATTGAAATAAGCGTAGTCCGGTACCTTGTGGATTCGCTTCCAGTCAACGGGCTCGCCGCTGGACCAGCTTTCCCGGACGGGTGAGAGTAGCGGGCTGTTGGCCTTGATCTGGGTATGGCAACTCATGCAGGTCTGCGTACTCGGAACATTGGCGTGCGGTGACCGTTCGACGTTCGTATGGCAATACAGGCAGGACATGCCCAGCTTACCCGCGTGCTGCTCGTGAGAGAATGGAACGGGCTGCTCGGGGGCATATCCGACACGCGTGTACTTCGGAGTAAAGTAGTACCACACCACAGCCGTCCCGAGTGCGACTGTAAGAATAACCACGGAGACAACACGCCGGAGCAAGACGTCTGCTCCTTTGGAAAAAATGATTGGCATGGAGTCGCCTCGCAGGGTTCCGAACCAGTCGAATGCACTTCCGAAACTACTTACTTGCGGTTTGTCTCGCCGCTGGCACTTATTTCCGCATACTCGTTGGCAAAGAATTCGCGAGACTTGTCTTTAGCTGGGTCAATCGACTTGCCGCCGGGATGCCAGTTGGCCGGGCAAAGCTCGCCGTTCTCTTCGAAAAACTGCAACGCATCCACCATCCGCAACGTTTCATCGACGCTGCGGCCCAGTGGCAGGTCGTTGATCACCTGATATCGAATGATGCCGTCACGATCGATCAAGAAAAGCCCGCGGAGCGCAACGCCTTCGGGAAGTAGAACACCGTAGTTTTGTGAAATACTCTTGCTGAGGTCAGCGATGAGCGGGTAGGACACATCTCCCACGCCACCGGCACTCCGAGGCATCTTCCGCCAAGCCAAATGTGCGAATTGACTGTCGACGGAAATGCCGATTAACTGAACATTCCGCTGCTCAAAGTCGTGGACATGTCGCAGACGGACAACCTCCTCGAAATGGACGCCGATTACCTGATGATCCCGAAGGTGGACGACGTGCAAGG
>JANOFF010000091.1:0-3542 GCA_031413515.1 bacterium
CCCCCCGGCCCCCGCGCCGCGATCACGCGCGCCCCTGTACTACGCTCGCGCCCCCGAAAAGGAAATCGATCCAAAGTGAGCGATCGAAAACACCCGTACCCCGACGTCGACCCCCAACCGAGCTTCCCCGCGATCGAGCGCAGTGTGCTCGCGCGCTGGCGCGAGAACGCAGTCTTCCAGCGCTCCGTCACGGGGCGCGACGCCGGCCGCGACGGCCAGAACGAGTTCGTCTTCTATGACGGGCCGCCGTTCGCGAATGGGCTGCCCCACTACGGGCACCTGATCACCAGCTACATCAAGGATGTGATCCCGCGCTACCAGACGTTGCGGGGACGCCGGGTCGAGCGGCGCTTCGGCTGGGATTGCCACGGACTGCCGGCCGAGATGGAGGCCGAGCGCGAACTCGGTGTGTCGGGGCGCGCGGCCATCATCGAGTTCGGGATCGATCGCTTCAACGAGCACTGCCGCACGTCGGTGATGAAGTACACGCGCGAATGGGAGCGCTACATCGAGCGGGCCGCGCGCTGGGTCGACTTCGAGAACGACTACAAGACCCTCGATCTCGACTACATGGAGAGCCTGCTGTGGGCCGTCAAGCAGCTGCACGAGAAGGGGCTGCTCTACGAGGGCTACAAGGTGATGCCCTACTCGTGGGCGGCGCAGACCCCGCTGTCGCTGCACGAGACCCGGCTCGACGACTCGTATCGCGAGCGCCAGGATCCGGCGATCACGGTGCGATTCGAACTCGTCCCGCGAGCGGGCGACGAGGGGCCGATCGACCTGCTGGCCTGGACCACCACACCGTGGACTCTGCCGTCGAACCTCGCGCTGGCCGTCGGCGAGGACATCGAATACGCGGTGTATGCGCTCGACGGACGCCGCGTGGTGGTCGGCGCCGACACGGTCGGCAAGCTCGAGAAGGAGCTCGCGCAGGCCGAGCGCGTCGGGACGCTGCACGGGCGCGATCTCGTCGGGCGACGCTATCGCCCGCTATTCCCGTTCTTCGCCCAGCTCGGCGAGACCGCGAACGCCTTCGTGGTGCTGGCCGGTGCATTCGTCAACACCGACGAGGGCACCGGCGTCGTACACCTCGCGCCGGGCTTCGGCGAGGACGACATGGCGGTCTGCCAGGCGGCGGGCCTGCCGGTCGTCTGCCCCGTCGATGACGCCGGGAAGTTCACCGCCGAGGTCCCCGACTGGCAGGGCGTGCAGGTCTTCGAGGCCAACACACCGATCATCCGGGCGCTGCGGGCAGCGGGCCGCGTCGTGCGCGAAGAGTCGTATGTCCACAACTACCCGCACTGCTGGCGGACCGACACCCCGCTGATCTACAAGGCGCTCGATTCGTGGTATGTGAACGTCGTGGCGATCCGCGAGCGCATGGTCGAGCTGAACCAGCAGATCAACTGGATCCCCGCACCGGTGCGCGATGGGCTGATGGGAAATTGGCTCGAGGGCGCGCGCGACTGGGCGATCTCGCGCAACCGCTTCTGGGGCACGCCGATCCCGGTCTGGAAGAGCGACGATCCCGCCTATCCGCGCGTCGACGTCTACGGCAGCCTCGACGAACTCGAACGCGACTTCGGCGTGCGGCCGACTGATCTGCACCGTCCCTACATCGACGCCCTGGTGCGCCCGAATCCCGACGATCCGAGCGGCCGCTCGATGATGCGCCGTGTGCCCGAAGTGCTCGATTGCTGGTTCGAGTCGGGCTCGATGCCGTTCGCTCAGGTCCACTATCCGTTCGAGAACAAGGACTGGTTCGAGCATCACTTCCCGGCCGACTTCATCACCGAGTATCAGGCGCAGACCCGCGGCTGGTTCTATCTGATGATCGTGATGTCGACGGCGCTGTTCGACAAGCCGCCGTTCAGGAACTGCCTGTGCCATGGCGTCGTGCTCGCCGAGGACGGCAAGAAGCTCAGCAAGCGGCTGCGCAACTATCCCGACCCTGAAGAAGTCTTCGAGTCGATCGGCAGCGACGCGCTGCGCTGGTTCCTGGTGTCGTCGCCCGTGGTGCGCGGCGGTGATCTGCGCATCGATCGCGAGGGCCGGGCGATCGCCGACGCGGTGCGGCTGGTCATCAACCCGATCTGGAACGCCTGGTACTTCTTTGCCCTGTATGCGAACAGCGACGGCGTGCAGGCGAAGCTGCGCGCCGATTCGCCCGACCTGCTCGATCGCTACATCCTGGCCAAGAGCGATGAACTCGTGCGCGGACTCGAGCAGGATCTCGACCGCTTCGATCTGGTGTCGGCGTGCTCGCGCGTGGTGGCCCACATCGATGCGCTGAACAACTGGTACATCCGCCGCAGCCGGCCGCGTTTCTGGGCTGCCGAAGCGGGCGATGGCGTGAGTGCGGGCAAGCAGGACGCCTACGACACGCTCTACACCGCGCTCGTCGTGCTGTGCCGCGCCGTCAGCCCGCTGCTGCCGCTGATCAGCGAGGAGATCCACCGCGGTCTCACCGGCCTCGAAAGCGTGCACCTCGGCGACTGGCCCGATCAGGTGAGCGGCGCTGCGGATCCGAAGCTCGTCGCCGAGATGGATCGCGTGCGCGAGGTGTGCTCGGCCGCACTCGCCGTGCGCGCCGCCGAGAACGCGCGCGTGCGGCAACCGCTGCGCGAGCTGGTGGTGGCGGGCGCGCAGCTCGAATCGATCCGACCCTACCTCGACCTGATCGCCGACGAGGTGAACGTCAAGCAGGTGACCCTCACCCCGGACATCGACGCCTACGCGACGTTCGGCCTCAAGGTGAACGCCAAGGCGCTCGGCCCGCGACTCGGCGGCGAGATGAAGAACGTGATCCGCGCGTCGAAGCAGGGCGAGTGGACGACGCGCGCCGACGGCCGGGTCGAAGTCGCGGGGCAGATCCTCGAGGAGGGCGAGTACACGCTGACCCTCGAGCCGAAGCCGGGGATCGTCTGCCAGGCGCTGCCGCGTAACGACGCGATCGTCGTGCTCGATCTCGTGCTGACGCCGGCGCTGATCCAGGAGGGCATGGCGCGCGACGTCGTCCGCGTCGTCCAGCAGGCGCGCAAAGAGGCCGGCCTGCACGTCTCCGATCGGATCCGGCTGCGGCTGCCGCTCGAAGGCGAGTGGCGCGAGGCCGTCGAGGGCTTCGAGGATTACGTGCGCGAGCAGACGCTGGCCGACGAGCTGATCCTCGGGAACTCCGACCACGCCGGGGGGTTCGAGTACCCCACGAAGCTCGGCGGTCGCGAGGTTCGCGTCGGGGTCGAGCGCAGCGGGAAGTGAGTCGAGCGCAGCGGGCAAGGGGTCGAGCGCAGCTCGAAGTGAGATCCGACGCGCCAGCCCACCCTCCGGCCGAACCACCCCCCGACTCCGCGTCCTCTGACGTCGGGCCCTCTGATATGCTGCGCGCGGTCCGGAATTCCCACCGCTGCATCCCGCCATCGACCCGCCATCGAGAGGAACACCGAATGATCCGATCAATCACCCGGCGCCCATGGGGGCAGGTCCTGCTGGCCGCGCTGGTGGCCATCACGATCGCCGGCCCGCTGGGCTGCGACTCCTCGAGT
>JANOFF010000092.1:0-9930 GCA_031413515.1 bacterium
AGTGCTTGGTCTGCATCTGCTCGAGCTGCTCGCTCGTGATCACGCGCACGTCCCGCGGCAGCATCCTCGCGAGCTTCTCCGCGACCACTCCCGGGTTGGCGCCCTGCTTCAGTTTGATCAGACCGAGATGCGGCGAATCCAGTGGGTGCCCGGCGAACAGCCGCGAGAACGTATCGTCGCTCACGATCATCGAGCCGTCCGCCAGGAAGCCGACCCCCATCCGGAAGCTGCCCGTCACCCGCGCGGCTTGATTGTTCACTTCGACGATTCCGGATCGGCTCGCCGGGCCGCAGTCCGACTGCGTGAGCCGGTCGAGCAGCAGTGTCCCGGTGGTGCTGAGTTCGTCGAGCTGCCCGGCCACGCCTTTCAGCTCGAGCGGCATCGATTGCCGTGCCTCCGCGATCGGAAAGCCGAGGGCGAACAATCGACAGTTCTCGCCGGTTTCGGGATCGCGCCAGTTCGCGTAGCGGAAGTAGATCGGGATCGCCGACACGACCTCGGGGATCGCGAGCGTCTGGAACAGCCGCGCACGCGGGATCGATCCCGCTTCGGCCAGATGCACGAAGCCCGGCGACACCAGCATCAGCTCGGCGTCGAACTTCGACGTGACGGCCAGCGCGGTTCCGAGCACCGCGCCGTAGAAGCCGAGCTGCGCGAAGACCACCAGCACCGCGAAGCCGATCCCGGCGGATGCCACCGCGGTGCGCGACTTCTTGTACGCGATGAGGCGGAACGCGAAGGGGACCGGGCGCAGACGGGCCACGCGCGGATCGCTCATCGGGGCCTCGGTCGCAATCGGTCCGCCTCGCGAATCGGGTGGAAGGCCGCGAGGTTACACGAAGTGGCCTGGGTGCGGACCCGACTGGCGCGGCACCTGCGAGTTCCGTGCGATTCGTCAGCGCGCGGGCGAGGTCGCCAGCGCGACTGGATCCAACAGGCTCTGATGGCCCGGAACCACGCGCATCTGCGGCAGGCTCGCGGCGAGGTCGAGCAGGTGCTTCAGGCTCTCGGCACTGCGGGGTTGGTCGGCCGAGAACGTCCCGGGCTCCACACCGTTCTCCCAACCCCAGCGCGTATGGGTCGCATCGCCGAGCAGCAGCACCGGTCCCTCGGTGGTGCGCACGGCGAACGCCGTGCTGCCGGGGGTGTGACCCGGTACGTGCAGCGCGAACACCGAGCCATCGCCGAAGACATCGATCACGCCGTCGAATCGGCCGGCGGGATCGGGCTCGAACTGCCACTCGCGAATCGGTCCGACGCCTTCGAGCAGCCGATCCGTGGTCCCGCGCGTGAACGCATTCAGGAAGCCGCTCGATCCCGGCTCTCCCGGGCCGGCGTAGATCGGTGTGTTCGCCGGCACGTCGGGCAAGCCCATGATGTGATCCAGATGCAGATGAGTGAGGAAGACCCCGTCGAGTCGACCTCCGTTTTCGGCGAGCCACTGCGCGGTCGTGACGCGCACCCGCAGTGCGTCGGTGTTCATCGCCTGTCGGATCAGGAAACCGACGCGCGGATTGCCTTCGGGATGCAGGAAGCCCGTCTCGAGTCCCGAGTCGACGATGAACGTGCCGGCGGTCGGATGGCGCAGCACGTGGAAGTAGATCTGGATCGGCTCGGGGCCGTCGACCAGACCCGCCGCCTGCGCGGTCGGGTGATCGAGATTGATCATGCCGCTGCGATCGACCTCCCAGTCGGCGGCCACGACCGTCTCGAACTCGATCGGACCGGGCTCGGCGAGCCGGGCCATCAGCGCGTCGCTCGAGGTCGGTCGCCCGAGCTCCGAGGGCGCGCTGGCGTGGTGGCTGGCCGCACAGGCCGAGAGGAGAAGAACGACCGCGGCCCCGATCGGGAGCCAAAGCGAAATCGGCCAGGGCGGGCTGACCCCGGGGGATCGGTCGGAGGACAGATAAAGGAAGGACGATCGAGGCGTCATCGGCTGGGTTCTCCTGTTGGACCGGATCCGCGCGCGACCCGGAGAGCGAGCAGCATATGGATTCCCTGACGAACCGAAATCGGCGAAAGCGCGATATTGGTATTCGCATATGCATATCTCGTGGGAAGACGCCCAGACGTTTCTCGCGGTCGCCGAGCAGCGGAGCTTCAGCCGCGCGGCCCGCGTGCTCGGCCTCGGCCAACCGACCATCAGCCGCCGGATCGCGGGCCTCGAAGAGCGACTCGGCTGCCAGCTGTTCCGACGCGGCAAACGCGGCGCCGAACTCACCGAGGACGGCGCGCGGCTGTTGCCGGCCGCCGAGCAGATGGCGCGCTGGGCGGGAGAGTTCGGTCGGCTCGCACGGGGCGCCGACGAATCGCTGGTCGGCAGCGTGCGGATCGCTGCGCCGCCCGCGCTCGCCGTCGACGTGCTCGCGCCCTTCGCCGCGCTGTTGCTCGCACGCTTGCCCGGGATTCGCATCGAGGTGCTGGCGAGCATCGAGCACATCGATCTGTCGCGCGGCGGCGCCGACCTCGCGATCCGCACCCGCGCACCGAACGAACCCGAGCTGACCACGCTCGCGAGCGCGAAGATCCCGCTCGGCGTGTTCGGCGCTCGCTCGTACGTCGAGCGCCTCGCCGGCCCGACCCCGCTCGCCGGACTCGACTGGATCACCTGGGCGGCTCCGTACGAACACGTCGCGCCGAGACCCATGCTCGAGCGGGCGATCCCCGACTTCGCGCCGGTGTTCGCCTCGGACAACTACCTCGTGCAGCGCAGCGCGCTGGCGGCGGGTGTCGGCGCGATGATCCTCGAGCGCCCGCTACCCGGCGCTCCGCCGTTCGCCCCCGCCGTCGAGCTGGTCGAGATCGACATCGGGGTCAGGCTGCCGCCGGGCGAACTCCACATCGTGTGTGCGAAGAGCATGCGCTACGTGCCGCGGGTACGAGCGGTCTTCGAGCTGCTGCGCGGCGAACTCGCGCAGCGGATCGCCGGGCCGGGCGGTACGGCGAACGCGTTCAGCGCGTGACGGTCGACTGCGCGGTCATCGGGCCGACGCCGCCCGTCTGGAACATCGGCCAAGACAGCCCGCGTGCGCGTGGGCCGGCCACGGTCGGAGGCAGCGGTGGATCCGGGGCTGCGCGAGCCCCGCACGGGTCAGACCGCCACCCGCATCGCCTCGCGAAGCTGTCGCGCCAGCGCAGTGTCCCGCGCGCTCGTCGCTTCGTCGCCCGACGCCGCGGCCAGTGCAGCTCGCGCTTCGAGGGCACGCGGGCGCAGCGCTTCGGCGCCGGATTCGTCGAGCCACGCGAAGGCCTGGGTGAGCGCCTCTTCCATCTCGTCGCGGGCCGCCATCCCCTCGCTCGCGAGCAGACACCGGACGAGGGTCGAGCAGGCCTCCACCCCATAGGCGATGGACGGTTGGGCGTGGGCGAGTGCAACGGCTTCCCGTGCAGCCGCCACGGCGGCAACCGGATCACCCAGCCCGAGATGCGACGACGCCCGGATGCACAGGGCGGGCACCGAGTACTCGCTGGCCGTCCCGCTCTCGCGCATCGAGTCCAGCACATCGGTTGCGCCGCGCAGCGCTTCGTCGAAACTCCCGCTCACGAAGTTCGCCTGCGCGAGCACGAACTTCGCGAACACCTGGGAGTACGGGCTCGCGAGGTCCTCCGCAAGCTGTATCGACTCGAGGGCCGCCGTGCGAAGTTCGGGCAGGCCGGAGCTGGCCGTGCCGCGTAGCCAGGCGATCTGACAGACCGAGCCGAGCGCCCAGCCCAGGTTCTCCATCAGGTCGTTCTCCCGCGAGCGCCGGATTGCCAAGAGCGTCCGCGCGTCGGCGCCGCCGAAGCGACCGAGAAAGCCGAGCGCGATGGCACCGACGTTGTCGCACCAGACCGCCGCGCTGTAGCCGAAGCCCTCGAAGCCGGCGCGCAGGTCCGTGCCGGCCAGCTCGCCGAGCGCCTCGATGGCGGGCAGGGCCTCGCTGATCCGCCCGCTGCAGAACGCCGAGTAGGCACGGTTCAGCATCGCGATGATCCGGGTTTCCAGGTCGACGGAGTCGTCGACCAACCGCTCGGCCTCGAGAGCGCCCTCGTAGTAGGCCCGGATGTCGCCGCCCACACCGGCGGCCGCGGCCGCGGCGGCGATGATCCGGATGAGCCTGCTGCGGTCGCCGAAACGCTGCGCCAGCGCGCGCCCTTGATCGCTGATGGCTGCCATCTCATCGGGACCGAGGCCGAGCCTCCAGCCGCCCATCATGGCGATCGCGCTGCAGGCCTCGAGGGCGAGGCGCTGCGACTCTTCGTCATCTTCGAGACTCGCGGTGAGGGCGCGCACCCGCTGCCAGTGACGGACCGCCTGCACGCTGTCGCGCCCGCTGATCCAGAGTGCCGCGCGCCGCTGCCAGCGCGCGGCCGTCCGCTCAACGCCCGCTTCCTCCCAGTGGTGGGCGAGCAGTGCGGCGCTCTCGTCGAGGCGCGCGGCGAGCGTCACTTCGAGGGCTGCCGCCGCCGCGGCGTGGAGCTTCCGCCGCCGCTCGCCGAGCTGCGAGCCGAGCGCCACTTCCTGGGTGAGCGGGTGCTTGAACGCGTACTCGGCCACCGGATAGAGGGCCTGCTCGTAGAGGAACTCGCCCCGCTTCAGGGCATCGAGTGCACCGCGCAGATCCGTCTGCGGCAAGTCGACGATCGCCGCGAGGAGAGGCTCGTCGAACGTCTTGCCCAGCACCGCGGCGGCCTGCAACACGTGCTTCTCGCGCTCACCGAGCCGGTCGATCCGCGCGGCGAGCAGGCTCGTGACGCTGGCGGGGATCTCGAGGCGCGAGACCGGCCCGATCAGCCGGTACGCGCCGCGCTTGCCCTCGAGCTTTCCCGACTCGATCAGGCCCTGCACGACCTCTTCGGTGAAGAACGGGTTGCCCCCGGTGCGCTCGTGGATTCGCGCGGCGAGCCCCGCCACGCTCTTGTCGCGGCCGAGCAGGTCGTCGAGCAACTCCTGGACCGCTTCGGGGCCGAGCGGGGCGAGCGCGACCTGCCGATACCACGAGCGCTGCATCCAGTCCGCACGGTACTCGGGGCGGAAGTTCACGAGCAGCATCGAACGACCATCGGAGATGGCATCCACCCACTGCGCGAGAAACAGCTCGCTGGTCGGATCGATCCAGTGGAGATCGTCGAGAAACGCGACGAACGGTTCGCCCTCGCCGCGCACGACCCGGCGCAGCACGCCGAACAGCAGCCGCTGTCGCGCGTCGGCGTCCATCGCGGGCGGGGGCCGGTTCGGATCGGCGGCGCCGAATGTTTCGAACACGACCGGAAGCGCGTCGCGGAAGCTCTCGTCGAGCAACAGCAGACGGCCCGCGATCTTCTCGCGCACGCTGCGCGGATCGTCCTGCGGCGTGATCCCGTAGTAGTCGCGGAAGATCTCGAGCATCGGCAGGAAGGGGATGTTCTTGGCGTGGGAGAGCGCGTGTCCCTCGATGACCGTCACGCCGCGCGCACGGCAGCGCTCGAGGAACTCGAAGCACAGGCGACTCTTGCCCGTGCCCGCCGGAGCCACCACGCCGACCACCTGGCCGTGGCCCGCCTGGGCCTGCACGAAGGCGGCTTCGAGCGCCGCCATGTCGCTGTCCCGGCCGACGAAGCGCGTGAGCCCGCGCGCGCGCGACACCTCGAAGCGAGTGCGGAGCGCACCGATTCCGCTGAGTTCGTGGACGCGGGCCGGAGCGTCGAGGCCCTTCACCGGGAACTCGCCCAGATCGGCCAGCGCGAAGTAGCCGTCCACCAGGCGGGCGGTGGCATCGGACACGTAGATCGTGTTCGGCGCGGCCAACTGCTCCATGCGCGACGCCAACCCCACCGTCGCGCCCTGGGCGGTGTAGTCCATCCGCAGGTCGTCGCCGATCTTGCCGACCACCACCTCGCCCGAGTGCAGGCCTACCCGCGCCGAGAATCCGAGCCCGTGTTCCCGCTTCACGTCGCGCACCAGCGGGCCGAGGTCTTCGCGGATCTGCAGCGCCGCATAACAGGCGCGCTGAGCGTGATCCTCGTGGGCGATCGGCGCGCCGAAGAGCGCCATGATGCCGTCGCCGGTGTACTGGTTGACGGTGCCCTCGAAGCGGTGCACGCAGTCGCTGAGCACAGCGAAGAAGCGCTCGAGCACGCGGTGCCAGACCTCCGGATCGACGGCGCTCGAGAGTTCGAGTGAACCCTTCACGTCGGCGAACAGCACCGTCACCTGCTTGCGCTCGCCCTCGAGCGAAGAGCGCGTCGCGAGCACCTTGTCGGCCAGATGCCGCGGCGTGTAGTCGCGCACTGTACGACGCTCGGTGGCCGCCCGCGCGACCGGCGCCCCGCAGCCATCGCAGAAGCGCGCCTGGGTGCGAAGCCCGGCGCCACACCCCGCGCATGCGAGGACGAGAGGTGTTCCGCAACCGTCGCAGAAGCGCGCCTCGGAGCGGTTCGTCTCTTTGCAGTGCGGGCAGGCGATCTCGTCGGAGTTCACGGATCATGATTCTATCACCGGGGGGTGGGTAGATGACATGCTCGAGCCGCTTCCCGGCATCGATCAGTGCTGCTCGCCGGCGGGCCAGCTGGACGATCAGGAAGTCGCAAGAGGGCCGGTACGACCGAGGAGTCAGTGACCCTGCGCCCGCGGTCTCAGAGCTTCTTCCAGAGCAGGATCGTGCCGGCCAGCGCGGCCAGGCCGGACAGGGCCAGTGTGATCGGACTGGAAGTCTCGCCGGCGAAGCGCGCTTGCTCGGGTGCCTCGGGCAGGTATTCCATATGGACATCCTCGGCGTCGAGAAAGCGCGCAAGGATGTCGTCGGGCAGACTCATGTTGACGCCGATGCGTTGTCCGCTGGCAGTGGTGAATGCCAGCTCCGCACTGTGCGAAGTCGACTCGCCGATCTTGATCAAGAGCTTCTTCCGGGTCGTGATGGTCTCGGTGTATTCCTCCATCGGTTCGACCAGGGCTTGCTGTCCGCGCGCGGAGAAGGCCTGATTGGTCTGCCATGCGTTCCAGGCGCTGAAGAACATCGCCATGGAAAAAAGCAGTCCACAGATGCGAAGGGTCCAGGTCACCACGGCGACTCTCCGTTCGGCCTATCGGGGTTTGGACGGCTCTCGAGGGATCCCTCCGTCCGCGCCCCGAGAGATCGTCATTCCCGTTCCCGAACGTAAGCTGCCCTCTTCTCTGTCCAGCCCATTCGGCCTGAGAGGCCACCCGCAGCGTGCGCCTCGACCCGATCCACCGGCCGACTCCGCTCATGGCGCCGGTGGCTGGAGCTTCCGGTAGACGTCGAAGCTCGGCAGGTCCGGGCCGGGGTGCAGCTTCTCCGGCCAGATCAGCAGCATCTGGGCGAGCACGTTGCGGTGCTCGCCGGGCTCGATGGCGTGCGAACCGTCGACGGCCGGAATCATCCCCAACTCCGGACGATAGGCGGCGACCAGCGTCTGCTTCAGCTGCGCGACCGCGGGCGAGCCGACCTCGCCCGCAAGTGCGAAGCACAGTCCGACCTCCGCGATCACATCGGGCCGCGTGTTCGCGAGGATCGCGGCGAGGTTCTTCTCGAAGTCGTCGTAAACCCAGGCGAACTCGTCGCGCGAGACGGGCTCCTGGTAGAAGCGACTGGCTGCCAGCACGAGGTGGGTCAGCGAGTAGATGCGAAGCGTGAAGTCGAAGGGCGCACTGCCCGGCCTTTCGCCCGCGATCTCGCGCCGCAGCGCGGCGACGAATTCGCGGCGCTGATCGCGCACGCCGAGATCGAGCAGGTAGTAGACGAAGGTCGCCGCCTGCGCGCCATAGACGCGGATCACCTCGGGATCGACGACGAAGCGCTCGATGCGCGGGTCTTTCACGATCTCGAGCCAGGCCTCGCGGCTCTCGAAATACGGTGTTCCGAGCAGGCCATAGCTGCGCACGATGTTCAGCCTGCACAGGACTTCGAGCGAAAAGGCGAGGTCACCCCACCGGCGCAGCAGGGCGCGGCGCTCCTGTGTCTTGCCGAGGTTCAAGCAGGTCGAGGCGGTGTCGCCGAGCAGCGCCGCCGTCTTGCGCGCCCGGTAGCCCGCATCGCTGCGGTGCTCGGCGTCGTGGCGCAGCAGGTTCGACACCGTCATCGCATAGGCGATCAGGGGGGCCAGGTACTTCTCTTCGCCGGTCATGCGGAACATGCGCTCGGCGTAGTGGCGCTGGATGTCGGCAGTGAAGGTGAAGAGGTTGGACTCGAGAGTGGTCTGGATGCCGCGCGCGACCGCGCGCTCGGCGTCCGAAGGCGAGCCCGCGTGCGCGTCGACGCTCGCGAGCAGCAGGGTCGCCACCGCGAGTGCGCGACATCGGCCGGTATTCTTCATTCGCATCACGCCCCCCGGCCCGCGCCCACGTCAGCCCAACCCGATGTACGGAACGGACGCGCGATCACTGCGGCACCGACTCGTCCTCGACGAGCGGCTCCGCGTAGAGGTCATAGTCGTCGGCCGAATCGATCCGCACGAGCAGGCGGTCGCCCGGCACGACGTCCCAGCCGGGCTCGAGGAAGACGTTGCCGTCGATCTCGGGTGCATCGGCGCGCGAACGCGCGGTGATGCGCTCGTCGTCCACCTCGTCGACGATCACTTCTTCCGTGCCGCCGACCCGCTTGCCGAGCAACTCGGCACTGATGGCCTGCTGGGCCTGCATGAAGCGGTGCCAGCGCTCTTCCTTCACTGCTTCGGGGACAGCGCCTTCGAGTGCGTTGGCGGCGGCGCCCTTCACCGCCTCGTAGCGGAAGCAGCCGACGCGATCGAGCCGCGCCTCGCCGAGCCAGTCGAGCAGCAGCGCGAAATCTTCTTCGGTCTCGCCCGGGAAGCCGACGATGAAGGTCGAGCGGATGGCCAGCTCGGGGCAGATCTCGCGCCACGCGCGCAGCCGCTCGAGGGTCTTCGCCTGGTGGGCCGGTCGCCGCATCGCGCGCAGGATGCGCGGGCTCGCATGCTGGAAGGGCACGTCCAGATACGGGAGCACGCGGCCGTCGGCCATCAACGGGATTACGTCATCGACGTGCGGATAGGGGTAGACGTAGTGAGGCGGATCCAGACGCCGAGTTCTCCGAGGGCGCGTGCGAGATCGACGAAGCGCGCCGGCCGCTGCTCGCCGCGCCAGTCGCTCGGCGCATAGCCGAGGTCGAGCCCGTAGGCGCTGGTGTCCTGCGAGATCACCAGGATCTCCTGCACGCCGCTCTCGACGAGGGCCTCGGCCTCGCGCATCACGTCGTCGAGGGGTCGACTCACGAGATCGCCGCGCAGTGCGGGAATGATGCAGAAGCTGCAGCGGTTGTTGCAGCCCTCCGAGATCTTCAGATACGCATAGTGGTCGGGCGTGAGCCGGATCCCTGCGCGCGGCACCAGGTCGAGGAACAAAGCGTGCGGGGGCGGCGTGGCCTCGTGGACGGCGGCCACCACCGCGTCGGTCTGATGGGGACCGGTGATCGCGAGCACCTGCGGATGCGCGGAGAGGATCGCCTCGCGGTCGGCGCCGAGGCAGCCGGTCACGATCACCCGCCCGTTCTCGGCGAGCGCCTCGCCGATCGCGTCGAGGGACTCGGCGCGCGCGCTGTCGAGAAAGCCGCAGGTGTTCACCACGACGACATCCGCGCCCGCGTAATCGGGCGCGATCTCGTAGCCCTCGCCGCGCAGGCGCGTCAGGATGCGCTCCGAGTCGACGAGCGCCTTCGGACAGCCGAGGCTCGCGAACGCCACGCGCGACGGCCGCGGCGCGGCGGCGGTCGAGCGGGTTCGGGAGCGCGAGGTCGGCTTCGTCATGGCGGCCCGGACTGTACCCCGGCCGGTGTCGAGGAACCCGCGTTCGGCTCGCGATCACCGGCGGATCGGCGGTTATTCGCGGATTCCATGGATCGACACTGCGCGGATCCGCCCGGTCATCCGGCTCACGATGGTCACACCCGACAGCGATACGCCGTGTTCGATGCTGTGGCTGGATCTGCGCGCCGAGTC
>JANOFF010000093.1:0-106450 GCA_031413515.1 bacterium
ACTACGAAGTCCTGGGCGTCGAGCGCTCGGCAGACGGTTCGGTGCTGAAGACCGCCTATCGAAAGCTCGCGATGCAGTACCACCCGGATCGCAATCCCGACGACCCGGCCGCCGAAGAAAAATTCAAAGAGGTCTCCGAGGCCTACACGGTGCTGTCCGACGCGGAGCGCCGTGCCCGCTATGACCGCTTCGGTCATGCCGGTCTCGGGGGACCCGGAGGAGCGGCGCCGGACTTCGGCGACCTCGGTGGGTTCGGGGACCTGTTCAACGACCTGTTCGGCGACATCTTCGGTGGGGGCGGACGCGGTGGGCGGCGCCGCAGCCGGGGCCAGCGGGGCGCCGACCTCCGGTACAACCTCGAGATCGAACTCGACGACGTGCGCAATGGCGTCGAGCCGACCATCAAGATCCCCAAGATGCGCGCGTGCGAGACCTGCAGCGGCTCCGGGGCCGCACCGGGCAGTCGTCCCGAGTCGTGCCAGCACTGCGGTGGCCAGGGGCAGATGGTCTTCCAGCAGGGATTCTTCCGGGTCAATCGTGTCTGCGAGATCTGCAGTGGCAGCGGCGAAGTCATCCGCGACCACTGCCGAGATTGCCGCGGCAGCGGCCGGATCGAGAGCCAGCAGACCCTGCAGATTCGCGTGCCGCCGGGCGTCGACGACGGCGCGCGCCTGCGCCTCGTCGGCGAGGGCGAGGCCGGCATCGCGGGTGGACCGGCGGGCGACCTCTACGTCGTGATCTCGGTGAGCCGCCACGAACTGTTCGAGCGCGACGGCACCGATCTCCACATCGAAGTGCCCGTGCCGTTCGTGCAGGCTGCACTCGGATCGGAGATCGAGGTCCCGACGCTCGAAGGTCGTATCAAGATCACGATTCCGGAGGGCACCCAGTCCGGCAAGGTAGTGCCCCTTCCCGGTCGCGGTCTGCCCCCGTTGCAGCCTCGCATGGATCCGCGACAGCTCGAGAAGATGCGCGGAGATCTCTATGTGCGAATCTTCGTCGAAGTGCCGACCCGGTTGACGAGCAGGCAGCGGGAGCTGCTGGAGGAGTTCGCTCGCGAGAGCGGAACCGACGTGTCACCGGTCCACAAGGGCTTCGTCGACAAACTCCGGAATCTCTTCGACTGATCATGCCGCGCTTCGCCCCGGTTCGCGCACTCGTCCCCATCCTCCTGTTGATGGCCGTGACGCCGTGGGGAACGGCGTGCGGCGGCTCGCGCGGATTCGCGGGCCTCGGGGGTCGCCACCGCGCGACGGGCGATGAGCGGGCCGCATATGCTGCGGCGATCGCGCATCTGCCCGCGGATCCCGCCAGCGCCGAAGCCCAGCTCGAGGAGTACCTCCGCGTCCATCCTCGCAGCGCCCTCTCGGACGATGCCGCCGAGGAACTCGCGCGCCTCGCCCTGATCCAGGGACGCCGCGACGACGCCTTCAAGTGGCTCGACTACGTGGTGACCCGGTACCCTGACGGCGATCGCACCGATTCCGTGCGGGTGCGACTCGCACGCTGGGAGATCGCACGCAACCATCCGGAGCGCGCGCGCGAGCTGCTCGGCGAAGTCCGCGTCGACCGACTCGAGCGCTCGGACCAGCGCGCCCTGCACCGCCTGCAGGCGCAGTTGGCCGAGGATCCGGTCGATCGCGTCATCAATCTGGCCGCACTGCGCCAGAGCGTGGCCGACGAACTGGCCGAGCAGCCGAAGCGGGCTTCCGCATCGGCACTCTCGATCCGCCTCGCTGAGACCCTAGTGGCGATCGACTCGGAGATCGACGCTCTGCTGGTCGGCATGAATGGCGAACAGCTCGGTCGTGCCGGTGTCGCCCTGCGCTCGACGCCTCCGGCCGGTCGGATCCGACTGCTGCTGGCCCGTCAGGCACTCGATGCAGGCGACATCGTACTCGCGCGCAAGCAGATCTCGCAGGCGAGGGAGTTCGAACTGACGCCCCCCGATCAGGCGCAGCTCGCGAGTCTCGAACTGCGAACGGGACCCGACGCCGAACCCGCAGCGCCGACAGAACTGGCCACCTATCGCGAAGCCGCCGCGCGTCCCGGCGTCCCGGTCGACCAGGCCCAGGGCACGATCGGCGTGGTGCTGCCGCTCAGTGGTCAGTACGCAGCATTCGGCGAGGAAGCCCTGCGCGGCATCATGCTCGCCGCCGGTACCTTCGACGTGGGCGCAAAGACCGCAGCGGATGGATCTTCGAGCGAGCCACCGAGTGCTCTGTCCGATCCATCGATGGACGGTGCGGCTTCGCCCCGACTGGACGAGCCCGTACAGGAGCGCAGTGAAATCCAACTTCCGGGCGGTGTGAAGCTCGTGGTGCGCGATACCGGTGGCGTTCCCGAGCGCGCGGCCGAAGCGGTGCGCGAACTCTCGCGGAACGAGAGCGTCGTGGCGATCATCGGTCCGATCTTCTCGGACGAGTGCGAAGCGGCAGCACGCGAAGCCGATGCGCTTCGCATCCCCTTGCTCACGTTGTCGAACCGCATCGATCTGTCGAATGATCGAGACTACGTATTCCGGTTGCGCCTGACGCCCGAGGACGAGGTCGGGTTCCTCGTCGACTACGCGTTCGACAAGCTCGGTGCCCGGCGTTTCGCCGTCCTCTACCCGGCGACCCGTTACGGTCGCGGAATGCGGGTCCGCTACTGGGACGCCGTGGTCGCACGCGGTGGCGTCATGACGGCCAGTGCAGCCTATGACCCGGATGCAACGGACTACAGCGATTCGATCCGCAGCATGGTCGGATTCGAACTGCTGACGAATCGCGAAGTCGTGGCGCTCGCAGAGCGCGAGCGCGCCATGAAACGAGCGCGGCGGCTCCCTCCGGTGGAAGCGGGAGCAATGCGGCGCGAACTCTATTCGATGCCCGGGCCCGAGAACGAACCGCTGCCTCCGATCGTCGACTTCGATGCGCTCTTCATCCCCGATTCGAACGACCGCATCCAGATGCTCGTCGCCCAACTCGCTTATCACGATGTGCAGCGGGTCCAGCTCCTCGGTTCGAGCGAATGGGCCGATCCGTCGTTCGTGCGCGTCGGCACCCAGCACGTACGAGGCGCCGTGATCGCCACTCCGTTCCATCGCGACAGTCCGTTCGCCGGCGTGCAGAGTTTCGTGACCGACTACGAGTCGAGCTTCGGCACGGCTCCCGACACCTTTTCTTCGCACGCCTTCGATGCGACGAACCTCGTGCTGCTGCAGTTCGTCCAGTCGCGGACCAGCCGTGACGCAGTCCGCGATGGCCTGATGAAAGTGCGCAGCTACCCAGGTGTGTCCGGGCTCACGACCATCGACGACAATGGCGGCGCGCGAAAGCGGCCCTTCCTGCTGCAGGTGCAGGGCGACGGATTCGTCGCGCTCGACTGATCCGCCTCCTGGTTGCGACGGTGCACATCGTCCGGATTTCGGCAGGTTGCGCACTCATCGGGCGGCAACTCCGAAGCCACTTCATCCAGCACGTCACGGCCCACTCGATGCGCACGCAGCATGCCTGCATTCATGTGCAGATTGCACGCATTCCCGCATACGGGACTTCCTAAAGCCGAAAACTCGCGACGTCGAAACGCGCTGCATGATTGAAGTCGCCTCCCCCGTGCTGTCGCTGCCCGAAGAGCTTCCCGTCCTCCCGCTTCGCGAGTTCGTGCTCTTCCCCCACATGGTGCTTCCCTTGTTCGTCGCACGTGAGCAGTCGATCTCCGTCGTCGACGACGCGATGGCGGGCAATCGCCTGGTGCTGCTCGTTGCGCAGCGCGATCCCGACGTCGCCGACCCCGAGCCCGAAGACCTGTACACGGTCGGCACCATCGCGACGATCGTGCGTACCTTGCGATTGGCGGACGGGCGCCTCAAGGTGCTGGTCCAGGGGCTCTCCAGGGCACGCATCGATGCGACGATCGAACACGACTACAGCCTGTGGGTCCGTGCGACGTCGATTCCGAACGTCGATCTCGACGACTGGAGCGTGGAGAGCGAGGCACTGATCCGTGCGGTGCGCGGGCGCGTCGAGGAGCTGCTGCCGCTCAAGAATCTCCCGCCCGAGGTCCTCTCGATCACGGCACACGTCGAGCGACCCGGCCGCCTGGCGGATCTCGTCGCCTCGCACCTTCGAATGCGTTTGTGCGAGGCGCAGGAGATCCTCGAGACCCAGGATCCTCTCGTGCGACTGCGCCGCGTCGATTCGTTGCTGCGGCGTGAGCTCGAGGTTTCGAGCATGCAGGCCGAGATCCAGATCCAGGCCAAGGAGGAGATGTCGCGGGGCCAGCGAGAGGTGTTCCTGCGCGAGCAGCTGCGCGCGATCCAGAGCGAACTCGGCGAATCGGATCCGCGCGGTGAGGAGATCGACGAGTATCGCGCCAAGGTCGAGGACGCGAATCTACCTCCCGACTGCTACGAGGAGGCCGTCCGTCAGTTGCGCCGGCTCGAGCGGATGCACCCGGATGGACCCGAATCCCAGGTGGTCCGCAACTATCTCGACTGGATCGTCGAACTTCCCTGGAGCCGCACTTCGCCGGATCGCCTCGATCTCGAGAACGCGCGTGAGATCCTGGACGCGGATCACGCCCACCTCGGTGGTGTGAAGGAGCGCATCCTCGAGTTCCTCGGTGTGCGCAAGCTGCGCGAGGACAGCCGGGGTCCGATCCTGTGCTTCGTGGGCCCGCCGGGTGTCGGCAAGACGTCGCTCGGCCGTTCGATCGCCCGCTCGATGGGGCGTGAGTTCGTGCGCGTCTCGCTCGGAGGTGTGCGCGACGAGGCGGAGATCCGCGGCCATCGACGCACGTACGTGGGCGCGCTGCCCGGACGCATCATCCAGGCGATGAAGCAGGCGGGGACCGCGAATCCGGTCGTCATGCTCGACGAACTGGACAAGCTCGGCAACGACTTCCGTGGCGACCCGTCGGCGGCCCTGCTCGAGGTGCTCGATCCCGAGCAGAACTCAGGCTTCAGCGATCACTTCCTGAACATTCCGTTCGACCTCTCGCGGGTCTTGTTCGTCGCGACCGCCAACCTGCTGGATCCGATTCCTGCGCCGCTGCGCGATCGCATGGAGGTGATCCAGCTCTCCGGCTATACGCCGGAGGAGAAGTTCGAGATCGCGACGCGCTTCCTGATCCCGCGTCAGATCGTCGAGCACGGACTGATTCCGTCGCAGATCAGCTGGTCGCGCCAGGCCGTCGAGCGTCTCGTCAGCGACTACACGCGGGAGGCGGGAGTCCGCAATCTCGAGCGCCAGGCCGCCGCCGTCTGTCGCAAGGTCGCCCGCAAAGCCGCCGAAGGCGACTTCTCCCACGCATCCGTGAATCAACGAACCCTCGCGCGGTACCTCGGAGTCCCGCGTTACGAGCGCGTCGGCAGCGAGTGCCTCGACGAGGTCGGTCTCGTGCAGGGGCTCGCGTGGACGGAGGCCGGCGGCGAAGTGCTGCCGGTCGAGGCCACGCTCACCCCCGGCAAGGGGCTGATGCTGACTGGACAGCTCGGCGACGTCATGAAGGAGTCGGCCCAGACCGCGCTCTCGTTCGTACGCTCGATCCTGCCGGACATGGGAATCGACGAAGCCGTGCTCGGCAGCAGCGAGATCCACGTGCACGTGCCGAACGGTGCGACGCCGAAGGACGGACCCTCGGCGGGTGTGACGATCGCCACGGCGATCGTCTCGCTCGCAACGGGGATCGCCGTTCGCGGCGACGTGGCGATGACTGGCGAAGTCACGCTTCGCGGCAAGGTGCTGCCGATCGGTGGACTGCGCGAGAAGTCGCTGGCGGCCCTCCGCAGCGGGATCAGTCGCATCATCGTGCCGCGGCAGTCGATGAAGGACGTGGAGGAGGTGCCGAAGGAACTTCGTCGCAAGCTCACGTTCATTCCCGTCAGCGACATGCGCGAAGTCCTCGAGGCCGCTCTCACCGAGCAACCGGTGTGGCGCAAGCGACCTGCGCGTACGCGCAACCCGTCGCCGGTCCCCGCACCGGCGAGCTGCCGGAAGGACTGATCGGGATCGCTGGATCACTTCACGGCTCGTGCGGGATTGCCGATCGACTCGGCCGCCGCCTATCGTCGGCGCCATGCGGACGCTGGCGGATCTCGGCGAGTTCGGGCTGATCGAGCGCATCGCGGCGCGTTCGCGCGTCATCCACCGCCCCGACATCGTGCTCGGCATCGGTGACGATGCGGCAATCCTGCGTCCGCGGAGCGGCGAGGACTTCGTGGTCAGCACCGACGCCGCGGTCGAGGACGTGCACTTCAGCTGGGCGATCCATGCTCCGCGCATCGTGGGCCGCCGCGCGCTGGTTGCAAATCTCTCGGATCTGGCCGCCATGGGGGCCCGACCGATCGGATTCACCTGCGCGCTTGCCGCTCCGCCGGATCTTCCGCTGCAGAGATTCGATCGGCTGCTCGATGGACTGATGGACATGTCGCGGCAGTTCGCGTGCCCGCTGATCGGTGGCAACCTCGCCCGTGCCGAACGGACCCACATCACGCTCACGGTGATCGGCGCCGTCGCCCGGGGCCGTGCGCTCCGGCGCGATGCTCTGAAGCCCGGTGACCGGCTGTTCGTGACCGGCGTGCTCGGAGCGTCGGCCCTCGCGCTTCTCCGTGCGAAGCGCCACGCGAGCCCTTCGCGCTACGTCGCCACACCGCGACTCGCCGCGGGCCGCGCATTGGCGCGGATGCCCGGGCGCCGTGCATGCATCGACCTGTCGGACGGCCTGATCGGCGATCTCGCACACCTGGCCGACGCGAGCGGCGTCGGATTCGAGATCGACGCGTCGAGGTTGCCGCTGCCGAAGGGCTTCGCACGCTCGTGCGCGTCGGAGGGCCTCGATCCCCTCGCGCTCGCGCTGGCCGGCGGCGAGGACTACGAGCTGTTGTTCGCTCTGCCCCGCAACGGTCCGACCGGGGCCGTCCTGAGCCGCCGTCTGCGTGTGACCGTGACGGAAATCGGCAGCGCCACGCGAAGACCGGGTGTTCGCGGTCTCCCGGATCTATCGGGATACCGCCACTGGTGAGGGCGGGCACAGGGCATCACGGCAGAGCGGGGGCGGACCCACCCGCGACAGGCCGAAAAACCGCTGGATTCGCGCGCTTGTCCACGTGATGCGCAATCAAGCTGCATCGTCTCCGCGCCGATACGCCGCGTGTGAGACTCACCCTGACGGTCAAGTTCGTCGCGGGATCCCTGATCGTGGCCGGTGCCACCTTCGGGCTTCCCCAGCTGATTCGCGCTTCCGGCGTCGACTTCTCGACGTGGGGATCGCTGTTCGTCGCGCTCTTCGTCGGCGGTGCGATGGGCTTCTCGCTCTCGCGCATGCTCCGATACAACTTCGGGCTTCTGCGACGGATCACGTCGCGGCTGCGCGAAGGCGACCTCAGCTCGGAGATCGGATCCACGACCGGTCACTGGTTCTTCCGCGACGAGACCGACGATCTGATCGACAGCATGAAGCTGATGGTCGACAAGCTCGGCGTGCTGGTCGCGCACGTCCAGGACACCGCCGGATCGGTCACTCGGGAAGCCAGCGATCTGCGTGACTCGATCGACTCGGTCCAACACGGAACAGAGGGCATCTCGACCACGATGGGTGAGGTCGCCCGCAGTGTCGAGCAACAGCAGCAGCTGATCGAGAAGGCGACGCACCAGATCCAGGAGATGTCGTCGGAGATCGAGCGCAACGCCGAACGCGCGCGCGAGGCCTTCGGCTTCGCCGCCGAGGCGAACCAGACAGCCGGTACGGGCGTGGGCGTGGCCCGACTGGCGATCGAGAAGATGCGCAACGTCTTCGAGCGGGTCGAACAGACCGGCGCCAAGGTGTTCCAGCTCGAGGCCAAGACGCGTCACGTCAACCAGATCACCGAGATCATCACCGACGTCGCGCATCGCACCAATCTGCTCTCGCTCAATGCATCCATCGAGGCGGCGCGTGCGGGCGAGGCGGGGCGGGGTTTCTCGGTGGTGGCCGACGAGATCCGCAAGCTCTCCGAGAGCGCGGGTCGCAGCGCCGAGGAGATCACGTCGCTGATCCACGAGATCCAGGCCGACACCGATTCGGTGGCGGATGAAATGCGCCAGTCGAGCCAGGTGATCGGCGAGGGGCGCGAAGACGTCAACACGATCGCCTCGTCGCTCGAACAGATCAGCATGGCGGTCGGCGAGGCGGCGGCGCGGTCCGAGGAGATCTTCCACGGTGCCGACAGCCACGCGGTGCACTCCGAGACCATGGTGGCCTCGATGAGCGAGATCGGTCGCGCCACCGCGGGCAACGGCGAGGAGATCGAGAAGGTCGCCCGCACCGCCGACGCGCAGCTCTCGAGCGTGGCAGCGATCGTGGATCGCGCCAAGGCACTCGCGAACCTGGCCCACGAACTGCACCGCGGCCTCCACAACTTCCGCACGGGGCAGTCGGCCGGCACCGGTCCGTCGGGTGACGGATTCGACGACAAGAGGACGCGATCGTGAAGCGTGCTCCGGAGACTCCGATCGGCAGCGACAAGCTGCTCGCCTTCGAGGTGTCGAACTGTCTCTATGCGCTGCCGATCGAGGTGGTGCTCGAGGTCGCCGAGGCCGATCGCGTGACCTGTGTTCCGGGTGTCCGAAGCGACGTCGCCGGCGTGATGAACTGGAACGGAGATCCGCTGCCGCTCGTGGCGAGCGACCTGATCCTGTGTGGCGGCGAGCGGCCGCTGACGACGATCTCGTCGGGGAACGTGCTGCGAGACCAGATCCTCGTGTTGTCCGATCGTGGCGAGGAATCGCCGCGCATCGGGATGCCGGTCGATCGAGTGCAGGGATTGATCACGGGGCGGACGTCCGCGACCCGCGCATCGACGTTGATCGTCGAGCGCCGCGAGGTCGGCGGTCGCATCGTCGCGATCCTGGATCCGCGCCTGCTGGTCGAGCGCGCAGGAGAAATCATCGAGCGGGCGGTCGCATAGCGATCGGGTGGCACAAGGCTGCCGACGTTGCGTCCGTCCGTGCGCTGGAGAAGAAGAGGGGAGAACGATGGCTCGAGTTCTGATTGCAGACGACGCATCCTTCATGCGGCAGATGATCCGGGAGATCATCGAGCCCGAGGGCTACCAGGTGGTCGGCGAGGCCACCAACGGCATCGAGGCGGTGGAGCAGTACGAAGAACTGTCCCCCGATCTCGTCACGATGGACATCGTGATGCCGAAGCGCTCCGGAATCGATGCCGTGAAGGGCATCCTGGCCAAGCACCCCGACGCTCGTGTCGTGATGTGCAGCGCACTCGGGCAGGAGACTCTGGTGATGGAGGCCCTCCAGGCCGGTGCTCGCGACTTCATCGTGAAGCCCTTCAAGCCCGACAACGTCCTCGCGACGCTCAAGAAGATCCTCGAGAAGGAAGTCTGATCCTTGGCGCTCGACATGGCCAAATATCAGAAGCTCTTCCTCGAGGAAGCCTCTGAGCATCTCGGCGAGATCAGCCACGCGCTGATCGAACTCGAGAAGGACACGAGCGGCGCCGACGCGATCGACACGCTCTTCCGGATGGCGCATTCGATCAAGTCGATGGCGGCCTCCCTCGGCTACGACGCCATCGCCGAACTCGCCCACGTGATCGAGGATCGCATGGAGTCGATCCGACGAGCCGGCCGTGTGTCGCAAGGCGCCGAACTGTCGCTCCTGTTCCGCGGGCTCGAGGGACTCGAGCGGATGGTCGCCGTGGTGCGCGAGACCGGAGAGTCTCCGCCCTCGGATCACTCGCTGCTCGCTGCGCTCGCAGAGCCGCCCCCGGCCGCCGTCCCCGAGACGACGCAAGCCGACGAATCAAGAAGCCGCAGGGTGGTCCCGGACGCCGGTCCGGTGGGCAAGCCGAAGCCCGCCGCGGCCGGCGCCGGGATTGCCGAAGCAAAAAAAAAAGCCTCGAGCCCGGCGCGGCGCGTCCGCTAGCGGGCAGCGGCGACGGGCAACCCCTCGCGTCCACGGTCCGTGTCCGCACTGACACCCTTGATCGTTTCCTCGGCGTCGTCGGTGAAGTGATCCTCAGCTCGAGTCAACTGCGGAACGCCGCAGCCGGCGACGATCAGAACCCCCAGCTGGCCGCCGGATTCGATCGCGTCGAGCGTCGCGTGGCCGAACTGCAGCGTCGCGTGATGGAGTTGCGGACCACACCACTCGCCCGCGTGATGGACAACCTGCCGCGCACCGCCCGCCAGATCGCCGAGCGTCTCGGCAAGCGCGTCGAGGTGACGGTGCTCGGCGCCGAACTCGAACTCGATCGATCGATTCTCGACCGGCTCGCCGATCCGTTGCTCCACATGGTCCGCAATGCTGTCGACCACGGAATCGAGACGCCTGCGGAGCGGACGGCCGCGGGGAAGGAAACGGTCGGTCAGCTCGTCGTCGAGGCCCGGCGTCAGAAGGACTGCATCCTCGTCGATGTGCGGGACGACGGGCGTGGCATCGATCTCGCCCGGGTGCTCGAACGCGCCATAGAGTCCGGGCTCGTCCACCCCGACCTCGCCGCGGATCTAGGCCCCGAGCAGATCGCGGCGTTCATCTTCGAGCCGGGCCTGTCCACCGCGGGTCGTGTCTCGGAGGTTTCCGGGCGCGGAGTTGGAATGGACGCCGTGAAGTCCACCATCGAGTCGCTCGGTGGCTCGGTCGAGTTGTCGACCACCTCCGGTCGCGGCACCTGCACGACCCTGATCGTGCCGATCACCGCCGCCGTGCAACGGGTGTTGATCGCGGGGATCGGCGACGAGCGCGTCGCGCTGCCGATCACCCGCGTCGAACGCATCCTCGAAGTACCTCCGGAACGCGTCGAGACGGCAGGCGGTGAATCGTTCGCGCTGATCGACGACGAGCCGGTGGCCGTGGTCGATCTCGCCGCGGCGATCCGCGTGGCACCGAACCGCACCGACGATCTGCCTGTCCGGCTCGTGCTGATCGAGCTGCGCGGCGAACGGATCGCTTTGCGTGTCGATCGCTTCGTCGGGCAGCAGGAGATCTACGTCAAATCGATCCCGGAGCTGCTGACCGGAATCCGGTTGCTGGCCGGCATGACGGTGCTCGCGGATGGAAGTCCAGTGTTCCTGCTCGATCTGAACCATCTCGCATGACGAGGGAGATCCCCGTGAAGGGTTCCGAACTGGATCGCCTGTCCGAGCTGGTGAGCATCGGCGCCGGTCACGCAGCTTCGGCGTTCGCGATGCTGACCGGACGCACTGTCTGGATGGGCGTCCCGAAGGTGATCGAGCGCTCGAGCCCGGCCGCCGGGGATCCGTCCCGTGACTTCATGACAGGCGTGTTCTTCGAGTTCGAAGGCTGCGTCGAAGCGGCGGTCGGGATCCTGTTCCACGCACCGGCGAGCGAGGCCGTGGTGAGGCGCGTGGTCGGCATGGACGAGGGTGAGCTGTCGCCGCACGTGATCGAATCGGCACTGATGGAGGTGGGGAACATCCTGGCTTCGCATGTCGCCTCGGCGATCGCCGACACGCTGCGTCAGCGTCTCCTGCCTTCGATCCCGACCCTGGCGATGAATGCGGCCGGGACCGAGTTCGAGCGCTTCGTGGCTCTGCGCGAGGGCCCGCATCCCGTTCGCATCGAGTCCTCGTTGATCGACGAATCGGGAGAACTCGGTGGGCTGCTCGTGATGATCCCCAGGATCACCGGAACACACTGAAGCGAGCCGGTCGACGGGCCGACGGGCGTCGGTGATCGTGTGAGCGGTCGATCACCCCGCGGAAGCCCGTCGCAAGCGCAGCCATCGCGCGAGGATCAGCGACAGGGCAAGGCCTGCAGTCGCGATCGGCGCGAGGACCGGGACGGGCGCGCCGCCAGCCAGGGCGCTCAGGCAGTCGAGTCGGGGGAAACTCGTCGAGTTCTTCGCGTCGATGACCTGCGTCGGCGACGCCTCGAGCCGCGCCTCGATGCCGTCCGGCGTGAGGGTCGGGTCGCTCTCGAGCAGGAGCGCCGCGCAGGCGGCGGCCAGTGGACTCGCCTGCGAGGTGCCGCTGAAGCTCGACAACCCTCCCCCGATGCCCGTCGCACTGATCCTGGCTCCGGGTGCGAACAGGTCTGTCGAGGCATTGCTGTTGCTGAAGCAGGCGACCTGATCGGGAGCGGTGGAGGCGTCCGTGCAACCGAGTGGCATCTGCGGGCCGAGCGAGGCGTCCCACACCGCGCCGACGGAGATCGTCTGCTCGATGCACGCCGGTGCCGACATCTGGGTCCCCGACGCGGCGTTGCCCGACGAAGCGAATACCGTGACGCCGTTGGCGTGCAGTGTATCGATCGCGCTGGCGAGAGTCGGGATCGAGGCATCACAGGAGCCCGCGAACAGCATCGTGGTGCCGAGGCTCATGTTCACGATGTCGACGTCGGGCCGGTTCCCGATCAGCCAGTCGAGCCCGGCAACGACATCGCTGAGACAGCAGAAGTCGTTGTTCGAATCGAGAACCTTGACGGCGACGATCTGCGCAGCCGGCGCCCCGCCGGCGGGTGCGACGTTGCCCGCGCCGGTGATGATGCCAGTCACGTTCGTGCCATGACCGTGATCATCCTCGGCGCTTCCCGGAGCAGTCGAAGAGGCCAGGCCACCCGGACAGCAACCGCCCGTCGGAACAACCGAGCAGAAGCAGGCTTCGCCGACGAGATCATCGGCGAGATCGACATGATTGCTGTCGTAGCCGCTATCGAGCACGGCGACCGTGATGCCTGCACCCGACAGGCCGAGCGCCTTGACGCTGTCGAGGGACGACAACGGGATCGCCTGGTTGAGCTGACCCGTGCCGGCGAGGTCCAGATCGACGCGCAGGACACCGGGAATCGACTGAAGTCTCGAGAGGCCCGCGGTGCCGACGAATCCCGCCACCGCATTCACGTGGTCGAAGCTGCGTACCGGCTCGAACTCGCGCGCTGGAATCCGACGGGCGAGATCGGCGCGGGCGATGGCGATGCGATCCGCCATTGCGCGACTGCCTCGACGCATGCCGGACCGCGGCGAAGTCATCTCCGGTACGTCGAAGGTCACGATCACGCGAACGCGAGCGCCACCCGCGACCGCGGCCGAGACGGCGGGTGACACCCGCCCGGGCAGCACGCTCTGCGCCGACGCAGCGAACGCGAGCACCAGCAGCAGGACGATCGACGTCGGGAGGATGATTCGGGCGTTTCGGCGCAAGCTCGAGCTCCGTGTTCGGGCGGCCCATCCTACCCGATCGAACGGACCCGGAATCGCATCATCTTGCCGAGCCGAGCTGCTTGCCGGCGCACGCGGTCGCAGTCGCCGCTGCTCGTCCCGCGTGACTGCACGGCGACTGCAGGGTCGCTCTGTTAGAGTCGGCGGATTGCGTACGGGCTCGACGATTGCAGTCGAGCTGGAATCTCCGGCTCCCCGACCATGATCCGAGACCACATCGAAATCCTGCTCGCCGAGGTCCAGCGCGGCGATGTGACGGTCGACGCGGCGATCGCGAAGCTCGCGATGCTTCCGTTCGTCGATACCGGGCATGCGCGGATCGATACGCATCGAGCGTTGCGGCAGGGCATCCCGGAAGTGATCTTCGGCCAGGGCAAGACGGCCTTGCAGATCGCAGAGATCGCACGGGCGCTGATCGAAGCGGGACAGGACGTGCTCGTGACCCGCGTGGACGAGAGCGTGGCGATGGACGTCCTCGCGCGCGTTCCGGGTGGGCGCTATGACGCATTGGCGCGGATCCTCTGCTTCGGTCCGGAAGACGTCCCTATCGTCGGCAAAGGCATCATCGCGGTCGTCTGTGCCGGGACTGCGGATCTTCCGGTCGCGAGCGAGGCCGTTCTGGTGGCGCGTCGCTTCGGCAACGAAGTGACACTGTTGCAGGACGTCGGGGTCGCGGGCATCCACCGTCTGCTCGCCAGCATGGACGTGCTACGCGAGGCGCGGGTGCTGATCGTGGTGGCAGGCATGGAGGGTGCGCTGCCGTCGGTGGTCGGCGGCATGGTGGACAAACCCGTGATCGCGGTTCCGACCAGCGTCGGGTACGGGGCCGCTCTGGGCGGGATCGCGGCACTGCTCGGAATGCTGACGAGCTGCGCGTCGAACGTGACGGTCGTCAACATCGACAATGGCTTCGGAGCCGCCCATGCCGCGACGCTCATCAACCGGCTCTGACCGCATGGGCAGATCCGGCTCTGACCGCGCACCTCGGGCGACGACGGCTCGCCGGGTTCTGCATCTCGACGTGTTCTCGGGGATCGCCGGCAACATGTTCGCCGCGGCGTTGCTCGACCTCGGACTTCGCCGCAGGGAACTCGAGGCGGATCTCGCGGGTCTCGATCTGCCCCACAAACTGAAGGTCTCCCGGGTCGTCCGGGGCGCGCTGGCCGGTCGCTACTTCGAGGTCCTCGTTCCCGGCCAGCGGAAGCAGCGTGCGCGCGCAGCCGCGAAGTCGACCGCAGATCCGCACGCGCACGCCCATTCGCACGAACACGATGGTTCCGATGACCATGCGCACGATCACGGCCCGCACGGCGCATCCGGTGCCAGGCATGTGCCTGGGCGTAGCTACGCGGAGATCGCGGATCTGCTTGCGCATGCCCGGCTGCGAGAACCCGTCCGAAAGCACGCGCTCGCCATGTTCGAGGCGCTCGGACGAGCGGAGGCCCGGGTGCACGGCGTCGCGATCGATGACGTGCACTTCCACGAAGTCGGTGCCGTGGATGCGATCGTCGACATCACGACCGCTGCGATCGCGATCGACCGCCTCGAGATCGAGCGCGTGACGGCGACTCCGGTCGCGCTCGGCCATGGGACGATCGGGAGTTCGCACGGACGACTGCCGCTGCCGGCGCCCGCGACCCTCGAACTCCTGAAAGGCATTCCGACTGTGCCCGCCCATGTTGCCTGGGAGACGGTCACGCCCACCGGCGCCGCGATCCTGCGGGTACTGGTCGACGAGTTCACGACCCTGCCGGCCATGACGATCGAAGCGATCGGGATCGGGGCAGGCAACGACCGCCCCGGCCCGATGCCGAACGTACTGCGCGCGGTTCTCGGCCGGTCCCCCGGCGGCCCCGTGCGGGATCGCATCAGTGTGCTCGAGACGAATCTCGACGATCTCGTGCCGGAGCACTTCGATCATCTGATGGAACTGCTCCTCGAAGACGGTGCTCTCGACGTTTCGATCCAGCACATCCAGATGAAGAAGAACCGTCCGGGGTTCCTGGTACGGGTGCTCGCGCGTGCGTCGGATCGCGACCGTCTCGCCCATCGGCTGTTCGCCGATTCGACGGCGATCGGCGTGCGCTGTCAGGAGTGGGATCGCCTCGTGCTCGAGCGCAGTTCGGCCGAGGTCGAAACCGTCCACGGCCGGATCGCCGTGAAGCAGATCGTCGGTGTGGATGGAAGACTGCAGGTGTCCGCCGAGTACGACGATTGCAAACGTGCGGCGCGACGGACGGGCGCACCCCTGCGCGATGTCGTGCGTGCAGCCGAAGAGGCTGCGCGCCGCGAGTCTGGAGCTCGACCACGATGACCGGACCGCATTTCGTCGATGCCGGCCCCTTCGATCTCCGACCGCGGTCTGAGATCGAGGGAGTTGCCGCGCTGTGCATCCACGGTCTCTCGGGAACGCCCTACGAGGTGCGACCACTCGCGGAGGCGATGGCGGCGCGGGGCATCCGGACTCGCGGCATCCTGCTTCCGGGACACGGCACGACGCCCGAGATGCTGGCGCGAACCCGTCGCGACGCCTGGGTGACGGCGGTGCGCGACGCCTATCGACGTCTGAAGAGCGAGTACGATCGTGTGTTCGTGGTGGGTCTGTCGCTCGGCGGGCTGCTCACCCTCGATCTCGCCAGTCGCGAAGCCGTGGCGGGGATCGTCGTGATCGGGACGCCGCTCCGGCTCGCCGCTCCGATCCCGCTGGTCGTACCGCTGCTCAAGTACCTGATGCCGATGCTGCGGAAACGCGGCGGGTCGGACATCCGTGACGCCGACGCGCGGGCCCGTCACCCGGGCTACAGCGCGATGCCGCTGGCCAGCATCCACGAACTCTTGAAATTCCAGACGGAGGTCCACGCCGCGCTCGGCTCCATCACCGCGCCGGCCCTGATCGCGCACGGTGCCCTCGATCGAACCGCGGATCCCGCGGATGCCACGCGCATCCACGACGCGATCTCTTCAGCAGACCGCGATCTGATGCTGCTCGCGGATTCGGGGCACGTCGTTCCCGTCGATCGCGATGGAGCACGGCTCGCAGATCGAGTCGCCGAGTTCGTCCTGGCCCGGATGCACTCTGCTGATCAGGATGCGGCGGTCGGCGTCGACTGATCGATCGCGCGCAGATACTCGATCAACCGATTCTCGTCCGCGTCGGCGAAAGTGTGGAAGCGCACCCCGTACCCGCCGCCCGAGCGCCCCGCTCCCGATCGTCGATACAACACCTCGGCCTCGCAACGGATCGCCGCGTCGACTTCGGGCAGGCGGATCCGACAGGGTTGCAGGGTCCGCTCGGTGAGAGACGTCTCCGTCGCGACGAACATGCCGCCGCGTCCGAGGGACGTCGTCGTGCAATGCGCGCTCTGATCGCCGAGTTCCACGGGCAATCGCCGTCCGTAGCGCGTGTAGCGACGTCGCCTGGGCTCCTGGATCATGCGCTCGATCTGTCCCGCGATGCGGGGGACCTCGACCGGATGGACGAGATAGCCGGCAGCACCCACGCGACGTGCCGCCTCGCGATTGATCTCCCGGCGGGCATCATCGACGATCACCACCGGCATCTCCTCGACACCCGTCACTTGACGGAGGGCCAGCACGAGGCTCGTACCGTCGCTCCGACCGAGATGGGCGTCGACCATCACCAGCTCCGGCGAACAGCGATCGAACACCGCCAGCGCTTCTTGCTCGGTCGTCGCGGCATCCACCGTGTAGCCGCGGAGTTCGAGCGAGTCGATGCACGTCTGGTCGTGGACCAGTCGCGGACCCACGAGCAGGACCCGCACCCGGCGACGGATCGCCAGGCTCTGTGTCTCGTCGCTCACGGGCTCGTTCAGCGCCGTGCGTCGTCGGTCGTCGGACAGCCGGCGATCGAGTCGCAGCAACTCGTCGAGCCTCGTCGAAACCGCGATCTCCAGCTCGACACTGGATCGGACACTGCGTTCGATCTGAAGACTGCGATCTTCCGGGCGCTGCAGCGTGATTCCGGTCAGCGGGCCGAGGCTCGGAATCGCCACGCGCCGGGGCCCGAGCACGCGGACACGGGCGGCCCGGGTCTCGCCTTCGATCGGAAAGGCGAGGGTGGTTCCGCTCGCGCTGGTCTCGGCCTTTGCGCCGAGACCGTCGAGCCAGGCGCGGGCATCGACCAACTCGGACATGTGGCGCTTCCAGGCCAGTCGGATGCGGGCTTCGAGGGTAGTCGTATCGCGGCAGTCGTGGATGTGGATCAGCGGCAGCTCGAAGAGTGCGTGCGGCTTCAGACACTTGATCCGGTAGCGTCCGACGCTCGAGAACATGACCTGGTCGATCCGTATCGAGCCCGTCAGCGTTTCGAACGGCATGGGCTGCAGTCGCATAGTCGCGAGCACGCACCGCTCGCCTTCCATCATCCTGGAAGCGACACCAGCATTTGTCAGGTGCGCGAGCGCGACTCGTGCATCCTCACGCTTCTCATCTTTCGCCACGTTGCAATCTCGCCCCGGAAATCATTGCCCTGACAGCTCTTTTCGGTCGGCATCCGATGCGGCTTGAACCGGCGGCTGAGTCCGGGGACGAATCGGGCATGACGATCTCGCGCCCGGATTGCCGTGATACTGGAATTCCGTCCGATTCGTGACGATCACGTGCGCTGCTACGCTGCCGCCGCGCCGGGGGAGGCGCGGGTCGCCGGATCCACGACCGGCCACGAAAGCAACAGGTCCGTCGTTCGGGGCGGACTCGGGAGCGAAGAGGAGTCGGGATGGCGAGGCCGGCGGGTGGTCTGGAAGGCAAGGCGGTTCTGGTGACCGGGGGTGGGACGGGGATCGGTGCCGCCTGTGCGACCGCGCTGGTCGCGGACGGTGCCGCCGTCACGATCTGTGGCCGTCGCAAGGACGTGCTCGAGGCGGCGGCACAGCGCATCGCGCGCGCGGCCGGAGCCGGTGGCCGTGTCCAGTTCGTCGTCGCGGACGTCACCGACGAGGACAGTGTCCGGTCGCTGGTCGCTCGAGCACTCGAACCCACCGGTCGGCTCGACGGATGTGTGGCGAACGCGGGCGGCGGCGGCGGGATGGGGCCGTACCACATGCTGGACACGAAGGAGTTCCTGCGCGTCCTGCACCTCAACGTCCTCGGCACCATGCTGTGCGTCAAACACAGCGTGCCCCACCTGGTGGCTGCGGGCGGGGGTTCGTTCATCGGGATGTCGTCGATCGCGGGCCACGTCACGCACCCGTACTTCGGTGCCTATTGCGTCGGCAAGGCGGGCATCGAGGAGATGATGAAGAACTGCGCGGACGAATTCGGAGGAAGAGGGGTGCGGTTCAATTCGATCCGTCCCGGATTCATCGCCACCGAACTGATGGAGGGTGTGCCGCGCGACAGCGCCACCTATGCGAGCTACATCGAGAACACTCCGATGCGCGACGTCGGCCGTCCCGACGACGTCGGCGCGTTGGCCCGCTTCCTGATCGGACCCGAGTCGCGCTGGATCACCGGGACGGCGATCAACGTCGACGGAGGCCACCATCTGCGCCGGGGTCCCGACTTCGGGCCGTTCCTCGAGCCGATGCTCGGTGCGAACGTGATGCAGGGCGAACTTCCCGGTGGCAAGAAGGTCGGCCGGTGATCGATCTCGGCCGCGAAGGCGATGTCTTCATCCTGCGACTCGACGGCGGTGAGAATCGCTTCGGCGCAGAGGCCTTGTCGGCGTGGAACGACGCCCTCGATCAGGTCGAGAAGGTGGAGGGGCCGAAGGCGCTGGTCACGACCGGTACCGGGAAGTTCTACTCGAACGGGCTCGATCTGGATCACATGTCGAGCGAAGGGGTCGACCCCGGCGACTACCTGAAGGGCGTGCTCCGCATCATCGGCCGTGTCCTGACGTTTCCCGCGATCACCGTGGCTGGCATCAACGGCCATGCATTCGGAGCGGGTGCACTGCTCGCGCTCGCCCATGACTCGAGGGTGATGCGAGCGGACCGCGGCTTCTTCTGCATGCCCGAGTCCGACATGCACGTGCCCCTGCATCCCGGGATGACGGCGATCCTCAAGGCACGACTGCCTGTGCAGATCGCCCATGAAGTGATCGTGACAGGCACGCGCTACGGAGCGGCCGACGCGCAGGCCAGGCGGATCGTCGACCACGTCGTTGCCGAGGCCGATGTCGTGCCGAGGGCGGTCGAGCTGGCGAGTGCGCGGGTCGCCAGAGCGCACCCGATGCTCGGGCGCCTGAAGCGCGACCTGCACGCGCCCGTCCTCGAGGCGTTGGTCGTCGACTTCGCGATCTGATCGACCGATGGGACAGGACGCGAAGCATCCGATCTGTCGACTCGCCGATGTCCCGGACGGCGACGCGCGCGGGTTCGAGATCACGCGCGCGGGCGGCGAACGCATCCCTGTGATCGTGGTCCGGCGCGGCGAGCGGGCCTTCGTCTATCGAAACCGCTGTCCGCATCGGGGCACGCCGCTCGATTGGCTGCCCGACCGCTTCCTCGATGCAGAAGGCCAGAACCTGATCTGCGCGACCCACGGCGCACTGTTCCGGATCGAGGACGGCGTATGCATCGCTGGCCCGTGCGCGGGCGATGCACTCGAGGCGCTCGAAGTCAGGCTCGAAGCCGGCGCGGTCCATTCGAGCGAAAGCTGAGCCACTTCCGCTCTGGGCTAGCGCCGCTCCCTCAGACCGTTCTGTTCGAGGCGCCACTTCAACACGTCGAGTCGATCCTGACCGAAGAACGCCTCGCCCCGGAACGCGCAGGTCGGCACGCCCCAGTGGCCGGCTGCGGTGTGCGCGATCTGGTTCTGCTCCACGATGGATTCGATCCGATCGCTCTGCGTTCGCGCGAGTTCGTCGAGTTCGGCGAGATCGAGGCCCGCGCTCGACACCGCTTGTGCGAGGTGATCTCCCTCGTGCCACTTCTCTGTGCCGCCCCAGATCAGGCCCGAGACGACATGCGCGAGTGCCAGGCCGCGACCGCGTTCCTCGGCGAGCACGCCGAGTCGCGTCAGCCGATGGATGTACGGCTGGTCGGGGGCGGTGCGCGGTCGACCGTCCTGCCAGATCTGGACCACTGGATCGGGATTCGGCCACTTGAACGGCAACGCGAGGAACTCGGCGACGCGGTGGACGTCGATCATGAAGTAGCGCGGCCAGAGGGGATGCATGTTCTGGAAGAAGTCCGGTGTGCGGATCGCGATCGGATGCACGACGCGGAGATTCACCGTCAGCGCATAGCGGTTCTGCCACTCCACGAGGCGGGGTGTCGCGAGATACGACCAGGGACTGCGGAACGACCAGAAGACATCGATCTCGAGCGGATCGGGCATCGAACGAGGGGCTCCTCGCGGTTGGAATGAATCGGCCGACGGTATCCGGGTCCGCACCCGCCGACCAGCGCGGAAGACCGATCGCCCCCTCGGCACCCGGAGCGGCCGGTGGCCGATCGGTTCTGTCCCGATCGGCCGGTTCGCGGTCGCTCGACGCCGCAGAATGAGCGATCCTCGAACCGTCCACCCCCCTGGTCAGCGTCCCCGTGCGATCGATGGTCCCGAACGCGCTGTGCTGCGGCCAACCGACACCCAGGAGAAATCATGAAGCTCGGAATCGCGGCTGCTTCGTTCGGCCCCAGAGCAAAGATCGACATCGCCTTCGTCAAGCGTGCCGAGGAACTCGGCTTCGACTCCGCGTGGACCGCGGAGGCCTACGGGAACGACGCCGCCACCACGGCGACCTGGGTGCTCGCGCAGACGTCCCGCATCAAGGTGGGCACCGCCATCATGCAGATGCCCGCCCGCACGCCGGCCATGACGGCGATGACTGCCATGACGCTCGATCATCTCTCGGGCGGTCGCTTCATCCTCGGCCTCGGGCCGTCGGGTCCGCAGGTCGTCGAGGGCTGGCACGGCGTCCCCTACGGCAAGCCGCTCACGCGCACTCGCGAGTACATCGCGATCCTGCGACAGATCTTCGCGCGCGAGAAGCCGCTCGAGTTCCACGGCGAGATCTATGACATTCCCACCCGCGCCCCGGGCTCGAGCGGGCTCGGCAAGCCGCTGAAGAGCATCCTCCACGGCAATCCCGCGATCCCGATCTATACGGCGTCGATCAGTCCGAACGGGATGCGCTGTGCGGGCGAAGTCGCCGACGGTGTCTTCCCGATGATGCTCGACCCCGAAAAGGTGGAAGAGGTCTACCTCGACTACATCGAGGAGGGATTCGCGAAGTCGACGACGCCGAAGAGCCTCGACAATTTCGCGATCGTGCCCGCGGTGTCGGTGATCATCTCGGACGATCTCGAAAAGGCGCGCATGCCGGTCAAGGGCATGATGGCGCTGTACATCGGTGGCATGGGGGCACGCGACAAGAACTTCTACAACGATCTCGCCAAGCGGCTCGGCTTCGAGGAGGCCGCCGTCAAGATCCAGAACCTGTTCCTCGAAGGGAAGAAGCTCGAAGCGATGGCGGCGGTTCCCGACGAACTCGTCGACGCGGTGCATCTCGTCGGCTCGAAGGACCGGATCCGCGATCGTCTGCAGGCGTGGAAGGAGGCGGGCAAGAAGCGGCACGTCCACACGCTGCAGGTGGGCACGAACCAGATCGAAGCGCTCGAGCTGCTCGCCGAAGAGATTCTCTGAACGACTCTCCGAGGTGACGCCGGGCAGCGGCCGCAGCTAAGCTCCGCGCCCATGCCCGAGCGTCCCCTCGATCTGAGTCGTGTCTTCGCGCTCGAGCCCCACGGTCCCGACACCTATGTCGGCGTGAGCCCGATGTACGAGTGGGGCCGCATCTACGGCGGCCTGGTGATCGCCCAGGCACTGTGGGCCGGAGTGCAGACGGTGGATCCCGCATACGGGGTCCACTCGCTGCACGCATACTTCATTCTCGGCGGCGATCTGAAGGAGCCGGTCCGCTACGAAGTGGATCGCGTCCGCAACGGTCGCTCGTTCACGACGCGCCGGGTGATCGCCCGCCAGAGCGCCGGCGCGATCCTCACGCTGGCGTGTTCGTTCCAGCGGTCCGAAGAGGGTCCGGAGACGCAATCGGCGACGCTTCCCGCCGGTCTCGCGAAGCCCGAGGATCTGCCGCAGGAGCGTGATGCCGGCGCGATCCGCGTCGACGTGAAGGTCGCCGAGTCCCCCCCGCGTTCGCTCTGCTGGGCGCGTTATCCGATCGAACTCGACGACGATCCACGACTGCACGCCTGCGCGCTCGCCTATCTGTCGGACATGAACCCCATGAGCGCGATCCACGCTTCGTATCCCGGTGGCGGCGAGGAGGGCATGATGGGAGCAAGCCTCGATCACGGGATGTGGTTCCACCGCCCGGGTCGCGCCGACGATTGGGTGCTCCTCGACATGGGCGGGCACGGCATGGTGGGCAATCGCGGGCTCGCGACCGGTACCGTGTTCGATCGCGCAGGCACCCATCTCGCGACGATCGCGCAGGAAGGTCTGCTGCGCGCCCCGCGCAAGAAGAGCGGCGAAGCGGCGAAGCCGGCCTGAGCACGGGCTCTGTTGTCGGGCTCGATCGGCGCGGTTCGATCAGTTCGACGATGGAGCCTCGCCGATCCCGATCGCAGCGCGGAATCCGTCGTGGATCGCGCCTTCGATGTAGCCGACGCCCGTGCAGTCGCCGATCTCGATCGGTTCGATGCCCGCAGCGCGGAGCTGGTCGGCGAGCCGCGTGTTCGCGACCAGTCCGGTGGTGATCACGACGGTCTCCGCCATCGCGCGCGCCACGGTTTCCCCGACCCGGTAGCGGACCGCATCCGCCTCGATCTCGTCAACGTGCGCCTGCTTGACCAGCACGGCGCCGTGCTGGCGCAGGTCCTCGAGCACCCGCCAGCGTCGCGGATGCGCCATCTCGAGCCCGAGTACGTCGCCTTCGTGCAGCACCGTCACGCGGCGACCGCGCTCGACGAAGAACTCGGCGAGTTCGAGCCCCACGAGTCCACCCCCGATCAGCACGACGGGATCGCCGATCGGCATGTAGTGGCGCGACAGTGCACGCAGTCGCGAGGGACTTCGCGTCGCCCCCACCGCACGCCCGGCCCGGACGGCCAGCCGCCCGACGAGGGAGAGACGCTCCGAGACGTCCGTCTCCGAGTCGCCCGCGAGCAGTGCGCGGAGATCATCGCCGTCGAAGACGTGTGCCTGCGCGATGCCGGGCAGATCCGGGCGCTCCCGTCGTGCGCCGGTCGCCACGATCACGTGATCGGCAGCGAGTGCGCGCGCCGTCTCGACCGTCAGGGATTCGCCGAGTCGCACGACCACGCCGAGCTTCTCGACCCGACCGATCAGCCAGTCGAGCAGTCGTTCGTTCGGCTCGTAGGCGAGAGCGGCGAAGCGCAGTGTTCCGCCGAGTTGATCGGCCTGCTCGAAGAGCGTCACGCGGTGGCCACGTTGCGCGGCCACGCGGGCCGCCTCGAGCCCGGCCGTGCCACCGCCCGCGATCACGACGTGTCGACGAACCGGTGCGGGAGTCCGTTCGCGCTCGGCCAGATCGATCTCGTTGGCCGTGATGGGATTTACGCTGCAGCGCACGCGGCGATCGAAGAAGGGCTGCGCGACGCAGGTGTAGCAGTAGATGCAGGGTCGGACGTCCTCCGGCCGGCCGGCTTCGAGCTTCCGCGCGATCTCCGGGTCGGCGAGCATCTTGCGCGCCATCGCGATGACGTCGGCCTTGCCGTCGCGGATCAGGGCATCCGCGAGTTCGGGCTCGATGCGCCCGACGGCGATCACCGGCACGTCGACGCGGGCCTTGATGCGCGCCGCATGCTCGACGTGCTTCGCCTCGGCGTGGACCAGTGTGCCTTCGGTGAAGCCCGACGCCGAGGTCGAATCCGCGTAGGCGCTGACGTGGATCGCATCGGCACCGGCCGCAGCGGCGAGTTCAGCGGTGCGCAGCGCATCCTCGAAGCGGATGCCGTTCGGGGTGCGGTACTCGAGCGCGTCGAGGCGGCACCAGATCGGGAAGTCCTCGCCCGCGCGCTGCTTCGCTGCGGCGAGGATCTCGCAGAGCAGTCGCGCGCGGTTCTCGATCGGCCCGCCATACTCGTCGTCGCGCGTGTTCCAGGCCGGCGAGAGGAAGCTCGAAATCAGGTAGCCATGGGCGGCATGGAGTTCGACGGCGTCGAAGCCCGCCTCGCGAGCCCGTACCGTCGCGTCCGCGAAGTCGCCGATCAGCTGCTCGATGTCGTCCTGCGTGGCGGGCTGGTACTTCGGACGCCCGCCCCCCGACGCCTTCATGAGCAGTCCGATCTCTTCCCGCGAGAGATCGTTGAGCATGTCCATCGCGCCATGGAACGTCGGTTTCGAGGGAACCAGCAGCGGGCGACCGTCGCGGGTGTCGACCCGCGCGACCTTGCCGTGGTGGACCAGTTGCGCAGCGATCCGCGCGCCGTGACGCTTCACGCGTCCGGTCAGCGCGCGCAGGCCGGGCAACTGGCTGTCGTCCGAGAAGGCGATCTGATGCGCCGACGTGGCACCGCGTGGATAGGCGACCGCGCAGACTTCGGTGATGATCAATCCGGCCCCGCCCCGCGCGCGCTCTTCGTAGTAGCGGATCACGCGTTCGCGGATCAGTCCGTCGTCGTCGATGATCTCGACGCCCATCGGCGACATGGCGATCCGATTGCGAAGTTCGAGGCCGCCGATCCGGACCGGCGAGAAGAGGTGGGGGTACATGCGGTCTCCGTGTTCGGGCGGGCCGACAGGATGGCCCATCCCGAAGCCGCCGTTCAGCCGTCGAGCACCCGGAGATAGGCGTCCCGGATCGCGCGGATCTCGTCGCCGAGCCGGTCGGGTGTCCAGTTCGTCGTGTCGACGGGAGGCAGCACGACGGCTTCGATCGTGGCGGGTCGCACGACGATCGCGTCCTTGGGCATCGCGTCGAGGACGTTGCGGAACACCACGGGCACGATCGGGACGCCCGCCTGCATGGCCATGTGGAATGCGCCCTTCTTGAACGGCCCCGGGCGCGGCGTCAACGAGCGTGTGCCTTCGGGCGCGATCACCAGCGAGCGACCCTCGCGCAGCGCCCGGACGGCGGGCTCGAGCGCATCGATGGCGTGCGCTCCGTTCGCGCGGTCGATGAACACCATGCCCGCCGCAGAGAACAGCGGCCCGAAGATCGGGTTGCGCTTCAGCTCCAGCTTGCCGATCCCGGTGATGTCGCGTCGCAGCATCTTGAGCATCAGCAGCGCGTCGAGCGCACTCTGGTGGTTGAAGATGAAGACAGCGGGGCGATGGGACCAGAGATGCGCCTCGCCCTCGATCCGCAGATCGAGCCCGGCGAGCGAAGTCGCGAGGTCGCCCCAGATCGAGCCCGCGACGTTGATGCCCTCGCGCCACGAACCATTGAAGAGGCCAGCCGCCGCACCGGCAGTGCCCGCGGCCCCGAGGCTCCCGTAGGCGAGGGCGGTCCGGAACCAGTCGCCGAGGCTCGGCGTTCCACGGCTGTGAAAGCGACGCACCGGCCAGCGACGTTCCTTGGCGATCTGGGCGAGCTTGCGATCCGGGTTGAGGGGGCGCGGTCGACCGACGATCGCGAGCAGCGGCAGATCCTCGTGGCTGTCGGTGTAGAAATAGCTGTCGTCGAGCGCGATGTCGTGACGCGATGCGAGAGTCGACGCGGCGAGCGATTTGCCCTCGCCGAAACACGTCGGGTGGACGACGCGACCGGTGAAGACGCCGTCCTCCACTTCGAGCTGAGTGCAGAGGACATGCTCGATGCCGAGGGCACGGGCGAACGGATCGACCTGGTAGCGCGTCGCGGACGAAACCACCGCGACCGTGTGGCCGCGCTCTTGATGGGCGCGCACCAGGGCGCGGGATTCGGGATAGATCTGGGTGGCGAGGTACTTCTCGAAGACCTCGAAGCCGAGGTCTTCGAGAGCGCGCTCGGCGAGTCCGCGATAGGCGGCGGTCGTGGCGGCCATCAGGCCCGAGAATCCGATCCGGCCGAGTCCGAAGCCCACGATGCCGGCCGTCGTTTCGAGCATCTCGCGCGGCGCCATGCGGCCCGACGTGAAGCGTTCGCGCAGGAATGCGCTCGCCGAGAAGCCCGCGAGCAGGGTCTGGTCCAGGTCGAAGAAGGCCGCGACTTTCGGCCCCGAGGGTCCGGAGCGGATTTCCTCGGTCAGTTTTTCGTGCAGGGCCATTTTTCTCTGGGTCCGCCTCGCCGGCGACGCTCGATCCGCAGCCATTCTGGACTCCTCGGCCGGGAATGAGAAGCAGACCTTCATCGGGCGGGTTCGGGCGGGGCAGAAGGGTCATCGGCTCTTATTGACAGATTTATCAACAGTGTTACTGATGGCGATCGCATCGGCCATCCCGTCGTGTCGAATCGTCGCCGTCCACACGAGGTCCCCCCCTATGTCGAACGAAACCCTTTACGGCGATCGCATGTCCGCCGCCGACGCCGTGCTCTGGCGCATCGAGAGCGACCCCGCGTTGCGTTCGACCATCGTGTCCGCCTGGGTGTTGGACGGAACTCCCGACCCGGCGCGCTTCCTCCGCAAGCTCGAGAACTGCATCGCCGACGTGCCGCGGCTGCGTCAACGGCCGGTCGAGGACCCCTTCGGTCTGGCGCCCCCTCGCTGGGAGGACGATCCGTACTTCGACATCGACTTCCATCTGCGCCATCTCGGTGCCCCGGGCGACGGCAGTCTGCGGGCGTTCCTGGATCTCGCCGAACCGATCGGCATGCAGGCTTTCGATCGCGAACGTCCGCTCTGGGAGCTGTACCTCGTCGGCGGTCTCGCGGGCGGTCTGACCGGCGTGATCCTGAAGCTCCACCACGCGGTCTCGGATGGCGTGGGTCTCGTGCGCATGACCGAGGGGTTGATCGAGCGGAGCGCAGACGAGGATTCGAGCGATCGCAGTGAGAAATCCCCCATGGCGGCCAGACCCCCGGCGATCGACGGCCTGTCGCGAACCTGGAGCGCCGCTACGTATCGCCTGTCGTCCAGCATCGAAGGGGCTGGGAGGCTGGTCCGCTCCCTCGCCGGTGTATTGCCGCGACTGCTGGGCCAGCCGACTGCGCTCGTGCGTGATCTGGGCGCGCAGATTTCTTCGATCGGGCGGCTCGTCGCGCCGGTCAGCGTGCCGCTCAGCCCGGCCATGACGGGGCGTTCGTTGTCGGTCCGCTACGACCACATCGAAGTCCCGCTCGCCGAATTGAAGCAGGCCGCTCGCCGCGTGGGGGCCACGTTGAACGACGCCTTCGTGGCGGCGGTCGCCGGCGGTCTGCGTCGCTATCACGCGGATCGCGGTCAGCCCGTCGAGTCGCTGCGCATGAACATGCCCATCAACCTGCGCTCGGGCGATCGGGCACGCGATGCGGGCAACCAATTCGCACCGGTGCGCTTCGAGGTGCCGATCTCGATCGAGGATCCCGCGGCGTGCATGCGCGCCATCCATGCGGCCGTGCTCGCGCAGCGCGACGAGCCGGCGCTCGGTCTGCTCGAGGAGATCTCGGCCGTGATCGGCGCTCTGCCGGGCAGCGGCCCGGCGATCTTCTCCGGAGGCATGATGAAGGCGGTGGACTTCACGACCAGCAACGTGCCCGGGCCGCGATTTCCCGTGTTCGTGAGTGGAGCGCGCGTCGAGCGGATGTTCGGCTTCGGACCGCTGGCCGGGGCCGCGCTCAACGTCACCTGCTTCAGCTACGACGGCAAGCTCGGCATCGGAATCAACTGCGACCCCGCCGCGGTCGAGGACACGGCATTGCTCGTCGAGTCCCTGCGCAAGGGCTTCGACGACGTGTTGTCGCTTGCTGACTGAGACAAGAGAGGCGAGAGAAGAGAGGAGCCCGGCCGGATGTCGCCGAGCACAGCGGATCACGGCTCGTCCCGCAGACGCATGCCGCCCGAACAGCGGCGAGCACAACTGCTCGCCGCGGCGCTCTCCGTCGTTGCGCGTCGAGGCTTCGGACGCGCAGGACACGCCGAGATCGCGGAAGCGTCGGGCGTCGCGGTGTCGACGGTATTCGTCTACTTCCCGACGAGCATCGAGCTGCTCGAAGCCGTGCTCGATGAGGTCGGACGTTTCTACGTCGAGCTGGCGATCCGCATCCACGATCAGCCGAAGTCGTGTCGACAGATCCTGCGCGAGCACCGCGCCGCGTGGCACGAATCGCTCGATACGCATCCGGACCACGCCCGGATCGCGCTCGACTGGAGCACCGCCATGCGCGAAGAGCTGTGGCCCCGCTATCTGGTTTTCGTGGATCGCTTGATCGAGAACCACGTGCGCACGATCGAGCGCGGGCGCCGCGAAGGCGAGGTCGCCGCGGACGTCGACCCCGAAACCAGCGCGCGTCTGCTGATCGGCAGTTCGCAGATGACCGCGCAATTGAAGCTGATCGGGAGCGATCCCGATCAGGTCGATCGAATCGCGTCGCTGCTGATCGACGCGGCCCTCGGAGGATCGGTCGGTACGAGCTGACGCGGGGCCGACGAGAGGCCGGGCGCGGGGTCCCGTGGCTGGCGCGAGCGCCTAAAGGCCGGGGTCGCCGTGGCCGTTAGGACGTCCATGGGCAGCCATGGCTCCACAGGGCGGGATTTCGCGCGGATCCGCAGACGCGTCCCCTGCGATCTGCTCGCGGCCGGTCGTATCTACAAGGGGTTCGCGACCGGACTCGCCCCCCACGAAATGTTCATCCAACTCGCAGGCAGTTCGCTTCCGCGTCGCGGCTCGGACGTCCTGATCCTGCTGCGCCAGGACAATGGCGGCGAAGCGCTCGAGGTCGACGCGATCATCACGCGGCAGCAGCTGACGGAAGTCGGTGATTCCGGCATCCACCGCGGGGTCGAGGTCCGGATCCATGGCGCGCCGCCCGAGTACCACTCGCTGTTCGTCGATCCGAGCCTGCGCGAAGACACGACCGAGGTCGAACTGCTGATCGAATTCGATCTCGCCGACCCGGACCTGCCAGCCCACCGCGGGCCGCTCAGCCCGCTGACGAACGCCGATCCCGACAGCGATCCGGAGATGTGTCGAGACGAATCGCGATCGGAAGAGGATCTGCCGGTCGCCCACCGGACGATCGATGATCTGCCCGCACGGCGCTCGTCGCAGAACGCCGATTCGGATCTGCCACAACCTCGTGTCATCGAACCCGAGCGCGAGCCCATTCCGATCGTGGAGCCGGATGGAGTCGATCAGGAACAGCCGCTCGAGTACGACGCGGAAGCGAAGACCACGCGTGCGGCGCCGCGGTCGCATCCCGTCCGGGCCGCGAATGCCATCGTGGTCTACGACGGCGATCGACTGAAGGACATCTACGGGTTGCTCGAGCAGCTCGGGGCCAGGCCCGAGCGAGCGCGACTCAGCGGCCCCACGCGCTTCCGCGGCTGGGCGTTGCCGCCGCGCCTGCTGGTCGTGGATGCCCAGGACGCACTCTCGATCGAATGGCCGCAGAACCTGATTGCCGATGGTGTCGTGCGGATCGCGGTCGCGAGCACGGCTTCGGCGGTGATCGGAAAGATCCTGCGGAGTCAGGGCTTCCACTACCTGATCCGCCGCCCCGTGCATCCACGAGCCGTCGATCTGCTGTTCCGGCTCGCGCTCTACCGTGGCCCCGAACGTCGCAAGCTGACGCGCTCGACTCTCGGCATCGATGCGCGCCTCGTCACCAGCCCGTGGCGCTGGGCGGAGAGCTGCACGCTGCTGGAGCTCTCGCCGATGGGCTGCCGGGTCGTCACGCGACAGGACATCCCGCTGCTCAGTCGGATCACGCTCCGCACCAGCCGCGCGGTCACCGGCTTGCGTCCGATCTCGCTGTGCGGTCGCGTGATCAGGCGCGTGCGCGACGACGCGACCGGCGAGTGGATGCTGGCGCTGCGATTCGTCGAGGTGCCGGGCGCACAGCAGGGACGTCTCGATGATCTGCTGGCGCGAACCGCGGTGGGTCCAACTTCGACGCTGGTCGACAGCCCCCGCGAACGCATGTGGCTGTGGCTTCGCGGCCTGTTCGCCAGCCGCAGCGAGCGCGCGTCGGCCGAGTTCACGCAGTCCCTCTCGCTGGGTGTCGGCGAGGAGTCGCCGGATGTCCAGATCGAACCGGACAGGCGACATGGCGTTCGCGGCAGCCTCGACGCCGAAGTCGTCGCCCTCGACGAGACTCGCCGCGGGGTCAATGCCGTGCTGATGGGGCGGGATCTCTCGCTGCTCGGAATGCGGGTGGATCCCCATCCCGAGTTCGTGATCGGTCGCCGGATGATCGTGGCGTTCTTCGACTCGATCAGTCGCGCGAACCTCGAGATCGCGGCCGAGGTCGTTCGCGACGACGGGGATCGCGGCATGGGGATCCGATTCATCGGGATGGACGCGGACACCGCGGCGCGCCTCGGCGAACTCGTCGCGGCGTTGCCCGTCGTCGAGTCGCTGACGCCCCGCCGCCGCGCGCTCCTGGCGGCCCGGATCCGCACCGAGGATCCGGTCGCGGACCCGCGTCCGGTGCCGCCCGGGCCTCTCTCTGCGCCCGCGGTCGCGCTCTACGAAGTGCCGATCCTCGAGCCGTCCACCGGATCGCTCATCGACGCGGTGCCCGACGTGGCCGCAACGCCCGCCCCGCAGCCGCCCGCCGCTGAGTCGCCGCCGCTGACGTCCCCCGGAGCCGACGAGCCGCTCCGCATGGATGCGGCCGACGACGGAACACCTTCGACCGAGCTGCCCGCGGTGGCGAAGCAGCGACGCACCCGCCGCGAACGGCGTCGCCGCCGCCGAGGGCGCTGAAGCCGGCACCGATCGTTCCAGAAGGCTGTCGGAGTGCGTCGGCGAGCGTGCCGGTCAGTGCTTCGCCCGGCTCGCGTTGCCGCACTGCGTCATCGCGATCCCCACGGGCCCGTGCTCGCTGCGCGAAAAACCTCACCCGCTCGGAGCTGGCCCAGCGAGTACAATCGCTCCTATGAGGGGGATGCGGCGAAGGATGGCGGGTCCGCATGGCGATGCGGGCGGGTGGCGCCGCTTGCGCTGCCGAGCAACGTGAAATTCCGATTCGCCCGATACGAGATCGATGCGGGCCGCCGCGAGTTGCTGCGCGATGGCGCGACCGTCGTCGTGCAGCCGAAAGTTCTCGACGTCCTGATCCACCTGATCCGTCATCGCGAGCGGGTCGTCTCCAAACACGAACTGCTCGACGAACTGTGGGGAGATGCGGCGGTCAGTGAAGGCGTGCTGTCGACCGCGATCCACGCCGCGCGCAGTGCGATCGAGGACACGGCTTCGCGGGCCTGGGCGATCAAGACCGTTGCCCGACACGGTTATCGATTCGTTGCCGAGGTGAGCGAGCCCGCTGACCCGGTGGGCGAGCCACGCTCGCAGGATTCGAAGGTGCGCGTTCCGGACTCCGGTCCAGAGGACCTGTTCGTCGGCCGTGATCGCATCTTCCGGCGCATCTCGGCGGCCTTCCAGGCGGCGGCTGGCGGTCGCGGTCGCGTGATCACGATCTCGGGCGAATCGGGCATCGGCAAGACCCGCATTCTCGACGAGTTGATGATCCGGGCCGAGCAATGGAATGCACGCGTGCTGGCCGCGTGGTGCGACGCGCGCGATGGCGCACCCCCGTACGCGCCTTGGGCCGACATGCTCGAGGGAATCCTCGCCGACGAGGAGCCCACGCAGGCCGCCGCCGAACTCGGTGCAGGGGCCGCGGACCTGGCCTCGCTGATCCCGTCGATCCGCAGACTCCGCCCCGACATCGAGGAGCCTCCCCGACTGTTTTCGGGCACGTCGCGCTTCAGACTGTTCGAAAGCATCCGGAGCTTCCTGGCCTGTCATTCGAGCCGGCAACCGATCGTGATGTTGATCGATGATGTGCAGTCGGCCGACCACGCATCGCTTCGTCTGCTCGCGCATCTGGCCCGCGAGGTCCGCCATCTGCGGATCCTGATCGTGGTCACACTCCGCGAGCATGCCGGAACTCCGGATCGGGTCGTCGAAGAGACGCTGGCTGAACTCGCGCGTCAGTTCCCCGGCGAACGAATGGTGCTCGAGGGTCTCAGCCCGGAGGAGATCGCGACCCTCGTCTCGCATCTCAGCGATGCGGCGCCGGCGTCTGGACTCGTGGAGACGATCCAGTTGCGCAGCGAGGGCAATCCGTTCTTCGTGAAGGAGATCGTGAGCCTCGTCGACCTGGACCCGGAGACTGGCAGTGATCCTGCGCAGGGGACGAGCGGAACGAACTGGGCGACGTGCGTTCCCCCCGGAGTCCGCGACGTGATCCTCGGACGGCTCCACCGCTGCAGCGATTCCTGTCAGCAGGCGCTGAGCGGCGCGTCGGTGCTCGGCCGCGAGTTCCGGATGGCCATGCTCGCGCGCCTGATCGACCGCGATCCGGTCGGGCTCGCCGAGGCGATCGCCGAGGGCTGCGCGACCGGATTCCTGCGCGAGGATCCGGCCAACGCGGATCTCTTCCGCTTCTCGCACGGACTGCTCCACGAGACGATCTACGACAGCGCCACATCGGCGCAGCGCAAGCGACTGCATCGACGCGCGGGCGAAGCCCTCGAATCGCGACGCGACATTCCGTCCGAGACGTCGCCGGCCGAGGTGGCCCTGCACTTCCTGCGCGCCGGCGACGATGAAGCCCTCGGCAAGTCGATCGAATACGCCAGCCGGGCGGCCCGGTACGCGACCAGCGTCCACGCCCACGACGAGGCCAGCAAGCTCTACGGGATGGCGCTCGATGCGCTCGAGCGCATGAGCGCCCCGGACGAGGCCATGCGCTGCGAACTCCTGATCTCGCTCGGCGCTGCGCAGCTCGGTGCCCGGGTCGGGGACCCGCGCGGGCGCGAGTCCTTGCTTCGCGCCGCCGAGATCGCGCGCCAGCTCGGCGAGCCGCTCCAACTCGCGCGCGCGGTGCTGGAGGTCTCGGCCATGACCATGCAGAACGTGCCGGGCGATCCCGAGATCACGCGGCTTCTCGAGGCGGCCCTGCAGGCGACCGGTCCCGCGCACGACGCACTCCGCGCACGGCTCGCGGCGAGTCTTGCGTTCCAGCTGCGCAGTCACGCGGACCACGATCGAAGTCTGGCGCTCTGCGAGGAGGCCGTGGCGTTGGCTCGCAAAGCGGGCGACACACTCGCGCTTTGCGAGGCGCTGAACATGCGCTGCACCCTCCACTCGGGTCCCGGATTCTCGACCGCGCGGCTGCGCGACGCAGACGAACTGCTCACGCTGGCCGTCGAGGCGAACTCTTCCGAACTCGGCCTGTTCGGCTATCGCTGGCGCCTGCTCACGATGTTCGAAGTCGGCGACATGGAAGCCGTCGATCGAGAACTCGCTGCGTACGACGCCGCAGCCGAACGAGGTCGCATCTGGTCGGCGCGCTGGTACGGCCTCACGATGCGTGCCGCGAGAGCTTTTTCGGAAGCGCGATTCGAAGCCTCGGAGAGGATGATCGTCGAGAGCTTCGCCCACCGTCGAGACGCCACGACGCCCCTCATCATCGGGGTCTTCGCCACGCAGCTGTTCTGGCTGCGACGCTTCCAGGGGCGACTCGACGAGGTCGCCCACCTGCGCAACAACCCATCCCCCCAGCCCATGTTCAGGGTTCTTCGGACGCTGCTCGACGCGGAACTCGGCAACCTCGAACCGGCCCGGAGCGCACTACGCGAGATGGTCGAGCGAGATCTCGAGCTGGCTCCGCGCGACTTCACGTATCTGTACACACTGTCGGCGCTCGCCGAGATCTGTGTCGCGGTGGAGGGTCGGGACGAGGCGAGAGTGATCTATGAGAAGCTCCTGCCGCACGCCGATCGCTACGTGCTCCTGTTCATGGGATCGATGCAGCTCGGATCCGCGTCCCGGGCCCTCGGTTGCCTCGCGTCGCTGCTCGGAGACGCTGAAGCGGCCGATCGACACTTCGCCGCGGCCCTCGAGGCCAATCAACGGATCGGCGCGCACCTGTGGATCGCGTGCACGCGTCTCGACTGGGCGAATCAGCTCGCCAGCACCGGAGATGCGGGTGCGCGGCGTGCCCGCGAACTGCTCCGGCCATGTCTGGCCGACGCGCACGAGCGCGGCATCGCATCGCTCGCGCGTCGCGCGAGCGAGTTGATGGACCGACTCCCCTCGTAGCGCTGCGCCGCGATCCGGTCGCGACGTCTTTGATCGCGACCGACGATCCTGATCCAATGCTGAGGATCCACTGAGGACTTGCCGCCTGGCTGCGCCGTACACTCCACACATGGCGAGCAAATCCAGCATCCCCCCCATCCGGCACAAAGAGCCGTTCACCAGGCAGCTCCCCGGGCGAAGCAGGGAGGAAGCCCGGAACGTGACCGAACCGCGCCCCGCGGTGTTTCGTCGCGTTTGCGCCTGGTGTGGACTGGAGCTTGCTCGTGAGAGGCGGGCCTTGTCGGGCGAAGCGGAGATCACCACATGGGGGATCTGTCCCGACTGCCTCGAGCTCCGGGAGGGAACGGATAAAGCAGATGCCAGCGATCGTTCGACGAGCGCCGGCCGGCGCAGCGATGGACCCGGGCCGAATGCCCGGAAGGCCGGCCGGATCGTGGGCGTGACGCGGGCCGTGGATGTCCGAACGGAGCCGATCGGCTGAGCCGCATCCGTCGATCGTCCGTCCCTCCCGGAGCTTTGGCCGACCGGCAACCCGCTCGAGGCCCCGAGCGGGTGTGACACTGCGGCGCACCGGGTGTTCGCTCCCGGTTCAGCGCGGCGGTTCGGCGGCGGCGGTCCGAGAGCGCAGGCGGTACACGTGGATCGGTTCGGGATTGCCCTTCGGCGTGCATTCGCCGAGATCCTCGAGATCGAGGGGAACTCGCCCGACGATCTGATCTCGGACGGCTGCGGACAAGCACAGGCCTCCGGGTTCGGCGAGCCGTTCGAGTCGCGCCGCGATCTGGATTCCGCCGCCGTAGAAGCGACCGTCATCCTCGATCACGTCGGCGAGGTGCAGGCCCACGCGGAACGCCAGCGGCTCGGCGCCGACTGGAAGCCGATCGGCCTCCGCGACCGCCTGTTGGAAGGCGAGGGCGGCGCGCGTCGCATCCACGGCGCTCGGGAACACGGCCAGCAGATTGTCGGCCACGAATTGGACGAGCAGTCCGCGATGCCGCGCGAAGAGTTCTGCCGCGATCGGTCGCAGGGCGGACAGTCGTGCAGTCGTCCGCTCGGGGTCGAGGCTCCGATGACGGACGAATCCGGCCAGGTCGGCGCTCAGGATCGCCATCAGTCGACGCGGCGCCGAGCGTGGATCGACCGGCGCGCGGGCGTTCGCTCCACCGGGTGCGTCGGGCTTCGGGCTCGGCGCGTCGTCGCTTTCGCGGATGCGTTCGACCGCGACGGCGATCGCGTAGCCCCGGCCACGGACCGTGCGGATCACGCCGTCCCGGTCGGCGCTCTCACGCAGGGCGCGGCGAATCTCTCGCACGGCGCGTGTCAGCGACCCCTCGAGCACCACGGCGTCCGGCCAGAGTCGCGTGAGCAGTTCGTCGCGGGAGACGGCATCCGGATGTCGTTCGAGCAGATGGATCAGCAGGGCGAGGGGGCGGGGCTCGATCGCGACCGCTGAGCCTGTGCGCAACAGGACGAAGCGCCCTGCGTCGACCTCATACTCGCCGAATCGGTATCGCACGCGGGGTCCGATTCAACCGCGATCGACAGAGCGCGCGGCGACCGTCCGCCCGCCCGGGCAGGCGATCAGAAATCCCGCCGTACGCCGGCGGTCACCGTCTGGGTGGTCAGTGCCGTGTAGGCGAGCAGGATGTCGTAGTCGACGAAACCGGACCATCCGCCCGCGAGCGCCATCGTGGCGCCGCCGCCGACCTGCACATAGTTGCGATCGATCGTGCCCGGCGGCAGCGTGAAGATGGCACCGGGCAGGGCGATCAGGCTTCCCGTGATCTGGGGCAGTTGGTCGTTGAACTCGTGCAGGTACTCGAAGCGCACGTACGGGCTGATGACGCCCTTGCCCGTCGAGAACCCGTAACCGACCGATGTGCCCAGGGTCAGCGGCACCGACGTCACGGATTGATCCTGGATGGCGAGATTGAGCGTGCCGTCGCCGCCGACTTCGTTGAACGCGCCGATCGTCGTGTAGGTCACGCGCAATCGCGTGTACGGATTGACCCGCCAGGCCGCATGGCTCCAGTCCAGACCGACACCGGCATCGACCGAGAACGAGCCGCCGGAGGGATCGCTCGTCCGCGGCGTGAAGCCCGGACCGCCGTCCAGCGTCGGGATGAACTTCGTCTGGTCGAAGCTCGTGTAGGCGCCGCGAATGGTCCCGTCGACGTAGAGCATGTTGCCGACGAGGGGCACGGCGGTGAAGTAATGGTTTCCGAACGCCATGAAGGCGTAGTCGTTGGTCGTCGAGTTCCCGAGATTGAAGTTGAAGTCCGTCGCGAAGTGGCTGTAGCCGAAGGCGCCCCCGACGAAGGTGTTCTCGCTCAGCCGGTAGTCGATGCCGAGCGTGAATCCGCCGCCGTTCGTCGTGCTGCCGAGCTGCTGCGGGGTGTCGTCGGCATCGAGGCGGTAGTAGCGGCCGTTGGCGAAGTAGCCGAGACCTTCGACGCCGAAGACATCGGTCGTCGACGAGAACGAGATGTTTTCGAGGTCGTTCATGAGCGCACGGTTGGCGGCTTCGAGACGGCCGTCGAGGTCGAAGAAACCGGCGCGCTCTTTCTCGATCAGCCCGGGCAGCGTGAGGGCGGCATCCGGCCGGGACTGCTGCTTCGCGATCGTCACCTCGGGATTCGTCTGCCCGCCCCGCGTCGCGAGCCGAAGCTGCTGGATCCGGATCCCGATGTTCTGGCTCTGCCAGCGTCCGAGGGATTGCATGACGTCGCTCTGCTCGAAGAGTTCGGCGGGTGCGTAGCCGGTGTTCTGGACGAGTTCCTGCTGCGGGGTGATGAATGGGGAGGTCCATGAGCCCGACCCGGGGCCGAACTGGGTCGCCGTCATGTTGTCGCAGAAGCGCCAGAGATCGCGACGCAACGCGACGTTGGGCTGATTTCCGTCGAGGGTATTGCCTCCGAGGGCCGCATTCAGGCTAGTGGACAGCTCGAAACCGCCGTTGCCACCACAGCCGACGGATCCGATTCCGCTGTTGACTCCGCTGTTGCCCGCGCCACCCACGTTGAACACCTGATTGAAAATCTGCCCCGACGCCGTCTGGGCGATTGCCCCCCGCGGCGCCATCAGGATGGCCGCGGCGACGAGCGATCCGCAGACGAGAGTGGCGCGTCGAAGCACGTCGGGCATTTCGATCTCCTGGCTGGTTGCGGCCGCCTGTCGGTTCGGGAAACCGTTCCGACTCGAACGGTCGCACTCGATCACACGCTCGTTCCTGCCCAGACTCGAGTCGCGTCGCATCATATCACCGGCCGCTGTGTGAGTGCGCACCGGATGGGGAATCGTTCCGCTCCCACACCCGGATTGGCGATCAAATGGCGATCACGGTATCGATCCGGTCGCAGCGGTGTGTCGCGCGTGCCGACCAGTCGGCGTCGGTGCTGCGGGAGAGCGTGATTCTTGGTCCATCAGGCCAGCGACCTCGTCGGGCAGACGCTTTCGGGTCGCTATCGGATCGATTCCGAACTCGGCGAGGGCGGCATGGGGGCCGTATACCTCGCGACGGATCTCGAACTGCACGGTCGCCGGGTCGTGCTGAAGTTTCCACACGCCGAGAATCTCGACGATCCGGCCTTCCGGCTCCGCTTCCGGGACGAGATCGGCAGCCTTGCGAAGCTCGATCATCCGCACATCCTGAACATCCACGACGCCGGCGAGCATGAGGGCAGACCCTTCGCGGTGGTGCAGTTCGCCGGCGGAGGCGATCTGCGTGATCGCATCGAGGAACGCGAGCAGACGCCGGCGGAGGTGCTCGCCTGGCTGCCGGCAATCGCGAGCGCACTCGATTTCGTGAGCCAGAGTGGCTTCTGCCATCGCGATGTGAAGCCGGCCAACATCTTCTTCGACGAGGCCGGGCATCCGATCCTCTCGGATTTCGGGATCGCGACGATCCTGCAGGCGAGTCCCGAATCGGGCGACGTCACTTTCGGCGACCGCACGGCGATCGGGATGTTCGTCGGTTCGCCGAAGTACTGCCCGCCCGAAGCGCTGCGCCGCGAGCTCAGCCCCGCCTACGACCAGTACTCGCTGGCGGTCAGCGTCTATCAATGCCTGTCGGGACAGCTGCCGGTCGGCGGCGAGACCTCGATGGACGTGTTGTTCGCCAAGAACAACGAGGCTCCGCGCAACATCCGCGAACTCGTGCCGGCGCTGCCCGAACGCGCCGCTGCAGCCATCATGCGCGCGCTGTCGCGCGAGCGCAGCGAACGCTTCGCGTCGTGCCGCGAATTCGCCGACGAGTTTGCCGCAGGACTGGGAGGCGCGGAGGGGCGGTCCGGGTCGCCCTCGCGCGCCGACGGGCTTTGGTGGATCGGCGCTGCGGGACTATCGCTGGCGTTGGTGGCGGGACTCTGGCTCGTGCGCGGTCGCGTCGAATCGTCGCTGCCCGTTTCGCCCCGGACTCCCGGTCCGCTGGTCGTGACCACGCTGCATCAAGTCGAACTCGGCAGTACGCCCGACGAGTTCCGCGATGCGATCGGATTGTGTCGCCTCGCCGTTCCGGATTGCGACGCGAGCTGGTTCGCGAGCGAAACCGAGCGCAAGACCGTGCTCGCCCCGTACGCGCTCGATCTCCACGAGGTCAGCGTCGAGGAGTTCACAGAGTTCGTGGAACTCGCGGGATACGTGACCACCGCGGAGCAGCGCGGATCCGGCTTCCACCAGTTCGTCGAGGTGGAGGGGCTCGATTGGCGCCACCCGGCGCCGGGTCATGGTGCGGCGATTCCGGGACTGCCCGTCGTCCAGGTCAGCTACTTCGACGCAGAGGCGTTTTGCGAGCAGGCGGGCATGCGACTGCCGACCGAAGACGAATGGGAGCATGCCGCCAAGGGCGATGCGCGACGCGTGTTTCCGTGGGGAGACCGCTGGGAGCCGGATCGTGTCGTCTGGGGGGCCGACGACATCGGCGTCGTCGAGGTCGTGGACAGCCGGCCCGAAGGCGAGAGCGCCCTCGGGCACCGTCATCTGGCGGGCAACGTGGCGGAGTGGACCTCCACGGTGTCGAGCGGGGATCGCATCATCAAGGGCGGATCCTGGCAGGAGATGAACCCCGCGCAGTTGCGCAGCGCAGCGCGGGCCGCCGAGTCACCCGAGTATGCGAGCTCGGAGGTCGGCTTCCGCTGCGTGTTCGATTCTCCCCAGCCAGACTGAGCAGGCGACCGGACCTCGAACCCGCGATCAGCCCTGCGGAACGAAGAAGAAGTCTCCGGCTTCGTGGCCACCGAAACGGATCGGTGCGTACTGGGGTTCCTGCCGGAACGAGCGGGTCCGCGCGCGGTACGTGACGCGGGTCGAGAGCGATTCGTAGAGGTCGCGCCCACCGAGGACGTCGTCGTTCGCGCGCAGGATCTCGAGGAACGCATCCGCGAAGATCGAGTGCTCGCCGCCACCGCCATCGAGCACGGGCGCGAGATCGCCCGACGTCAGCGCGGTGCGGGACCGCTTCTTCTCGAGCAGTCCCTGCCAACCCGGCTGGTCGACGCCGGGTTTTGCCGCGAGCGGCAGGGCACTCTGGGTGAGGGCGCCCGAGTAGCACGAATCCGCGATGATCAGCACGTGGCGGGCCGCCATCGCGTTGACCATGTCGGTCACGGACTGATTCGAGATCCAGTTGGCTCGATTCTCCGGCTCGGCCTCGATCGGAAGCCAGAAGCCGCGGTCGTTGGCCTGGTCGAAATCGCCGTGTCCCGCGTAGTAGATGACCAGATTGTCGCGTTCGCCGAGCGTCCGACGGTACTCGTCGAGCGCAGACAGGATCGCGTAGCGATCTGCATCGATCAGCGTCTTCACCTCGAAGTCGTAGCGCTCGCGCAGGATCTCGCTGATCGCGCGCGCGTCGTCGTCGGCGGTGTCGAGCCTCGGCATGTGGCGGTACGCGCTGATGCCGATCACGAGGGCGTGGTACTTGCCGAAGTCCACGCCGCTCGAGGCCGTGTGGAGGACGACGGGCTCGGCACGCTTCATGGATGCGCCGCCCTCGCCACGTCGGATCATGAACTGGCGAGTCGTCCGCTTGCCCTGCTGATCGATCGCCACCAGGCGGATCGGCGTGCCGGTCGGTCGCACGCGCACCGTCGATTCGAAGAATCCGTCCTTGTCGACGCTGAGGGAGATCTGATTGAGGACCAGCGAAAGCAGGCCGGCGGGTGCCTCGACCCGACCGACGAGCTTCTGCTCCTTCGCCTGCACGAACAGATCGGCCGCTGACGCGCTGCGGGTCAGCATCATCTCGGGGTCGACGATGTGGATGCTCGGCCCGGGGATCGCGGCGGGAACGGCGGGCTGGACGACCTGCGCGTACCGGGCAAGTCGATCGTCGGCCTCGCGCCCCACCGCCTCGGCCCGCGCTTCGAGGGCGGCGAGCGCGCGGGCCTTGTCGTCGAGGGAGCGCGCCTGACGCGCCACTTCGTCCTCGCGCGACTTCACGCGGACCGCATAACTGTCGAGCTGGCGGCGCTGCTCGCCGAGCGCCTGCTCGAGTTCGGTCAGTCTGGCCGACGCCGTTGCCGCCTGACCTTGCTTCGCGCGCTCGGTCGCGACCTGCTCCGACACTTCGGCGAGTTCTGCGCGCTGCTCGGCGAGACGTGCCGACTCGTCGGCGAGCGTGCCGCGCAGCGTGTCGAGTTCAACTTCGGCGGCGGTCAGATCCTCACGCGCGGTGCCGCGCTGCTCTTCGACGGCGCCGAGCTTCCTGCTCAAGTCGGCCACCTGGCCGCTCAGGACCTCGACCTGTCCGTTCTTCGCAGCCAGCTGCCCATGCATCTTCTCGAACTGCTCGGCATCCCCCACGAACGAGACGAACTCGGCATCGAGATCGGCGATCCCGGCCGCGCGGCGGTACCACGCGAGTGCCTGTTGCGGGTCCTTCTCCACGCCTCGGCCGAGTTCGTAGAGCTGCCCGAGGTTGATCTGGGCCGGACCATGACCCTGTTCGGCCGCCTTTCGGTACCACTGGGCGGCAGCCGCATGGTCGGCGGGAACGCCGAGGCCCTTCTCGAAGATCTCGCCCACGTAGGTCTCCGCCGCGGGATCGCCGTCCTGCGCAAGTGGCAGCCAGATGCGCAGTGCGTCGGCGTAGCTCGAGCGATCGAAGGCCACGTACTCCCCGCCGCGGATCTCGCAGTCGACCGCCGAAGTCTTGATCGGGCGCTTGGGCGTCATGTACGTGAGGCCCGTACCCATCTTTCGCACCTGACCGGGAAGCTGGCAGTCGACGATCAGCAGGTTGTCGGCGTTGCGCTCGAAGCCCGGCGGAACGTTGCCCGGTGTCGAGCAGGCCGTGACGAGGACTGCAGTCACGCCGAGTACGCGTCGAATCGGATTCTTCCCTGTCACTTCGGATCCTCCCCGATCGGCGGCGAGCGCCGATCGGTGAATGAGTTCGGACTCTATGCCACGAGTGACCCCGTGCATCCCCTTCGTCTGCTACCCCTTCTCCCGATCCCGGGCCGCACCAGCCGTTCGCGGGTGCCTCCTGCAGCAGCGCGAGCAGGATAAGGATCCGATCGGCCGCCGACCCGACGCTCGGATGACGCTTTCCATGATGCTTTGATGACGGCGTTTCGCGTTCTCGGACAGGCGGTTGCCGGCGAACTGCGGACGCACTGCAGTCCGCCTGCCGGGATCGTCACCGAATCCAGGCGATCTCATACACACCGACGGGGAGCCTGGTCTCGCGAAGGAACCGTCATGTCGATCCACAACTATCTGCGGCCGCTGTGGAGCAATGGACCGCACGTCGTCCACGACGCACCGCCAACCGTACGCACGGCGTTCGAGCTGCTCTTCCGGGGCAAGCCACGACGTCAGGGCGAGTCGATCGTGCAGCTGCACCGGGTGCGGCCGCTGGACGTGACGGTCGCCTGGCTCGAGGTCGAAGTCGCGATGCCGGTGGAGGGAACCGGTCTCAGCTACCGCCGCGCCCGCTATCTGCACGCCTTCGCGGCGGATGGCCCCGGTCCCGACGTACTCACCGCACGCCGCGCTCGTGCGCTCTTCGAAGACGTCTACGGCGAGGATCTGGTCGCGGGGGTGCATGCCGCACAGCGTTCGCTGATCGGGCTCGAGCATCCCGCGCGCGCGCGGATCGGGCGCGGGTGCTGTTCGTCGGTGAGCGCCGACAACCGATCACGGCACGCACATCGCGCGACGTCGCGACGACCGCGATCGAAACGCGCGAAGGGATCGGTCACGTCGACTCGCTGGTCGCACCGGATCCGTCGCGACCGGATCGAGCAGGCGAGGCGACGCCGGTCTGCGCACCGAGCCGAGGCCCGGAGCCCGACGATGCCCGGTTGTCGACATCTGCCCCGACGATCTTCCGCGACGCCGATCTGGAAGCTCCGATCCTCGAGGCTCGACCGGCATCCGACCGGCGTACGCCAGTCGAGGCGTTCGATCGGGCCCTCGCGTCACGGGCCACGGCCAGTGAAACCCGTGGCCCCGCCGACCCGGCCGGCGAGTCCCTGCCTCTCGATCGACACATCGACGAGCAGGCATCGCCCCCCGCGACGGCGGATCCGTCCGGCGAATCCGCCTCGCTCAGTACGTTGCTGCGAGCCCGGCTCGTGCAGCGATCCGCCGCGGAGGATCCGCAGCGGCCGACCTCCACGTCCGGGGACCAGACGACCGTGTAGTGGCTTGCGGTCCCCTCTGGCCGCGGGCCGGGAGCTGTCCCATACCCTCTGCGGCATTCGATGCGCCGCTTCGCCGTCCGGGCGTCGCGGGTCGGAACAGGGGGCAGCCCGATCGTGTCGTCGGTGGCTGAGCGTCGGAGCGCGATCGAGCGCGCATTCGAAACACGATTCGGCCGTGCGCCGGATCTCTGGGTGCGTGCTCCGGGTCGGATCGACGCGATGGGGAGCCACACAGACTACAACGACGGCTTCGTGCTGACTCTGTCGATCGACCGCGATACCTGGATGGCGGCCGCTTCGCGCGATGACGGTCTCGTGCAGGTGCAGTCGCTGAATCTCGAGGGAGGTGGATCGTTCCTCGTTGAAGACGTGATGCGGTCACGCTGTCATGGCTGGCCGCTGTACGTCCAGGCGGTGGCCGCGTTGCTCGCGCGTGAGGGAGTGAGGCTCCGGGGCTGCGACGTGCTGGTGCACGGCACGCTTCCGATCGCCAGCGGACTCAGTTCGTCGGCTTCTCTCGAGGCCGCTGCGGCAGTGCTCTTCACGTCGCTCGCCCATCACAAAAGCGACGCGCTCGATCTGGCCAGGTTGTGCCAGCGCGCCGAGAACGAGATCGTCGGTGTCGCCTGCGGGATCCTCGATCAATACAGCTCGCTCCTGGGACGCGCCGGCTCCGCGCTGCGGCTCGACTGCCGCCACCTCACCCACGACGTCATCGCGATGCCGATCGGGGTGCGACCCGTCGTCTGCAACACGCTGGCGCGACGCGAACTCACCGGCTCGGAGTACGGAGAACGGCGGCGCAGTTGCGAAGCCGGCGCGCGCCTGATGGCCCGCCGCCTGCCCAATGTCCGCGCACTGCGCGACGTCGATCCCGAGCAGTTCGCCGTCCATGCAACCGGGCTCTCCGAGCAGGACACGCGACGCTGTCGCTTCGTGATCGAGGAGAATCGGCGCGTCCACGAGATGGCGGATGCGTTCGAACGATCGGATCGTGCGTCCATGCGGAGACTCTGCGACGAGTCCTTCGCCGGTGCGCGGGACCTGTTCGAGATCGTCACAGGCGAGATGGAAGCGATGCAAGCCGCCATGCTGGCTGCGCCGGGCGTCGTGGCCGCGCGTCAGGCCGGAGCGGGATTCGGCGGCTGCCTGCTGGCTCTGGTCGATGCCGGCGAGGTCGATCGCTTCGCCTCGGCGACGGCCGAGCAGTACCAGCGCGCGACCGGCCGTCGACCGGACATCTACCCGGTCTCGGCGGCCGACCGCGCAGGCTTGCTCGCGTTCGACTGAGAGGCGTCGTCCGATTGCCGAATGCCCGCCCCGCGGCCTCCAGCATCGCGGTGACGGCGTCATTCCACGGTGTGGAGATGCCTTGGTGGCCAGCAGCACCCAGTCGACTCCCGTCGCGCCGGTCGGACGGGTCATGAGGCGTGCATGTACTTCGCTGCGTCCTCGCGGATGATCGACGACGAGACGTTCGAAGGGCGTACGCGTGCACAGCAGCAGTTCGTCACGCTGCAGGTCGAAGAGATCCGCGGCCACCGCTCCACCGATCGCGCCCACGCCGACGATCGCGAGTCTGCTCGTCATGCTCGAGACGCCAACACTCGACCCTCACTCGACGGAATGCGGGTCACGCGCGGCGGCAGGCATTTCTCGAGCTTCGATGCGATGACGGCGGCCGGCCGGAACCGACGTCGCGGCAGTGTTCATGGTGTAGGATCCGCGGTTCTCGTCTCCGACCCCGCTGAAGCGGGTGGAGCCGCGCACTCCGGCTGGACATGGACATCCGCTTCCTTCTGCTGCTCGTCTGCTTCTTCGTGTCCGGATTCGCGGGACTCGTCTACGAGACTGCGTGGACGCGCGAGTTCGCCTTCGTGTTCGGCACATCGGAGCTGGCGGTTTCCGCGGTGCTCGCGGCGTACATGGGCGGACTCGCGCTCGGCGCAGCCATCGCGGCGAGACTCGCGCCACGACTCCGTCGGCCGCTGCTCGCCTATGGCGTGCTCGAACTCGCGATCGGGCTGGCGGCACTCGCCGTTCCGTTCGGCATCCGACTCGTGGTCGGTGTGTATCTCGGCTGGCTCGGCGGGCTCGATGCGCCGCCCGGATCGGTCGGGCTCTCGACCACGCTGTTCCATCTGCTCGCCACGTTCCTCGTGCTCGTTCCGTGCACGGCCCTGATGGGCGCGACTCTGCCGTTGCTGGCCCGCCATGCAGTGCGTGAAGACGACCAGATCGGTCCGAGAATCGGCCTTCTCTACGCGATCAACACCGCTGGCGCGATCGCCGGCACGTTGATCACCGCGTTCGTGCTGCTGCCCGGCTTGGGGCTCCGGGGATCGGTGTACGTGGGTGTCGCCGGCAATCTCGTCGTGTTCGCCACGGCAGGACTGCTTTCGCGCCGGGCGCTGCCCGTCGCAACTGCGCGCGACACGGCCGGGCTGACCGCTGGCTGGGTGCTTCCCGCGATGGCGATCTCGGGAGCGGTCTCGTTCGTGTATGAAGTCGTCTGGGTCCGACTCCTCGGATTCGTGCTGGGAGGCAGCACGGCGGCGTTCGCCACGATGCTCGCGAGTTTTCTCATCGGGATCGCGCTCGGCAGCGCGATGGCGTCGCGATTCGCGAGGACCCGCCGCCATGCGGCGATCGGTTTCGCGGCTGCGCAGCTCGGTACGGCGCTCGCGTCCTGGGCGATCTTCCGGCTCGCGGATCGGCTGCCGGAGATCGCGGTTGCATTCGGCGCCGCACCATCGCATCTCGGCAGCGGATTGCTGGCGGCGATCGTCTTGATGCTCCCGATCACGCTCTGCATCGGGGCGACGTTTCCGTTCGCGGTCCGACTCCACGCACCGCACGCGCAGGTGGCCGCCCGTGCGAGCGCGCGCGTCTATGCGTGGAACACGATCGGTTCGATCTTCGGCTCGATCGGCGCAGGATTCTTCCTGTTGCCGCTGTTCGGATTCGAAGGGGCGGTGCTCGGCGGCGTGTTGGCGAACCTCGCACTGGCCGCCTGGGCCGCGTGGCTCGGGACGGAAGCTCGCGGCCGCCTGCTCGCGATTGCCGCCGTCATCGCGGCGATCGTCCTGATCCTGCCGCCGACGTCGCCGACCAACCTGTTCCGGTACTCGGCATTGTCCAATCGGACGCTTCCGGGAGAGCTCGAGTACTCGGCCGTCGGTCGCTCAGCGACGGTGGCGCTCATCCAGGAACCCTTCGGCTGGCGATTGATGACGAACGGACTTCCCGAATCCAGCATCGAACGGCCGGAGAATCCGCCGGATGGCTTTCATCCGACCCAGTGGCTCGCACTGCTGCCGGTGCTCGTGCGTCCCGAGGCCCGCAACATGCTGATCATCGGGCTCGGCGGTGGCAATACGACGGGAGCCATCACACCGGGAATCGAGGCGATCGACGTCATCGAGCTGGAGCCCGAAGTCGTGGAGGCGAACAGGCTCGTGGCGAATCGACGGATCTACGGCGATCCACTCGCCGACCCGCGTGTGAGCCTGATGCTCGGTGATGCGCGCGGTGCCCTCGTGCTCGCGAACCGGCGCTATGACGCGATCGTGTCGCAGCCGTCCCACCCGTGGACGTCGGGTGCTTCGCATCTCTACACGCGCGAGTTCTTCGCGCTGGCAGCCGAGCGTCTCGAGCCGGGCGGGGTCTTCGTCCAGTGGATCGGGCTCTCGTTCGTCGACGAAGATCTGCTGCGCTCCATGCTGGCGACACTGAACGACGTGTTCCCGTATGTAGAGCTGTACGAGCCCTTCGATCAGGCGCTGCTCTTCGTGGCGTCGATGGAGCCGATCGACGTCGTGCAGAGTGCCGGTCGCGCGATCGCAGCCGCTCCCGAGCACTTCGCTCGTGTCGGCGTGCGCCGCGTCGAGGATGTCGCCGCCGTGCTCGCCCTGGATGCCGAAGGAACCCGTGCGATGGGGCAGGGTGCGCGCCTGATCACCGACGACCACAACCTGCTGGCTTCGTCGGCCTGGCAGATCGGCGATCCCGGTGTCAATGCGAAGACGGTCTCGCATGCATTGTCGCTGCATGATCCCCTGGCATCCCGTGTCGATTCGCTGGACGTCGCGACGCTGATCCGCGCACTCGTGCGGGACGGCGAATCGCTGCGCGCGTCGTCCCTGATGACGGCGCTCCCGCCCGGTCCGGTGCGAAGGGTGGCAGCAGGTTGGTTCGGCCACGAGATCGGGGAGTCGAATCGTGCGGCGAGACTCTTCGAGCGGGCGCTGATCGAGGAAGCGGGGCTGTCCGCTGCACGGTCCGGGTTGCTCGCTACGGCTCCCGCCGCGATCGATCGCTACGACCCGACTCCTCGGGAGGCAGCCTTCGCCAGCGCTGTGAAGCGTCGACTCGAGGGCGATGTAGTCGGCATCCGGGAGTTCGACACACTGCTCGGCGAGTTCGGACCGGAGCATCTCCTCTACTACGAAGCGACCCGCTTGCGAGTGGCCTGGCGGCTGGCGACCGGTGAATCGAGCCAGGGCGCAGCCGCGCTCCGATTGATCGATCAGGTGATCGCCAAGGGGGCGCGATCCGCGGACTATCTGACCCGCGCCGAGGCGGCCGCGCTGGCCGGAGACACCGATGCGGCATGGGCATCGCTCGGGCGATTCCACGACAAGGCTCGAGCGCGAAGCGCAGCCGACACGGCGCAGCGCGAGCGCGCGGTCGCCCTGGCTCGGAGTCTGCCAGCGACCGCAGAGAGCCCCGAAATCCTGCAGGCTCTGCAGCTCCCGCGCGGTCCGCGCTGAGCCACGAGTGCCAGGCGATGCCGACCGGACGCTGAAGCCCGGTGATGGGCGCGCGTACCGCCTCTACATCATCGGCAGGGACTTCGGATCGATGGGAAGCTCGCCTCGCCCGATCCGCGCAGCCCGTTCGCGCAGCGTCGCTTCGGTCTCGGCGTGTCCGAACATCAGGATGAACTGACCGTCGCGAATGCCCTTTAGCGCATGCGTGGCGAGCGCATCGAGATCCTGGAAGTGCAGGTCCATCCCCGCCTTCTTGGCGGCCTGCTTGAAGTCGTCGATCGACGGCGCCGGAGCGGCCTCGCGCTCGCGAGCCAGGGCCGCGGGACGGTTGCGCGCGGTCGTCCAGATGCCCGTTTCGAGCAGTCCGCCGGAGGGGTAGAAGAGCGAGGCCCGGAGCCGCGTGCCCTCGGTCTCGAGTTGCGCGGCGAGGCACTCGGTCAGGATCGACACGGCAGCCTTGCTGGTGGCATAGACCGATTGGAACGGCAGCGGCGAAATGCCACCATCGCCGGACGAAGTGTTGATGACATTGCCTTCCTGCCCACCCTCGATCATGCGGGGCACGAAGGCCTGGATGCCGTGCACCACTCCCATCACGTTGACACCGTGGACCCACTTCCAGTCGTTCGGGGTCGTCTCCCACACATTGGCCGACGGCGCGGCGACACCGGCATTGTTGAAGAGGAGGTGACACGCGCCGTGCCGTTCATAGACGGTCCTGGCCAGGGACTCGACGGAAGCCGCGCTCGAGACGTCGGTCACCACACCGCTGACGTCGCCGCCGCTCGCGCGGAATTTCACGAGCGCCGCATCGAGTGCGCGCGTCTCGACGTCGGCGACGACGACCTTCGCACCGCTGGCGAGCAACGCTCGGACAAGAGCGGCACCGATCCCGCTCGCTCCGCCCGTCACGACGGCGATCCGGCCCTTGAAGTCCTTCATGTCGATCTCCTTATGGCTGCTCGGTCGAGGCTAACGACGATACCACCCGCCCACCCTCGTTTTCGTCAGCGCCACTGACGAGACCCATCGTTCCACTGGTCCGATCGATTCGCTCAATCGGCTCCGCTGACACAGTGCCGGATGGCTCGTCGCAGCAACTCGTAGAACTCGGGTCGCTCCCAGCTTCCCCGTTCGATCGTGGGGTAGTAGTCGGCCATCGGTCGCATGTCGTAGTGGCCGCGACAATGTCCGAGCGTGAGGTAGAGGACCTCGCCCTTGCCGAGTCGATTCAGGTAGTAGACGGGCCGCGCCGCGTCGTCGTCCCACTGCGACTCGAGAAACCCGACGGCTTTGCCCGTGTAGTGGGTGTGGAGCAGCACCTGCAGGTCGCCGTGGATGCGGGACAGGTAGAGTTCGTCGTCCGTCTCGAACTCATCGATGCCCTTGACCAACGCGTGTCCGGGATCCGTGATCCGCACCCTGTACGGCTGGATCGGCGGATGCGCGATGAACTGCGAGCCGAGGGTCTCCATCATCACGGGCGCAGTCTCGGGTGCACGCACGCCCTTGGCGGTGAACTCGAGGATCGAGTTGGTGCCGTGCAACGCCAGCCACTTGCCACCCGCTTCGACGAAACTCCGGAGCGCGCTCTGTTCCTCGAGGCTGGGAACGACGTTGCAGGTGTAGGTGATCAAGCATGCGCTCTTCGCGATCGACTTCACGTCCACGTAGTCGGAAGCCACGCGGGTCCGCACCCGCGGATGCTCGGCGAGCAGGGCCAGGAGTTCTCTCCTGGCGAAGTCGATGTCGTGGAATTGCCCACCGGCGACCATGTAGACGTCGATGATCTTGTCGGCCACGGATCTCCCCGATACGTCAGATTCGAAGTTGCTGCGGATTCTACTTCGTCGCTGTGGTCGTCGAGGGCCCCTGACGCATCCCGAAACGAGAAACCCCCCGCCGCTTGCGCGACGGGGGGCTCGTCGAATCTCCGGTCGGATGCAGCCGCTGGCTACATCATGCCCGGCATGCCGCCGCCCGGCATTCCGCCGGGCATGCCACCGCCCGCGTTCTCATCGGGCTTCTCGGCGATCATCGCCTCGGTGGTGAGGAGCAGACTGGCCACGGAGGCCGCGTTCTGCAGGGCCGTGCGAACCACCTTGGTCGGATCGATGACACCGGCCTTGATGAGGTCCTCGTACTCCTCGGTGGCCGCATTGAAGCCACCGGCGCCCTTCATGTTCTTCACCTTGTCGACCACGATCGAGCCCTCGATACCCGCGTTCTCTGCGATGAATCGGAGCGGAGCCTCGATGGCGCGTCGGATGATGTTGACGCCCGCCTGCTGCTCGGTCGACAGTTTCAGCCCATCGAGCACCTTCTGGGCTCGCAGGAGAGCCACGCCGCCGCCGGGCACGATGCCCTCTTCGACGGCCGCCCGGGTCGCATGCAGTGCGTCCTCGACGCGGGCCTTCTTCTCCTTCATCTCGGTCTCGGTGGCGGCTCCGACCTTCACGACCGCGACGCCGCCGACCAGCTTCGCGAGCCGCTCCTGCAGCTTCTCGCGATCGTAGTCCGAGGTCGTGTTTTCGACCTGGCTGCGGATCTCGCTGCAGCGGCCCTCGATCTCCTTCTTCGAGCCGGCGCCGTCGATGATCGTCGTGTTGTCCTTGTCGATCGAGACGCGCTTGGCCTTGCCGAGATCCTTGAGGGTCACGTTCTCGAGCTTGAGACCCAGTTCCTCCGAGATCACCTGGCCGCCCGTGAGGACCGCCATGTCCTGCAGCATCGACTTGCGGCGGTCGCCGAAGCCGGGTGCCTTCACCGCGGCGACGTTGATCGTGCCGCGGATCTTGTTGACGACGAGGGTGGCGAGTGCCTCGCCCTCGATGTCCTCGGCCACGATCAGCAGCGGCCGACCCTGACGCGCGACCTGCTCCAGAACGGGCAGCAGATCCTTCATGCTGCTGATCTTCTTCTCATGAAGAAGGATCAGCGGCTCCTCGAGAACGGCTTCCATCCCCTCCGGATCCGTGACGAAATAGGGCGACAGGTAGCCGCGGTCGAACTGCATGCCCTCGACGACGTCGAGTTCGGTCTCGAGGCTCTTGCCCTCTTCGACCGTGATCACGCCCTCGCGACCGACTTTGTTCATCGCCTCGGCGATGATCTTGCCGATCGTCGTGTCGCTGTTGGCCGAGATCGTGCCGACCTGTGCGATCTCCTCGGCGGTGCGGGTGGGCTTGCTCATCTTCGTGAGCTCGTCGCTGATCGCAGCGACGGCGGCATCGATGCCGCGCTTCAAGTCCATCGGGTTCATGCCGGCGACCACGAGTTTGCTGCCCTCGCGGAAGATCGCCTGTGCGAGCACCGTGGCGGTCGTCGTGCCATCACCGGCCACGTCGGAGGTCTTGCTGGCGACCTCCTTGACCATCTGGGCGCCCATGTTCTCGAACTTGTCCTCGAACTCGATCTCCTTGGCGACCGAGACACCGTCCTTCGTGACGGTGGGAGAGCCGAAGCTCTTCTCGATGACGACGTTGCGGCCCTTGGGGCCGAGCGTCACGCGGACGGCGTTTGCGAGTCCATCGACCCCGGCGAGGATCTTTGCCCGGGCCTCCTGATCGTAGAGAATTTCCTTGGCCATCTTGGTTCTCCTGTATTCCTGGTAGTCGCCGGCTCTGGGTAGTCGCCGGCCTTTGCTCCCGCGTGCTCCTGGTGTGGCTGGCTCCTGATCTTGCGAGAGCCGCTACTCGAGGATGCCGAGGACGTCGTCCTCGCGAACGATGAGGTGCTCGGTGCCCTCGACGTTGACCTCGGTGCCCGCGTACTTGCTGAACAGCACGCGGTCTCCCTTCTTCACTTCGAGCGGGATCAGCTTGCCGTCTTCGGCAATCTTGCCGGCCCCGACTGCGATGACCTTGCCCTCCTGGGGTTTTTCCTTTGCGGTATCCGGGATGATGATGCCGCCGGAGGTCTTCTCTTCTTCGTCGACGCGCTTGACCAGGATGCGGTCCTGGAGCGGACGGATCTTCATGAGTCCTGTTCCTTTGCCTTGGTGAGTGGGTTGCACGCTGTGGCGACGTCACCAGGTGACGCCTGCCCGTGCTGGATGGGCGTGAGTCCGTGGCCTCGAAGGACGCCGATGCGGTGTCTAGCCGGGCTGGACCCTGACCTTGGCAGTCGACTCCATCGACTGCCAGGGCCGCCAATCTAGGGCGGTGGGTGGTCGGGTCAAGCATGGCATCGATCTTTTGTCGCTCGGCCGAGTCCCTTCAATGGTTGACTTTCGCCTTGATTTCGCGAAAGTCCGCCTCGGGCGAAATTGCGACGAAGGTCGACGAGCCGGTCCGGTGACGGCTGCTCGTCACGAACGACGGACTGCCCATGAAGGACCACGCGACGATACGGGGGGCGACATGGCGCTGACGCGACGACAGCGGGAAATCTACGACTTCATCTGCAAGTTCGTGGAAGAGAAAGGCTACTCGCCGAGCCTCGAGGAGATCGGAGCCCATTTCGATCTGGCTTCGGTCGCAACAGTGCACAAACACATCCAGCATCTCGTGGGCAAGGGGCTCCTCCGGAAGGCGTGGAACCGATCTCGATCGCTCGAGCCGGTGCCCGAGGAAGGCGGTTCTCTGCCCGAGGTTCCGCTGCTGGGTACGGTCGCGGCGGGCCTCCCGATCGAGGCGATCGAGCACGGCGACGAATCGATCCGCGTCCCGAATGACATGCTCGGCCGTCCGGGTATGACCTTCGCGCTGCGTGTCCGGGGCGATTCGATGATCGAAGACCAGATCTGTGATGGCGACGTGGTCATCGTGGAGCGTCGAGACGAGGCTCGCAACGGCGAAACCGTGGTTGCACTCGTGCGGGGCGACGAGGCGACGCTGAAGCGCTTCTATCGACGCGGAGCACAGGTGCGGCTCGTGCCGGCCAACTCGTCCATGGCGCCGATCGAAGTGCTCGCAACGGACGTGCAGATCCGGGGCGTCGTGCGCGGACTGCTGCGCACTTACTGACGCGAGTTCGTCGTCACAGGGCCGCTTCATCGCAACGGGCTGCCGCCGATGTCCGTTCGCCGCCTCCGGGCCCGCTGCTAACCTCGAACTGCGTCCAATCCCGGATTCGAGGCCCGCCCGTGCTGCGTGTGACCCGCGCGATCCACTTCTCCACTTCCCTGCGATACTGGCTGGACGATCTGCCGGAACAGGAGAACCTGAAGCGATTCGGGCAGGATGCCTGGAGACACGGCCACAACTACCGGCTCGACATCACGGTCCAGGGCGAACCCGATCCGTTGACCGGCATGGTGATCAATCTGACCGACCTGAAGGACGTCGCCGAGCGCGAGATCATGGCCCGCTTCGACCACCGTGACCTCAATGCGGACACCGACTTCTTCGCTGACCGACCGCCCACACCGGAGCACTTCGCGCGCTTGATCTTCGACCTGCTCGATGCGGCCCTCCCGAAGGGGCTGCTCGATCGGATCCGGCTCCATCAGACGGCAGACCTGTTCGTCGACGTGATCAGGCCGTCGACTTGATCATCCTGACGCGTCGGTATCGCTTCGCCGCGGCTCACGTGCTGGCGCAGCCGGCATTCTCATCGCAGGAGAACGCTCGGATCTTCGGCAAGTGTGCGAATCCCGGTGGCCACGGGCACGACTACGAGGTCGAAGTCTCGGTCGCGGGTCCACTCGATCCCGAGACCGGGCAGATCATCGCTCCACGAACGCTCGATGAGATCTTCGAGGACACGATCGTCGCGCGATTCGCGCACACTATGCTCAACGACGTCACGCCTTTCGACACGCTCGTTCCGACTGCCGAAAACATCGCTGCAGTCAGTCACCGTCTCCTTCACGAGGTCGTCTCCCGCCGGAGTACGGCTCGGGTCGTTCACGTAAGGGTGGTGGAGACACCGCGCAATTTCGCCGAGATCGGAGATGCACGATGAGTGAGCCCGTCGACCCCATGGAGGGGCTCGTTCGATCGATGCTGACGACTCTCGGCGAAGACCCCGACCGCGATGGTCTGACGCGCACACCGGCGCGAGTGGCCGCCGCCATGCGTTTCTTCACCGAAGGCTATTCGATGGATCCCGTCGCGATCCTGAACAACGCGCTCTTCGACGTCGACTACGACGAAATGGTGATGGTCCGCGACATCGACTTCTACAGCCTCTGTGAGCACCACATGGTGCCGTTCTTCGGCAGGGTCCACGTGGGCTACATCCCGAACGGCAAGGTGGTCGGGTTGTCGAAGATCCCCAGACTGGTCGAAATGTTCGCGCGGCGGCTCCAGGTGCAGGAGCGACTCACGATGCAGGTGGCAAGCACCCTCGAGCACGTCCTGAAACCGAAGGGCGTCGGAGTCGTCGTCGAGTCGAAACATCTCTGCATGATGATGCGCGGTGTGCAGAAGCAGAACAGCTACGCGATCACGAGCTCGCTGCGCGGAGAGTTCGAACGCGATCCGAAGACCCGGGGCGAGTTCATGGGCCTGCTGCGGCACGACCGCGACGCCTTCGCCTGAAGGCCACCGCGCCCCGCGCCACTTTCGGACAGCAAGCCGATCCGTTCATCCCTTGGCGATGTTGATGACCTGGAACTCGGAGAACGCGGCCACTCCCCAGGGACCGTTCTCGTAGCCGATCCCGGACCACTTCGAGCCGCCGAACGGTGCGTTGGGGACAAGGTTGAGGTGCTGGTTGACCCAGCCCGTTCCACATTCGAGACGTCGCGCGAGGTCTGCAGCACGGGCCGTATCCACGCTCCAGACCGATCCGCCGAGCCCGAAGTGGCTCGAATTCGCCCGGGCGAGCGCATCGTCGACGTCGCGGAACGGCATCACGGGGAGCGCGGGACCGAACTGCTCTTCGTCGACGAGACGCGTGCCCTCGGCGATGCCCGTCACGATCGTCGGCTCGAAGAAGTAACCATCGCCGTCGATCGCAGATCCCCCGGCGACGCAGTGCCCGCCTGCTGCGACCGCATCGGCGACCAGCTCACGCACGCGCTCGAATTGCGGCGCGTTGTTGATGGGACCGAGTTCGGTGCCATCGGCGAGGCCGTCGCCGACACGCACGTTCCTCGCGAGTTCGCCGAGTTCCCGCACCACCGCCGGATAGATGTTCTCCTGGACGTACAGACGCTTGATGGCGACGCAGATCTGGCCGCTGTTCGCGAATGCTCCCCAGAAGAGCTTTGCGGCGACCTTCTTCGGATCGACGTCTCCAAGGACGATCGCCGGGTCGTTGCCGCCGAGTTCGAGGGTCACCCGCTTCAGGTCGGGGGCCGCCGCCGCCGCGATCTTCTTGCCGGTAGCCACCGAGCCGGTGAACGAGATCTTCCGCACCGCGGGATGCTCGGTCACCCAGCGACCGAGTTGGTCGCCGCCGGACACGACGTTCAGCACACCGGGCGGAAGCACGTTTCGAAGAGCTTCACCCATCGCCAGCGTCGAGAGGGGCGTGAACGGAGACGGCTTGAGGATGATCGTGTTGCCCGCGAGCAGGGCCGGTGCAAGCTTCCAGATCGCGAGGATGATCGGGAAATTCCAGGGCGTGATCGCCCCCACCACGCCAAGCGGTTTGCGGTGGAGTTCGATCCTGAAGGCGTCGTCGTCCTGCAGAACCTCGGGCGCGAGCGGCAGGCCTGCCGTAAGCCGGAACCACAGGCTTCCCCCCATCACTTCTTCGACTGCGCGTCCGAGCGGTTTGCCCTGTTCCTGGGTCAGCACGCGTCCGATCAGCGAAGCCTTTGCGGCGAGTGCATCGGCGCAGGCCACCAGAGCGCGTCGACGCGCGCCCTCGTCCGACGACCAGGTCGGGAAGGCACGCTGTGCCGCCGCCATCGCTTCGTCGAGTTGCTCGCGAGTCGCGTCGGGGCAGCTGGCGAACGACTTGCCGTTGGCCGGATTGATGACGTCGAATCTCGATTGCGTCGCGGCGGGCCGTCCATCGATCGTCATGCTGAGTTCGGACATTTCGGTTCCCCTGTTCGAGATGGGTCGGTGGGTCGTGAGGATTCGAGATCGCGTCACGCTCGCGAGCCTCGGATCATGCGAACGCGAACTGCTCTCCGACAGCCCGCTCGCTGAAGGACCAGAGCCGCTCGGCGGCCGCTGCATCGGTGGCGTGGGGCGAGACGCCGGCGAGGTCGTCCGCTGCGGCGTCGGCAGAAGCGACGTGGCAGTCCGCACAGTAGAGGCCACCGCGACCGTCGAGTTCGCTCGACGTGGCGGCCCAGACGCTGGTCGCCGCACCCTGTTCGACGGTCTTCCACGCGAGCTTCGATCCGCCCGCCGGCGTGCGGCTCATCAGATCCTTGATGTCGTTCTCATCGAGATGACGACCCAGTTCGGTCATGATCATGCCCGGATGCACCGCGAAGGCCCGCACCCCGTAGCGGGCGAGCCGCGAATCGAGGCCCACGGAGAACAGGACGTTCGCGGTCTTCGACTGGCCGTAGGCGCTCCACTTGTCGTAGGCGCGCCTTTGGAAGTGCGGGTCATCGAAGTCCATTGCCGAGAGCCTGTGGCCGGCAGAGCTGAGATTGACGACTCGTGATGGCGCAGCCGCGCGGAGCGCGGGGACCAGCAGACAGGTCAGCAGGAAATGGCCGATGTGATTGGTGGCGAGTTGCAACTCCCAGCCGCGGGAGGTCCGCGTCAGAGGACACGCCATCAACCCCGCGTTGTTGATCAGGAGATCGAGCGGGTGTCCGTTCGCGAGCCACGACTTTGCGCAGGCACGCACGCTGTCGAGATCCGTCAGGTCGAGCGGAGCAACGCTGAGATCCGGATTGCCGGTCTGCTCCACGATTCGCTTCGCCACCGCTTCGAGCTTGGCGACGTCGCGCGCGGCGAGCGTCACCGAGGCTCCTCTTGCGGCCAGGGCGCGCGCGGTCTCGGCGCCGAGACCACTCGATGCTCCGGTGACCAGAACGCGTCGGCCCCTGAGATCGACCCGCTGCAGGACTTGATCGGTCGTGAGTTCGGCACCAGACGGGCTGGACATGACGGGCTTGGCCTCCGTTTTCGTTCGGGTCGCGTGCGATCCCGCGCGCGGGCGCCGAGTCGCGTCGGCGTACCTACGAGTTCGAGATCACCAGAGACGAGTTCACCAACAGTTCGCCACTCTTCTCGAGTTCGTCGCGCCGGCGATCGATCCAGTCCTGGACCATGCGGTTCTGCTTGGAGTCCAGAAGTCCCTTTTCGAGTTCGCTCACGGCAGCGTCGAGCTCCTGGGTGTCGGGCATGTTGCGCTCCAGCAGTTCGATCAGCACCAGGCGATCCTCCACCGTGTGGACCTTCGGGCTGGTCGGTTGATCGAGGTCGAGTGCGAACGCAGCAGCCATCACTTCCGCCGCCGCGCCGAGGCCAGGGATGAATCCGTCCGGTCGACGGCTGACCAGCGGCGTCCGCTGGACGGGCAGGCCGAGCACGCCCGCGGCGGCTTCGAGCGAGCTGCCTGCCACGATCGCGTCCGCGAGCTGCATGGAGACCTGCTGCGCGCTTTCCGCTGCACGCTTGCGCACCATCTCGGTGCGGGCGAGTTCGAGGTCCACATCGGCCTCGAAGGGCCGTGTCCGGGCGGGTTCGAGAGAGTCGAGGCGGAGGATGTGGAAGCCGTAGTCGGTCCGGATCACTTCTGACAAGTCGCCCGGCTTCAGCGAGAACGCGGCGTCTTCGAGTTGGGTGGCGTGGGTGCCCCGGGAGAACTCTCCAATGTCGCCGCCCTGATCCTTCGATCCAGGATCTTCCGAAACCTCTGCGGCGACCGTCTCGAACGATTCACCCGCAACGACTCGCGCACGCGCCTCGTCGGCCTTGGCACGAGCGGCCGTCACGAGCGTTGCGTCGGCGTCCGGGCCGACCTGGATCAGGATGTGCCGGGCCTTGGCACGTTCGGCAATCGTGTAGGCGTCCGTCTTTTCCCGATAGATCTGCTCGAGCTCGGGCCGGTTGGCGTCGAGGTACGCGCCCACACTGACTTCGTCGATCTCTTCTCCGGCGGGCAGCTGTGTGGTGTCCAGCGCCACATACGCGATGCGAATCTGTTCGAGACCGTACAGGGCGGCGTCCCGAGCCTCGGAGGGGCTGACGCTCGCCTGGTCGAAGATCAATCCGACCATCTTCTGTCTCAGCAGATCGTGGCGCATCACCTCGAGGAAGTTGCGCTGGCTTCCGAACTCATAGGTGACGTAATCGACGAACTGGTCCTGGTCGAAGCGGCCGGCCTCGTCCCGGAAACCAGGACTCTGTCGCACCAGATCCTGGATTTCCTCTCGACTGACCTGCAGGCCCAGGTCGCTGGCTGAGCGCACCAGAACGGCCGTGTCCACCAGCTGACGCAGAGTCTGGGCGTCGATCAACGAAGCCATGGCCTTCGCGTTGTACTGCTCGCCGAGTTGCTCCTGATAGAGCTCATCCTGGCGCGCCCGAAGCCGCTGGAAGTCGGCGACCTGCATCCGGATATCGCCGAGTTCGACCACCGCGCTTCCCGAGGGGTTGCTCGGTCCGAAGTCGCTTCCCACTCCCATGAAGAAGACGAACACCGCGCCGACGAAAGCGACGAGCACGAGGGTGAGCCAGCGTTGGCCCCGGCGAATCGACTCGAGCATCGGATGAATCCTCTCACTGTTCTGATGGAACTCGGCGGTGGGTTCGCCGCCGTGCTTGCGGGTCTTAGCCGCGCGCGCCGGCGAACCCGGAGCGCGCCAAGGTACGAAGAGCCCGCAGCGGGGGCAAGCGAGCACAGGCCGACGCGACGGATCTCGCCTGGCCATCGCACGCTCGTGATTCGGACGTCCGTCTTCGCTTGCCCCCGTGTAGGCGTACTGTTACTTTGAGCCGCGCTTCCGCCCGTTCGCAAAACGACTTCCAATCCAGACACTTAGAGATGGGTTGTGCAGTCGTTTCGCGGCTCGGGTCCGGCCCGTGGTCGAGCCGGTCGCGACAACGCATCGGCTGATCGGAGCCGGGAGGTGTCGGACGGCATCTCGGTCAGGTGAGCGGGACGCAGCACTTCGAACTTGGGGGATGATCGACGTGATTCTCGACACTGTGCTCGGTTGGTTCTCCAGCGACCTCGCGATCGACCTCGGTACGGCCAACACACTCGTGTACGTGAAGGGCCGCGGCATCGTGGTCTCCGAGCCGAGTGTCGTCGCCATATCGAAGGACGGACGCGGTCCCGACAGGGTCAGAGCCGTCGGCAAGGCCGCCAAGGAGATGCTGGGCCGCACCCCGGGCCACATCGTTGCGATCCGCCCGATGAAGGATGGCGTGATCGCCGACTTCGAGATCACGGAGGCGATGCTTCGTTATTTCATCACGCGCGTGCATGATCGCAAGCGCATGGTGCGACCGCGGATCGTGATCGCCGTTCCGTCGGGCATCACCGAAGTCGAGAAGCGTGCCGTGAAGGAGAGCGCGATGCTCGCGGGCGCACGCGAGGTGTATCTGATCGAGGAGCCCATGGCGGCCGCGATCGGTGCGGGCCTGCCCGTGACCGAGCCCTCCGGAAACATGATCATCGACATCGGCGGCGGCACGACCGAGGTCGCAGTCATCTCGCTGTCGGGCATCGTGTATTCGAATTCGACGCGCGTCGGTGGCGACAAGATGGACGAGGCGATCATCAACTACGTGAAGCGGAAGTACAACCTGCTGATCGGCGAGCGCACCGCGGAGTTGATCAAGATCAAGATCGGCACGGCGTATCCGTCGCAGACCCAGCTTCACATGGAGGTCAAGGGTCGCGATCTCGTCGCCGGGGTTCCGAAGACACTCGAAATCAAGTCTGAAGAAGTGCGGGAGGCTCTCGCCGAGCCGATCAATCAGATCGTGGAGGCCGTCAAGATGGCGCTCGAACGGACCCCTCCCGAACTCTCAGCAGACATCGTCGACAAGGGCATCGTGCTCGTGGGTGGTGGTTCGATGCTGGCCAATCTCGACATCCTGCTGCGCGAGGTCACCGGGCTCCCCGTGATGCTGGCCGAAGACCCGCTGACGGCTGTTGCGATGGGGACCGGACGCTGTCTCGACGAGCTGCGCCTCCTGAAGGAAGTGACGATCCGCTGGTAGTGGGGGATCGGCTCGGGTTGCTGGACCGTCCGTCCGATAGCGAAGAGATGGCTCGGCCCGATCGCAGATGCTCGGGCGGACGCGGGGTGTCATGCCCGGATTCTTGAAGCAACTCGGAGCGCCCCTGGCCTTTGCCGGGCTGCTCCTGCTCGCCACCTTCACGATGGTGCGGGACAGGGGGGACGGTGGCCGACGGTCGGGCGGCGACCTGTCCTGGTGGCAGGGGTTCCTGTTCGAGGTCGCCATGCCGGTGCAGCGGGCGTTCGCGTCCCCGATCGACTCGGTGCGCGACGGCTGGGATCGCTACGTCGACCTCGTCGATCTCGATGAGGAGAACATCGTCCTGCGCCAGAAGATCGCCGCGCTCGAAGAGGAGAACCTCCAGTACCGCGAAGCCCTGGTGGCGGGTGAACACCTCGCGCGGATCGCTGCGATGCGCGACGACTTCGAGATCCCGATGCTCCCGGCAGAAGTCGTGGGACTGGACGTTTCTCCCTGGTTCCGCAGCGTGCTCGTCGATCGCGGTCGCAGTCACGGGGTTCTGGCGGGTCATCCCGTCGTCACCGAGCAGGGCGTGGTGGGTCTGGTGACCCGGACTTCTCCGCACGCGGCCAAGACCATGCTGCTGCTGGATCGTCAGAGCACCATCGATGGCGTGGTCCAGCGCAGCCGGGCCCGCGGAATCGTGCGCGGTCGGGGAACGAATCTGCTCGAGTTCGAGTTCGTCGTGCGCGAGAGCGACGTACAACTGGGCGACACAGTGATCACATCGGGTCTCGGGGGCGTCTATCCGAAGGGGCTGCGGATCGGTGAGATCGTGTCGCTCGAAGATCCGGGGGGCAGTCTGATCCAGATCGCGACCGTGCAACCCTCTGTCGATTTCGGACGCGTCGAGCAGGTGTTCGTGATGCTCCGCCGCGGCCCCACCCTCGATCTCCTCTACGGCTCGAACTCGATCGAGGAGCAGACGGAGGCCGAAGTGTTGCCCGCTCCGAATGTGGCTGACACGGCCGGTGTCGATCGGCCGACATCCGACCCGGAAGTGCCGGCGTCCTGATCCGGTCATGCGCACCTTTTCGGCGCTCTTCGCGGTCGGCGTATTCGCATTGCTGGTCCAGGGAACGCTGGCCACGATTGTGCCGGCGCCCTGGTGTCCGGACCTCGGACTGCTGGTGGTGATCTCGATCGGGCTGCGCTGGAGCCGGCCAGGCATGGGCCTCGTGCTCGCAGCCGGACTCGGCTTTGCCGCCGATCTGCTCTCGGGTTCACTGCTCGGGCAGCACGCGCTTTTGCGGGTCGTCGTCTTCTCGAGCGCGCTTCTGGCCGGCCGGCAGCTCAATCTGAGGGGATCGCTTCCGCTGGTGGTGTTCGTGATCTCGGTGAGCCTCGTCTACGGGGTCGCGGTGTACGTCGTATCCAGCTTCTTCGTCGGTGCGGGAGCGCCGGGCCTTCTCTGGGCGCTGGACGGTGTGAAGCACTCGGTCGTGAACGGAGCCTTCGCGATCGGCGTCTTCTCCCTGGTGACGCGCGTGACGGCCTGGGCCGGCGACGATGACGCCGCGATGCGAACGCGCCGCATCGATTCGCGCCGGAGACCGATTTGATCTCGAGTGGCATCGGCGACGGGAGGCTGACATCGGCGAACGATCCGCCGAGCGAACTCCGCTTGCCGATCATCGCCCTGTTCATGGTGGCGGCTCTCGTGGTCTTCGTGCTGCGCCTGTTCCAGCTGCAGATCCTGGAGGGAGCGGATCTCGCAAGCCGATCGGAGCGGAATTCCGTGCGGACGGTGCTGCTCGAGGCGCCGCGCGGCGACATCGTCGATCGCAATGGCAGGGTGCTCGCGACGAGCCGACCCGCGTATCGCGTGCAGGTGATTCCGAACGAAGTGCGTTCGCCCGAGCTGACATTCATGGTTCTCGGCCGACTGCTGGATCGGGATGGAGTCGAACTGGCTGAGCTGGTTGGCCATCCCACCGGCCGTACGCGCTTCCAGCCGGTCGTTCTCGACGGGGATCTCGACTACGAGACCCGGGCACGGGTCGAGACACACCGGTACGCGCTGCCGGGCGTCGTGACGGACATGCGACCCCGACGGCAGTACGTGGAAGGCAGCCGGGCCGCGCATCTGCTGGGCATGATCGGCGAGATCGATTCGAGCGAACTCACGAGCGGCAACTTCGCCGACTACCGGTCCGGTGAGGTGATCGGGAAGTACGGACTCGAAGCGGGGCTCGAATCCCACCTTCGCGGTCGCGCGGGCGGGCGCAATATCGTGGTCGACGTCGCGGGTCAGGAAATCGAGGTGATCGACGAAATCGAGCCCGTGCCCGGCGGACGGCTCGTCCTGACGCTCGACGTCGATCTCCAGCGCGCCGCCGAAGACGCCTTCCGATCCGAGGATCCCACCCAGCCGGACATGATGGGTGCCCTGGTGGCGATCGACCCGCGGAGCGGCGACGTGCTCGCCCTGGTGTCGCGACCCACCTATGACCCGAATGCGTTCGCCGGGGGGATCGATCCGAAGGCCTGGGCCGTCCTGATGGGCGACGAGTGGAACCCGCTGCGCAACCGGGCGCTCGCCGGCCAGTACCCGCCCGGCTCGACCTACAAGGCGATCGTCGCCATCGCCGGACTGAGCGAGCACAAGATCGACTCCCATACGAAGGTCTTCTGTCCAGGCTCCTACCGACTCGGACGCCGTGTGTATCGCTGCTGGAAGAAGGGCGGGCATGGCCAGGTCGATCTGGTCGCGGCGCTGCGAGACAGCTGCGATGTGTACTTCTATCACCTCGGTGTCGACCTGGGCATCGACACGATCGCCCGCTACGCGAAGCTGTTCGGGCTCGGTCAGATCAGCGGGATCACGATGGCGGGCGAGCGCTCCGGCCTGATTCCGACCGAGGAGTGGAAGGAGCGCAACCGGTCCGAGCCCTGGATCAAGGGCGAGACGGTGTCCGCATCGATCGGTCAGGGCTACAACCTCGTGACCCCGCTCCAGCTCGCCAACGCTTTCGCGACGATCGGCAATGGCGGCCACCTCCATACACCGCGGATCATCGACCGGCTCGAGACCTGGGACGGGCAACTGGTCCGGCAGGAGCCAGCTTCGCCGACCGTCGATCTGAAGATCGACCCGGCCGTGCTCGGTCTGGTGCGCGATGGCCTCGTCGCAGTCGTCGAAGGAACGTCTGGCAGACCAGCCAACGATTTCTCTCCAGGCACCCTCCGGATCAACGGAACTGGATCTCGCGCGCGGGTCGAAGGTGTCACCGTCGCGGGCAAGACGGGCACGACCCAGGTCGTGCGTCTCGACCTCGTCAAGGATCTCGAACCGGACCAGATCCCGATCCGGTATCGCGACCACGCGCTGTTCGCGGCGTTCGCGCCCGCCGAGAATCCCGAGATCGCGATCGCCGTCGTGGTCGAGCACGCGGGCAAGGGTGGCGGAGCGGCCGCGGCTCCCATCGCGCAGCGGGTGCTCGCCCGATACTTCGAGACTGAGCGCGAGCGGAAGGAATCCACGGAAGTGGTCGCGCCATCCACGGACAGCGACGCGGCGGCCGTCGCCGCCCACGAGGAGTGACGAGCCTTGCTCCATCTTGATCGCCGATCGGTTCAGAACTTCGACTGGGTGCTCGTCGGCCTGGTGGTCACCCTGCTCGGTTTCGGAATCGTGAATCTGATGTCCGCCACGGCGGCCGGAGTCGAAGGCGGCATGTCGGACATCGTCCGGCGGCAGGTGTTCGCGATCGGCATCGGCGTCGTGGTGGTCGCCATCACCGCGTTCGTCGACTACCGACACGTCGAGCGCTACGGACTCGTGATCTTCGGCGGCACTCTGGCGCTGGTCGCGCTCACTCTGATCATCGGCACGGTGACCCGGGGCGCGCAGGCCTGGCTGTTCAAAGGCAGCTTCCAGCCGTCGGAGATCGCGAAGATCGGACTCGTGATCGCGCTCGCGCGCTACTTCCACCGCAATCCACCGAGTTCGATCACGCGCGTGCGGCAGCTCATCCCACCGCTGCTCATCACGGCACTGCCCGTCGGCCTGATCATCCTGCAACGAGACCTGGGAGTCGCACTGTTGACGCTGCTCGTGGCCGTCACGTACCTGCCACTCGTCCACATCCCGCTTCGTTCGTGGTCGGGGATCGCCGTACTGGCGATGGCGGCCCTCGCCGCGCTCTGGAAGTTCGGTCTGAAGGCGTACCAGCAGAAGCGGATCCTGGATTTCATCGATCCGGCGCGTGATCCGCTGGCCTCCGGCTACCAGGCCATGCAATCCCGGATCGCCATCGGTTCCGGCGGTCTGATGGGCACGGGCTGGCAGGAGGGGACGCAGACCCAGCTGCGATTCCTGCCGACGCAGCACACGGATTTCATCTTCAGCGTCCTGGCCGAGGAGTGGGGGTTCGTCGGAAGCACCCTGGCTCTGCTCACCTTCTTCGGACTGTTGTTCTGGGGACTCTGGATCGCGCGCAACTCGAAAGACGGCTTCGGGGCGATGCTGGCCGTCGGCCTCGTCGGAACGCTCTTCTGGCCCGCGGTCATCAACGTCGCGATGGTGCTCGGACTCGCTCCGGTGATCGGCGTGCCCTTGCCGCTCTTTTCGTATGGAGGGTCGGCGATGCTCTCGGCTGCGATAGCAATCGGGCTGCTGTTGAATGTGTCGATGCGACGGTACGTGTTCTGATCGGCTCGCGGGTATCGCCCGCTGCCACCGTGGATCTCGCCAGGGGCGCCAACAGTCCACGGTGCCAACCGGATCGACGCAACCATGGCAGGCATGGGACGCGGTGCCGGCAACTGCCCGATGGAGCTGTTGCTCGGATTCCTGCGGAACCCCGCGTACCACGTCCGTCCGGTCCTGCAGCTGCTGCAGGACCACCTCGTCGGGCTCCGCGAGAAGCTCGAGTGGGGCGCACTCGTGCCACACAACATCACGGGTCAGTTGAACCAGCATCCGAGGAGCGCGATCGAGATGCTGAGCGGAGACGACCGGCACAACGATTTGGAGCTGTACGACGAACTCGTCGCCGATCTCTGAACCGAGGTCGCGCCGCGCTCGTCGGGTCGCCGTTCCGGAGCCGGATCGAGGGAAGGTCGGATCCGGTCCCGCCCGGGTCATTCGGGCTGGAGACAACCACCGGATCGAGCGAGCGCTTCGCGAGAGCGAGAGCAAGTTCGCGGCCGCGTTCCGCGATCATCCGGATGCGATGGTGATCACGGATCTCGCCACCGACGAGATCGTCGAGTGCAACGAGCAATGGCTGAGAGAGGCGGATCGCCCGATTCGAGAAGAGGTGATCGGTCGTCGCCTCTGGGAATTCGAGTTCAAATTGCCGACGGAATGGCGCGAGTCGATCCGGCAGGCATTGATCGAATCCGGACGCATGCCGGCGGTCGAAGTGCCGGTCATCGGAAGCCGTTGGGCGACTGGCGGGCGGAATCGTGCACGACTTCAACAACATGCTGACCGTCATCTGGGCTACAACGCCAGCTTGATGGCTGATCTCGATGGCCAGCTCTTGAAGGACGCCAGCGAGATCCATCAGGCGGCGCGACGTTCCGCCGAACTCACGCGACGGCTGCTGGCATTTAGCCGTCGACAGGTTCTGCAGACCGAGGCTCTCGACTCGAATGCGCTGGTCTGCGGACTCGAGTCGATGCTGCGGCCGCTGATCGGGGAGTCGGTCGAGCTGCGATTCGATCTCGAGACCGGCGTTCCTGCCGTGAAGAGCGATCGTGGCCAGCTCGAGCAGGCGGTGGTGAACCTCGTCGTGAATGCACGCGATGCGATGCCCGATGGCGGCGTGCTGACGGTGCAGACACGCGGCTTCGAGCTCTCGGCGAAAGCGGGGTCCCGATTCGCGGATCTCGAACCCGGCGCCTACGTTGCGATCACCGTGTCGGACGAGGGCCTGGGAATCGAACCGGAACTGGCAGAACACGACATGGAACCGTTCTACACCACCAGGCCTGCCGGAGAGGGAACCGGACTCGGCCTCCCGATGGTGCACGGTCTTGCACGGCAGTGCGGGGGTGGCCTGGTGCTCGAGAGCGAGCCCGGTCGTGGCACTCGAGCGCACATCCTGCTTCCCGCCTGCGCGAACGAGGATGTGACCCTCCTCCTCGAGCCGTTCGAACCCTCTGCCCTGTGCGATCTCGTCGCTCGCGTTCTGCTCGGGAAGCAGACGATCCGCGGCGAAGCCGACTGATTCCGGGCGAGCGCGGTCGAAGTCCGGTCTGCATTCCGATGGGTCTCCCACCGAGCGTCAGGATCTCGAACATCCTCCGGCGATCGAGGTGACCTATCGGTACCATCGCGATCTGATTCGATCGCCGGGGTCCACGATGGTGCTCGCAGCACACGATTCGCGAGTCAGACGGAGGCATGCACCTCGTGTCGGTGCCTTCTTCGACATGGACAAGACCATCATCGCCGAGAACTCGGGCTCGATGTACATGAAGCACCGCTACGAGCGCGGCGAGATCGATGCCTGGGAGATGGTCAAAGGGCTCGGCGCCTACCTCCAGTACAAGGTGGGTGTGCTCGACATCCTCTCCTGGACGAAATCCATGATGCGTGATTTCCGCGGCCGCAGTGAGGCCGAGGTGGTCGAGCAGGCCCGGGAGTTGTTCGACGAAGAGATCCTGCCTGCCATCTACCCCGAGGCAGTGGATTGCATCCGCGAACATCAGGCAGCGGGCCACGAGGTCTGCATCGTCAGCGGGGCCACGCGGTTCGTCGTCGAGCCGCTCGCACGCCACCTCGGCATCGAACACATGGTCTATACGAGACTCGAAGTGGAGGACGGTCGATTCACGGGCCGTGTCATCGAGCCCATCTGCTTCGAAGACGGCAAGATCTACTGGCTCCAGCAATTCATCGCGGAGCAGCGGATCGACCTCGCACTCAGTTGGTTCTACACGGATTCGGTCACAGACCGACCTCTGCTCGATCTCGTCGGGCATCCCGTAGTCGTCAATCCGGATCCGCTGCTCTACAGGCTGGCAATCCGGCGGCACTGGCCGGTGCGCCTCTTCCAGCAGGTCGCCATCGACCAGTCGTCCGCCCACGAGGGGGCCGACGGCGCAAGCCGCTAGACGAGGACCCGCTTGGCCAGATCTTCGAAGTTCGCCTTCGGGCGGGCACCCATCATCTGCTCGACGACTTCACCGTTCTTGAAGGCCAGCACCGTCGGAATCGATCGGATCCCGTAGGCACCTGCGGTCTGCGGTGATTCGTCCACGTTCAGCTTCACGATCTTCACGCGACCCGCGTAGTCCACTGCGAGTTGCTTGATGATCGGCGCGATCTGACGGCAGGGGCCGCACCATTCTGCCCAGAAGTCGACCAGGACCGGCTTGTCGGACTCGAGCACCTCGGCGGCGAAATTGGCGTCACTGACGTTCACGACGTCTGCCATCGGATCTCCTTCGTCTTGCTTGCTTGGTTTGCGGTTGATTGCCCTGTTCGACAGGATGGGCCGCAGCGACCGGCGAGCGGTCGAACCTGCTGCCCGATCGACTGCATTGGATGCCGGTCCCTCGATGGGGTTTCGGCTGATTGCCGACGACTGGACCGAGCTGACGAGGGTAGCAGTCGGGTCTGCGAATGCGATGCAAGCCACGCATCGGGAGGGTCGCGTTATGCTGTGATTTCGAAGGCGCACCGGTGGGAAGATCGTCATCTGCGACTCGCGCCGATTCGGAGTCGAGCCGTCTGGCAGCGGCGGATCGCGGAGGCCCGAATGGGGCGAGGCACCCGGAAGATCGATCGGAACCGCTTGCACACGATCCCGGCGCGGCGTCGGGCGAGTAGAGTCAGAGTCGCTCATGAAGCGAAGCCGCACGCCGCGGGATCGAGTTTCTCTACCTTCATCTCATCGTTGCCCGATGTCCTCGGTGCGGCGGACCTGCGCGCTGCGATCGGAGCATGGTCGGGTGCATGGAAGCGCGGGCGACCGGTCGTATTCGGCTTCGGCGCGCATCTGATCAAAGTCGGCCTGTCGCCCGTGATCGTCGACCTGATGGAGCGTGGAGCGATCACCGCCCTGGCGACCAACGGGGCTGCCTGCGTGCACGATCTCGAACTCGCCATGATGGGCCGCACGAGCGAAGACGTGGCCTCCGCGCTCGACGACGGCACCTTCGGCATGGCGCGTGAGACCGCCGAGCGCCTCAATGAGGCGATCCGACTCGGTGCCAGCGACGGGTCGGGGATGGGCGAGTCGATCGGTCGGGAGATCCTGGCCGCCCGAGATCGGCACGCGAAGCGATCGATCTTCGCCGCCGCGTTCCGGCTCGGGATCCCGATCACGGTCCACGCGGCGATCGGCACCGATGTCCATCACATGCATCCGAGTGCGGATGGGGCAGCGATCGGTGCGACCAGCTTCCGCGACTTCGAAACCCTGGTCGGCGTCGTGGCCGACCTGGAGGGGGGTGTCTTCCTGAACGTCGGCTCGGCGGTGATCCTGCCCGAAGTGTTTCTGAAGGCGCTCGCGCTCGCCCGCAATCTGGGCCATCGGGTGGATCGTTTCACGACCATCGACTGTGATTTCGTGCGTCGATACCGACCCGGCGTGAACGTCGTCGATCGTCCCACTCGCCGCGGCGGGAGTGGCATCTCGCTGATCGGCCATCACGAGATCCTGGTTCCTCTGCTGGCGGCGGGCGTGATCGAGGCGACGACCGGGGGTCCACGACCGGAACGGAAGCACCGTGTTCCCGGTCGTCGAACGATGCGCGCGGGCAAGTCGTGATGGGACGCATCACGCTGATCGAGGGCGACATCACCACTCAGTCGGTCGATGCAATCGTCAATGCGGCCAATCGAGAACTGGTACTCGGATCGGGCGTCGCCGGCGCGATTCGCAAACGGGGTGGTCCGAGCATCCAGGCAGAATGCGACGCCCATGGCGCGATCGATGTCGGCCGTGCAGCGATCACCGGTGCCGGTGATCTGGCTGCCCGATTCGTCGTGCACGCGGCCAGCATGGAACCCGGTGGTCGTGCGAGCGAGTCGACCCTGCGCTCGAGCCTGCAGGCGAGTCTGGATCTCGCAGCAGCCAACGGATGTCGCACGGTCGCGGTGCCTGCGATCGGTACTGGCATCGGCGGGTTGTCGATCCAGCGTTGTGCCGAGATCTCGCTCGAAGTCGCCCGATCGCATCTGGCGGGCGGGACGACCCTCGAGGAGATCCGGTTCGTGCTCCTCGGAGAACCCGCATATCGCGTCTTCGAGATGGCGAACGATGCGGCGAAGGTCGCCGCGCAGATGGAGCGGCTCGCACGCGCGCGGGCCTGATCGGATATCCGGCGGTCTCGGACGGGGGCGCGCCGGCGATGCAGTGATCGCCTGTGTCCTGGCGGTCTTCGACGGCGTCCGTCCCGCGCCACGCCTATACTCGAGTTGCGTTGCGGTCGGGGGGCCACGCGGACGCATCCTGCGCCAGCGCCCCTCGAAGGTGTCCCGATGATCGAGCTGCAACAGACGGCAGCTGCCATCTATCTGGCTGCGGGAGTCGGCGCTCTGATGGGCATCACGTTGCCGTCGGTTCGTGCGAGTCGCGGTGCCGTCTGGGGGCTCGCGCTGGGTGCCCTGGTCCAGGCCGCGGCCCTGGCGACATTGCATCGGCAGGATCCCGTGCCGTCGCTCACCAGTCTGCCCCTCGCCGTGTCGTTCATGGTCTGGGTGGCGATTCTGTTCCTGCTGGCGTTCATGTGGCGCGTGCGTCTCACGGGCCTCGCCGCCGTCGCCGGCCCGGTGGCTTTCCTTGCCGTCTTCCTGGCCTCGCTGAGCGTGCCGTCCGAAGGAACATCCTCGATCGGATCGACCGGACCGATGCCCCACGCCCACGTCCTGCTTTCGAGTGCCGGGCTCGGGCTGCTCGGTGTTTCGGGCATTGCCGGTGTCTTCTTCCTGCTCGAGCATCGCCGGATCAAACGCAAGCGGCTCGTATCGCGTGGGTTCCGGCTGCCATCGCTCGAAGCGCTCGATCGCGTCAACGTCACCGCGCTGGCGGTCGGCTTCCCGTTGTTGACGCTGGGAGTCATCACCGGCTCCGCCTGGCTGCTGAGCGTCGAGGGCATCGTCTGGTCGGGGAGCGAGCACGAGACCTGGACCCTCATCGCATGGGGGATCTATGCGGGGCTTGCGGTGGCTCGCTTCTTCGGGCACCAGGGCGCCCGACAGGCTGCGGCCAGCGCGGTCGCCGGATTCGCATTCCTGCTGTTCGCGGTCGTCGGCGTGGAGCTTCTGGCGTGAAGATCCTGCTGCTCGGCATGAGCCATCGGAGCGCGCCCGTCGAAGTGCGCGAGCAGTTTGCCGTCGAGGATCACACGGCTGCCCTTCGCAAGCTCGCCGATCAGGAGGAGATCGGCGAGGCCGTGCTCGTCTCGACCTGCAATCGCGTCGAAGTGGTCGTGACGACGCGACAGCCCGAAGCGGCGCGACATGTGCTTCACCGCTTCTTCCACGTCGAACTCGGGGGCGACACCCCGATCGCCGGCGGTGGCCATCTCGACGATCACGTCTACGAGTATCGCGACCAGGACGCCGTCAGCCACGTCTTCCGCGTTGCGTCCGCGATCGACTCCATGGTGGTGGGTGAGCCGCAGATCCTCGGGCAGATGAAGGACGCCTACCGGCTTGCGCGCGAATGCGGGACCTGTGGTCCACTGCTGTCGCGGTTGTTCCAGCGTGCCTTCGCGACCGCCAAGCGAGTGAAGAACGAGACGCGGATCTCGCACCGGCCGGTGTCCGTCGCCCGGGTCGCCGTCGATCTCGCCCGGCAGATCTTCGAGAATCTCGCCGACAAACGCGCACTGATGATCGGTGCCGGCGAGATGATCGAGATGGCCCTGTTCGCTCTGCAGCGCGAGGGCCTCGGCGAGCGACGTATCGTCAATCGCACACCTGCCCGGGCAGAGGCGCTGGCTGATCGGTACCGCGGCAGTGCCCACGGCATCGGCGAGATCGCTGAACTGCTCCTCACGACGGACATCGTGCTCTCGTGTATCGCCGGAGATCAACCGGTACTTACCAGCGGGCAGCTCGAGGTCGCACTGCGCGCGAGGCGCGGCCGCCCGATCTTCCTGATCGACATGGGAGTGCCCCGGAACATCGACCCCGCGATCAACGATCTCGACAACGCCTACCTGTACGACATCGACGATCTGCAGGAGGTGGCATCGACGAACGAAGAGGAGCGCCGTCGCGAATCGCTGGCGGGCGAGCGCATCGTGCTCGAGGAGCAGGAGCGCTTCGCCGGCTGGCTGGTCGCCCTGCAGGCAGTCCCGACCATCAAGCACCTGCTCGCCCGCGCCGAGAAGATCCGGACGACCGAACTCGAACGCTCGGTGTCGCGTCTCGGTCTCGACGGCGCACAGCGCGAGGGGGTCGAGGCCCTGACCCGGGCCATCGTCAACAAACTCCTGCATCCGCCGCTCGCGCGCCTCGGTGCCCAGACGGATCGCGAGGAGGGGCTCGCCGTGCTCGAAGAGGCACGCGCGCTGTTCGCCCTCGACGATCCGAACGCGCCGGGTGCCGAGGTCGACGTGCTGCTCGCCGAAGTCGAGCGTCGCGCGGGGACCTTCGTCGCTCCGCCTGGCTCGGATCCCGAAGAGCAATCGTGAAGGCAGCGCGTGTCAGCCGTCGGAGCCCCGCATGGCCACGGTGAGGATCGCGACCCGCGGCAGCGATCTCGCGCTCGCACAGGCCCGCTACGTCGCAAGCAGGATCGAGCGCGAGCTCGGCGCCGCCACCGAGCTGGTGATCGTCCAGACGACCGGTGACCGGATCCAGGATGTCTCCCTCGCGAAGCTCGGCGGGAAGGGACTCTTCATCAAGGAGGTGGAGGAGGCGTTGCTCGATGGACGCGCCGACGTCGCCGTGCACAGCGCGAAGGATCTGCCAGCCCGGCTTGCCGCGGGTCTCGTGCTCGCGGCTTTTCCAGAGCGCGCGGATCCGCGAGATGCTTTGGTGGCACGCGGGTCGGACGTCACGCTCGAGCGTCTCCGGCGCGGCGCTCGCGTCGGCACCGGCAGCACGCGTCGGGCGGCGCTGTTGCTCGCCCATCGTCCGGATCTCGTGATCATGCCGCTTCGGGGCAACGTGCCGACCCGGCTCTCGCGCCTCGAGACCGACTCTCTCGACGCGGTGATCCTCGCCTGCGCGGGTCTCGATCGGCTCGGCCTCTCCCACCTGATCTCGGAACGCGTCCCCCCCGAGTTGCTGCTTCCGGCGGTCTGCCAGGGCACGCTCGCCCTGCAGGCGCGCGAGGGCGAAGCGCTCGCGGCCGATCTCGCGGCGCTCGATCGAAGCGAGTACGCGATCGCGACGCGTGCCGAACGCAGCTTTCTCGAGCAGATCGGGGGAGACTGCACGATCCCGCTCGCGGGGCACTGCGAGATGGCCGGCGGGGATCGCATCTTCATGCGCGCTCTGGTTTCCAGCGAGGATGGTCGACAGATCGCCCGGGCCGAGGGCGATGGTCGGTCGAGCGAGGCGACCGAGCTGGGTGCAAGGCTCGCACGCGAGGTTCTCCGGGCGGGCGGCTCCGGGATCCTGGCAGCGCTTCGTGCGGAGTCCGGATCGTGAGCACCGCAGGACCTCCGCGCGGCAGACTGATCCTGGTCGGCGCCGGTCCCGGCGATCCGGACCTGATCACGCTGCGCGGTGCGGCGGCGCTCTCGAGGGCAGACGTCGTGCTCTATGACGAACTCGCGAGTGACGAGCTGTTGTCCCTCGCGCCCGATCACGCAATCTGCATCAACGTCGGCAAGCGTGGCCATGATCTGCCGACCCGCTCGCAGGCCGACATCAATGCGCTCGCGGTCGAACACGCATGCGCCGGCCGCACGGTCGTCCGCCTGAAAGGCGGCGATCCGTTCGTGTTCGGACGTGGCGCCGAAGAAGCATCGGCTTGTGTGGCCGCGGGCGTCGCGTACGAGGTCGTCCCCGGTATCAGCGCGGCGCTGGCCGTACCCGCCTACGCGGGCATTCCCGTCACGGATCGCAGGTACTCCGCCTCGTTCGCGGTGGTGACGGGCCACAAGGACCCCACGACGGTGGCCAGGGAGACGCGCTGGGACGAACTCGCCACCGCGGTCGACACACTCGTGATCGTGATGGGGATGCGAGCCCTGCCGGAACTGCTCGCGCGTCTGATCGCGGCGGGTCGGTCGGCCGACACGCCGGCTGCCGCCATCATGCACGGCACGTTGCCCGAACAGCGGGTCGTGGTCAGCACGCTGGGCGGTCTCGCCGAGGCAGTCGCCCGAGCCGGCATCACGGCGCCGTCTACGGTGGTGGTCGGCGACGTCGTCCGCCTGCGCGCGGAGCTCGCCTGGTGGGAGTCGGCGCCGCTCTTCGGGATGCGCGCGCTCGTCACGCGGGCGCCCCATCAGGCGCGTGAACTGTCTTCGGCGCTGCGGGCTGCGGGTGCGATTGCCGATGCGCGACCGATGATCGATCTCGTGGCGTGTTCGTCGACCGCCGAACTCGCCGCCGTGGACGCGGCGCTGACCGATCTCGCCCGGTACGACGACATCCTGTTCGCGAGTTCGAATGCAGCGCGCTTCTTCTTCCAGCACGTCCGCCGCTCGGGGCGCACGGATCTGCTTCGAGGAATCGGCGCCCGCATCCTGTGCGTCGGGGCAAAGACGGCCGAGTCCGCGCTCGCGGGCGGCCTGCCTGCGCACTTCGTCCTGGCGGGCGGGCGCGGTGACGCAGATTCGATGCTCGGAGAGATCGTGCGCTCGCTCTCTCCCGCCGGCCGGCGCGTGCTGATCCCCCGATCCGACATCGGACGCGATGTGTTGCCGGAGGGACTTCGCGAGGCCGGCGCACGGGTCGATGCGGTCACGTTCTATCGGAATGTCCAACCGGAGATCGACGAAGTGGCGCTGCGCAGGGATCTCGTCGAGGACCGATTTGCGATCCTGACATTCACGAGCCCTTCGGCGGTGGAACGCTTCGCAGCGGTACTCGATGATGCGCCTCGCGTCGCGGCGGCTCGCTGTATCATCGCCGCGATCGGCGCGACGACCGCGCGTGCGCTCGGGGACGCCGATCTGCCCGTCCATGTCGTGCCGAAGCGACCCGACGTGCGGGAGATGGTGGCCGGACTCGCCGCGCATGTCTCGGACCGCCGCGTGCGGGGTGCGGTCGGGCGGCCCGCGACGGATCGCACGGAAGAGGAGGACCGATCTTGAGCTTTCCCCGAGAGCGACTTCGCCGCCTGCGCGGCAGCGAGCCGATCCGTCGACTGGTGCGCGAGCACCGCGTCTCGCGCGACGATCTGATCCTGCCTCTCTTCGTCGTCGAAGGCCGCGGTGTTCGCGAGCCGATCGGTTCGATGCCCGGCGTCTTCCGTCACTCGGTCGATCAACTTGTGGACGAGGCGAAGCGGGTGGCCGATCTCGGCGTACCCGGTGTGATCCTCTTCGGCATTCCTCGAGCGAAGGACGCACGGGGCAGCGGGGCCGATGCGGCCGACGGCATCGTGCAGCGCGCCGTCGCCGCGATCAAGAAGGCCGTGCCGGGGCTCTGCGTGATCACAGATGTCTGCCTCTGCGAGTACACCGACCACGGCCACTGCGGGATCGTCGAACGAGAGATCGTATTGAACGATCCGTCGGTGGCGCGCATCGCGAGTACCGCGCTCTCGCATGCTCGCGCCGGTGCGGACATGCTCGCCCCGTCGGACATGATGGACGGACGCGTCGCCGCGATCCGGCGCCTGCTCGACGATTCTGGATTCGAGTCGTTGCCCATCATGGCCTACGCGGCCAAGTATGCGAGCGCCTTCTACGGTCCGTTCCGCGAAGCGGCCGAGAGCGCTCCTCGGTTCGGCGATCGCCGCGCATATCAGATGGATCCGCCCAATCGCCGCGAAGCACTGCGCGAGATGCGGGCGGATCTCGAAGAGGGGGCCGATATCTTGATGGTCAAACCGGCACTCGCCTATCTCGACGTGATCGCCGATGCACGCCGTGAGTTCGACGTCCCGATCGCGGCCTATCACGTCTCGGGCGAATACTCGATGATCATGGCGGCCGCCGAGCGCGGCTGGATCGACGGTCCGCGGGCGATCGACGAAGCGCTGGTGTCGATCAAACGGGCCGGTGCCGACATGATCCTCACCTACGCGGCCGCCGACGTGGCCGAGCGACTGGGCTGAGGGGGCGAGGTCTCGAAGTGCCGATCGTCTACAAAGTGGTCGAACTCCCGACGGTGACCGATCAGGAGATCGAGCAGACCCTGAACCGCTGGACTGCCGAGGGCTGGACGTTCGACGGGATGCACTTCGCGATGCGCGAATCTTCGAAGCGCCCCGCGATGGCGTTCATCGCGTTCACCCGGGAGTCGACCGGGGACTGAAGGACGACGCGGTCGGCCCGCGCGAAGCGGGCGCTTCAGAATCCGACCGCCTGTCCCTCTTTGCGTTTGTCGGACGCCGCGCAGTAGCCATCGGCGAGCGCGTGGACGAGTTGACCGCCGCCGAACAGATGCGGCATCGCATCGAGCACGATCTCGTGGCCGCGTTCGCGGAGCGAGTCCACGGTCGCGGCCGCGTGGCCCGGCTCGAGCAGCAGCGCGCCATCTTCCCGGACGTGCCAGCGCGGTGCATCACAGGCAGTCTGCGGATTCTGCCCGTGGTCGAACATCCGCACGAGCATCTGCACGTGACCCTGCGCCTGCATGTGCCCGCCCATCACGCCGAAGGCGAGGAGCGGCGCACCCGCGCGCGTCACGAAGCCCGGGATGATCGTGTGGAACGGTCGCTTCGACGGACCGACCTGATTCGGGTGCCCCGGTTCGAGCGTGAAACCCCGTCCGCGATTCTGCAGATGGATGCCGGTACCGGGGATCACGATCCCGGAGCCGAAGCCGAGGTAGTTCGACTGGATGAGCGACACCATCCGGCCCGATGCATCGCCGGTCGCCAGATAGACGGTGTCGGGAGAGGATGGCACCGAGGCCACAGGACGCGATGCCCGTCGCATGTCGATCCGCTGCGCGGCCGCGTCGAGCCGCGCAGCGTCGAGAAAGCGCTGGGGTGGATGGCGCATGTGGTCCCGATCGGCGATGTGTCGCTCGGCTTCGGCCCAGGCCAGCTTGAACGACTCGACCTGCAGGTGGATCGAGTCCGCCGAGTCGATCGGGTGGGCGGCGACGTCGAAGCGGTCGAGTACGCCGAGGGCGATCTGCGCGGTCAGCCCCTGTCCACTCGGCGGGATCTCGTGGAGCGTGACGTCCCGATACGCGGACGCGATCGGATCGATCCACTCGGCGTGCTGAGCGGCGAGATCTTCGCGACCGAGTGCTCCACCCGCGCGCTTCGCGCAATCGACGATGCGTGTCGCGAGGTCTCCCCGGTAGAAGGACTCGCCACCGGTGGCGGCGATCCGCGCGAGTGTCTCCGCCGTGTCCGGGCAACGGAAGATCTCGCCGGCCCGCGGTGCGCGACCACCGGGCAGGAAGTGCGCCCCGAAGTCGGGGAAGTCCGCGTACGTCCGCTCGGCGAAGCGCCAGTACCGGGCCGATAGCGGGCCGACGGGAAAGCCGTCGCGCGCGTACGCGATCGCCGGCTCGAACAGCGCCTCGAACGGCAATGCTCCGAAGCGCGTCGAGAGCGCACGCCAGAGACTGACGGCACCGGGCACCGTGACCGATCCCCAGCCGAAGTCGGGCATCCGCGTGTCACGCGCGAATCGTTCGGACGTCCAGCCGGCGGGCGAGCGACCCGATCCGTCGATCCCGACCAGCGTCTTGCCGTCCCAGACGATCGCGAACGCGTCGCTGCCGAGGCCGTTGTTGTTGGGCTCGACGACCGTCAACGTGATCGCGCTGGCGACCGCTGCATCGATCGCATTCCCGCCGGCCAGCAGCATGCGCAGGCCGGCCTGCGCGGCGAGCGGCTGCGAGGTAGCCACCACGTTGCGCGCCAACACGGGACTGCGTTGGGACGGGTAGGGGGTGTGCCAGTCCATCCGAACTCCTCGGGTCGCCCTTTCCGACTCAACTGATTGCGGGAACGATCTCCAGTGCGAGCTGCGAGAGGGATTCCTCCAGCACTTCGCGCGGCATGCCGGCCAGTTGGGGGCGCACGATCAGCAGATTCATGCCGAGTTCTTCGCGATAGGCGGCGAGCCGCTCGGTCACCTGCTCGACGCTGCCCACGATCACGCGGTCGCCGATCGGTGATCCGATGGCTTTCGACAAGGCATCGGGCAGCCGCGCGCCGGCCTGCGCGGGCCGCATCTCGCTCGCGAGCCGCTCGAGTACCTGCGAAACGATGGACGGACGATCCGACACGAAGACGGTTCGCATGATCGGCACGATCCGATCGTCGGGATCCGATCCCGGCGCGACGGCGTCGCGGTAGAAGGCCAGGTTGTCGCGGATCAGGTCGATCGGCTCCACGGGTGAAGCGAGATATGGCAGCCCGAGCCGCGCCGCCTGTGCGAGCCCCTTGCGCCCGAAGGCGGCGACGGCGAGCGGCGGGTGGGGGTGCTGCAGCGGCCGTGTGATCGGCGTGTCACGCGCGCTGGATCCACCCGCCCAGTGGGCCAGGATCCGCTCGAGGGATCGATCGAAGAGATCTCGTTTCGTCGACGGATCGATGCCGAACGCCGCGAACAGGGGCGCACGAAAGCCGCGTCCGAGGCCAGCGATCACCCGGCCTCCCGACAGTCGGTCCAGGCCGGCGAGCTCCTCCGCGATCCGGAGCGGATCGTGGATCGGCAGCAGCAGCGACGTCGTCGCGAGCCGGAGCCGTCTGGTACGGGCCGCGATCGCGGCGAGGCAGACCAACGGCGAGGCGGTCACGCCCGGCGAGAAGTGCATCTCCGGCAGCCACAGCGAGTGCAGTTCGAGTTCTTCGGCGCGCTCGGCCCACGCGACCACGCGCGCCCAGTCTCCCTGGCCCGACGGACCGGTGAGCGAGATGCCGAGGGCGAGTCCATCGATCCCCCAGCGCATCCGTGCCGTGGTCGGTCCGGCCGGCGGCGGGCTCGTCAATCGGCGCCCGGCCGCGTCGAATGCGGTTGCAGGTCGGCGAGATGAGGCAGGATCAGTTTCACCATGTCGACCCGGACCTGCAGCGTGCTTCCGAGCCCCGAGAGCAGCGCGAATACGCGCCCGACGAATACGATGTGGCTCGGAATCACGACGATCGGGTTCTCGCGGATCAGCCGGGGCAGATCCTCGCCGGCCTCGCGGATCACGGCGGGATCCACATAGGCCTGCGAGCGCAGCTTCTTGGCGACTTCGAGCAGGACGTGGCAGATCTCCTGGAACGCGGCCTCCGGGTCGTCCCGCGTCTCGAATCCCAGCTCGACCAGCGCGCGGGCCATCGCCTTCGAGTCGCCCTGCACCAGCGACGCTACGAAGTGCAGAGCGCCTTGTCGGAACGCGGGCGGCAGTCGTTTCGCGAGTCCGAAGTCGATGAACACGACCACCGGCGGTCCGTCGCCCTCGGGCGGCAGGACCATCAGGTTTCCCGGATGCGGATCGGCGTGGAAGAAACCATGCCGGAGGATCTGCAGACAGTATGCGTCGACGAGCGTCCGCATCACCTGGTGCCGCGCGATGCCACTCGTCTCGAGCCGGTCGAGGTCGTTGATCTTGATGCCGTCGATGAACTCGCTGACGAGCACGCGCGATGTCGTGTATTCCCACACGACTGCCGGGATGCGCAGGTCGGCGCGGTGCTCGAAGAACTTTCCGATCGTCTCGGCGTTGCGCGCTTCATTGACGAAGTCGAGTTCGAGCGGGACGTGCACCGCGAGTTCGTCGAGCAACGGCATCACGTCGAAATCGCGTTCGACGAATCCGACGGCCCGGAACAGCGCACCGAGATTCTTGAGGTCCGATCGGACGAGGATGTCGATCCCCGGATACTGGACCTTGACGGCCACATGGCGACCGTCGCGCAGACGGGCGCGATGCACCTGCGCGAGCGAAGCCGCAGCGATCGGTTCGGGCTCGAAGTACTCGAAGATCTCGTCGAGCGGTGCGCCGAGTTCCTGTTCGACCCGGACTCGGACTTCCGAGATGGGCCGAGCCGGCACTTCGTCCTGGAGTCGCGCGAGGATCTCGACGTACTCGGGCGGCATCACGTCCGCCCGCGAGCCGATGAACTGGCAGCCCTTGAGGATCATCCCGCCCAGTTCGACGGCGGTTTCGTAGATGGCCTCGGCGGACTGACGATGGAAGCGCGACCAGCGCTGCTTCATGTCCCTCGGCCCGAGCTGCCTGGCGATGAACTGGTTCGCCTTGATGCCGAGATAGATCCGGCCGAATGTCATGCCGATCCGCCGCGCCCGATAGAGTCGCTCGCCGGTCGTCACCCTGCGCTGCTTCGGCATCCGTCCCACCCGACTCGCGAGGCTACCAGAGCTCCGGGCGCCCGGCCGGGCAGGCCCACGCCTCGACCGACGGATCCGGCGCCCTGGCGTCCTCGTCGATCTCGCGTGCGCACTCGTCGTCGCACGCGGCCGAGCAGAAGGCAGCGCAGTCCGCGACGCGATCCGGATCGCAGTCCTGTCCGCACACACGCCCGCAATCCTCGCGGCAGTCTGCCGCCTGCTCGATGGGCGTCCGGTCCGCGGATGCCCCTTCATCTTCGAATTCTTCTTCCTCGTCATCGAGCCCGCGCCAGGCCGGGCTGTACGAACACATCACCCACTCGGTCGATGCGAACTCGAGCAGGTAGCTCGATCCGAGATTCTGGAATCGGAAGGCAGGTGCCTCCGTCCAGCCGATCGCCGGGAACACAGCGAAACCGACTCGAGGCGCGGGAAGCTGCTCGAGTCTGCCCTCGTCGATCAGCTCCTGCAGTTCGTCGGGATAGGCTTCGTGTTCGTCATAGTGGTCGGCGAGCGCATCGATGATCGCCCGGGCACGCACGTGTCGGGATACGGCGTGGTCACCTTCGGCGAGGCTGCTGCCCGCCATGATGGGCAGGGCGACTAGCGCCGCCGCAAGAGCGAGGCTGCCGGCGCGCGACTCGAGTTCGCGCTCCGAAGTCACGCCGATGCGGACGATGGCGGTCACGATCGCGAGCGAGATCGCCAGCCCCACGAGCAGCGCGCGGGGGCCCGTGTGGTCGAATCGTGCGACGAACCACAGCACCGGCAGCAGGCTCGCACAGGCGACGGAAGCGGCGCGCAGCACGGGGCGGTCGACGAGTTTGGCGCAGAGCCCGGCGCCGACGGCCCCGCCGATCATCACGCCGACGATCGAGTAGACGGCGATCTCCAGCGCGAGCACGTCGATTGCCGGCCACGGGGAGAGATTGAACGGCAGCCGCTCGTCCGTTCCGGTGACGTTCCGGATCAACGCGATGGTGGCGAAGCAGATCGGTGTATAGACGAGCCATCGGATTGCCACCGGCAGACGCCACCCGCGCGCTGCGAGCAATGGGGCAGACAGCGCGACGCCGACGGCGATTCCCGAGATCAAGATCACCCACGAGCCCCGCCAGCCGAAGAAACTCCACACCCGCAGTGCGCCCGTCAGGCCATAGAAGCTGAAGATCAACGACGTGACGAAGCAGGAGCACGCGACCGCCGCCGCGAGCGCCGAGGGACCGAGCAGCACGACCGCCGCGCCTGCGGCGGGGATCGCCGACAAGCCGGCGATCGCGACGAGCGGATGTTCGAACAGACTCTCGACGAATCCGACTTCACGCAGGAAGCCGCTCGGTTCCCAGGCCGCGGGCGACATCGAGTCCGGCGCGGTGCCGAGCCCGAGGTAGAGAAACGCCGTGTAGCCCGTCAGCAGCGCGCAGATCGTCCACGACCCGCGGGCCTGGCAGCGCGCGTTCACTCGGGCCCGCCTCCCGTGCCGGCCTCGGTCGCGAGCGGCCGGATGCGTCGGGCCGATCGGGACGGGCTCATGGCTGGCTTGGGTCCGGACGCGTCGCGACGGACAGATGCGCCCACGGCTCGCTCAGCGGGGTTTCGTGCGGATTTCGAAGCTCGTCCCGGCGTCGGCGGCATCGTCATCCCCCAGTCGCGGCCCGATCCGCAGCTTTGCCTCGATCTCGATGCTGCGACCGGTGAGCAGTCGATCCAGGATCTGCTCCGGATCCATGTTCTCGATGATCCGGCCCATCTCGGCGGCCAGTCGATCGAAGAGTTCCTGGCGACCCCGGTCGCTCTGCTCGGTCAGGAAGTCGATCCAGTCCTGCGGAACCGTATCGCCGAATGCCCTGCGGATCGCAGACTCGGTGCTGAAGAAGCCCGAGAGTCCGAGGGCTGTGAAACGCCGCACCCAGTCGGCGACCGGTCCCGGCGTCTCGGCGGTCGGACCGGACCGCTTCGGATTCGCGCCCGGATCTCGCTCCGTCCCGCCCCCCGGACGGCGCTTCGATTCTGACAAGGCCTGTTCCCTCTCCACGCGGCGCAGCGTTTTTCGAGTCGCAGATCGACGTCACTCGGCGCGCCCATTGAAGTAGAATCGCAAAATGGCACGAGTGGCCGACGTCATGAAGAGACAGATCGTCTCCGTGGGAGCCGATGATCGCCTGTCGACGGTCGAAGATATCATGACCCTCGGCGGCGTGCGGCACATGCCGGTCGTGAGTGGCGGCAAGCTCGTCGGCGTGGTTTCCGAGCGCGATCTGCTGCGAGCTTCACTTTCGACGCTGGATTCGGCCGGCAAGGACGATCGCCGCGCATTCCTGCACGCCGTCGTGATCCGCAGGGTGATGTCGACACCGCCGATCGTGATCGGCCCGCGTGCGAGCGTGCGACTTGCCGCGCGCATGATGGCCGACCAGAAGATCGGTTGTCTGCCGGTGGTCTCGGAGGAGGGCGAACTGATCGGAATCCTGACCGAGACCGACGTGCTTCTCTACATCGCGCATCACTGGGAGCCGCCGCCCGGCGAGGACTGAGCGGGCAGGGTCGGGTGGTCCGATCGGCGCCCAGCCGGCATCGGATCTGCCGGCTGGCAGGCTGTCGACTCGAATGCCCCGCCAATTGCGACTCCCTCCGGGGTTCCTTATTCTCGGTTTCGTTGTGTTGGCGAGGCATGCCGCGCGGGGACCAAAGCGGGGCGGGCGCTGCGGAATGTGTCCCGCAGGTGCCGGACTTCGGGAAGGCGAGCTGGGGTGCGCCTTCTGCGATCGCGAGGAGCGAGATGATCGAGACGATCCTGGTTGCAACGGATGGATCCGACGATGGCAGTGCGGCCGAGCGGATGGGCATCGCCCTCGCGGCGCGCCTGCACGCACGGCTGTCGGGTATCACAGTGATCGAGGACCGCGTGGTGCGTTCGCCGGGCGATGCCGGACTCGGACTCCCGGCCTTCCCGGAGACGCAGCTGGCCACTTACTACAAGGCCCGCGCCGAAGGCCTCGCGAAGCGGTTCGCTGAGCGCGCTCGCGCCGGGGGAGTCGAGGCGACCTGCGAAGTGGCCCAGGGCTCGGCGGACGATCGGATCGTCGATCGCGCACAGAGCAGGAGCCTGCTGGTGATCGGCCGCGACGATCGTCCCGCCAATCGCAAGAGCCCGCTGATCGGATCGACCACCGAAGCGGTGATCCGCAAGACCACGACGTCGACCCTGGTCGTGCCCGCCGGTGCGACACTGGGCGGACCGATCGTGCTCGGATTCGACGGATCGCCAGGCTCACGCACCGCGGCCGCCCTGGCGGTCGAAGTGGCCAACGGTCTCGGCGAGCCGATCCACGTGTTCGTGGACTCCAAGGACAAGGGCCGGGCGGTTGCCCGTTTCGAAGAGGTCCGGCAGCTGCTCGGCAACATGGCGCAACCGATCCGCGAGACTTCATCCACCCTGGGTCGCCCGGATGTGAAGATCGTCGACACCGCGCGCGAAGTGCGGGCGGGTCTGATCGTCATGGGTGCCTATGGCCGGAATCGCATCACCGAGTACTTCCTGGGCAGCAACGCCGCTGCGGTGGCGCGCACATCGCCGACCGCCGTCCTGCTCGCTCGCTGATCGTGTCCGAAGCGGGCCGGCCGCTGCGACTCGCCGATCTCGCAGCGTGTGTCGGCCGGCGATTCGGTGGGGATGGCGACACGCCGATCACCGGCGTGGCCGCGCTCGCCGATGCCGGCCCCGGTGACCTCGCCTTCGTCCGTTCGACCCGATACGCGACGCAGGCGGCGGCCACGCATGCGGGCGCGCTGATCCTGCCGGAGGGTGTGGATCCCGGCGCGCGTGCATTCATCCTGTCACCCGATCCCGCTCTCGATTTCGCACGGCTCGCGACGCGCATCGTCGCCGAGGCGCGGCCGGTCGCCGGGGTCGCGACGGGTGCCTGGGTCGGCGCGGGAGCGAAGGTCGATGCGACCGCATCGATCGCGGGTTCGGTCGTGGTCGGCGAACGAGCGGTCGTGGGGCCACGAACGCGGATCCATGCAGGTGTCGTTCTGTACCCCGACGTCCAGATCGGAGCCGATTGCGTGATCCACAGCGGTGTCGTGCTGCGCGAGCACAGCCGGATCGGTAACCGGGTCGTTGTTCAGCCCGGTGTCGTGATCGGAGCCGAGGGATTCGGATTCGTGACCGACGAACACGGCATGCGGGTGCGGATGCCGCACCTCGGGTGGGTCGTGATCGAGGACGACGTCGAGATCGGCGCCAACACCACGGTCGATCGGGGGACCCTCGGTGAGACGCGGATCCGACGCGGCGCGAAGATCGACAACCTCGTGCAGATCGCACACAACTGCGACATCGGTGAGGATGTCATCATCGTCGCCCAGTCCGGTCTCGCGGGCAGCACGCGGGTGGGGGCGGGGGCGATCCTGATGGCGCGGGCGGGTACTACGGGTCACCTCGAGATCGGCGCCGGAGCCTTCGTGGGCGCTCGCGCCGGGCTCCACAAGGATGTTGCGCCCGGTGCGCGGGTGTACGGCAGTCCTCAACAGCCGGAGCGGCTATGGCACCGGGTGACGGCCGCGCTGACGCATTTGCCCGACATGCTGCGGCGCCTTCGCGCCGTGGAGCGGGCCGTAGGACTGCGGCCGCCGCGCGAACGTTCCGATGACGAGGATCGCTCGTGAGCGAGTCGCGCGGCGAGCAGGACATCGCGCCGGGGGACGTCCTGGTCCCGACACTGGACGTTGTGCGCCGCCTCTCCATCGCTGCGTTGCGCCGGATGCTGGACACGGCCGGAGCGGCCGATCACATGCCGACCTGGCTCGAGATCCTGCATGCGGATGGTCGACGCGGCACCGCCGAGCTGGCCGAACGCCTGATGCGCCGGAACGAGTCGGTGCGGCGGGAGTCGCAAAGGGTCGAGCTTCTGTTCGAGGCCCGGCGTCTGTTGTTTGCCCGGGGACTTCGGCACGTTGCCGGCGTCGACGAAGTGGGTGTCGGACCCCTGGCCGGTCCGGTCGTGGCCGCGGCGGTCGTGCTGCCCGAGTACGTCGATCTGCCCGGGCTGGACGATTCGAAGAAGCTCACGGCGGCAACCCGCACGCGACTGGCAGCGGCGATCCACGATCAGGCGATCGGTGTGGCGATCGCCGAGGTCTCGCCGGCCGAGATCGATTTCCTGAACGTGCGGCGGGCGAGCCTCGAAGCCATGCGCCGTGCGGTCGAGAGTCTCGTCGCCCGGATCCAGGTGGATCACGTGATGGTCGACGCCCACTCGATTCCGTCGATCTCGATTCCGCAGACGCCGCTGATCCACGGGGATTCCCTCGATGGTTCGATCGCGGCTGCCTCGATCGTCGCGAAGGTGCATCGCGATGGCTTGATGCAGTCGCTCGAGCGCACGCATCCGGGCTACGGGTTCGCGCGTCACATGGGATACGGAACCGCCGAGCACCTCGCCGCCCTGCGCGATCTCGGTGCATCGCCGATCCACCGACGCTCCTTCGCGCCGGTGGCCGCCGTCGTCGGGCGCTGAGCCGATGGACGAGGCCCGTCCGCGCTTTCGCAGCCGACCCGAAGATTTCGTGGTGGAGGAGATCCCCGCGTACGCGCCCTCCGGCGAAGGCAATCACCTGTTCGTGCACGTCGAGAAGCGTCTGCGCACCACCGAGGAGGTGGCGATCTCGCTCGCGCGCGCGGCCGGTGCACGGCCCGCGGACGTCGGCTACGCGGGACGCAAGGATCGCGTCGGCGTCACGCGACAATGGTTCTCGCTCGAGGGCTGGTCGCCCGAGCACGCCATGGCGCTCGAGATCCCGGACGTCCGGATCCTCGAGGCCGCGCGTCATCCCCACAAGCTCCGGACAGGCCATCTGCGCGGGAACCGGTTCGAGATCACGCTGCGCGACGTCGCCCGGACCGATGCCGAGATCGCAGAGGATCGGCTTCGAAGCATGGTCGAGCGCGGGATGCCCAATCGCTACGGGCCGCAGCGCTACGGACGCGAGGGGCTCAATGTGCAGCGCGGCGCGGCGGTCCTGCGCGGCGAAGCCCGCTTGCGCGACAAGCGGTCGGGACGTTTCCTGATCTCAGCCGTGCAGTCGGCCGTATTCGATCGCGTGCTCGCCGATCGCCCGATCGCCCTCGACTGCGTCGAACCCGGGGACGTGGCGCGGGTGGAGGAATCCGGCGGACTGTTCCTCGTCGAGGATGGAATCGTCGAGGGCGAGCGCGCAGCGCGCTTCGAGATCAGTCCGACCGGACCGATCTTCGGTACCCGCGTCATCGCGCCGGGTGGCGCAGTGGCCGAGCGCGAGGCGGCCGCCCACCTCGCCCTCGGACTGCCGGCGCCGGACGAGATCCGTGCCCCGCCCGGCATCCGATTGCGCGGCGCGCGAAGACCGCTGCGCGTGCGGCCCGGCGAAGCCAGCCTCGAGATCGACGGCGGCATCGTCGTCCTGCGCTTCGAGCTGCCTTCGGGCAGCTATGCGACGGTTCTGCTCAGCGAGCTGTTCGGAGAACTCGCGGAAGGCGGGATCGACGACTGAGCGCGACACGACGCTCGTCGCGACATGGCCCGGACCGGATGCGGAGGTATCCTCGGCCGGGTTCCGCTTCGTCCCTGTTCCGACGGACATCCCCGAGCGAGCCGAGGAAGAAAGATCCGATATGAAGATCCACGCGAACATGTGCGAACTCGTCGGCCGGACACCGCTGGTCGAGCTGAACAACGTCACCGCCGGACTGCCCGCACGTGTCGTCGCGAAGCTCGAGTCTGCCAATCCCTGCAACAGCGTGAAGGACCGGATCGGCGTCGCGATGATCGAGGCCGCAGAGCGGGCCGGTCTGCTCGAGCCCGGCGTGTCGACCATCATCGAACCGACGAGCGGCAACACGGGCATCGCATTGGCGTTCGCGGCGGCGGTCAAGGGATATGACTGCGTGATCGTGATGCCCGACACGATGAGCCTCGAACGCCGGGTGACGATGCGCGCCCTCGGCGCGAAGCTCGTCCTCACCGATGGAACGCAGGGCATGAAGGGGTCGATCGCAAAGGCGACCGAGCTTTCCAGGCGGATCCCGAAGAGCTTCATCCCGCAGCAGTTCCGCAATCCGGCCAATCCGCAGGTGCACTTCGACACGACTGGACCGGAGCTGTGGGCCGACACCGACGGGCAGATCGACGCGCTCGTCGCGGGAGTCGGCACGGGCGGAACGATCACCGGAGTGAGCCGGTTCATCAAACCCAGGAAGCCATCCTTCACCGCAGTGGCCGTCGAACCGGCCGACAGTCCGGTGCTTTCCGGTGGCACTCCGGGCCCGCACCAGATCCAGGGCATCGGACCGGGCTTCGTTCCCGAGGTCGTCGATCGCAGTCTGATCGATCGTGTGGTCACCGTGTCGAACGAGGAAGCGGTGGCGACTTCGCTCCGTCTGGCGCGCGAGGAGGGGATCCTGTGCGGGATCTCGTCCGGTGCGAACGTGGCCGCCGCGCTCAAGTACGCCGCGCTCGCGGGCAACGAGGGCAAGCTGATCGTCGCGATCATCTGCGACTTCGGTGAGCGATACATCCAGACCATCCTGTTCGACACGCTTCGCTACGACGGCAGCGACAAGGTCTAGGAGTCGGGAGACGTTCGCTCGTGGCCGAATCCGATCCGCTTCTCGACGCGATCGTCAGGGAGTACGCGGGAAGTGTCCCGCGCATCGATCCGACTGCCTGGATCGCACCCGGCGCGGTCGTGGTGGGTGCGGTCGAGATCGGACCGGATTCGAGCATCTGGTACGGCAGCGTCGTGCGCGGCGATGTCCACCGCATAAGGATCGGGGCCCGTACGAACATCCAGGATCAGTGCGTCGTCCACGTCACGCAGGACCGCTACTCGACCTGGATCGGCGATGACGTGACCATCGGCCATCGCGCGGTGGTCCATGGCTGCCGGATCGAGGCGGGCGCCCTCGTCGGGATCGGCGCGATCGTGCTGGACGGTGCCGTCGTCGAAGCCGGTGCGCTGGTGGCCGCGGGGAGTCTGGTCACGCCCGGCAGTGTCATTCCGGGTGGTATGCTGGCGATGGGCGTCCCGGCCCGAGCCGTGCGTGCGCTCAGCGACGACGAGCGTGTGCTGCAGTTGGAGCGGACGAGAACCTACGTCGAGACGGCGAAGCGACACGCGGCCAGTCAGCCGGTGTCGCGCTCGTCGAGGGGTCCGGTGGTCGAGTAGCGGGCCGCACCGCGCGTCATGTCGATTCCGACTGATCCAGATCCGAGAGGACCGAGGCAAGCCGATGGCGGGCGAGCGAGGCGAGTCGAACGACTCACGATACGCCGACGATCCCGGCGACCGGGGAACCCGCGCCGAACGCAAGGCGCAATCGCGCCGTCAGATCCTCGATTCGGCACGCGATGTGTTCTTTCGCGACGGATTCATGACCGCGAATCTCGACGAGGTGGCCGAGCGGGCCGGCGTCGCGAAGGGCACGCTGTATCGATACTTCGAGAGCAAGGCCGACCTGTATGTCGCCGTGCTTGCCGACAACGCCGATGCGTTCACGACTCGACTCCGCGAGTCGACCGAAGGTCAGCAGCGCGCAATCGATCGCGTTCTGCGGATGAGCGAGTTCTACTACCAGTACTGGATCCGGCATCCCGAGTACTTCCAGATCTTCTGGGCGATCGACAATCAATCCGTGATCGGAGAGCTGCCCTCGACGGTGGTCGAAGCGGTGTCGAGTCTGTGGGAGCAGAACCTCGCATTCCTCGATGCACTGCTCGAACAGAGCGTCGTCGAGGGAGATCTCCGCTCCTGCAATTGCTGGGAGCTGGCCAACATCCTGTGGACGACGGCGAACGCGCTCATCCAGTCCGATGCGACGCGCCCGCGACGCGAACTCAGGCGGATGCCGCTCGACGGGATCTACCACGATGCGATCCGGTACATCTTGCAAGGTCTGGCGGCGCCCGGGTCCCGCCTGCTGGACTGAAGACGCGCTTGACAGCGCGCCGGGGATCGGAAACTCTCGCAGTGGGCACAGGCGTGACCGGAAGTCACGGGATCTGGGCACGCCACGTTCGCACGGTCCGAAGCCGCCCGAGCGGATGAGACCAGGGGGGAGTGAGCCGGTGGGCAATTCGGTCAAGGAGAAGGTCCGGGCGCTTGTGTGCGAGCAGCTCGGAGTGGACGGTGCCGAACTCACGTCCGAGGCCAACATCCTCGAAGACCTCGGTGCGGATTCGCTCGACGTCGTGGAACTCGTGATGGCGATCGAGGAGACGTTCGACATCGAGGTTCCCGACGAGGACGCAGAGGGGATGCGGACCCTCGGAGACGTCGAGAAGTACGTCTCGTCCCGCGTCGCAGCCTGACTCCTGACGGAGTGGCAGGGCGATCTCAGCAGCCCGATCTCGTTTCCTGATCCGGGCTCCTGCCAACCCACTCGCGTGCGTCCACGCGCCACGCTCTGCAGGCGATAGTCAGACCCGCATGCCGGGCAAGACCTTGTAGTACGTGGCCAGCGCCGTCGTGCCCAGGGACAGCACGAGCGAGACCAGCGGGCTGCTTCCGTCTCGCATGATCCGTTCCGCGGCCTGCTGCTGCTCCGGCCCCGGCGCCACGCTTCCGAGCACGCCGATCAGATCGGGCAGCACCTGCAAGAACGAGAACAGCACGAAGAACGTCGCCAGGTAGATGACGCCGATCGTGAATCGCGGCCGGAACGGCGGCGGTCGGGGCCGATCGTGACGGGGCGGTGAATCGGGCGCTTGCATGGACGCGACGCTAAGCAGTCCGGTCCGCGGGGTCAACGTCGGGTCGAGACCGGAAGCAGAGCGGGTAACATGGCCTTCGTGAGCGAATCCGGAACCAGCGCGTCGCCTCGCCGTCTCGTCGTCATCGACGGCGCGAACTCTCTCTACCGGGCCTTCTTCGCGATCCCGCATCTTCGCGCACCGGACGGCACACCCACCAACGCCGTCTATGGCTTCGCCACCATGCTCGGCAAGGTCGTTCGCGAAGAGTCGCCCGACTGGCTGGCGGTTGCGTTCGATCCGAGGGGCGGCAGTTTTCGACGGCGGATCTTCGATGGCTACAAGGCCACGCGCGACGCCCAGCCCGAAGACCTCTCGACCCAGATCCCGATCGTGCGCGAGTTGATCGAAGCCTGGGGGATTCCGCTCCTCGAAGTCGCGGACTTCGAGGCGGACGACGTGATCGCAACCCTGGTTGCCCAGGTCGGCCCCGATGCCGAGGTGCGCATCATCTCGACCGACAAGGACTTGATGCAGCTCGTGAGTCCGCGCGTGCAGCTCGTCGATTCGGTCAAGGATCGCCGCTACGGACCGGCCGAGGTCGAGGCGCGTTTCGGCGTGCCGCCGAGTCAGCTGCTCGACCTGCGCGCCCTGGTGGGCGATCCGAGCGACAACATCCCGGGCGTCAAGGGAATCGGCGAAAAGGGCGCCGCGAAGCTGATCAGCGAATTCGGCAGCCTCGAGTCCCTGCTGGATCGCGTCGGCGAAGTGCCTGCGAAGCGGGCGCGCGAAGCGCTGCTCGAGCAGCGCGGCGCGGCCGAACTGTCGAAGCGTCTGGCCACGCTCCGCGATGACGTTCCGCTGCCGGTTGCCCTCGAGGCCCTCGCCTACAAGTCACCCGAACCCGAGAAGCTTCGCGTGCTCTACGAACGCCTCGGGTTCTCCCGGTTGATCTCCTCGCTCGATGATCTGGCGGATCGGGCGGGCGGGCCGGCTCGCCCCGACGCCGTCGGTTCGCAGTTCGCGACCGTCGAGATCGTCACCGATGCCGCCACCCTCACGTCGCACCTCGCCTCGCTCGACCGGGCTGCGCCGCTCTGCATGCACTGGCTGGTCGGCGAGGGCAGTGCGATCGATGCCCGGGCGGTCGGCCTCGGGTTCGCGTTCGATGGGGGGCGCGCGTGCTACGTGCCGATGGTCGCGGACGGACTCATCGCCGATGCGGGACTCGATGCGGCCGCGATCGCTGCGGTGCTGACCCCGTACTGGTCCGGGCCCGAACGCGCGCGAGCCTGGAGTGCCCTCGACGCCAAGCAGGTGCAGTCGGTGCACGCCGAACTCGGGCTCGAATTGCCGCCGCCGCGGGACGACTTCGGCATCGCGAGCTTTCTGCTCGATCCGTCGGGGCCGGGACAGATCAGCGCGCACGCATCCGCCGCACTCGGACGGCGACTCGACAGCTGGGAGGATGTCGCGGGTCGCGGCACGCGCGCCACGTCGGCCGAACGGCTCCCGGTCGAAAAGGCTGCGCGTTACGTGGGCGAGCAGGTGGCTGCGTTCCACCAGTTGATGCCGATGCTGCGCGAGCGGCTCGAGGCGGACGGCCTGCTGCCGCTCTACGAGAACGTCGAGCTGCCACTCACCGGCGTGCTCTCCCGCATGGAACGCAACGGAGTGCGGATCGACGAAGAGCGGCTGTCGAAGCTCGCGTCCGAGTACGGCATGCGGCTCGCGCAGATCGAGGAGGAGATCTATGCGCTCGCGGGCGAGAGGTTCCTGATCAGCTCGCCCAAGCAGCTTCAGGTGATCCTGTTCGAGAAGCTCGATCTGCCGGCGATCAAGAAGACCAAGACCGGCTATTCGACGGCCGAGGATGTCCTCGAGCAGCTGCAGGTCCATCACGAACTGCCGCGCAAGATCCTCGAATACCGCAAGCTCTCGAAGCTGATGAGCACCTACATCGACGCGTTGCCGCCGCTCGTCTGCGCGCGGACCGGCCGCATCCATCCACGCTTCAATCAGCTCGGTGCCGCGACCGGGCGACTGTCGGCCTCGCATCCGAACGTCCAGAACATTCCGATCCGCGACGAGGACGGTGCGCGCATCCGCGAGGCGTTCATTCCCGCCGAGGGGCGGGTGATGCTTTCGGCCGACTATTCGCAGGTCGAACTCCGCATCCTCGCCCACTACTCGGGTGATGCGAGCCTGATCGCGGCGTTCCGGAACGCCGAGGACATCCACCGCCGCACCGCCGCCGAGGTGTGGAACGTTTCGATCGAGGAGGTCAGCTCGGAGCAGCGCGCCCGCGCCAAGGCGGTCAACTTCGGGATCATCTACGGCTCGTCCGCGTATGGGCTCGCGAATCAACTCGGGATCGCGGCCGCTGAGGCCCAGGAGACCATCGACGCGTACTTCGCGCGCTACCAGGGGGTGCGTCGCTTCATCGACGAGACGATCGCTTCGGCGAAGCAGGCGGGGTTCGTCACGACACTGCTCGGTCGACGCCGCTATCTGCCCGACCTCACCAGCCGGAACCGCGTGTTGCGCCAGGCGGCAGAACGCATGGCAGTCAATTCCGTCATCCAGGGAACTGCGGCGGACCTGATCAAGCGGGCGATGGTGGACGTCGATCGTCTGGTCACCCAGGCTGGATTTCCGGCGGCCATGATCCTGCAGGTCCACGACGAACTCGTATTCGAAGTGGCCCGGACGGACGTCGATCGGCTGAAGTCGCTGCTTCGAGGGGCGATGCAGGACGCGATGACGCTGTCGCTGCCCCTGGTGGTAGATGTCGGGGTCGGTGAGAGCTGGCGCGAGTCGCATTGAGGAACGGCGGCGGTGCGCTCCCTGGAGGGGGCCGACTGGCCGCCGGAGCCCGCTCGAGAGCCCGCGAGATCGAGCGGCGAAGAGAATCTCGTCTTTCGACAAGAATTTTCGACACCTGCGCGGCGGACCGGCCACTTCCATGACAAGCAGGTCAAATATTTCCCCTTCCCAGGGAAGCCCGGATCGTCCTCGGACGATCCGGGTTCTTTTTTGGGCAGCCCGCAGTCCGGCGGAACCGCTGGCGGGCGAATCCGCATGAACGACGCCGCGCGGAGGCGAGCGTTCGGTCGCGCGGGCTGGCTCGCGTGGTTCTCTCTGGTCGCGCTCCTGCTTTGGCTCGTGCATCTCGATCGGCGCCCGCAGCCCATTTTCGCCGACCAGTTCACGCACCCCGATGCAGCGGCGGTCTTCGTGACCGCCCTGCTGCCTCTCGAGGTCTCGCTCCATCTGCCGATGCGGCCGTCTTCAGTGCGTGTACCGGTCCGGGTCGAGGCGGGTCAGCGCCCGCTCGAGCTGAAGCTCCGCATCACCGGCCCCGACGGCGAGGTCACTGAGTCGTTCACCCGGATCGACGAGTCGGGCCTGATGCTGGCGCGGGTGCCTCCCGGTCCAGCGTCGGGCGTCGATCTGCGATTCTCGATCACGAGCGATGCGCGAAGTCGCGAGCAGGCGCCGAGCGTGCTCTGGGCCCGTGAACCCCCGCGGATTCCGCTCGACGTCCGCTACGCGGGCAAGCCTCTCGATGCCGTGTCCGTCCTGCCGCCCACGGGTCCGCTGTTCCTGCTCGAATACGTCTGGCCGACTCGCTGGCTGCTCGCGCTCTGGTGCCTCGTCATCGCGTTCGCGCCGCTGCTCCGTCGCGCGGATCCGCGACTCGGGTCGGCCTGGCTCGCCGGTCTCGCGCTCGTCGCCACGCTCACCAGCGCGTTCCTGTGGCAGCGCGACTACACGCGGCGCGCCGCGCACGTCGATGCGGATCGATATACCGAGAGCGCCGAACGGATGGCGGAGTACATCGTCGATCCGGTGGCGCGCGGGCAGCTCAGCGAATGGTTCCGCGAGTATCCACACGCCTCGACGCAGGCAGTGCCGGCGCTGCTCGTTCCGCTCATCGTGATCGGGTGGCCGGCCAGCTTCACGTACGCGCTCGCGTCGGCGCTGGCCACATGGTTGGCTTGGCTCTCGTTTCGACGCATCGCCGTGGTGCACTTCGGCATTACCGACAGCCATGCCCTGCTGATGACCGCAGCCTTCGCGTGTCATCCTCTGATGCTGCGCAGCGTGGCGCGGCCGGTCACCGACTCGATCGGCCTGCTGCTCGTGCTGCTCACCCTAGGTCTGCTGCTTCGCAGAATGCGCTCACTCGAGCGGCGGGACGAACTCCTGTTGTCGGTGCTGGTGCTGCTGCATCCGCTGGTCCGGCCGCAGGGCTTCGGCTACTGGCCGTTCATCGCGCTCGCGCTCGTCTGGGCCGACTGCATCCGCGAGGGCGGTTGGCCGGGGCTGGCAAGGGTGGCGATTCGTGGGCTGCGCGTGTTCGCCGTGCCGCTGGTCGTGCTCGCTGTGTCGTATGGCTGGTTCGGCTGGTCGCACAACGTCGAGCTGATGCTCGCGAAGGCGCGGCGTTTCCGGATCGATTCCACGCCGGGTGATTTCGTGGCGTCGCTGCTCGGCGTCGTGCAGGCGCTGCCGCTGCTAGGGCTGCTCGCCCGGCGTCCGGGCTCACCGCGCCTTCGCTCGGATTCGCGGATCCAGCTGGTGGTTGCCTGGGCGCTCTATGCCGTCGTTCTGCTGATCGCCGTGCGCGCCCCGTTCTGGCTGCGCCACTTCCTGCCGGTGCTGCCGGTCGCCTTCTGGCTGGCCGGGCGCTGGCTCACCGATCTGCGAGGGGCGCGTGAGGTGCTCGCCATCGGGCTGGTCACCGGGCTCGCGTGCGCCAACGTGGCGATCACGCTCTGGCAGATCTTCCGGCTCGAATCGCTGCCGCCCTGGCTCGCAGCGCTGACGAGCGTCCCCTAGGTGTTTCGCGGTCGCTGGCTGCCGCTCACAGCGGGCGCGATCAGCGCAGCAGCTTGGCTTTGGCGATCGAGAACTCCTCGAGGGTGATCACGCCGTCCTCGAGGAGTCGCTGCAGCTTCTGAAGTTGCTCGGCGAGGGATCGTGACTCCTGCAGCTCGACCGGGAAGGACACGTCGGTGGTGACGACGAAGCCCGATTCCTGTCCGCTCGGTTTGCCCGATCCATCGAGGTCGGAGAGCACGATCTCGTCGTGATCGAGCTGCGCAACCGGTCGAGTCGGCTTCTGCGAAACCGGTTTGCGGGCTCCCCGCTCGGTGATCGAGGCGAGCGTCCGGCCGTCGACGTCGGCCTGCCGGCTCGCGAAGCGCTCGGTGGTCTCGTTGCGGATGCCTGGGTCGAGTGCGCGGCGAAGGCGCTGGTCCGCGACTCGCGTGGCCCGGCGGTTGCCCTTCATGAACACGACGACGCCGAGCAGGCAGACGGCGACCGCGGGAAAGAACGCTTCGGCGGGCAACAGCTGAGCGTTGGTCCCGAGGAAGACCAGAGCCCCCGTTCCCATCAGCACAAGCCCGTGAACCCGTGAAGCGGTCTTCATGACTGATCTCCGGACTGTGCGGCGGATGACTCCGAGGAGAGCCGGCGACGAGACCGGCAGTTGTACGCCGATCGGGGCCGCCACGTTCGAGTTTCCAATCGGCCGGCCGTGACCGGGCATTGAGGCTCGCGCACGCGTGCGTCCAGCGCTCACCCGCCGGACTTCTGCCCCGTGGGATCGATCGGGCAAGAATATTTCGCAGCCCGATTGCCCGATCCACCGCCCCATTTCGCCTTGGAGGGAAAGGCTGGCCACTGATCGGCCGGCACCACGGGAGGGGAAGCGAGATGGACCAGGGACGACGGACCAATGAGGCGGACTCGAGGCATTCGATGGCGGGCGCGGAGTCGATGCCGGGCGATGGGCGCAGCCTGGGGCAGCGGCAGCGCGATTGCGAGTTGTCGGCGGCCGTCGCGTCGGGCGACGAAGCCGCATTCGGCCGCCTCCACGCCGAATACCGCAGTCGCATCTACGCGTTTGCGCTGAAGCGCACCCGGGACGCGGCCCTGGCCGAGGATGTCTGCCAGGAGGTCTTCATCCAGGTTCTCTCCAGCATCGGTTCCTTCGAGGGGCGATCGAGCCTGATGACGTGGCTCTTCGGGATCACCCACCACCAGATCTGCCGCATGCGGCGACGGCATCGCCTGGAGTCCGCGAGCCTGGACGCGACCGAGTCCGACGAACTGGCCGACGACGCCGTGCCGTCGGATCGACAGGTGGATGCCTCGCGGCTGCTCGGGCAGGTCATCCGGGTGCTCGACCGGGCCGTGAGCCGACCGCAACGCGAGATCTTCGCGCTGCACCATCACGAGAATCGCTCGACCGGCGAGATCTCGGCGCTGCTCGGCAAGTCACGCCAGGCCATCAAGATCAGTCTGTTCCGGACGCGCCGGACGCTCGCCCGGGAACTCGGGCATCGCAGCGCCGCGGTGTTCGCCTGATCGCCGGGTTGCGGGCTGCTTTCGACTCGCCCGTCAACCGAGCAGTTCCGCGAGCTTCTCTCGTGCGAGCTGCCAGTCGTTCTTCACGGTCCGCTCCGAGACACCGACCTCGCGCGCGATCTCGGGGATCGTCAGGCCACCGAAGACTTTGAGGCTGACGACGAGGGCTGCCCGCTCCGCTTCGGCAGACAGCCGCTCGAGGGCGTCCGCGGCGGCGAGGATCCCCTCTTCGTCGCGGCGCAGGTCCGGGAAGATCGACTCGTCGAGGGGATCGCGGCGCGCGCCACCGCCACGTTTGTCCGCCGCCCGCGCACGCGCGTGGTCGATCAGGACATGCCGCATGATCGACGAGGCCACCGCATAGAAGTGGCTGCGGTCCTCCCATTCATGGGGCGCCTGCGTGGCGAGCCGGACGTAGGCCTCGTGGACGATCGCCGTGGCCGAGAGGGTGTGCTCGCCGCGTTCGTTGCCGCAGAGCCGTCGTGCCCGACGGCGCAGCTCGGGGTAGACGAGCAGCCACAGGCGATCCCCGGTGATCTCTCCGCCGAAGAGATTCAGCAGTTCGGTGACTTCGCCCCGACGCTCGGCCATGCGATCGATGTTAACCGAGTCGAGACGGTTGAAGCGCTGGCCAGCCTCGGTGGCTAGACTGCGCGCTTCCGTCCGGATCCCCGATCGTTTCCTGCTGACGCATCACCGTGGCCACGCGAGGCGGCCCGGACGCGGGATCCACTGTTTCCATCGCCCGCAGACCGGCAGCGGAATAGGACCCATCGTGAAAAATCTCTTTTCCATCGAGGGCAAGACGGCTCTCGTGACCGGCGGCAGCAGCGGCATCGGTCTGATGATCGCCCGCGGCTTCGTCGAGAACGGGGCACACGTCTACATCTCGTCCCGCAAGCAGGACGTCTGCGAGCAGGTGGCCGCCGAGCTGTCGAAGTCCGGTCGCTGCAGCGCGATCCCGGCCGACCTGTCGAGCGAATCCGAGTGCAACCGCCTCGGCGACGAGATCAGCCGGCGCGAGGGCAAGCTCGACATTCTCGTGAACAATGCCGGGGCCAACTGGGGGGCCCCGCTGGCGGAGTTCCCGGACTCCGCCTGGGACAAAGTGCTCGCCGTCAACGTGAAGGCGGTCTTCCAGCTGACACGCCGGCTGGTCCCCGAGCTCGCCGCTGCCGCGACGGCGTCGACGCCCGCTCGGGTGATCAACATCGGCTCGATCGACGGACTGAAGCCCCCGATCCTCGAGACCTACGCGTACTCGGCCAGCAAGGCCGCCGTCCACCAGCTCACGCGCGTTCTCGCGCAGAAGCTCGCACCGAAGCACATCACGGTGAATGCCGTGGCACCCGGACCGTTCCAGAGCAAGATGATGAAGGCGACCCTCGAACGTTTCGGGGATTCGATCGCGAAGAGCAACCCTCTCGGCCGGATCGGTTCGGACGAGGACATGGCGGGCATCGCCATCTTTCTGGCCTCGCGGGCCGGTGCCTATCTGACTGGCACCGTGATTCCCGTCGACGGCGGCATATCGACGACGAGCTGACATGGCCTTTTCCGACGAACCTCTGATCGCAGTCTTCGTGGACTTCGAGAACCTCGCCCTCGGTGTCCGTGACATGAAGGGCAAGGGCAACTTCCGCGTCGACATCATCCTGAAGCGTCTGCTCGAAAAGGGCCGCATCGTCTTCAAGCGCGCCTACTGCGACTGGAGCAACTACCGCGAGGACGTACGCGAATTCCACCAGCACGGCATCGAGCTGGTCGACATCCCGCGCAGCAAGATGAGCGGGAAGAACAGCGCGGACATCCACATGGTCGTGGACGCGCTGGACATCTGTTATGCGAAGAGCCACATCGATGTGTTCGCACTTTTGACGGGAGACTCCGACTTCTCACCGCTGGTCTCGAAGCTGAAGGAGAACAACAAGCGGGTGATCGGCTGCGGGGTCAAGCAATCGACTTCGAACCTGCTGATCGCGAACTGTGACGAGTTCATCTACTACGACGATCTCGTCCGCATGCAGGCCAAGGGGACCGACAAGCGCCAACGCGGTCAACAGCGACGCAAGGTCGCGCCGATCAGGTCCGAGGGCGCCCGGCCCGAAGAGGTCGTCAAGGTCGAAGAGATCATCAAGCCCGAAGAGATCGCCAAGGTCGGCGAGGTCGAGGCCAGGCCGAAGCCCCGGAAGGTCAGCGAGGCGGTCGAGGTCGAGGGCGAGACGAATACCGAGCGCAAGCCCGAGGCGATGGACAACCTGCTCGAGATCCTCGAATCCCTCAGCCAGGACTACGACGAGATCTGGGGTTCGATGGTGAAGCAGACGATCCGACGGGTGTATCCCGGATTCAACGAGGCCTACTTCGGCTACCGCAACTTCGCCGAACTGCTCGAGCATGCCGCCGACGAAGGCTACGTGGGGCTCGAATTCGACGAGCGCCGCGGCAACTACCGGGTGCGGCTGCTCGACTGAGCGAAGCGATCCGGGGCAGGGCGGGCCCCCTGAGCATTGCGCACGCCCACCACGCCGAGGCTGCCCGCCAGTGCGCCGATCGCCCAGACGGCCGAGATCGGTACAGGCGGCGCCTCGGAGTTCGAACTCGGCAGCGTGCACTGCGGGTCGATCGGATGATCGGTCGATCCGTCGAGATCGTTGTCGACGCCATCGTCGCACTCGAGGGCCAGCGACTTCTCGCTCGTATCCGTCAGGCTGTCACAGCCGGGATCGGTCGGATGATCGATCAGGCCATCGAGATCGTCGTCGAGCCCGTCGTTGCACGCTGGCTTCGTCGCGTACGCGAGGATCTGTGTGCGGTAGTACGACAGGTCCACCGCGGCCGTCGCGTTGGTGTAAAAGGAAGTCTGGGGGGCTTGGCCCTCCTGGAAGGCGAGTGCCAGGAAGAGAGTGCCGGCCAGCCTCCACTGCCCGCCGGACTTCCAGAAGAGCGCGCCACCCGAATCTCCCAGCGCGGCCTGTGCTTCATGCGTGGTGGAGTTCGCCTGCCCGAGCTTGTCGAAGTCCACCACGATCGAGCGGGTGTCGTTGAGCAGCACGCCCGTGGACGTGATCTTGTTCGTCCCCCAGCGGATGGTGAACGGATAGGTCCAGTTCCAGCCTTCCAGTCCCGACCAGGTGAGCGGAGTGCCGCGCGCGGATCCGCGACCGATCATGATTATGCTGGCGTTAGTGGGCGGCGCGGTCGTGGCGAGGACGGGCGTGGGAAGCCCCGGGTCCCCGACGATCTTCATCACCGCGATGTCGGGCGGCGCAGCACCCGGTCCGGTCAGGCGCGTGTACGAGCCGGGGACGCTCGGATAGTCGACTCCCCCGAACGTGACCGCGTCCGCACCCACGTGGTGGGCCGTCACCACCCAGCCGTTGCCGAGATACACCGCGCACAGACCGTTCATGATGCCGACGTTCGCGAAACCGGGATCGTCGGTGGGTGCCGTCACGTTGCCGGTCCCATCGCCGGAAGCGATCAGGACCGCGTCTGCGGGAGACGAAGTCAGCGCACGGACGAGCAGCATGAGGGCGACGAAAGCAGCGCGCATCGCGGGCGCGCGTGTGCGGACCCGCGCGCCGGACCCGCCGGCTGAAGCCGCCAGCGACCGGTCGATCGACCCGCCCATCCCCATTTCGGCTCCAGCGGACCTGCCGGTCCTGCCACTGAACGCCCATGTCTATCACAAGGACGTTCGGTCCGTGGAGGGTTCCTGTCAGCGACCGAGCACGATCCGGCAAAGTTTCGTCAGCGTGCTGGCAGCCTCGTGCAGCTCGGGTGCAGATTCAGGCCGTTCGCGCGACAGCGGTCCGGTCCGTCGGGCCTCGTCGAGCGCCTGCAGGATCCTCTCGGCGCTCGGCGAGACCGCGGCCAGATCGGCCGGCCGCGTGGCTCGGAGGGCCTTCTGGAGCGACTCCGAGCCCGGATCCCGGCTGCGCTCGAGTTCGTCGAGCAGTGCATCGAGGTAGCGGGCCAGTTCACCCATCACCGACATTCGAACCACCTCGTGGCGCTGTCTGCTGATTCGCTGGTTGATTATTCAGGATCGCAGTGGTACGTCAACCGGAATGCGATCAGGTGCTTCGAGACAGGACGCGAAGGAGGCCACCCGGCTGGCTCTCGTCGAGGCCGCCCTCGAGTTGTTCGCCGCGCAGGGGTTCGACGGTCCGAGCCTCGACGCGATCTGCGCCCGCGCGGGCTTCACGCGCGGTGCGTTCTATGTGCACTTCGAGGATCGAGACGAGTTGATCGCCGCGACGATCCTGCACGTCCTCGATCGATTGCTCGACGAAGTGATGGCCGGTGACGAGTCGCTCGACGACGAAGCGTTCACGGACAGCCGCACGAGCGCCGGAAGCGAGATCGAGCGAGCCGTGATCCGCTTCGTCGATCTCGCCCTGAAGCCGGTACCCGCAACCGGCGAAGTCACCGGCCCGCCTTTCCATCAGACCCTCGAAGCCTGTCGTCGGTCCCAGGATGTCCGCCGCGTGTTCGTCGGTGTGCTCTCGGACGCGATCACGAGACTCGCGGTCGGTGCGGTGGCTGGACAGCGTCGCTCACGCCTGCGCACCGACATCGATCCCGACGAGATGGCCCGCCTGCTCGTCCTGCTCGCACTCGGAGCGCGCGTGGCGATCGAGGTGGGCTTGCCGGTGGACGTCCGCGCGACTCGCGACGCGGCGTTGCGGCTGCTGCTCGATCCTGCGCTGGACAGGACGTGATCCTGCCAGCGCGCCGCGTTCGGCACGCGCGGATCTTCAATCGGTCACATCGATCACGATGCCTGTGGTGCCCTCGATCCGCTCGACCACCACATGCAGGACTCGCCCGCCCGGTGCGACGAGCTTGAACTGCTCCCCGGCAGACACGTCGCGGAGTTTCGGTACGGCACCGGGCCGCAGCGAGGAGGCATTCGGAATCACCTGGGCCACGTCGCCCGAGATCGCCACGAGCTCGAAGTCCGATCCTCCATCGGGACTCTGCCAGCGCGTACCGATCGGCACGAGCGCGTCCGACACGAGCACGTCGCCGGTCATGTCGGGAGCGGCCGGAAGCGGACCCGGCTGGCCCGATGTGTCGCGGGGATTCGCCCGGTCCGTGGCGATCCGAGTCGCCTCGGCGGCGTCGTACTTCGACTTCCACTCGCGGCTGGTCTTCTCGAGTTCACGGGTCTGGCGTTCGAGCTGCTTGATCTGTTGGTCGAGATCCTTGACGGTCTTGTCTGCCGAGACCAGTTCGCCCTGTACCTGTTTGAACGTCTGGCCGTCCGGCTTGTCGACCGAGTCGACTTCGAGGCTGGTCAGTCGCTGCTGCAGGACTTCGATCTCGTTGTCCTTGGCGGCGAGCCTCTCCTCCAGATAGTCGATCTTCCAGTTCTTGGCGCTGTGCAGCGGGATGTACGAGTACAGGAACGCCAGGATCGCGCCCGCCAGAAAGACGCCCACGTAGATGCCGACCCGGATTCCCAGGCGACGGAGCGAATCGGTGCGGGCGCCCTGCTGATCCACCGCGGTCTCCTTCACGCCGCGTCCGCGCAACATGGGGTGCGCGTGCGTGACGAGACTGCAATCGGCCGGTCCAGCCCGAATCTGCAGTTCGAAATCGCATGAAGATTCCGATCGGGACAGAATCGGCAGCGCCGCGCCCGGACGTGACGAATCGGATCGATTCGACTACCCCTCCGATCCGGTGACGACGCGCACGGATCCGAACCCGTTCTGGCTCGTGCGCGGATCCCGCGGAGGTGGCAATGGAATTCGGCATCTCGGTCGCGTTCAGCGATCCGGCCCATCTCGGACCGATGGCGCGGGCAGCCGAGCAGGCCGGGTTCTCGCGGATCGCGCTGTCGGATCACGTCGTGCACCCACGGCAGATCCGCACCCCGTATCCGTACACCGCCGACGGAACGCCGCGCTGGCCACCCTTCACCGGCTGGCTCGATCCGTGGGTCGCGATCGCATCCATGGCGGCCGTCACGGAACGACTCCGCTTCTTCACGAGCGTGTATGTGCTTCCGATGCGCAGCCCGTTTCTCGTGGCCAAGACGGTCGGCAGCGCGGCGGTGCTGTCGGGTGGACGCGTCGAACTCGGCGTCGGGGCAGGCTGGATGGAGGACGAGTTCGAGCTGATGCAGCAGCCCTTTGTCGGTCGTGGTCGTCGCATGGACGAGATGATCGAGGTGCTTCGACTGCTCTGGACCGGGGGTTGGGTGGCACATTCCGGTGACCACTACGCGTTCGACGAACTCGAGATGAGTCCGGTCCCCGCGCAACCGATTCCGATCTTCGTCGGCGGGTTCTCGGCCCCGGCACTTCGACGCGCCGCAGCGATCGGCGATGGCTGGATCTCGGATCTGCACACCACCGTCGAACTCGGTGAGTTGATCCGGCGCGTGAAGAGCCTTCGAGGGGAGGGCCCGCGCGCCGCCGAGCCGTTCGAGATCCTGGTGACGTGCAGCGACGCCTACGACGTCGCCGGCTATCGCCGTGTGGCCGATCTCGGCGCCACCCATCTCACCACGATGCCATGGCTGTTCTATGGCGCGGATCCGAAGGTGCTCCAGCAGAAGCTCGACGGGATCGCGCGCTTCGGCGCCGACGTGATCGCGAAGATGTGAAGACGCTGTCGCTCGAGGCCGCTCGTCAGGCGGAGGACACGCCGTGGTCGAGGGGCAGGGCCACGCCGTTGATCGAACGCGCGGCCGACGAGGCCAGGTAGGCGATCGCCTCGGCGACCTCCTCGGGCGAGGTCAGCTTGGGGACGAGGCTCAGCCTTCGCATCAGATCGACGTCGGCGTTCTCGGGGGGTGCGAAGCCCGCGATCAGCGGAGTGACCACGCCGCCGGGGCAGACGCAGTTGACCCGTAGGCCCCGCTTCACGTACTCGACGGCCATCACCTTCGTCAGGCTCACCACCGCTGCCTTCGAGGCACAGTAGGCGGCGCAGTACGCCTGGCCGATCAGTCCCGCGAGCGAGGCGACGTTGACGATCGCGCCCGGCGCGTGGGCGAGCAGGTGGGGGATGGCCGCGCGGCTCATGAAGAAGGTGCCGCTCAGATTGATCGCGATCACGCGATTCCAGTCGGCGTCGCTGAGGCGCTCGGTGTGCTCGAGGTGCAGGACGCCAGCGACGTTGCAGAGCACGTGGAGCGCGCCGAGTTCATCGACGGTGCGTACGACGGCGGCCGATGCAGCGGCGGAATCCGCCACATCACAGCGCACTGCGATCGCATGGCCACCCGTCTTGCCGATCTGCTCGACCGTCTCGGCCAGCGTGTCTGGGTTCACGTCCGAGCAGGCCACGCGGGCGCCCTCGCGGGCGAACAGCAGCGCGGTCTGTCGACCGATTCCCGAGCCGGCGCCGGTCACCAGCGCGACGTGATCAGTGAAGCGAAGGGACGGTTCAGCCAAGCTCTCGACTCCTCGCGCTAGTGGCTGCGCGCCCGCGGATGCGTGGCACAGCGCGTGGCGCTCTCGTGGGAACGTGTAGTCAATCGGTGGAGCGCAGCAGCTCCGGATTGCGGCTTTCGACCATGCGCCGGAGACCGTCCTTCCAGGCCACCCGCGTGCGGCCGACAAGTTCGTGCATGCGGGTCGGATCGAGCATCACGCTGCGAAGAGTCCGGTCGGTCGGGGCGAGTCGGGGCTCGAGGCCGGTCAACTCGCCGAGCCAGGCCGTCCACTCTTCGATGCTGGTGGCCTCGCTTCCGCCCCAGTTGATCGTGGTGGCGGGCACGCTGGCGTTGGCGAGCATCGCGGGCAGCATGGCGATGTAGTCATCCTCGTGGAGCAGGTTGTAGCGGCTCGGTCCCTCGCTGTGGACCGGAATCGGCGCACCGGCCTTCATCATCATCAGGTGGAACCAGGGCCAGCCGCCATTGCTTCCATAGGGGACGCTGAGTCGCGCGATCACGGTGGGCAGATCGAACAGGCGAGCCGAGGTCCGGACGACGGCCTCTGCGGCGATCTTGCAGAGGCTGTACGTGGGCATCATGACCCGGTGGTTGTCGCCGAGAGGATCGGATTCGGAGATGGGCTTCTGACCCGCGTCGTCGTACACGCCCGCAGTCGAGCAGTGCAGGAAGGCGCGCGCATTGCGGCAGTGCTCCATCAAGAGACCCACGCCCTCGGCGTTGGCGCGCATGTCGTAGTCGAAGTTGCCGCTCTTCACGACCGCGAAGTGCAGCACGTAGTCGAAGTCGCGCGGCAGATCCGCGAAGTCACCGCTCGCGAGGTCGATCGCCGCGGTGCGGGCTCCGAGCGACTCGATGGAGCGTCGATCCTCGTCCCGGCGGAACCGGGCCAGACCGACGACCTCGTTGCTCTGCGCCAGCTGCGCGAGCAGTGGACGCGCGACCTGACTGGTCGGTCCCGTGATCAGGATCCGGTGTCCCTCGAGTGCAATCGGCTCGGTGCTCATGGTGTCTCCGCCAAAGGCTTGCCCGTTCCCTCGGCGCGTCGTGGGATCAGCGGCCGTGGAACTTCATCTTGACCTGCTCGCGCGTCGCGAAGCGCCCGCCCGCCTCGACCCACGCCTTGATGACGGGGTTGGCGTCCTTGACCGGGTTGTAGCAATCCTCCTCGCTCGCGAAGAGACCGTTGCCCCCATAGACGAGTCGCGTCCAGGTCGGAAACGAGAAGGGCGGCCCAGCGGGATCGGTCGGGTGGGGGAGACGATTCTGGCACTGGAACACGATTGCTCCCTGGTCGTCGTCGAACGCCACCCAGTCCTGGGGAAACGTCATCTTCGGGAACGGCGCCATCACGGCGCAGATCCACTTCTCGATCGCGTCGCGTCCGTGGAATTCGCCGTAGGCGTGCTCGATGTAGTTGGCGTCCTCGGTGAAGCAACCGGCCCAGATGCTCCAGTCGTTCGTCTCCTGGGACCGGATGCGCGCGGCGTTATAGCGCTCGAAGGCGGCGACGAGTTCTTCACGCGAGTACTGTCCCAAAGATGATTCCTCCCGAGCGATCGCTTGAGAGAAGCCTACGAGACGGCCTCCACGCCCACAACAGACGCGCTGCCTCGAGCGTGCATCCGCGCGAGTGCCGGTGATCCGGTTCTCGAAGCTCCAGGCCGCGAGGGATGCCTACGTGATCGTCGATGGGTGCGGGCTCGACGTCTGACGCGATCGACGTCGCAGCGCTCGCACGATCCCCCACGCCGTCAGGACCTCGAGCCCGACCAGCCCGCAGGCACTGTCGGACCCGCCCGACGGCGCCCCGGCGGTCTGACCGGTGGCGCCGGGTCCACCGACGAGATCGGGGATGTCGATTCCGGCGCCGAGTGCCGTGATGGCGGCCGCGACATCGATCCGCGATGTCGTCACTCCGTTGCGCGCGTCGACGAGCGGAACGCCGGTCGACTGCAGGGCGAACGAGACCTCGGCGACATTGCTTCCGGGCACGGCTTCGAGGATGGCCGCCCAGGCGCCCGCTACGTGCGACGTGGCGATCGAGGTGCCACTCGAGCTCACGAAGCCGCCGCCCTGGCGTGTCGTCTGGACGAGACTGCCGGGCGCGAGCAGTGACAGGAAGGTTGCGGAGTTCGAGAAGCCCGCGACCACGTCGGACTTCGTGCTGGCGCCGACACTGATCGCGGTCGAGATGCAGGCGGGCTCGCTGATCAGATCCGTGAAGCCATCGTTGCCCGCCGAGGCGATCGACGGGATGCCGACGCCGCGCAGCAGATCGATGGCGGCCTTGCGAGCCGCATTGGCGGCGTCACAGGCGGCCACGGTGTTGAAGTTGGCTCCGCCGAGGCTCATGTTGACCGCTGCGATCGGATGGAAGAGTCGCAGCGCGTACGCGTGCTCGAGGCCGGCGATGATGTCCGAGGTCCATGCCGCGGCCGTACCGCCGTCGTTGCTGTAGATCTGGATCGAGATGAATCGCGCGTCGGGGGCCACACCGTTGCGTCCCGTCAACAGATCAAGGCTCAATGCGGCACCGGCGACGAGCGTTCCGTGTCCGCAACCGAAGTTGCACGGTGCACCGGTTCCCGGACCGAATTCGCGTGTGCCGCCGCCGGGGCAGTCGCCGTCCCGCGAGAAGCAGGCCTCGTCGACGAGACGTCCCGCGAAGGCCGGGTGGCTCGTGTCGATGCCCGTGTCGAGCAACACGATCACGCGGCCCGTGCCATCGAAGCCGGCGGCGGTCGCGGCATCCGCGGAGATCAGCGGGATCGTGGCGAGCAGTCCCGGTCGATTGCGTCGGTCCTCTTCGATGCCGAGCACGTCGGACGATTCGACGAGCTCGAGCAGCGCCTGCGGACCGACTTCGATCGCGACGAACGGGACATATGCGAATTCATGGCCGGGTCCGTGGCGGGTTCCGTCGAGCCGGCCCTCGAGGTCGAGTCGAGCTTCGGACTGCGCGACGAGGACACGCACCGAGCCGTCGTCGATCACGCGATCGATCAGTCCCTCCGAGATCCGCACGCGGCGCTGGCTGCGGGCCTTCTCGATCGCATCGCCGAGGCGACGCTCGATCACGGCGGGAGAGGCCCCGTCCAGTGAGTCCGTCCCGTCCTGTCCGCGATCGCGCGTTGGCGACCCGTCGGCCTCGTCCCCGCCGCGGCTCGACGGTGCAGGGTCGGAGGGGGCTTCGCTGGAGGGGGGTCGCGTGATCGCTGCGATCGGACCCGTCGCGAGCTCGATCCGAGAGGGCGATGTCGTTGCGTCGTCGACGCCCCGAAGCCACAGGAGGCCGGCGGCGAGACCGATCGCGATCAGAGATACGAGGACGCGGTGCGTGCGTCGGCTCGGCCATCCCATCGTCGTGCTCCCGGTGGATCGCAATCCTGGCGCGTGTCGTCGGATCCCGCGCGCGTCTCCGTTTCATCGGGACATTCATGCGGACCTTGAACCCCCTCCCCGGGATCAGGTCCGCCTGGCAGGATACAGCGCGACCTGCGAGGGAGCTGCGTGCCGGATGCCGAGCGACGGATCGCGGTCGTGCGTTCGGAGCGATCAGTGACGCGGCAGCGCGTCTCGATCCAGGTGTGCGACGGGATCGCGCTCACCCGACGACATCGCCCCGATGTTTCGGGTCGGCATGCGGAGGAGCAGCGCCGGCAACAGAGTGACATCGGCCAGCAGGCACAGCAGCATGATGACGCCGGTCAGCAGGCCGAGGTTGCGGGTGATCGTGAACTCCGAGAAGCCGAGCACGAAGAAGGCGACTGCGATCATCACCGTGGTGCTGATGATGGTCGGCAGCACGCTCTCGAAGGTCTGATCGAGTGCGCGCCGCGGCGGGGCTCCCCGG
>JANOFF010000094.1:0-25160 GCA_031413515.1 bacterium
GGTCGACCAGATTCCTCGCGCTCTCCTGCGCCACGGGGTCCACGCGCTCGATCGCCCGCGGCGTAAACCACGACGAGGCGATATTTCGGTAGTCGCGGTGCTCGGGAGGATCCATCACGAGGATCGCGCGGAGCGATCCGAGTCCGGACTCCGCCTCGAGGATCGTCTTCTGCTGCTCGCTCTCGAGCACGATGCCGCGGCGGTTCCAGAACAGGTCCGGTTGCTTGGAGATCTCGCAGATATCCCGGTGCCGGACGACGGCGTAGAACGAATGGAAACCCTGGGGCTCGCAGCGGTGGAGATGGTCGAGCCGGCGGAGCTCCGCAAGCTGCTCATGGGGAGTCCCTTGCCTGGCGTAGGCACGGGGGGAGATGAGATCGCGACCGTCGATGAGCGTCACAGCGGCCTCCTGGCAACGCCCTATCTATTATCATAGTTTCTAGAACGAGAAAACCGCGAAGGGGATGCCGCATGTATCCGGGCCACCATGCAAATAGCTACCCGGACAAGCCGGCCGTGATCGTTGCCGGCACGGGGGAGTCGATCACGTACGCCGAACTCGACGCGCGCTCCAACCGGCTGGCCCAGTTGCTGTGGGCCGAGGGGCTGCGCCGCGGCGACCACATCGCGGTTTTCCTCGAGAACCACCTTCGCTACTTCGAAGTCGCTTGGGCGGCTCTGCGATCCGGGCTCTACCTCACCACCGTGAATCGCTACTTGACCGCGCCGGAGGCCGGCTACATCGTGGACGACTGCGGCGCTCGGGTGTTGATCTCCTCCCGCGCGGTGCACGAAGTCGCAGCGGGGATCCCGGAACGCGCACGGGGCTGCCGGCGCTACCTGGTGATCGACGGACCGCCCGAAGGAGCTGCCGACGCGTTCGAGATCTACGAGGCGGCGCTCGCGCAGCATGCCCCCGAGCCGCTCGCCGAGGAGCCGCTGGGCGAGTTCATGCTCTACAGCTCGGGGACCACCGGACGGCCCAAGGGGATCGCGCGGCCGCTTCCGGATCGCCCGGTCTCGAAGGGCCTCGCCATGAACGCCGTGCTGCGCGGCCTCTTCCGAGTGGAGCCGGACTCCGTCTACCTCTCCCCCGCGCCGATGTACCACTCGGCACCGCTCGGCTTCTGCACGTCGATGCAGTCGCTCGGCGGCACGGTCGTCATGATGGAACGCTTCGACGCCCGGCAGGCGCTGCAAGCCCTCGAGAAGTACGCGGTCAGCCACAGCCAATGGGTCCCCACCATGTTCTCGCGCATGCTGAAACTCCCCGAGGAGGAGCGCACCGGCTTCGACCTGTCCGCCCACCGAGTGGCGATCCACGCGGCCGCACCATGTCCGCGCAAGGTGAAGGAGCAGATGTTCGCGTGGTGGGGACCGATCCTGCACGAGTACTACGGCGGAACCGAGCTCAATGGTCTGACCTACGTGGGGCCGGAAGACTGGCTTGCCCATCCCGGGACGGTCGGCCGCACGGTGATGGGAGTGATCCACATCTGTGACGAGAGCGGCGCGGACCTGCCGGCCGCCGAGGCCGGCCTCGTCTACTTCGAGCGGGACAAGGCGCCCTTCGCGTACCACAACGACGCCGAGAAGACGCGCAGCGCGCAGCACCCGAAGCATCCCGCCTGGACCGCGCTCGGAGACGTGGGCTACGTCGACGAAGAGGGTTTCCTCTACCTCACCGACCGGGCGTCCTTCATGATCATCTCGGGCGGGGTGAACATCTATCCCCAGGAGATCGAGAACGAGCTGATCACGCACCCGAAGGTCGAGGACGTCGCGGTCATCGGGGTGCCGCACCCAGATCTGGGAGAAGCGGTGAAAGCGGTCGTGCAGACTGTCGCCGGCGTCTCGGGCGACGAGGCCCTGGCCGAAGAGCTGATGGCGTACGCGCGCGAGCATCTGGCAGCGTACAAGTGCCCTCGCTCCGTCGACTTCGAGCGCGAGCTCCCGCGCCTGCCCACCGGAAAGCTCTACAAGCGGCTGCTGAAGGACCGCTACTGGGGCCGCGGCGACTCGAAGATCGTCCAAGAGTAGAGCGGCGACCCTTTGGCGATCTGGCCTGCCCACCGCTCGCTCGGGGAGCGCTCGCGCTCGTAGCCGGGATCCCACTCGAGCTTGCCGAGATCCCGTAGCGTACGAAAACTCAGCCGACCGCTACGCGGCAAGTCGGTAGTACCGCAGTAACCCACCAAGCCTTTCACGACATTCCACTCGGCCGCTTCGGCGGCCGAGCCGATCCTCCGGCGCGATGACCTCGTTCCCGAGCCCCTGGTGATTCCGCTCGACGTGATAGTGCTCGGTGTACTCACGCACCGCCCGTCGGAGATGCCGCTCCCCGATCGGAATGATCTGCGCCAGGCACTCCGATTTGATCGAGCGGACGAATCGCTCCGCGTATGCGTTCAGGTTCGGACTGCGCGGCGGCAGCTTCACGCACTGCACACCGGAACTCTCGAGGATCCTTGTGAAGGACTCCGTGAAGAGCGGGTCGCGGTCACGGATGAGATACCGGCTTCCGGTGAGAAAACCCTCGTCCGCGTCCGTGAGATTCCGAGCGATCTGGCACGCCCAGGCTCCGTTTGGCGCCGGCGAGATTCCGGCGATCTCGATTCGGCGCGTTTCGAGGTCGATCACGAACAGCACGAAGTAGCGAACCAGACCGCGCCACGTCGCGACTTCGATGCTGAAGAAGTCCGTTGCGGCGATCGCTCCCCAGTGCGCTTCGAGAAACGTCTGCCAAGTGACGCTGCGGCTACCGACCGGATCGATCCCGTTCTCGGCGAGCACGCGCCGGATCGTGCTCCGGGAGATCGTGTGGCCCAAGTTCTGGAGCGCGCCCCGGATGCGGGTGTATCCCCAACGAGGATTGTCTCGAGCCATCTCGAGAATGAGGCACTCGATCTCGCCGGCGATCCGCGGCCTTCCGGGACCGCGCTTCGCACTTCCATCGTACTTCTGCGCAACGAGCTGCCGGTACCAGCGAAGCAGCGTGTCGGGCGTGACGATGGTGGACATCTCTCGGAGTCGCGCCCGCCCGATCGAATGAGCGTGCCTCGCAAGTCGGCGTCGCTGAGCATCCGTGAATCGAATTCGTCTGCCGCCGAGCTGCTCGCGCAGCACCCGGTTCTCCGCCTGCAGATACTCGATCAGCTCGCACTGCTGGCGGTTCATCCAGCCCGCAAGGATGAGGAGCATGAACTGAATGGGAAGGGGCATCTTGGGCTTGGGCAGCTGCGAGCTCGGCTGGAATGGCATCGAGAGAGGACGCACGACTCGAGCAGCGGGAAGTTCAGTCGAGCAGATTGTTCGAGGATGGACTGCTCATCGGCGCTTCAGCTCGAATACTTCACGCACCAGACGGCTTCTCTCGCGTCCGGGCGGTGTCGAATCGAGCAGCCTGCCGATCTCGACGACGCGCTCACGAACCGACCGGAAGCCCGGGCTCTCGTAGAGTTTGCCTGCCCACGCTCTCTCGTCATCCGTCCAGAGGGCGAGGTAGCTCGGATCGATCTGTTCGAGATGCGCCGGCTTCGCGCGGCTCGTTCCGTGCCAGATATCGAACTCGGCGATCGGCTGACCGAGGAGATGCGGAATGAGGTACAGGTTGCTCAGCATCGCGTGCCGGAGCCTTCGGGCCGCCGCGACTTCGTCGCCGGCTCGATGAAGCGCGAGGCTCCAGCAGAGCAAGTGCTCCGGCATCCCCGCATCGTCGTCGAACTCGCGCTCGAACCATTCGAAGGCGGTCAGGGCTCCCCGGTTGTCGCCCAACAGCATGTAGAGAGGGCCGATCGCATACCGCTTGCCGCCGCCGTCGTCGTAGGCACCGAAATCCTGCTTCCCCTTCTCGAGCGCACGCTCGTAACGGCGAAGGCGGGAGCGGAGCTTCTGCGGGTCGGTCTGCGTGATGGCTGCTTCCTCACTTTCTGCACACGCATGTTTCAGGAGAACGGAGGCGGCCACGATCCATCCCGGCTGGGCTCGGAGGTCGCCATCGCATGGATTCGGGCAGCGGCTCTACAGGTCTTCCGGCCGCAACTCCGTGTGCTTCGAGATGCGTGCGAGCATCTTCGGTCCGATCTCGTCCCGATCGTGAAACGACCAGATGTACGTCGGCTAGCCCTCGCGCTGAAGCACCTTGTGTGAGCCCTTGGCTTCGCGCTTGACCGTCCAGCCGATGCGCTGCAGGGCGGCGAAGACACGCGAAGCTTTGGTGGAGCGGAAGGCTCGCGGCGTCACGCTGCAGCCGAAGTCTCGAACTGAACGCTGACGGGGCCGCGCGGTCCCTCGTCATTCTCGAGTCTGTCGGCGAGCACGCGGAGTGCAAGGGCCTGGACGTGGGCGAGAGCTTCGTCGGCGGTGTCGCCGTAGGCCATGACGCCCGGCAGGGCGACGACCTCGGCGAGGAAGCGGCCGTCCTCCTCCTCCTCGATGTCGACATGGAAGCTCATGGTCATGGTGGGTTTCCCGTGTTCGGCAAGCTACCGCAGTCGGTTCACCGCAAGCACATGCAATCCCGGTAGATGGCTACAGCCACTCGACCGACGACAACGAAGTCATCGGTGGCGCGCGGTCAGGGACTGACACCCCTTGGGGCGGACTGGGCCGTCGATTCGAGCCTGAGTGTTCGATCGCGACCGGGGTCGTCAGATCGTTGATCCTGGCCGTAGATTCCCTGTCATCGGTCGGAGCGAGTCGGTCGCGAATTTCCTGCGACTCCACGGCGTTGGACAGCCCGATTCAATCGTCCAGCGCTTGTCGTGGACGAACTTCCCTGCACTTTCCCGGCGCATCAGCGAATCCGCCGGAGAGACGAGTTCCCCCCAGCTAGCCCCGCCACCTAGTCTGCCGTTGTCCGCGGACATCATCCTATCCGCGCCAACACGACAGGTACCCGTGCTGCTCACACGTAGGTGTCGACCCGACCCTGGCCGTCCTTCATGAGGTCTTCCCGGGCATCGGCAAGCATGATCTCGTACGCGGCGCGCACGCCGGAGAGGAATGCGCCGTGGACCGTGGACGGAAAGAACTGGGACGTGGCCTCCCCGGCGAAGAACAGCCGGTTCTCGACCGGCATGCCGATCTGCCGGCGCTGACTCTGCTTCGAGCCGACGGGCGTGTAGGAATAGGAGCCCAGGCTGAACGGATCCTGGTTCCAGCGCGTGACGAGGTGGCCGACCGGCTCCGGGATGTCCTGCCCGTACATCTTGCGGAGGCACTCCATGAGGCTCGCGACGACCTCGGCGTCGCTGCGCAATTCGTTCTGCTCGCCGGCTGTTCCCGCGCTGAAGGCGAGCAGCACCGGCAGGCCGGCGATCTTGTGGAAGTTGACGATCTCCGGCCAGTCGCTGTCCTGACTTCCCATGTATCCGATCAGCTCGTAGTCGTCGCCCCAGAAGACGGAATCGAACTTCAAGAAGATCTTGTTGAATACGCCCATGCGCGTCTCGCGGATCGCGTCGCGCTTGTCCCGGGGCAGGTGCGGGTTGAATGCGATCCGGCCGGCTTGCAGCACCCCGAGCGGTACCGTGACGAGAACGTGCGTGGCCTGGAAGCTGCCCTGGTCGGTGAGCACGTCCACGCGCGCGCCCGAATAGTCGACCTGCTGGACCTCGTGGCCGAGCAGGATCGGCGTGCCCGCGGCCAGCCGATCGATGATCTGGCTGTAGCCGCCGGGAAACACCCGGTCATGCCCCGCGAAGCCGAGGGTCTTGTCGAACTCGAGCAGCGAGACCTCGGAGCGCGGGCCGGCCCATTCGTGCTCGAGGTAGGTGCGCGCGACGAAGTTCAGGCGACGGCGTTGCTCGGCGTCGAACCCCTCGGCGGTCGCGAACGCCTCCTCGACCGCCAGCAGGGACATCTCGACCCCTTCCTTCTGCCGGGCGGAGACGAAGTCCAGGTAGTCGGCCATCAGTTCCGAGATCGCGGCGGTCTCGGTGTCTGAAAGCCGCCGTCCATCCTCGTCGTAGAGCGCCACCGAGCGGTAGCGCGCCGGCGTCACGCTGGAGATGTCGGTGCGCAAGACCTCGATGTCGTGCAGTCGCGCCAGCCGCGCGATGGGGTTGTCCTCGAAGCCGTGGATCCACGACGCACCGAGGTCGGCCGGAACGGAAAGCTCGTGCGAGGTCCAGATGCGGCCGCCGATGCGATCGCGCGCCTCGAGGACGGCCACGTCGTACCCGTCGAGGATGAGGTGTCGCGCGGCGGTCAGGCCGGCGATCCCGGCGCCGATCACGAGGACTTCTCTCGACTGTGCGCTCACGCTCGTTCGACCTCCCGGATCAGGTCCGGTCCGCCCGCGCGCCGCGAGGACCGACCGCGACGCGACGAGCATAGCCACGCAGCGGAACGCAGATGAGCTGCTCGGGGATTACCGGCCCGTTCGAAACCTGCGCAACCCTGGTCGAGTCCCAGTCTGCTCACTGCCAGCAAGAACCATCATGTCACCCGAGCCGGACCCCCCCGATCGGCTCGCAGCCGCTCCCGGCAGCACGGCCAGTACTTCCGTCTCGCACAGCAGATCGGGCCGGCAGATCGGCGCCGCGACCAGCACGTTGGGGAAGCCCTCGAAGCCCGCATCGCGGAACTTCGCGCGAAGACGTCGGGCGTCCGCCGGGTGCTTCAGGTACGAAACGGCAGAGACCACGTCGGTGAACGTGGCGCCCTGACCTTCGAGCAAGGCAGCGACGTTCACGAGCATGCGGTCCGCCTGGGCGTCGAAATCCCCCGGATGCGCGGTGCGGCCGGCCTCGTCGACGCTTGCCGTCCCCGAGACGTGGAGCGCGATCTTGTTCGCCTCCACCACCTTCATGCCGCGGACGAAGTCGGCGCCGTACTGCATGGCTTCGTTGAGAGTCGGCGAGGTCATCACGGTCCGCGCCGACGGGTCTACCGGCTTGACGGCGTACACGCCGAGACAGAGATCGTGCTCGGCGGCAACCGGCCCGCCGCCGATGCCGGTGCTGGCCGGCGCCGGATCGATGCCCCGCGCCGCGAAGAACTCGTGCCGCGCTCGATTCAGACTCGCATAGTCTCGATCCATCTCGCGAAGATGGATCCAGGTGCGCACGACGTCGCGAAACTCCATCCCCGCCTGCTGCAGCAGGCGTTCGGCGGCGGCGAACATGGCGAGCGCCTGCTGGTAGCCGTCCTCGCCCCGCCCGCAGAGGCCACTCGCATAGAACCGGTCCTGCTCGCCGACGCGGACCCTCGAGCCATGCGCGCGCGCGCACTCTGGGCAGCCGCAATCGGATCTGGCCTCGAAGGTGTCGACCCGCAGCGGCGGCCCGTTCGGCAGCACCGCCTGCAGCGCGACCTCGAGGCAGGCCGCCTCGTTCAACGGGGGTTGCTCGATCTCGCTCGTGGCAGGTCGATGAGAACCCGATCGACGAGTCGAGCCGGCACCCGCTGCGAGAGCCCGACGGCGCGCCGCGCGCACGGACTCGATGTTCGCTCGCAGGTTCCGCAGGAAGAGCGTCTCGCAGACGACCGACTCGAAGCTCCCCCCTTCGGCTTCGAGGACGTCGAGGATCGCGAGATAGATCGCCTCGGCCTGCTGGCCCGCGTCGGCGGCGTCGGCGGGTGGCTGGCAGGAGAAGAAGAGTTCCCTGGCCTCGGGGCCTTCTACCCGACGGAGGACGACCTTGCAGCCGTGCCTCTCGATCGTCTCGGCAAGGGGATGGGGAGACACTTCGATCCTCTGACCGGCGCCGCAAAACGAAACCGGAGGCTTCACCTGGTTGCGGGCGAAGCCTCCGGCTTCTGTAGTTTGAGGTCGACTGATGTGTCCGACGCTAGTCGAATCGATGAACTAGCACCCGTCGGTGGGCAGCAGTCCATCCACCGTGGCGGCGAAGAACGTGAGCCCGTCCTTCGGCTTGTTCTTCTCGAAGCAGTTGCCGGTACCCGGCTCGAAGGGCGGGCTCTGGATGTAGAGGATGTCGACACCCGGGAGGCCGATCGGTGGCGGGTTCGCACCGTTTTCGCGTAGCCAGTTCAGGACGACCGTGTTGTTGTTCGCCGAGGGATCCGCGATCGGTGGAGAGTTCTCGCAGTTGCGGGCCGGGTCGCCGAGCGACGTGGCCGTGCACCAGCCGAGAACCCCGATCCCCACGAACTCGTTGCCCTCGATGCGGTTGCCCGCGATCACGTGGTCGGAGACACCGAGCAGCAGGACGCCGACTCCCTGCGGCACGCCGGCCTGGAAGCTCTCGGGCGGCGCGGGGTTCGGCAGGTTGTTGTCGTGGATGTAGTTTCCGGCGATCACCCAGTTGGCCATGACCGGCCGCGGCGGATTGCCCGCCGCATTCGGATGGAACAAGCCGACACCGACGGTGTTGTCGTGGATGTCGTTGTGGGTCACCCAGACGTTGTTGGCCACCGTGATCTCGAGGCCGATCGGGCTGCCGTAGACCTCGTTGCCGATCACGCGGACGTTCTCGGAACCGGCGATCCACATCGCTGTATCGAGCGAGCCGTAGGAGACATTGTTCTGCACCAGCCCGTTCGCGGACAGTGTCGGGTAGATGCCGTTGTTCAGGTTCTCGACGGATTCGTTCCGGATGAACTTGAATCCGTTCACCCAGCGGGTCTGGATGCCGTTCTGCGGAAAGCCTTCGACGGTGAAACCGCGGACGTAGAAGCCCTGGAGCTCGCCCGCGCAGGCGGAATCCTTGTACCCGCAACCCGGAGGAGCCGCGAAGATCCCCGTCTCCTGGGAGCCGGAATGCAGCAGGCGGACCTTGCCCGCATCGCCCTGGCCGGGGATCACCTTGCCGATCAGGCGCAGGTTGTCGGTCGTGATGTGAAGCCCGTAGGTGCTGGTGCCGTCTTCCTGATAAGTCCCGGGTTCGACGAGGATCGTGTCGCCGGGCGAGGCGCCGTCGATCGCGTCCTGGATCGACTGTCCCGGATGCACGCGATGGACGTGCGCGGCGGCAGTGGTAGCGGTCGCCAATACGGCGATCCCGAGAAACGTGCTGAAGCGGAGCAGACTCATCTCGATGTGTTCTCCGGGCTCGATCCTCGGCCCAATTCGATTTCGCAGGACGTGTGGAGCGGCAACTTACCCGCATGTCCTTTCTACCCCGGATGGCGTCGCGATGTCAATTTCGAATCGTGGGGAATCGCCATGGCCCATGCCCCGCTATCGTCGGGCGCTGTTTGCCCGAATGCCTCGATCGACTTCGCGCCGGCGGTCCCCGGGAATCGCGAGAAGCCCGCGGGGTAGGGCGGCAGGGGGGCCGGCCGAGCAGCTGCCTCATCGGGTTGTCCGAAGGGAGAGTCTCCGAAGTGATGGACCCGCGAGATCGACTTCGAGCCCGCAGAGGTGTCCGTGAACGGACGGCTCTGGCCGAAGTCGGGCTCCTGCTCGCGATCTCGCTGGTGATCTGCGCCTGCGGCGGGGATTCCGGGCCTCCGCCGATCGACTTTCCGAGCCAAGCCTCCGGTCGACTCGAGATCACCTATCCCCTCGACGAGACCCTCTTCCCGCCCGAGATCGTCGCCCCGACGTTCGTCTGGAACGACGAGACCGAGGGAGTCACGCAGTGGGAGGTCGTGCTGCGGTTCGGTGATACAGCGGAGGACGTTCTCCGATTCCCGACCGCGGAACCGCGCTGGCGTCCCTCGGAGGCGGATTGGGCCGCCATCAAGCGGCGAAGCGAGGCGCGAGAGGCCGAGGTGGCCGTCGTCGGCGTGGGCTCCGATGCGCTGCCCGCCTCGGCGGCGATCGTCCGCATCCGGACGTCGACGGACCCGGTCGGCGATTCGATCTTCTACCGCGAGGTTCCACTGCCCTTCATCAAGGCCGTGCAGGACCCGTCGCGCATCCGCTGGCGCTTCGGCTCGATCGACTCCGAAGTCGCACCGCCCATCGTGCTCGAGAACCTGCCGGTCTGCGGGAACTGCCACTCCTTCTCTGGCAACGGCAGCGTGCTCGGCCTCGACGTCGATTACGGGAACGACAAGGGTGGCTACGCGATCCTGCCGGTCTCCGAGCAGATGCTGATGGACGACGAGAAGATCATCACCTGGAGCGACTACAAGAAGGACGATGGCGAAGCGACGTTCGGGCTCCTTTCCCAGGTCTCGCCCGACGGTCGCTATGTGATCAGCACGGTCAAGGACCGCGCGGTCTTCGTGGCGACGCCCGAGATCGCGTTCTCGCAACTGTTCTTCCCGATCAAAGGCATCCTCGTCGTCTACGACACGAAGACGGGCACGTTTCAGCCGCTGCCGGGCGCCGACGATCCCGAGTTCGTACAGAGCAACCCGACCTGGAGCCCCGACGGCCAATCGATCGTGTTCGCGCGGACCAACGTCTACCGCAAGGACTCGATCACCAACGCCCAGAACATCCTGCTGAGCGAGAAGGACGTCCCCGAGTTCATCGAAGACAAGCAGCCGTTCAAGTTCGATCTGTATCGGGTTCCGTTCAACGAGGGCCGTGGGGGAAAGGCCGAGCCGATCTTGGGCGCCTCGCACAACGGCAAGAGCAACTTCTTCGCGAAGTTCTCGCCAGACGGCCGGTGGATCATCTTCTGCAAGGCCGAGAACTACATGCTGCTGATGCCGGACAGCGAGCTCTACATCGTTCCGGCCGAGGGAGGCGAGGCCCGGCGCCTGCGCGCCAACACGCCGCTGATGAATTCCTGGCACAGCTGGTCGTCCAACGGCCGGTGGCTCGTCTTCTCATCGAAGGTCAACACACCGTACACGCAGCTCTTCCTGACCCATATCGATGAGGACGGCGAGTCCACGCCCCCGGTGGTGCTCGAGCGCTTCACCGGGACCGACCGCGCCGCCAACATCCCCGAGTTCGTCCCGCTGCCCGCCGCCGCGATCGCGAAGATCAAGGAGCAGTTCCTCGACGCCTACTCGTTTCTTCGGGCGGGCATGGCGAACGAACGGACCGGCAACTACCCCGACGCCGTCCGTTCCTATCAGCGCGGGCTGGCCGTCGAGCCCGAGAACGTCGAGCTCCTGAACGCGCTCGGTTTCTCGCTGTTCCAGCAGGGCAAGAGCCAGGAAGCGGTCGTCGAGTTGGAAAAAGCGCTCGCGATCGATCCGAGACACGCGAAGGCCCACAACAACATGGCGCTCGCCGCGATCGACCTCGGCGAACTCGAGATGGCCGAGGCCCACTACGTCGAGTCGCTGGCGATCGAAGCCCAGCCCGCGATCCACAACGACCTCGGCTTCGTGCTCGAACGCCAGGGCATGACCGAAGAGGCGATCGAGCAGTACCGCGCGTCGCTCGCGCTCGACCCCGGTTCGGCGTCGGCGCACTACAACCTGGCGGCGTCCCTGGCCCGGAGCGGCGAGTTCGCCGAGGCCGAGCGCCACTTCCGCGCCGCTCTCGCGGCGAGTCCCAGCCCACAGACGTTCGTCGGGCTCGGCATCGTGTTGAAGGAGCAGGGCCGAGTCGACGAAGGCATCGCGATGCTGCGCGACGCCATCGAGTCAGCCCCGGAGCAGCCGGCCGCCTATGACCAGCTCGCGACGATCCTGGTCGAGCAGGGAATGCTGGAGGAAGCGGCCTCCAACTATCGCCAGCTCGTCCGCCTCCGGCCCGATGTCGCCGCGCACCAGAAGCTGGCCGAAGTTCTGACGCGTCTCGGACGCCCGGACGAGGCGCGTAAGCAGATGGACGCCGCCCGAGCGCTGGATCGAAACCCGGGAGAGGCGCGGTAGCAAGCGCTCTGCCCAGCGCGTTCGCTCTGCGTGCGACGGTCCGCTGGTGCGGCGCGTGTCAGGCGAGCTTTGCCTTCGCGATCTTGACGTCGAAGTGCTCGGTGATCTCTGCGCTGCGTCGGACCGCCTTCTCCGAGCTGAACAGCAGCTTCTTGCCGGATCCGTCGTAGATGCGGATGTAGAGATCGGGCAACGTCTCGTGGAAGTCGCGGAACTGCGCCTCGGTGTACGCGATCGTGAACTTGCCTTCGGCGTCGGTCAGCGTGTCGCCGAGCTTGTCGTCGAAGATCAGATCCTTGTCGAAGGCCCGCACGCGCAGCCCCTGGAGCGGCTTTCCGGACTCTGCTTCCACCACGGTACCCATCACGCGCATGTTCCCGCCTCCAGCTGAAGAGAGTGCATCGTAGTGGGGAGCGGCCGCGTGAGCAAAGTGAAAGAGCACGCGGAGACTCGATCTTGCCGCGACGGCCCGGTCTGAACGCGGCCAGAGCACCTCGGCCGGGCTCGCGAGGCAGGAGCCCTTCCTGTGCGGCCAGGGCCCGCAGTGGTCAGGGCTCGCTCGAGACTGTGGCCACCTCGGCCCTCGCGGCCCGGCCCCTCAGGCGGATCCGGCGCAGCAGCCCGCCCGCGTCGTCGAGCAGCGTGTAGACGACGGGGACGACCAGCAGCGTGAGCAGCGTCGAGGTCACGAGCCCCCCGATCGAGATGATGCCCATCGGCGCCCGCCACTCGGATCCGTCACCGCGTCCGAGCGCGACCGGCAACATGCTGCAGACGGTCGAGACCGTCGTCATCATCACCGGCCGCATCCGGATCGGTCCGGCCTCGAGCATCGCCTCGCGCACGCCGCGTCCGGCGCGGCGCAGCTGGTTGGCATAGTCGACGAGCAGGATGCCGTTCTTCATCACGACGCCCATCAGCATCAGGAACGCGATCTGGCCCATCAGGTCGAGCCGCACGCCCATCAGCGCCACGGCGGCGAACGCCCCGATGAACGACAGGGGCGCGCAGAGCATGATGGTGAACGGATGGATGAACGAGTCGAACTGCACGGCGAGGATCATGTACATCGTGATCAGACCGACGACGAACGCGAAGCCCACGGCCGAGAGGGTCTCGCGCAGCCGCTCCGTCGGTCCGACACCTTCGAGCTCGTACTCGCCGCTGATGCCGATCTCCCGTGCGAAGCGCACCACCTCTTCGTCCGCGGTTCCGGCTGCCTTGCCGTCGAGGTTTGCGAGCACCGTGATGGCGCGGGTGCGACCGTCGCGATCGATCTGCACGGGACCGCTGCCGATGTGCGTGCTCACGAGATTGCGCAGCGGGACGAGCGCTCCGTCCATCGCCCGCACGCGGACGAGGTCGAGCTTCGACGGATCGTCGCGGTACTCGGGCTCGACCTGCACGCGTACGTCGTACCGCTCGCCCATCTCCTCGAAGGTCGTCACCTTCACGCCCGCCACGAGGGCGGATATCGTCTGCCCGATCTGCAGCGCGGGAACGCCGAGATCAGCGGCGCGCTCGCGCGAGATCTCGAGCGAGATCTCGGGCTTCCCGGTCTCGTAGGACATGGCGAGGTCCGTGAAGCCACCGGCATCCCGCATGCGCCCGATCAAGTTGTGCGCGTGACGCTGCAGGACGTCGGTGTCAGGTCCGCGCACGGCATACATCACCTGGGCGTTGCGCGAGCCGATCATCCCGAACATCGGGACGTCTTCGACCGCGAAGTCTCGCAGCTCGATGTCGAGGCCCGGCAGCTGCTTGCGGATCTCGCTCATCACCTCGGCCTGGGTGGCAGGACGCTCGCTCTTGTGGACGATCTGGACGTAGATCTGTGCCTCGTTGACGCGCTTCTGCTGTCCCGAGCCGATCGTCGAGAAGAGCGCGCGCACGTCGGGCCGCTGCGAGAGCGCGAGCTCGACCTTCTTCACCGCGCCGCGCGTCCGCTCGACCGTGCTGCCGAGGGGAAGCTCCATCCAGATGTTGAACTCGGCACGATCCTCGGCGGTCACGAAGTCGAGCTGCACCGCCTTCGCGACGGCGATCCCTCCCCCGACGCTGACCGCGGCGAAGATCAGCACGAGGATGCGATGGTTCAGACCGAAGGCGAGCACGCGCCGGTATTGATGCTCGAGCCGGGTGCCCCCGCGCTCGAGCAGTCGATAGACGAGCGGCTGCCGCTTCTGCACGCGCAGGTAGCGCGAGCAGAGCATCGGCGTCCACGTGAGCGCGATCAGCGTCGAGACGACGACCGCGCCCGCAGCCACCAGCCCGAATTCGCGGAAGAAGCGACCGACGACGCCGCCCATGAAGGCGATCGGGATGAACACGGCGCAGTTCGTGAGATTGGTGGCGAGTACCGCCATGCCGATCTCGGATGTCGCGAGCGACGCCGCCGCCTTCGGGCTCTCACCCGCCTCGAGATGCCGGTAGGTGTTCTCGATCAGCACGATCGCATCGTCGATCAACGAGCCGATCGAGAGCGAGAGCGCCATCAGCGTCAGGCTGTTCAGCGTGAAGCCGAGGAAGTAGAGGATCGGGAGCGTCCCGAGAATCGAGGCCGGGATGATCACGGCGGTGATCATCGTCGAGCGGGCGTTGCGCAAGAACAGCAGCACGACCGCGGCAGCCAGCGCGGCCCCCCAGGCGAGACCGGTCGCCACGTCGCGAACCGAGCTGCGCACGAAGCGCGAGAGATCGAGAGCCTCGATCATTTCGTAGCCTGCGGGCAGCTGCCCACGAATGCGCCCGAGCTCGGCCTTGACCGCATCGCTCACGGCGACGGTGTTCTCGCCCGACTGGCGGCGCACGAGCATCGCCACCCCGCGACGCCCGTTCAGGTACGAGACTGTGCGCTCTTCGGCCATGCCGTCCTCGACGACGGCGACGTCGCGCAGATGGACGACGCGATCCGCGCGTTTGATCACGACGATGCCGCCGAACAGCTCGGCGCTCTCGAGCTTGCCCTTGGTCTTGAGGGTGAACTCGCCTTGCGACGTCTCGATGCGACCGGCCGGAAGCTCGACGTGTTCGCGTCGGATCGCGGCGAGCACATCATCGACCGCGAGTTCGTAGCCGCTCAGCCGGACCGGATCGATCCAGATCCGCAGCTCGCGCGGTCGATTGCCGACGAGCTGTACGGAGCCGACGCCCTCGATTCGTTCGATGCGGGGTTTGAGCCGCTTGTCGGCGTACTCGCTGAGAGTCCGGATCGAGTCGGGGCCCGCGAGCAGAACCGCGAGGATCGGAGTGGCATCGGGATCGACGCGGTCGACGGTTGGCGGATCGACCTCGCGAGGGAGCGACGCGCGCACGACCGCGACCTTGTCGCGAACCTCCTGCGCCTTCTCGGCCGGATCGGATTCGAGCTCGAACTCGATGAAGAGCTGCGACAGCGAATTGCTCGAAGAGCTGCGCAGCGAGCGGATCCCCTCGATCGTGTTGACCGATTCCTCGAGCACCTGCGTGACTTCGCGCTCGACGGTCTCGGGCGCCGCTCCCTCGAGCACGGTCGTGACGATCACGAAGGGAAACTCGACGCGCGGATACAGGTCCAGCCCGAGGCGGTTCATCGAGATCACGCCGAACAGCACGAGCCCCGAAACCAGCATGACGGCGAACACGGGGCGCTGGATGGCGACGTCCGGAAGCCTCATGGCGCCTCCTTCCGGGCCAGGTTCTGTCCGTTCACCCGCATGCCGGGGGCGATCGTGCGCGCGGCCTCGCCGACGATCACGATCTCGCCCGCGGCAGCGCCGGTGACGATCTCCGCTTCGGTCTCCGAGACGGCGCCCACCTCGATCGGCCGCAGCTCGACCCGGCCATCGCTCGCGACGAGCAGCCGCGCGCGCCCATCTTCGAAGCGGATCGCCTCGCGCGGTGCGAGCACGGCCTCGAGCCGGTGACCTGCATCGATCTCGATCCGGGCGAAGACGCCCGCCTTGATGACGCGGTCCGGGTTCGGAATCGAGATCTTCACGAGGTAGGTGCGGGTGGTCGGGTCGATCGTGTCGGACACGGCGGAGACGCGGGTCGCGACCGGCTCGGGAAGACCCTCGATGATCACGCGCGCAGGGTCACCGGGGCGGACGAGCGCCATCTGGCTCTCCGGGACCGACGCACGGGCCTCGAGTTCCGTCGTCTCCTGGAGGACCACGACGATGGTCTGCGGCTGCGACAGCGCGGTCGCACCTTCGTCGGCCAGGCGTTCGGAGATCGACCCCGCGTAGGGGGCCACGACCACGGTCCGCGCGAGATCGTGACGCGCGAGTGCGACGGATTCCGCCGCCTGTCGCTCGTGGGCGACGGCCACCGCGAGCTGGGTGCGCAGCCGCTCCATCTCGGTACTCGAGAGCACCTTCTCGCGGCTCAGCAGGTCGCCGCGGCGCAGATCGGCCTCGATCTGCTGGCGCTCGGCGCGCGCCACCTCGAAACCGGCTTCGGCCCCTCGGAGCGCCATCGCGTAGGGGGTGCGATCGATCTCGAAGAGCTTCGCACCCTCTTCCACGCGATCGCCCACAGAGACGAACACCTGCACGATGCGACCGGGAACCTCGGTGCCGATCGGGCTCGCGCGTCGCGCCATGACGCTGCCCGGAGCCGTCAGGTGCTGCGCGATCGAGCCGCGCCGCAGCACGACGGTCTGCACCTCGACGACCGGCTCATCGAAGCTCTCGAGCAGCGACTTCCGTTCGGGCTCGGGCTCCGGCGGCCCGCAACCGATCCCCAGCACGCCGATCAACGCGAGCAGCAGCCCTGCACGCCGAACCCGGGACCCGCCCATCGCGAACATCGGCTCCACCTCGACCTCGAATCTCGACGACGCATGCCCTGCAGGTCAGTCCCGTACATATCTCGTGCCAACGTGGTGTGCCGAAGCCCGAGCGCGCCGAATCACTGTACGGCTTGCCGCCTCCGTCGCCTTCTTCGATTTCAAGCGGCGGAAGGCGCCGAGGACGCGCAACTGCGTTCCTGGTCATGTGTCGCTACGCCTCGGTTCGGGAAGGCGCCGGTCATTTCGACACAGAAGCGACCGGACAGTGCGCCGCATGTCGGCCGTGTCTGCGCAGCGTAACCGGGGGTCGAGCAGCGCAACGAACCTGACCCGCCACGCATTGATATCGATCTTTGGGTCTCGTCCGTTCGCGAAAACCAGCGGCACGGGGTTCGGGCGGTCCGCACCTGCGCTCGCATCGAGACGCACTGTTCTGGCTGTTTGTCACGAGGCGGGAGACCGACAATCCGATCGACGAGTAGAGGGTGCGGTTCTCGACCATCTACACGACCATCGCGCCGACGCTCTGGCTGTGACGACTGCCGCTCCCTCTGCGCCGTGCCCTGAGCTGGTCGATCGGCTGGTGAGACGGATGGATCAAGCTGTGAGGTGGACTCGCCCTGGTCGGCTTTCCGCGACTCGATCCGCCACTGCTCCTGCCGGTCGAGAACGAGTTGGCCCGCGCCGTCCCACCGGCCGCCGGGTATGACGCGGAGTTCGTCTCCTGTGCGCTGGGTCGCCAGCTTGCTGACGACGTTCGCTGCGCTGATCGCGCTGGAGAGCGCGTCGCTCGCGGAGACGCCGTCGACGATCGAGTCGGTCGATACGGAGCGACCGGGCGCCGAGGCGGCCGCCAGAGATTCGGCCGACGGGGATGTCTGGACGCAGCCGCGCGCGACTGGCGACTGGGGGGGCTACCGCGACCGCCTCGAAGAGCACGGGCTGCGATTCGATCTCGACGCGACGTACACCTTCCAGGGCCTCGCGACCGGCGGACTGCGCGATCCGTTCAAGGCGATCACCAGCGAGAACGAGATCGGCAACACCTACTCGTCCGACCTGATCGTCGAGGCCGACAGCGAGCGCATGGGGCTCTGGTCCGGCGGGTTGCTCCGCACGCGGGTCGAGGGCCGTGTGGGCGAGTCGATGATCCAGCGCGCCGGCACCGCGTCGCCGGTCGGTAACGAGCCCCTCTACCCGAACGTCGTCGACGAGTTCGACGAGCCGGTGGTGGCCTTCACCGAGCTCTCCTACACCCAGTCGATCGGCGCGGGCTTCTATCTCACAGCAGGGCTCCTGAACACCGCCGAGGGCGACGCCAACGAGTTCGCGGGATCGGCCCTCTCGAACGAACATTTCCTGAACAACGCCTTCCTTTATTCGCTCGTCACGAATGCGACTGCCCCGAATGCGACGCTCGGCGGGTCGATCTTCTATGAGCCGAACGAGCGCCTCGCGGGCTCGTTCTCGGTCTTCGGCACGTCGGAGACAGCGGGCACGAACCCTTTCGAGGATTGGAACGGCACGACGTTCTCGACCGAATGGGTCTTCGCCCACGAGCTGGCCGGGCGATCCGGCAGCCAGACATTCGGATTCCTCTACGGCGTCGCGGCGGAGCGCACCGACATCGCGACGAGTTCGCGATTCGTGATCGGCAGTGTCCTGCTGGGCCTGCCGGTCCCGACGACCACCGCCGACACCTGGTCGCTCTACTACAACGCCGATCAGTTCCTGATGGGCGACCGCGAAGGCGGCCTGGGGGTGTTCGTCCGATTCGGCCTCTCGGACGGAAATCCGAACCCGGTGCACTGGAACACCGCCGTGGGTCTCGGCGGCAACGGGCTGCTTCCGTTCGGGGCGGGCGATCGCTACGGGGCGGGATTCTTCTACGTGGGCGCGAGTGATCAGGATCTGCTGCGAGGCCTCGGCATCGACGACGAACTCGGCGGCGAGTTCTTCTATAGCTTCGGCGTCACGCCCTGGTTCCATCTCACGGCCGACGCACAGGTGGTCGATTCGGCCCTGCCGATCAGCGACACGGTATTCGTCCTCGCGCTGCGGGCGCGCCTGGTCCTGTAGACGAAGTCGTCGACTCGCGGCGCAGCGGGCCAGGACCGGCTTCGAGCGGCGGGATTCGTCCATGCGATGGGGGCCGGACCTCGCCACCGCCCGATCGGTTGCGCTAGGTTGCCGATCCCGTGCCGCAGGGGGGCTCCGCAAGGGGTCCGATGCTGGCCGCGCGCCCGTAGCTCAGTTGGATAGAGCATCAGCTTGCGGAGCTGAGGGTCGAACGTTCAAGTCGTTCCGGGCGCGCCACTTTTGCTTCGTCGGAGTCGAGGCAATCGCGCCGCTCACCCGCCCGAGCCGGGCACGAGACGCAGCAAGCCGGGCGAAACCCGGTCAGCAAGTCGTTCCGGGCGCGCCACTATTTCCGCGGACTTAGCGAAGTCCGCGACGGTCACCGAATCGACGAGGGCCGTATTGGGCCGTCCAGGGTCGGCGAAGTCGGCAAACGACAGGTCAACGTCGTCCTCCGGCATCGCGTGCGCGTAGATCCGGATCGTCAGGGCCGCGGATCAGAGTGGCCGAGCTGATCGGCGATCCATCGGGGATTCTTGCGCGCCTGAAAGGCCATCGTGGCCCACGTGTGCCGGGCAGAGTGGAGCTTGAGAGCGGATAGGAGCTTCAAGCCCCCTTTTCCGCTCGATGACTGATAAGTAGACGCTATGTCAAACAGGAGTGCGAGGGGAGCGGGGCCCCTTCCTGGGGCCCCTTCCTGGGTCGGCGCTGCCACGGGCCATCCCGGCCGGAGTGCGCTCGAGGTGGGCGGCGCTCCTCCAGCGTGTCTTCTCCGTCGACTCCTTGCGTTGGCCCCCGCTGCGGGTCGACCCTCCGGCTCATCGCCGCCATCGAAGACCCCGCGATCGCCCGACGGATTCTCGCGTCCATCGGACTTCCCGCCCGGGCGCCGCCTGAAACACCGGCTACGCCAAGCAACACCAAATTAGGTCACTCGCTCCAGCTCGAAGAGCTCTGGGATTTCGACCAGACGCCCATCGACGAGGAGTGGTGACGCGACGAGCCCCGACTCGCCACCCCGCGAGACTCGGTATCGACCACGTCCCAAGGGGCGACCTGCGTGCGCAGACTCGCCCGAGCGTACCGCCGGCCGCGTCCGTCCCGCGCAAACGTCACTACACGGCGCTCCGCCGACGGTTGCCCAGCTTGAAATCGCCTCCTGCGAGGTGCTGACAGAATTCCACTTCTCGGACACCCCGACACCCGAGAATCCAGCTTGTATCACCTATCCTCGAATGGCGACCCGCTGAATGTCGATAAAGCAACTCTTCTTCTGTAAAAGCGGTTGAGCTGGCGTCCTCACTCGCTCTCCGGGTTCAAGTAGATTCGTCCGGTCTCCCACTCCTCGCTGATCTCGGCGGCCATCGCCGAGACGAGCCGCAGGAGAGAGCCTTCGTTGGGGAACAGCGTTGCGACACGCGTTCGCCGATGCAGCTCGCGGTTGAGTCGTTCGAGTGCGTTCGTCGTGCGCAGGCGCCGGCGATGCGGCTCGGGCAGCGCGAAGACGGCGAGGCCCTCGGGCACGTTCGTCTCCATCCACTCGGCGAGCTTGGGCGCTGGCCTGCGTTACTTGTCGACGAGCTTCGCGAGCCGCTCGTCCGCTTCTCCACGCTCGGCGGTGTTGAACACCGAGCGCAGATCCCGAGCCACCTGCGGGCGCAGGGCGACGTTGGGGACGTAGGCCTGGGCGTTCTGTTGCAGGTGAAACTGACACCGCTGCCACGGCAGGTTCGGGAAAACGGCGCGTCGTGCCGCTCGCAGGCCCGCGTGATCGTCGCTCGTGATGAGCTTCGTCACCTGGAGCACGCGCTGGCGGAGCCCTTCGAGAAACGCGCGCCAGTGCACCTCGGCTTCCGAGAGCGAGAGCGAAACGCCCAGAAGTGTCCTCTTACCGTCTTCCTCGCGCACGCCCATCGCCACCAGCACGGCGCAGTCGATCACCGAGCCGCCGTGGCGGACCTTCTCGTAGCGGGCATCGAGCACGAGGTACGCGCAGCGCCCCAGCGGTCGCTCGCGCCAGGCCGAGAGCTGCCCGTCCAGCTCGGCCGCCGCGCGTGACACGTCGGTGCTCGTCACCTCGAGCCCGCACAGCTCGCGCGTAATCTCGGTCACGCGCCGGGTCGACACGCCTTGCACGTACATCTCCGCAATCGCGAGCTTCAGCGCGCGTTCGCTCCGCAGCCCGCGCTCCAACGACTTCGGATAGAAACCCAGAGACTCGCCGCCCGGCAGCGGACGCACCTGCGGCACGCGCAGCGCGAGCTCGCCGACATTGCTTCGCAACGCCTTGTCCTTGATGCCGTTCGCGTAGCCCGCGCGCTCGTCCGTTCGCTCGCCCGGCGATGCGCGCAAGAACTCGCTTCGCTCGAGCTTCATCGCCTCGTTCAGCAACGTCTGCATCGCCTCGGCCATCGCTCCGAGCCCGTGCTCGCTCAGCAGTTCCAGAACGCCCTCGATCGCGGTAGGCTGCTCCTCGTGGTGGGCCATGTCTGCAAACTCCTTGCGGTGTGTAGTTACCCACAAGGAGAGCGGGCTTGGCCCGCCATCTCAACTCTACGCGCTAAGGCGTTGCCTTTTACAGAAGAGATATTGCACTAGCCCGGACGCGGGAGGCGCCAATGAACGAGACCAAAGCCAGCCAAACGGCGTTGGGGACATCGCTGATGCGAGCGCTCCACACCCGGTTCGACAGCCCCAAGCACATCGACGATCCGTGGGGTGATCGGCTCGTGCTGGACGCCGAACGCGCGACGCTCGGTTCGGACGCCAGGTTTCGTAGGTCGCCGGGCTATGGGGTGGTAATTCTGCGCACGCGCTACACCGAAGAGACCCTGGCGGCTGCCGTGGCGCGTGGCGTCCGTCAGTATGTGATCCTCGGCGCCGGTATGGACAGCTTCGCCCTACGCCAGCCGGCATTCGCGCAGGACGTGAACGTGATCGAGATCGATCATCCGGCGAGTCAGGCCTTCAAGCGCGAGCGCCTGCGCGCGTGCGGTGTGCCGGTCCCGCCGAGGCTGCATTTCGAGGCCGCCGATCTGAGTTGCGAACCGCTCGCGACGGCGCTGGCGCGCTCACCCTATCGGAGCGCCGAGCCGGCGTTCTTCTCGTGGCTCGGCGTGACGGTATATCTGACCCGCGAGGCCAACCTGACGACGCTGCGCGCGATCGCCGCGGGCGCGGTAGCGGGGAGCGAGCTGGTCTTCACCTATATGGACCAGCGCGATTTGGACGCCGGGTCCGAGTCGATTCGCGACCTGCGCTCCAGAGTTGCAGCCCTCGGCGAGCCCTACATCTCGGGTTTCGATCCAACCCAGCTCGCGGAGGACTTACGACCTGTGGGGTTCAGCCTGGTCGAGGACTTCAGCGGGGAACAACTCTGGCGCAAGTACTGTACGGAGGACGAGGCCGCGTTGCGCTCACCTGCCGTCTTCCACATCGCGCGCGCTCGGGTCGCCTAGGCGATGCTCCCGATCATTCCATCACGAGCACCACGGAAGCCTGTTCCCGCCAACGCGTGCGACGCGCACGCCCACGTCTTTGGTCCCTACGATCAGTATCCGCCGGCCGCGGACCGGAGCTACGACAGTCCGGAGCTTCCGGCAGCAGCCTATCTCGACATGCTCGACGCCATCGGATTCGCCCGCGGCGTGCTGGTGACGGCGTCGGCCTACGGGACCGACAACCGGGCCATGTTGCACGCGCTCCGCGCGAGCCCCGTGCGCCTCCGCGGTGTCGCGGTCCTCGATCGTCGTGTGCCTCACGCAGAGCTTGCGGTGATGCATGCGGCGGGCGTGCGCGGAGCTCGCTTCGGCCAGGTGCAGGGGTTCACGGGAGCGGTCGGTCTCGACGAGCTGGACCAGATGGCTCCGACGCTGCGCGAGCTCGGCTGGCATGCCCAGGTGTGGACGCCGCTCGGGCTCTTGATTCCGATCGCCGACCGCCTCGTGGCGCAAGGCGTGCCGCTGGTGCTCGATCACATGGCGCTGCCCAATGTTGCCAAGGGCATCTCGAGCCGGTCGTTCCAGGCTCTGCTCCGGCTGCTGGGGAGCGGAAAAGTATGGGTGAAGCTGACGGCGTATCGACTCTCGCAGGTATTTCCCGGCTACGAAGACGTCCGCCCGCTGCACGACGCGCTGATCGCGACGAATCCCGATCAGCTCATCTGGGGCAGCGACTGGCCGCACGTGCACATGACCCGCGACATGCCGGACGACGGCCACCTGGTGGATCTCTTCAACGAATGGGTCAGCGACGAGGGGTTGCGCCGGAAGATCCTGGTCGAAAATCCCGCGCGGCTCTATGGATTCTGATTGATCCGTCAGCCCATCGGGATGAACCGTTTGAGCTTCCCAGTCGTTTGGCGGTCGAGGTGGTCAGCGAGCGTGATCGTCACTTTGGGCTCCGGGAGTCCAAAGTCACGCAGCGCGTCCTCGACTTGTCGAGCCAACGCGTTGGTGTCGATGTCGCCCGAGTTGACCGCGGTGACGTCCGCGCCGTGTGGGGTCTGACGCACCTGGTATTCGATCAGATGTTGGCGGCCGAGGCAGGCACGGAAGAGGTGGGGGTGGATCGACGTACCATTCGCGTAGACGAAGGAGTCGTCGAGTCGCCCGAGCGGGTCGGCGATGCGACGGAACACCGAACCGCACGGACAGCTGCCGTCGAGAATGGTGATCTCGTCGGTGACCTCGAAGCGGATGAGCGGCAGCAGCGGGTTGTAGAGGTTCGTGAAGTAGACCCGTTCCGATGTCGTGCCCACGGGGACGGGAACCCCGTGCGGCCCGACCGATTCGACCAAGCAGAGATCGTCGGGGAGATGCGACCCGTGTCCGCAGAAACCGGTCTGTAGTCCCTCGGACGTGCCGTAGCTGCTCCAGACCGCCACACCCCAAGTCGCTTCGAGATCGGCTCGAGCCTCGGGAAGGAGCGGCTCGGAGATGGCCATGATCCGGCTTGGAGAGATGCGCAGCCGTCCGGCGCGTGCTTCTGCCGCGAGACGAGGAAGAAAGGAGCTGTAGCCCGCCAATATGGTCGGCTGCACCTGGTTGATGCCCGCGACGATCCGCTCGATGGGTTCGCTCACAGGGAACCGGTGGTGCCGCCGGTGTGGACCCGCGAAGGTCTGGCCGATTGCCGCGGAGAGATGGGAGGCCTTGGCGGCGGCGACGGTCGCGATGACGGGCACGATCGCTGCCAGTGCTGGGTCCGATGCTCGCTCGCGGACCGAGAACCTGCCGATGCAGCTGAAACAGATCGCCCACGCGTCCCAGTCGAACACGAAGACGCCGCGTTGACCGCTCGAGCCGCCCGAGGCGATCACATGAAACTCGTCGAGCAGATAGGTGTCGCTGGTCAACGCGTCCACATGACGTTCGCAGATCTCACGGCTGAGCCGGCGATCGGTGACGATGTCGTCGAAGTTCTCCATCAAGTCGGTCTTCGTCATCGTCGGGAGATCGCCGAGATCTCTTGCCGTCAGCCCACGCACGTCGATGTGGGAAAGCCGCTTCCGATGCCACGCTGATTGCGCCACTGCCGTGCTCACCAGGACGCGGAGCCTCGCGTCTTGCGCGGCGCGCAGCTGCGCTTCGCTCCAGTCGATGGCCGCCACCTGCTCGGCTAAAAGCTCGGCGAGTCGCGCCAGGTGACGCTGTCGAATCTCCTCGTATCGCGACGACTCGTCCACCGTGTGCACCGTCCCTGTCACCATCTCTCGCACGCCGCGCGGCTCACGTCGAGCGGATAGGAGCTTCAAGCCCCCTTTTCCGCTCGATGACTGATAAGTGGACGCTATGTCAAACAGGAGTGCGAGGGGAGCGGGGCCCCTTCCTGGGATCTCACGACGGGCTTGCTGGCGGAGGCGTATCTCGCCGCCGGACAGGAGCAGCAGGCCCGGGAGATGGCCGACGCGCCGATCCTCGTTCCCGCCGCGCGGACGAATCTCCTGCGCGCACGCATCTCGCAATCTCGCGACTTCCGCACCCTCGACGGGGCCGCGGCCAGCGATCGCGTCGCAGCGCTTCTCGCCGACGCGGAGCGGCTGGTCGAGGAGAGCGGGACGCGTGCCTACGCGCCGCTCGTGGCGGAGGAGCGAGCAAGGCTTTCCGCGCTCGGCAATCACGAGCAGGAGGCGCGCTCGCAGCTGAGTCGCGCGCTCGAGCTCTATCGCGAGGTCGGCTCGACGGGCCACGTCCGACGCCTGGGCGCGGAGCTCGGCGAGTGACGGCGCGGAAATTGGACGAAAAAAAGCGACCTTAGCCCCGGAGTTCCGGTAAGAGGCGTTCTGTAACGTCACTCTTCGGTGGGGAAGCGAACTCCTGAGGCGCCGATCTGGCCTCTGAGCGGCCGGATCGTCGGCTCAGGCGTCCGTTTTTCCACTGATGAGGGATGTTACCGAACGCCCCTTGCAGGAAGTTCGATGCCAGAATCGCCCTTGTCCTTCCTATCCTCGGCGACGGTTCTGTTCACATCCACGAAGAAGAGCATCGCCAACACGCGCCGCGACCTCCCGGGCTCGAAGCCGACGGCGATGTCCTCCGCAATCATCCGCGGGTTGGCGAACGTTCCGAACACAAGGTCCCAGAGCGGCAGATCGCTGTAGTTGCGCGCA
>JANOFF010000095.1:0-5065 GCA_031413515.1 bacterium
GGCGGTTGCGCGGACCGTTCCCGGCAGACTCCGGCGGGGTTCGACGGTGCGACCGGTCACATAGACGGTTGCGCCGGCGCGTCCGAGTTCGACCGCACAGCCGCGCCCGATGCCGCGGCTGCTGCCTGTCACGACGGCCACCTGGCCGGAAAGAGCGCCCATGTCAGCGATCCGATGCGACGATCTTCGCCGCTTCCGCTTCGACGCGCGTGCCGGCGAAGAAGTCGGGATTGACCGTCGTATAGAAGCGCACGGGGTTCGTGCAGACGAACTCGCGGAAGTCCGCCTCGTCGATCGTGCCATGCTCGACGAGCTCGTAGGCCTCCTCGACGATCCCGCTCATCTCCGGAACATCCCAGTGGCCCATGTCCGAACTGAACATGGCGCGGAGTCGGGATCCCATCGGATTGATCCGCTCGTCGAACGCCCAGGCCACCATGGCGTCGTCCGCCTCGCAGCCGAAGTAGAAACGCGGCACGAAGAGGTCGCGGATGTCCTCCTTCTTCTCGATCTCGCAGGCCGCGTATTCGTCGAGGACCGGAGGCTCGGGCTCCAGACGCTGGAACGACGTGGCAATCGCCTCGCCGTGCTCTCGCATGCGCTCGTCCCCGTAGCGCTCGAAGAGTTCGAGCAGCAGCCTGCGGTCGATCTTCGCGGGATCGAGCTGGTGGATCGAGACGGAGTTGCGCTTCTCCCAGTGCGACACGAGCCCCGCGTACAGTTCGCATGCCCACGAGACGCCGCCTTCGAGCATGCCGAACGAGAGTTCCGGGAAGCGCCGTGTCACGCCGCCGAGGAAGAGCGAGCGGCAGAGCGCCTCCATGCTCGCGCCGAACGAACCGATGTGATTGGCGACGTAGCTCGACGTCGAGCGACGGCTCCCCCAACCCATGCCCGGGGTGTGGGAAGCGGGTGCCACCTTCAGCTCGACGCAGCGTCGCCAGAACGGGTCGTAGTCGTACTCGCTGTCGAGTCCGAGACAGTCGATGCGCTCACCGGAGCCCGAACCCCAGTTCGGCTTCCGGCCTGCGATCCCCGCATCGCCCGCTAGAACCGGACCGATCGGACGATGGATCAGGCCGTTGATCATGATGGCCTTCATCCCGAGTCCGGTCACGGCGTGCTCGAGTTCGGCGATTGCCTCGTCGGGCGTGTGCATCGGGATCATCGCGACGGGCGTCATGCGATCCGCGAAGCCGCCGTACAACTCGGCGTGATAGACGTTGAGGGCGCGGCACGCGATCTGTCGGAGTTCGGCGTCCTTCAATGCCGGCGTGGTCAGGGTGCGGCTCGGGTACAGGACCGCGAAGTCGATCCCGAAGTCGTCGAGCCGTTCGTAGAGCAGTCGGGGCAGATGCGCGGTCGCCCGGTCGAGGGTGTTGGCGGCGGGCAGCGTCCACCACGGCGGTCGCGGTGCCCAGATCGCCTTCCGCTGTCCGTCGGAGAGCGCACTCCAGGGACGCAATACGGTGTCGTCATAGTCGAGGCCACCGGCAGCTTCGAAGCGCACCGCGAGATCCCCGCCGCCGAGATCCTTAACGAAATCGAGGAAGAAGCGCTTCATCACCGGAGCCGTCTCGATCCAGTGCCCATCGGCGTCGACCACCGGATGTCCGAGGCCTGCACGGATCCGCGCCGACCGGGAGTCGCCTGTTCCGGATAGATGAGTGTTCATTTTCGACCTCCCTCGAGCGCCGTGCGTCGAATCGCATCGACGTCATGTTCGAAGCGTGCCCGGTAGGCGGCCTCGGTGACTCGCGGCAGGATCGACTCGACGACGGCGGTGTCGACCCGCGCGGCGACGTCGGCCGCACCCGCACGCGCCAGCATCTGCGGCAGGCGTGTCCGGATGCGCGCGAGCGCCCACTCGAGCGGATCGCCGTCGGCGATCGGGTCGATGTGGATCATCTCGTTGGTCCGGTCGCGCCACGACACGTAGTGGTAGTGGGGATCCTCGTCGAAGCAGTCGAAGCGCAGGTGTTCGAGCTGCTCTTTACCGCGCACGCCGAAGACATGGATCGCCACACCGCGGTCGTCGATGCCGGTCGCCACACCGCGATCCGATCCCTTCGCGGCAACCGTCGCGCTCGCTGCCGCGATCGCATCGTCGAGCAATCGGTATTCGACGCCGATCACCACGGCGTCGGCGTCGAAGTAGCTCGTCTGCGAGTCGACCGGGGCGATGGGCATCACTTCATAACGGGTCACGCCGCGTTCATCGGGCATCGTCCACCTCCATGGGAATCCGGATGTTCACACGCACCGAAGCGGATCGCGCACGATCCGATCGTTTACACTGGGCGCCATGCAGACCGACGCGATCACGGGCCTCGGAGTCGTGCGCGGCCGGTTGCTTCGACGGTTGGATCGACCGCTCGTCGCGTTTCGCGGGATCCCGTTCGCCGAACCCCCTTCGGGCCCGCACCGCTTCGCGCCGCCGCGTCCCGCGTTGCCGTGGCCCGGTGTGCGCGACGCTCTTTCGTACGGCGCCACGCCACCCCAGGTCGGTGGTCCGCTCCTCGAGCTGCTGGGCACCGCGGCCACCACGTCGTTCGATGAGGACTGCCTGACGCTGAACATCTGGACGCCTGGCGTCGATCACCGGCGTCGTCCCGTGATGGTCTGGATCCACGGCGGTGCCTTCATCTCGGGGGCGTGCAGTGGTACGATCTACGACGGAGCGCGACTCGCTGCGCGCGGCGACGTCGTGGTGGTGACGTTCAACTATCGCGTGGGTGCCCTCGGATATCTGCACCTCGCGGCCGACAACGCGGAGGGAGGCCCCGTCTGCACGAATCTCGGCCTGCAGGATCAGATCGCTGCGCTCCGCTTCGTGCGCGATCAGATCGCCGCGTTCGGCGGTGATCCCGATCGGGTCACGCTGTTCGGCGAGTCGGCCGGTGCGGGCAGCATCTGTGCCCTGCTCGCCGCGCCCTCGGCGCGAGGCCTCTTCCACGGCGCGATCGTGCAGAGCGGGGCACCGGACGGTTTCCTCACTCCGGGTGAAGCCGACGAACGGACCGCGCACCTGCTCGCGACCCTCGGCATTTCGCGCGGTGCGTTGCGTGACGTGCCGATCAGTGCGCTGCTCGCCGCACAGCAGAAGTGCGCGAGCGAACGCGCGTGGAAGACGGGGATGTACTTCGCCCCGGTCGTCGACGGAGAGATCCTGCCGGAGCGTCCGATGGCGGCCGTTCGCGCCGGTCGAGCCGCACGGGTGCCACTGATCCTCGGCACCACGCGAGACGAACTGCAGCTGTTCAAGTTCGGCGCCAGGCCCGTCGAACTCGCGGACGAGATCGTCATCCGCGTGCTGACCGAGAGCATCCCGGGTCTCGGGGACGACGGCCGCCCTCGAGCGGCAGCCGTGCTCGACATCTACCGCCGCGAGCGCACGGCTCGTGGCGAATCGCTCGCCGGTATCGATCTGATGTACGCCGTGCAGACCGATCTCGCGATGCGCGGCCCGGCGATCCGCATGGCAGAGCATCACGTCGCCCATCAGCCCGCGACCTTCATGTATCTGTTCGATTGGCCATCGCCCGCCGAGCACGGCGAACTCGGATCCTGCCATGCGCTCGACGTACCGTTCACGTTCGGCAATCTCGACGTGCCGGGCATCGCCGCGTTGACGGGCGCCGGTGAAGTACCGGAGCGGATCGCCGAAGACGTCATGGACGCCTGGACGGCCTTCGCGCATCGCGGTCGACCGCACTGTGATCGTCTCGGCCCGTGGCCCGCATACGGCGCGCGAACACGCGAGACGATGATCCTCGGCGCGAACTCGCGATGCGTTCGTGCACCCCGCGAGGCCGAGCGCAGCGCGCTCGCGGCCGTGGTCGCCGCCGAGACTCCGTGAAGCATTGCCGGCGCCGCGCCGCTCAGCGATCGAGTGCCAGCACACGGATCGCGTTCTCGCGCAGGAACTTCGGCCAGACCTCGTCCTTGAAGGGCACCTTGGGCATGTCGCCGAAGATCCTCTCGAGGGAGAGACCCATCGGGAAATAGCCTGCATACAGGACGCGGTCGGCGCCGCGCGTGTTCGCATAGTCGATGATGGCCTTCGGGTAGTACTTCGGTGCGAAGGCACTGGTCGAGTAGTAGAGGTTCGGCCACTTGAGCATGAGCTTGACGGCCAGCTCGGTCCACGGCTCGGCGCCGTGGCGCATCACGAACTTGAGTTCCGGGAAGAACCACATCACCTCGTCGATCAGCTCGACGTGCTGGCAGGCCATCGGGATCCGCGGACCGGGCACGCCGACACAGCAGAAGATCGGGATGTCGAGCTCGCAGCACTTGGCGTAGACGGGGTAGAAGCGCTTGTCGTTGATGGGCACCTGGGGCACGCAGCCGGCAGGGAACGCCCCCACGGCCTTGATGCCGAATTCGTCGTGCATGCGCTGGATGTTGCGGACGTCCGCCATGCCGTTGTTCGGTTCGGTGCTGCACGAGGCGATGAAGCGGTCGGGATGTTCTTTCAGCGCGCGCTTCGCGACCTCGTCGCTCGCAGACACTCCGATCAGCGCACGCTCGATGTTGAACGCATCCATCTTCTGCAGCGTGTACGCGATCCGGTCGCCGAGGCTCGAGAACTTCGGCACGTCCTTGAACATGTACTCGACCGGGAAGTCGAACGACTGCAGGCTCTGCTCGTCCCGGAACAGGGGCCTCATGAAGTCGTACGACTTCTTCGCCTCTTCGCTGGGAAAGCCCAGCATCAGGTCGATCACGGGAATGTCTGTGGGCATCGGCATGGGGGTCTCCTTGGCAGGGGTCGGGCGGACCGGGTGGAGCCGGGTGATTGCGGATCCGATCAGCGGGCCCGCACGGCGTCGTGGATGAAGCGCACCGCGGCATCGATGATGGCCGGGGTCACGGGAAAGCGCGGGTCGTTCGCGTAGGCGCGCCGCGAGTAGTCACTCTGCAACTGACAGATCAGATCGGCGACCGACGTCACGTCGAGGTCCGGGCGGAAATCGCCGGCCGCGATGCCCGCGTGCAGGATCGAAGCCACGAGATCGCGATGCGGTTCGACGCGCTCGGCTCCGGCCAGCGTGATGCGCTG
>JANOFF010000096.1:0-58486 GCA_031413515.1 bacterium
CATCGGCACCGATGGCTTCCACACGCCCGACAGTCTGGTGAAATGCGTCGTCGAAGCCGCGAAGGCAGAGGGCTTCAGCGTAGAGCTGAACCGCCCCTTCGCGGGTGCTCTCGTGCCTCTCCCCCTCTACCGCGAGAGCGAAAAGGTGTTCGCCGTGATGCTCGAGCTGAATCGCGCGCTCTACATGGATGAAGCGACAGGAGAAAAGTCCGCCGCGTTCGACGACGTGCAGAGGAAGCTCGAGCGGATCCTCGACGCGATCGGCGACTGGCGCGACGGCGGGCTGGGTCTCGGCGACGGCGAAGAGGAATCCGGAGACTACATGGACCGCCTGCAAGCCGAGGGCACGGTACTCGGCCACCAGGACTGGGACAGCGGCGGTCCGGGGGCCGGAGCCGGTCGCGTCACGGCGTGGGAGTATCGAGGCGTCTACGTGGTCACCCACGATGAGGGATACAGCCTCTACGAGACCGAGGAGGAGGCGCTGGCGGAGATCGGCAAGGCCACCGACGCAACGACAGAAGTCGTGATCCGTCCGGGCAGTGGTTCGACCCGTGAGGGCGATGACGGGGATGGGTTCTGACGCCACACCACTCGGACCGCTAGCGCGGGCTCGGGTTGGCGTCTTCGCGCAACGCCCGCTCACTCACCGCGTCGATCCATCCCCCGCCGACGCGGCCATCTCGACGGGCTGGCCCTCGCGCAGTTCATCGACATCTGCAGCGACCACGACGGCCTCGCCGCCGAGCAGACCCGACTCGACGACCACCTGATCGCCGAGTTCGCGGCCCGGCGTGACCGCCTGCCGGCGCAGCTGTCGGTCCGTGACGACCCACACGAAGCTCGCTCCGGCTTCACTGCGCAGGGCCGTTCGGGGCAGCGTGATCAGCGGCGCGCTCGGTGCCGTATCCGCTGCGGCCCCGGCATCCGCCTCGGCGGGCACCGCCGCGTCGAGGAAGATGATGCGAACGCTGGTGTCGGGCCGCAGGAAGTCGTCGGCCTCGGGGATCCCCACCTCGACCTTGAGCGTGCCCTTCTGTCGATTCACCTGGGGATACAGCTTGACGACCGTGGCTTCGTACTTGCGGTCGGGGAACGCATCCGGAATGACCTCGGCCTGCTGTCCGAGCTGCACCTTGGCGAGATCCATCTCGTTCACGTCGACCTCGGCCCGCATGTCGTCGAGATTCGCCATGCGGATCAGGTCGCCCGAACCGGCGAAGCCACCGGGCACCGCCATCTCGCCCACTTCCTTCAGTTTGGCGAGGATCACACCGTCGCTCGGCGCGCGAAGGGTCGTGTAGTCGAGATTCACGCGGGCCTGCGAGATCGCGGCCTCGGCCTGACGCACCTGCGCGGCCGCGACGCGCACCTCGCTCTCCTTCACATCGAGCTGGGACTGCGAGGAGACGTCCTGGCTGCGCAGCACGCGAAGCCGTTCGACCTCGAGCTTCTTCAGCTCGAGAGTGGCGCGCGCCAGCTCGAGACCGGCACTCGCCTGTACGAGCGCCGCGTCGTAGTCGCGCCGATCGAGCTGCACCAGCGCCTGGCCCCGCGTCACGCGCTCCGACTCGTCCACCAGGTAGTCGTCGATGCGACCGGGCACGCGCACGCCGATCGAGATGTACTTCTCTCCCGTCACCACGTAGCCCGAGCCGGTCAGCACGGGGCCGGCGCTCGTAGCACCCGGCGCCGAGCGCGCCGCAAAGGCCACCTGCACCACGGGCGTGCGCCCGAGCGTCGCGCGCCACGTGAAGAAACCGACCCCCCCGAGCAGCAGCGCCACGGCCGTGAGCCAGACCCAGCGCGGCAGCCCGCGGCTGGCCGGGGCGGTCTTGCGATCGATGCGCAGCGACTGCAACTCGTCGCGCAGCGTGCGGGTCGGTTCGGCCATCGTTCTATCCCTTTCGCAGCGCTTCGACGGGGCGCAGCTGCGCGGCACGCCAGGCCGGCGCGAGTCCGCCGCCGAGACCGATCGCCAGGGCCAGGATCCCCGCGATCGCGATGTCGAAGCCGCCGACGCGCAGCGTGATCACGCTGGTGCTGAACGTCGACATGCCGAAGCCGATCCCGCCGAGCGCCTGCGAGACCGCGAAGGCCAGCGGCACGGAGATCGCCACGCCGACCACCAGGCCGAGCCCGGCCAGCGCCATCGACTCGAAGAGGAAGGCCTGCAGCACCGCACTGCGCGGAAAACCCAGTGCGCGAAGTGTTCCGATCTCGGCGGTGCGTGCCTGCACGGCGGCGTACATGGTGTTGGTGGCCCCGAACACGGCGCCGATCCCGGCCAGCACCGCCAGGCCCACCACGAGCACGTAGAAGAGGTTCGCGCTCTCGGCCTGCTTGGCGTAGTAGTCGGTCTCGGGTTTCGCGCCGAGCGTCCAGCGCGAGTCATCCTCGATGCGACGGATCAGCGCGTCGCGATCGGCGCCGGGGGCCACCTTGAGGCGCAACCCCGAGTAGGGGATCGCGCGCCTCGCATCGGCGGCGAGTTCGCGAGCGTCGACCCAGACCTCGCTCTCGAACGACGAGCCTCCCGACTCGAGGATGCCCACGATCTTCCAGCGTCCGCGTCCGAAGCGCATCTCCTGGCCGAGTTCGGCACCGAGGTAGCGGCTGGCCACGCCGCGCCCCACCACGGCTTCGCCCTTGGACGGCTCGAACATGCGGCCCTCGGCGATCCGGACCTCGTCGTGGACGCCGAGAGCCTGCGCCTCGACGCCGCGCACCAGCACGTTCTCGCGACCCCCGTCCGCCGTGAAGAAGAACGGTTGAACGACCAGTTCGGGCGACACCAGGGGCTCGCCCTGCCCGTCCTTCGCCACGCCGTCGAAGAAGCGCAGCGCTTGATAGGCCTCGAGGGGCAGCTGGCTCGAACCGTCGTTGTCGGAGCCCTTGCGCAGCACCACCAGATTGTCGGGCGAACCACTCGAGACGAGCGTGCGGCGCAGGCTCGAGACGAGACCCAGGAACAGCGTGGTCGCGATCACGACCAGCGCGATCACCACCACGGTGAGGCCCGTCCGGAGTCGTCGGTGCGCCAGGTTGCGCAGCGGGTAGCCGATCGGGAGCGCCAACTAGAAGACCTCGCGCAGAGTCGTCGCCACGCTGCGCCGCGCCGCTCCGAACGACGGCACCACGCCCGAGATGATTCCGATGAAGAACGCGATGAACAGCGCCTGCACGAGCAGCCAGTTGGTGACCACGAACCCGGACAGCGGGCCCATCGCCGGATTCGCCGCGGCCTGGTTCGCGAGGATCCGGGTGAGCCCGAGCGAGAGCAGCGCGCCGCAGGCACCCGCCACGGTCGAAAGCAGCGTGGCCTCGGCGAGCAGCGTGCCGAACAGGAGCCGCCAGTTGAAGCCGATCGCCTTCAGGACGGCGAGTTCTCGCAAGCGCTCGCGCACCGCCATGCTGGCGGTGTTCGCCGCGATGAAGACGATGCAGGCCGTGACCAGCCAGGTCACGATCATCACCACCACGATCAGCCCCTCGAGCACACCGAAGAAGTTCTGGAAGAAGCTCTTCTCGGTTTCGGATTCGGTCTCGGCTTCGCTGTTGCGGAACATGTCGTCGATCTGCTTCATCACGCCGGGTACCAGCTCGGCCTGGTCTATTCGCGCCCAGATCATGCCCACCTGATCCGCCTGGATGCCCTGTGCCTTGAGTGCCTCTTCGAGGTAAACCCGCTGGAACCACATGCGCGGGTCCCGATCCTCGGGGATCTCGCCCGAGATGCGAAACGTCAGATCGACCGGGTAGACGGTACTGCCGAGCGTGATCTCGTCCCCGACCTTCCAACCGTTGCGCTTCATCGTCTGGCGGCCGACCAGCGCGCCGTCGCGGTGCGTGCGGAAGTGCTCGATCGCGGCGGGATCGATGCCGAGGTCTTCGAACACCACGCCGATCGAATCCGCGTCCACCGCGAAGTTCGGGAAGCCGACGCCCTTGTCGCGATCCACGGCGCCGCCGAACCAGCTCCAGCTCGCCGCGGCCACCACTCCGGGCACCGTCCGGACCCGGGCCAGATACGCGTAGGGCATGCCGTACACGATGCCCGCCGTGTTGTGGATCGAGATCCGGCTGTTCTTCGCGAGCGAATTCAGGAACTGATCGAAGCCGTCGGGCATGGTGCGCAGCACGCACACCAGCGAGATCGCGAGCATGATGGCCGAGCCGGTCAGCAGCGAGCGCAGCTTGTTGCGCAAAAGGTTCCGCCAGACGAACGGGATGAACCGGATCATCGCTGCGTCCCCCGATCCGGGCTCGCTGCACCCGAGCCGCCACCCGGCCGCGAGCCCTTGAAGACGCCCTTGTCCAGCATCAACACCTCGTCGACGTAGCGCTCGGCACGCGGGTCGTGGGTGACGATCACGACGGTCTTGCCGAACTCCTCCTTCAAGGTGCGCAGCAGGTCGAGCACCTCTTCGGCGTTCTTCGCGTCGAGATCTCCGGTGGGCTCGTCGGCCACCACGATCTCGGGGTCGGTCACGATCGCGCGGGCGATTGCGACGCGCTGCTGCTCGCCTCCCGACAGCTGCGCGGGCATGTGGCTGGCGCGTTCCGCGAGCCCCACGATGCGCAGCGCGGTCTCGGCGCGCTCGCGGCGCTCGGGCTTCTTGAGGCGCGTGAGCAAGAGCGGCAGCTCCACGTTCTCGCGCGCCGAGAACACCGGGATCAGATTGAAGAACTGGAAGACGAATCCGAGATGCGCGGCTCGGAATTCGGCGAGCTGATCCTCCGAGAGGTCATTCAGCACGCGCCCCGCCACCGTGATCTGACCCTCCGAGGGTCGATCGAGGCCCGCCAGGATGTTGAGCAGGGTCGATTTGCCCGAACCCGAGGGCCCCATCAGCGCGACGAAGTGTCCCGCCGGAATATCGAGGGAGACATCCTCGAGCGCGCGCACCTGATCGGCCCCGCGCTGGTAGAAGCGCGAAACGTTTCGGACTTCGATCACTGGCTCCGGCCTCCGGGCGCGCGGCGGCGAAAGGACGAGTCTAAGAGCCCGCTCTGCATCGTGCTAGGGCGGCGCCGTCCGACGGGACAGACCAGCGGCTATTCCGGCTGACGCGCGGGCCGACCCGCCCGCAGCGCGAGGGCGCCGACCAGCAGCAGAAGTCCCCCGGCCACCACGCCCGCGATCGCGCCCGGCGGCGGCCGTGAGAACCGGAAGAGCGCGGCCACAGCGGGAATCGACACGACGCTCCCGATCGCCACGAGCGCCCCGAGCGTGATCGCCCAGAAGATCACGTTCGGTCTCGCGAGGATCGTCCCGAGCGACTCGCCGCGGCTCCGACTCACGAGAATCGTCAGCCAGTTCGACAGGATCATCGCCATGAAGCCGAGGGCGCGCGCCTCTTCGTCGCTGAGGCGCTGCAGCGCGACACCGTACACGCCGAAGCTGAACCCGAGTGCCGCCGTACCGAGGGCGATGCTGCGGCCGAGCATCGCGCGTGAGAACAGCGGAGCATCCGGTGGGCGCGGCTTGCTTCGCATGATTCCCGCTGCGGCCTCATCGGCTTCGAAGATGAAGGAGCACGCCGGATCGATCAGGAACTCCATGAACAAGACATGCACCGGAAACAGCACGAGCGGCCACCCCAGCAGCACGGGCAGCAGTCCCATGCCCGCGATCGGGATGTGGACGGCGACCAGGTAGCTCATGGCATTGCGGATGTTGTCGTAGATGCGCCGACCGAGACGCACGGCCGAGACGAGCGCTGCGAAGTCATCGTTCAACAGCACGAGCGAAGCGGCCTCGCGCGCGACATCGGTGCCGCGACTTCCCATCGCGACTCCCACGTGGGCCGCCTTCAGCGCCGGCGCATCGTTGACGCCATCACCGGTCATCACCACGACTTCGCCGTTCGCCCGCAAGGCCTGCACGAGGCGGAGCTTCTGATCGGGCGTCGTGCGCGCATAGATGTTGACGTGGCGGCTGCGCTCGCGAAGTTCGTCGTCGTCGAGTCCGGCCATCTCGGCGCCCGTCAAGGCACCGGCCGACACGGCGAAGCCCGCCTGGCCTGCGATCGCGAGTGCGGTCCCGGGATGATCGCCCGTGATCATCACGACCCGGATGCCCGCCTGCGTGCACTCGGCGAGTGCAGCCGGGACTTCGGCGCGCAGCGGATCGGCGAAGCACACGAGTCCGAGGAACTCGAGCTCGAAGTCGCGGGGCGACTCGGGCATCGTCTCGCCGTCGTGGCGACCCGCCGCCACCGCGAGCACCCGTAGACCGTCCCGCGCATGCCCGGCGACGCGCCCGAGCAGTTCGCTGCGCGATTCGGATCCGACCTGGCAGAGCGTCAGCACGGTCTCGGGTGCGCCCTTCACGGCGATCTCGCACCCGGCATGGCCGATCGTCCGCCACACGTGCGTGACCGCCATCAACTCCGGCGTGAGATCGTACTCGTGCGCGAGCTGCATGCCCTCGGGCCGGGACAGCGCCGAAGCGACGTGCAGTGAGGCCGCCTCGTGGATCGCCCGCTCCATCGGATCGAAGGCGGCCTGTTCGCTCGCGGCGAGCGCGGTCGCCAGCACGCGGCCGAGCTCAGGCTCGAACGTCCCGACGGCGCCCCGCAGATCGGCCTTCGACGCGAGCCCTTCGACCACCGCCACCCGCATGCGGTTCTCGGTCAGCGTGCCGGTCTTGTCTACCGCCAACACGGTCGCGGCGCCGATCGTTTCGATCGCCGGCATGCGCCGCGTGAGCACGCGGCTCTTCGAGATGCGCCACGCCCCCATGGCCAGGAAGACCGTCAGCACGACCGGGAACTCTTCGGGCAGGACCCCCATCGCGAGTGTGATGCCGACCAGCGCGCCACCGAGCCAGTCGCCGTTCGACGCGCCGTAGAACACGGCCACGAGGATGCACAGCAGCAGAGCCGCGATGGCGACCAGACGAACGATCCGCCGCACCTCGCGGTACAGCGGCGAAACGCCGCTCGTGACGGATTCGAGGGCGCGGCCGATCTGGCCGATCCGGGTGCGCGCACCGGTCGCCGTGATCCGCGCGGTTCCGAAGCCACGCACGACGAGCGTGCTGGACGACACCTCCGAGCGTGGATCGAGAGGCGCAGGCGGCGCGGGCTCGGCGGTCTGCGGCTGTTTGTCGACGGGCAGCGACTCACCGGTCAGGATCGACTCATCGATCGAAAGAGCGACCGCGCTCGACAGGATGCCGTCCGCCGGAACGCGGTCGCCTTCCCTCAGCAGGATCACGTCGCCCACCACGACGTCGCGCCCGGCCACGCGCTGCTCTGTGCCGTCGCGCACGACGAGGGCGCGCGGACTCGACAGGTCGCGGAGCTTCGCGAGCGCGTTCTCGGTCCGACGCTCCTGCACGATCGTGATCGCGAGGATCACTCCGATCGAAGCCGACAGGACGAGCGCTTCGCGGACGTCTCCGAGCGTGATGTAGATCCCGCTCGCGGCGAGCAGCAGAAGGAACATCGGCTCGCCGAGCACGTGGCGCGTGATCGCGCCGAGACTGCGCGGCCCACCGCCGGGCAGCTCGTTCGGGCCGTCCGCGATCAGCCGGCGGGCCGCTTCGTCGCTGGACAGGCCGATGACGGGAGTGGCGGCAGGCATCGAGGGTCCGCAGCATAACGGAGTCGCACGCGAGACGGGCCGCATGCGACGCGATCCGTCACGGGGCTTCCGGCTGCGCGCTCAATCGAGCTTTCGATGGCGCTCGGCGATCATCTCGTAGGTGGTCTTGCTCCGGGCATGGGAGCGTTCCCGCTCCATCGCTTCGAGTCCGCGCATCAGATCGCGCCGCGCGATCAGTCCGACGAGGCGGCCGTTCTCGACGACGAGCAGTCGACGGTGAAGACCCTCGCTGAAGCGGGTCGACAGCGCGAGAATGTCCATGTCCGGCGTGACCGTTTCGAGAGCAGTCGTCATGTGGTCTCGCACGAGGCCACTCGGCCAGCCCTCGCTGATCGCCTCGCGGAGCACACGGATGCAGTCGTGCTCCGACAACACGCCGAGGAGCTTCTCGTCGGCATCGACGACCGGCGCGGCCGCGTAGCCCTTGTCGAGCAGGAACCGCACGGCCTCCTCGATCGTCGCGTCGGGCCGCACGCTGTGCAGCCGGCGCTGCATGATCTCTCCGGCGGTCGGAATCCTCGTTCGAGCCATCTCGTTGCCCTCCTCGGCGGTCGACCGGGCCGCAACCGCCCGGCTCACGCACGCCAATACATCTGAACATGCTAGTCGAGAATGGATCGAGGGGCGGCGGGTCCAGGGCCGATGCCGCGAGCTGGGGCGGGAGGTCCCGCGGCGAGACGGGATGCCGCGTGGCCTCGGCGCACGGTTCAGACCGTCGAACCCCGCAGCCGTCGCCACAACCGTCGTCCCACGAACGGGATCGCAGTCGAGAGCAGGATGAACACCCCCAGCGTCAGCCACAGATTGCCGAGAACGGATTGCAGCCAGAGGGTCGGCACCGCGGTGGTGATGAAATACGCGAGATCCGCAACCAGCGCGAGCGCCCAGCCGCGCAACCAACCCATGCCTATCGCAGCGGCCGCCACGCGACCAGCCATCGGATCGATGTTGAAACTGACGATCAGCGGGGCCCACGCGCTGCGGAGCATGCGGGTCAACACGGCGCTGCGGCCGAGTCCGTCTCGAACCCGATCTCGCATCCCGGCGATCCTTCCGCCCGCGTGCTGCCGCCGCGCCGCGAATCGGAAGAGCGGCTCGAACAACGCGGCCCGCAACAGACCGGATCCGACGTAGAGCCCACTCATCGAGGTGACGCTGAGCCCCACCCCATGACCGAGCAGGACTCCCGCCGGAATCCCGGCGCCGGTCGGGATCACGAAGAGCAGGAACGTGAACAGGATGCCGTGCGTTCCCACAGAAGAGAGGGCGAGCGCAGAGAGGGGATCGGAGGCGGGCGGCATCGGCGGGTCGAACCGACGGGGAGTGTACGCGAGGCCGCTGCAGCGCACCGATTCATCGCCCCGAAAAGACGTTCGGGCCGAGGTCCGAGGACCTCGACCCGAAGTGTGCGGATCTCGTTCGACCTCTCGATCTCTGCTGCCTACTGCAGCGCAGCGTCCGATCTCTCCCCGGTGCGGATCCGGACCGCCTCGAGGATGCTGGTCACGAAGATCTTGCCGTCGCCGATCTTGCCTGTGCCGGCGGCGTCGGCGATCACGTTGATCGCCTGGTCGGCGGCCCCGTCCGAGACGACGATCTCCACCTTGATCTTCGGGAGGAAGTCGACCACGTACTCCGCCCCCCGATAGACCTCGGTGTGACCCTTCTGGCGCCCGAAGCCCTTCACCTCGCTGACGGTCATTCCCTGGATTCCAATCTTGTGCAGCGCCTCCTTGACGTCGTCGAGCTTGAACGGCTTGATGATTGCTTCGATCTTCTTCATGACGCGTTCTCCTCTCGCATGCTCATCTTCTCACTCACGACTTCGCGGGGACGTTCGCAGCGACAGCTGTCGACGCCATGCTATGGCCCTGTCCGAACTCGCTCGACGCGGCACTCCCGAACGAGTGTGCGTGGGTCGAGAACTCCGGGTAGGCCTGGTTGCCATGCTCGCCGACGTCGAGGCCCTCGAACTCCTCTTCCGCCGAGACGCGCAGGCCCATCGTGAGCTTGATCGCGTACCAGAACAGCATCGAGAGACCGAACGCAAAGGCTCCGACGTAGACCACGCCCTTCAGCTGCACCAGGAACTGCTCGCCGCGCGACAGACCGGTCGCGAGCGCCGCGATGTTGGTCGCGATGTCGTTGTCGTAGAAGAGGCCGACTGCCAGGGTTCCCCAGATGCCGTTCACGAGATGCACCGAAAGCGCGCCGACGGGGTCGTCGAGCTTGACCTTGTCGAAGGTCACGACCGCGAGCACCACGATCACACCGCCGACGAGGCCGATCAGCGCCGCCGCACCGATCGAGACGAACGCGCACGGAGCCGTGACCGCCACGAGACCGGCGAGACAGCCGTTCAGGATCATCGAGAGATCCGGCTTGCCGAGCAGCACCCACGCCGCCACGGTCGCCCCGAGAGCGCCGGTTGCCGCCGCCATGTTGGTCGCCACCAGGATGTGGGAGATCGCGGTCCCGTTCATCGCGGCCATCGTCGAGCCCGGGTTGAAGCCGAACCAGCCGAGCCAGAGGATGAAGACGCCCAGCGCCGCCGACGTCATGCTGTGACCCGGAATCGGGTTCACCTTGCCGTCCTTGCCGTACTTCCCTCGCCGCGCGCCGAGCACGAGGATGCCCGCGAGGGCCGCCCAGCCGCCGACCGAGTGCACGACCGACGATCCCGCGAAGTCGCGGAAGTTGTTCGCGCCGAGCAGTCCGCCGCCCCAGATCCAGTGGCCGGTGATCGGATAGACGAAGGCGACCAGCAGGAAGCTGAAGATCAGGAACGAACTGAACTTGATGCGTTCGGCTACCGCGCCCGACACGATCGTCGCGCAGGTGCCCGCGAACACGAGCTGGAAGAAGAACTTCGCCCAGAGCGGAACAGGGGTCCAATTGATCGACGAGTACACACCCGAGTACACGGCGGTCGAGAACGGGTTCATCGCCGCATAGGCCTCACCGAGTGCCGGCGAGTTGTCGGCGCCGACGACGAAGAAGAGCCCCTGCAATCCCATGAACGAATTGCCGTCGCCGAACATCAATCCCCAGCCGAGCGCCCAGAACGAGAGCGTCGACGCCGCGAACACGACGAAGTTCTTGGCCAGGATGTTTGTGGTGTTCTTCGCCTGGCAGAGTCCGCTCTCTACCAATGCGAAACCGGCGTTCATGAAGAACACCAGCATCGCCGCGATCAGTACCCAGACCGTGTCGATTCCGATGCGAAGATCAGATGCGTTGGCGGTCAGCAGAGCGAGCGCATCCGGCACCGCTTCTCCTTCCGCAAATGCGGGCAGTGCACACAAAACCAGAGCAGCGGTCAGCGCTGCCCAACGACTTGACTTGCTCATCGGTTCCTCCGGCGGGTTGAGATCCGCGGAAGGTCACAGAGCAAGGGGTGTGCCACGTTCGGCCTGCCTCTGAACGGGCCGAAACGGGCTCGATTCGGCGCACCGGCCAAGGAGATGGGCAGAAGCCTGCCCGGGCGAGGCGCACAGTTGCCCGGGAAACAGGCACGGCGTCTGGCCAGCCGACCGGGGCCGTCGATCTCAGCGCGCCAGCCCGGCGCGATAGTCGGCGTATGCGGGCGACCAGCCAAGCAGCTTTCGCGCTCGGGCATTGCTGACGCGAAACGACGGAAAGCCAGCCCGCCCGCCGGCTTCCGGAGCCGGCGAGCCGGTGACGCTCGCGATGTACCCGAAGACCTCGTGCCAGCGAGCCGGAAGATCGTCCGCGACGATCATCACCTGGCGCGAGGGCCAGAGTTCGACGGCTGCGAGTACCGCTGCGGCCATGTCGGCGACGTGGACGAGTGAAACGAAATCCCGTCCATCTCCCGGCAGACGAAGCTTTCCGGCCGCCGCACGGGCGAACCATTCCGCATCGAAGCCCGTACCCGGCCCGTAGAACAATCCACCACGCAGGATGATCCAGTCGAGGTCCGACGCGCGCACGCTGTCCTCCATCGCGATGGCGGCGGCGATGGCCTCGGCGGCCACCGGATCGCGCACCTCTCCGGCTCGAGTCTCCTCGTCGGCCAGCCGCTCACCGGCGCCGTTCAGCATGGCGATGCTCTGCTGCAGCACCCGTCCCACACCCGCATCGCGACAGGCCTTCAGCCAGATCGGCGTGCCCTCGCGCCGAAGCCGATCGTTGGCGGCGAAGTCTCCCCGGCCACTCGGGCCCGGCAGTGCGGTCGCCAGATGGATGGCGATGTCGCAACCCTCGACGGCGGTCCGCAGCGAGGCGCCATCGAAGATGTCGGCGACCCGGATGTCGGCGCCGCAACCTCTCGCGATGCCCGCCGCCTCTGGCCGCCGCACCAACGCGCGCACCCGATGTCCCGCGGCGATCAAGCGCGGGGTCACGTGCCGCCCCAGGACGCCTGTGGCTCCGAGTATCGCGATCGTGTGCGTCATGACGCGTCGAGGCTGGCCATTCCCGTGTTGACTTGTGCGCTCCGAATCTTCCGGACTCGTTGCGCAGCGGGTGAGCCTAGCTTACGCCGCCAGATGGGTTGCGGAATCGGGTTCCTCTCAGGCACTCGGGGTTGCGAAGCCAACCAGCCGGCTGGAGACTGCGATTGTCACGCGACGGCGTGACACGCAGAGACGTTTCTTCGTGATAGCCTCGGCTCGGAGACAGACGACGATGGTCGCAAGGCGCATCCTGATCATCGAAGACGACGAGCCGACACGCGAACGGCTGGTGCGCGCGGTCGCGGCACACGCCGAGCTGGAGATCGCGGCGGCAGTCGGGACGTGTCGTGAAGCGCTGCTCGCGCTGCGGCGCGACGCGCCCGAGGTGATGCTCACCGATCTCGCCCTGCCCGACGGCAATGGGATCCAGCTGATCCGCGCGGCGCGGGCGTTGTCCTCCGACATCCTCTCGATGGTCGTCACCGTGTTCGGCGACGAAAAGAGCGTGCTGGGTGCGATCGAAGCCGGCGCCCGCGGCTATCTGCTGAAGGACGCGTCGGCGGAGGGAATCGGGACCGCGATCCTCCAGCTCCTCGACGGAGGCTCACCGATCACTCCCGCCATCGCACAGCACCTGATCCTGCGCTTCCAGCAGCGTGCGCCGGTCGAAGCGCGCACAGACGGGCCCATTCTTTCGGAGCGCGAACACGAGGTTCTCGAGCTGGTGGTGAAGGGCTTCACCTTCCCGGAGATCGCCGGGCTGCTCGCGTTGTCACCTCACACGATCGGCACCTTCGTGCGGCGCATCTATCGGAAGCTCGAGGTGCGCTCGCGCAGCGAGGCCGTGTTCGAGGCGCTCCAGCTCGGGATCGTCACGCTCGACGACTAGGCGTCGGCTCGGTGGCCGACAGCCAGAGCGCCACGCGCGTCCCGCCGCCCTGCGCGTCGATCGCCTCGACCCGCAGCGACCCCGAGAGTCGGGCCGCGCGCTCCCGCATGTTCCGCAGTCCGCGCGACCCCGAGCGGATCGCCGCCGGGTCGATGCCACGCCCGTCGTCGCAGACCTCGATCAAGATGCCCGCGCGGCCATCTTCACCGCGGTCGGCGGCGCTGCGCAGGACGACGCGGGTCGCCCCTGCGTGGCGAACCACATTCACGAGCGCCTCCTGAACGATGCGCAGCACCTGGAGGTAGTCCTGCGGGCAGAGCCAGGGCGTCGGCGGGAGATTGCCGGCCTGCCACTCGAGCGTGACACCGCTCCTCGCCAGCGCTGGCTCGAAGCGCGCACGCGCCGCACCGAGTGCGCCGGCGAGCGTCTGGAGCGCCGGGTCGAGCGAATCGATCACGAGTCGCATGTCGTCGAGGGCCGCGCGAACGGCACCGGCCACGCGCGGGTCGGCACCGGCATCGGCCTCGACGAGCGACAGCAGCGAGACGAGCTGCCCACCGAGGCCATCGTGCATCTCGCGCATCAGTCGCTCGCGCTCTTCGACGACGATCTTCTCGCCCTCGAGCGCGCGGCGCTCCGCGAAGCTCCGGTCGAGCTCGTTGTGCTTCTCCTTCACACGCTGCTCGAGTTCGCGATTGAGCGTCTCGGCACTGCGCAGCGCGGTGACGAAGCGGAGCACCAGGGTCGAGCCGAACGAGGCCAGCATCAGCGGCACGATGTAGGGGACGAGGTACGGAGCATCCGGCGACGTGGCGCCGAACTGGATCAGCAGGTCGTACGCCGCGAAGCCAAGCGCCGCGAGTCCGGCGAGCAGGTAGATCACCGCCTCGGACCGACGCACGCGTAGGGCATGTCGCTGGATCAGGAACGTGGCGTAGAACGCCGCGGGCAGGAGGACCGCGTGGAGGAGATTCGTCGCGGGGATGAAACCCGGAGCCGGGACGAGCCAGCAGACGGCCAGTGACAGCAGCGCCGCGGCGGCGAAGACACGCTCGAGCCGCGGCCGCCGGATGCCCGCGTAGCGATGCGCCCAGCAGGCCAGGGACAGCACGAAGCCACTCAGGGCCGTGTGGACCGTGCGCTCCCAGATCCAGACCGCGACCGGGATGTCGCGCAGCCAGTAGTTGAGGCTCACGATCGCCCAGAGCGCGGTCATCAGCGCGAGCCAGCCGTAGACGGGATCACCCCGACTTCCGATCCACAGGGCTCCGCTGAAGAGCATCGTCACGAGGCACAACGCGGTCGCGACCTGCGCCAGCGTGTCGCGCTGCAGGAGCGACGTCTCATGGTGTCTTCTCAGTGCGCGGTCGGGGCCGACCCACACCACGCCGAGTTCTCCACAGAGGTGTGCGTATGCGAAGAGGCGGATCTCGACCGCGTTGACCGGTTGGTCCAGCAGATCGCTCGGAAACGCGAAGTAGAGAGGTCGGTTGAAGTTGCGCGCGACCGGCTCGGAGAAACGGCCGCCCGAGCCCACCGGCGCACCGTTCACCCGTGCGGCAGCGTTCATGCAGACGTGCGGCAGGTACACGGCCCACTCGGCGCCCGCCGCGACGGGGCCCGGGACCTCGAGCCGGTACCAGGCGAAGCCGCCCGCTTCCGGGCGGCTCTCCGACCAGAGGTCCGGGAGTGACACCGGCTGCCATCCGGGCTGCGCGGTGGGCGGCGGCTCCGGCGCAGCACCGAGCGCGATCTCCGCGCGCGCGATTCGGTGCGCACCGTCCGGCCCCGAGTCCGGCTCGGCGGCACAGGCGAGAAGCAGCAGCGGGACGATCCAAGGCCAGTGGCGCACACGCGGATTCTAGGCCGCCCGGCGGAAGACCCGGATCGACCTCCGATCGAGTGCGTCCCGGCGCTGTTGTCACGTGTTCACGTGACAGCCGCCCCGGGATTGTTGCGCGAGATTCATGCACGAACGCGAGTAGCGTCGGCGGGTAGATGGGTAGACGGGAAATCTTGAATGAGACCGGTCGATCGAGCATCGCGCGCCACGAGAACCGGCGGATCGTCCGGTCGGACACGAGTCGTCCGTGTGCCCCTGTCGGCTCCGGAATCTCCGCTCGTGCTCTTCAGCGCCATCCGCATTGCCACGCCGATACACCTACTCGGATTCAAAGGAACCCATTTCGTTTTCCAGGCACTGACCCTGCTGACCGCTGGAGGTTCATGAAATGCCGAGGTTCCCGATGTTTCTGATGCACTCTCGGAGTATCCGGACTGCCTTGATTCTCGCCTTGCTGCTGGGCTGCGACGGGACCGTCCCGAACGGCGGGACGGGCGGATTGCCTGCCCCCGGCCTCGTCAACGTCCGGACAGACGTTTCCGCGTCGCGTGAAACGACCCTTTCCGAGGACGGCGGCTCCTTGACGGTCATCGGCGCCAACGGGGTCGTCTACACCCTGAGCGTGCCCGAGTTCGCTCTCACCGAGGAGACCAGGATCGGCATGTACCCGGTGGTCGGCGTCTCGACGCTCCCGGCGGGTGCCCAGGTCGCGGGCGGCGTGCATTTCGTGCCCGACGGACTGACCTTCGAGATCGGTGCGACGCTGACGATGGAGTTTCCCGCCGGCACGGATCTGCTTTCGCTCTTCGCGGTGGGATACGACGCGGACGGCGCGGACCCGGCTCTGAAGATTTCCCGGGCAGACGCACGGACACTGAAGATGTCGGTCCAGCACTTCAGCGGAACGCTGGCGGTGACCGGCGCGGAAGCCCTCGCCGCACTGGGATTCGATCCAGATTTTCCACCCGCCAGTTACATCGATCGAATCGCCCGCGCCAGTCAGGGCTTTGCCGGCAACGACCCCGCCGGCACCGCGGCCGTCCTGCCAATCTACATCGAGTGGTACGAGGACCTGGTCCGGCCCGAACTGGTGTTCGCTGGAACCAATACGCTCGACTCGGGGATTTTCGACGGGGCCAGAATCGCATACGAGGAGTGGCGCTCCGTCGCAGCGATGACGGGCATCCTGGGCGAGCTGTCCGCGCAGGTCAGCGATGCGACTCCGCTCGCCGCCGCCTACCTCAACCGACGCTACGAGTTCTTCAATCGGGTCTGCTTTGCGAATCCGGACTCGAGCGTGACGGCGTCCTTCGGTCCCGTCGCGTCGGCGGCCTCGGCGCTCGAGGTGAACGGGCTGGCACGGCAGTGGGGAGTGCCGCTCGAGCAGAACGACCTCGACCTCGAGTTCCTGCTCGACAACCTGTGCGTGCAAGTCGTATTCGACACTCTCCTGGCCGATGACCTGGATCGCCCCGGCGACGCGGGCGGCCTCACAGTCGGGACGCACTACACGATTGCGGGAGGTCAGGCGCGCAACGACCTGCCCATCCGCGTCCGGCTCACTCGCGGCAGCAGCGCGATCGGCACGCCTTCTTCAGGCCGAGTCGATTCGGCTGGCTTCTTCGAGTCCGACATCACATGGCCGTCGGACGTCGACCCGTTGAGGATCGGTGTCTTCGCTCAGCTGGACCGCAGTGGTTTCCGGCGCATCAGTCGCTTCGACCAGCTCACCGTCGCCTGCACGCCTCCGCAGGTGAATGCCATCACGCCGTCGATCGTGGGCGATCACGCCTCGGGCGTGTTCATCGCCCAGACGACAGGCGCACCGACGTCGTACTTCTGGGGTTTCGGCGGCGGAGCCACACCGAACACGAGCACCGAGACTGAACCGGCCGTGACCTTCGGTTTCGCCGGCACGTACGAGGTCTCTCTGACCGTCGGAAACGACTGCGGCACCAGCACTGAGTTCTTCACCTACGAAGTCCGCGCCCTCCCGCTCACATCGCGTGAGTTCGTGGGCAGTCTGACCGAAGTGAACACGTTCTTCGGCAGGAGAGCTTGTGAGGGACCGGGCCGTGCAAGCTTCGAGTTCCTGACGTTCTCCGGGTTTCCCGAGTTCCAGATCGAGTACGATTTCGATTGTCCTCTCGAAAACCGGGCTCCTGGAACCATCATCTTCTTCCGATTCGACAACGCGGACGTCACCGAGACCGGGTTCGTGACGGAGGACGGCTTCGGGACGGGCACATTCGTCGACGGGTTTCTGAGCTTTGTGTACGTGAGGAGCACCCTGACCGTCACGTTCGAAGGCGTCATCCTGCCCTAGCCGACGCCGGAACTCGTCGCGCCGAGTACCGGGTTGGTCGGACTTTCTGCCGGTGCGGCATGCCCCAGTCGGCCGGGTTGGCGTTACACTGCGCCCCCATGCAAGACCTGATCGATCTGTTTCACGCGATCTACGACGTCCAGGGCCTGATCCGACTGGGCGGCCTGATCGGCATCCTGCTGATCATCTTCGCCGAGACCGGATTGCTGGTGGGCTTCTTCCTGCCAGGCGATTCACTGCTGGTCACCGCCGGAATCTTCTGTACCCCGCACAACCCCACCAACGCCCCGCTGCTAGACCTCGTGCCCCTCTTGTTGCTGGGTTCGCTCGCCGCGATCGTGGGCGATACGGTCGGGTACCACATCGGCAAACGTGCCGGGCCGAGACTCTTTTCGCGCGAGGATTCGCTGCTGTTCCACAAGAAGCATCTGCTGAGCACCGAGGCGTTCTATGAGCGCCACGGCGGCAAGACGATCATCATTGCGCGCTTCATGCCGATCATCCGCACGTTCGCGCCGGTGGTCGCGGGAATCGGCGCCATGCAGTACAAGCGCTTCGTGGCCTACAACGTGGTCGGCGCCGTCCTGTGGGTCTTCTCGATGGTGCTCCTCGGATACTCCCTGGCCTCGCTCTGGCCGGGCGTAACCCAGCAGATCGACAAGCTGATCATCCTCATCATCTTCCTCTCGCTGTTGCCCGGCATGATCGGTTGGGTGCGATCCCGAAGGGCCGACGCCGCGGCGAGCTGAACCGTTCACGAGCTCGCTGCTCGCCCTCGCAGCGCCAGTACCAACGCCCCGACGATCAACGGCAGCGACACCAGCGTCGCGTAGGCCTCGGGCGGGTGGTGACCGCTCGCAGGCGCCTTCAGCCACCAGAGGTTCAGGGCGATCAGACTGCGCTCGACGGCCACGAGCGCGAGCAGCGGCGGCACCAGGCTCCGGTAGCGGAGCGACGCGACCAGCAGAGCCGTCCCCCAGACGATCTGCGTGGCGCCCGCCCAGGCGAACACACCGATCACTCTGGCCCCCTTGCCCGACAGATCCATGCCCGCGATCACACCCGCCCCGCCATCGGGCAGGAAGGTATGGATCGTGCCGGGCAGGATCGTCAGTACACCGACCAGCGTGAGGAAATGCGCAGACAGCCGCGCGCCCGTGTACTGCGAGTTCGTGGACGGAGGCAGAAACGGCACGTGGACCTTTCGGCGAGCGTCGAGAATGGGATGCGCTTCAGTCCAGAGCAAGCTGCAGCAGCGCGGTGAGCAGCGCGAGCACGAGGCCGACCGTCACGCGCGGCCCGAGCAGGAACATCACGCTCGGTGCGGTCGGAAACGACGCCGTCGTCTGGATCGCGGCGAGCTTGAAGGGATGCGCGGCGGTGAAACGCGGATCCGTCGCAAGTTCGGCCATGTCGCGCCGGCTGCGGTAGCGCATCATGCCGACGAACGTCCAGCCCGGATCGGGCGGAACGTTCCAGGCGTCGACGTAGCCGCCGATCTTCGCGGCCTGCAGCGCCGGGTGTCCCGCGTGGCGGATCATCACCGACAGGAAGCCGCGGACGTATTCGAGCATCAGCCGGCCGGCGCGCGTCGGAACGCCGGTCTTCGGGTGCGGGACCTCGCCCGGTGCCAGCTTGACCAGATTCAACATGATGAACTCGCGCCCGTCGTCGGCCTCGAGGAACCGCCGCACACTGTCGAGGTCGTTCACCTCGACGGCCGGTGTCTTGCGCATCGCCTCGATGAAGCGATCGATTTCGTCGGCGCGAAGCGGCCCGCGCCAGCCGTCGTACCAGGCTCGGAAAGCCACGTACAGCAACGCGGCGCCGAGCCAGAGATAGACGGGGGTCATGTGGGATCAGGGTTCTCGGAGGCAGGATCGGGTGACAGCACGCTACAGGCTGTCGTCGTCGAATGGGTCGACGAACGGAGCGTCGATCTCGAAGCCCTCCATCTGCTTCGCGGTACGACGATTCTGGACCGCACTCTTCACTTTGCCGAAGACCGCTGCGACGTAGTTGTTTCGGACCTTGCGGTTCCGTGCATTCTGGATCTCGAGTTCGACTTCGCGAGATCGATCCCTGAGTATGACTTCGACCGCGTCGCGTACTTCATCGATCGGAAACTGCTGCCTCCATCTGGCCATGAAGTGCAGAAAATTCATCTCAGTCTTCTCGGTCTTGCAGACTGCCTTGTATCGCTGATTCATGACCTTCTGATTTTTCGGACTCAGGAGCGCCCTCACCGCCAGTTAGTGTTCGTCCACGAAAGTCTTCCTCTCACACTGATCGATCCGGTGGTTTCAACGGACGCCTGTTTCGACATCGTACACGGTCGAGCTTCTCGAATTCGAGCCATTCTGTTCGAGATCTGTGGCGGCGTTCAGACCTTCCCCGCGTACTCGGCCGCCCACGCCTCGCGGACAAGTTCGCGCAGGATCCCCCGATTTGCATGCAGCGGATGCGTGACCGGGAGTGAATCGAAGTACGTGAGCAGGTAGCGCATCGCGCCCGCGTACTTCTGCAACAGCTTTGCCTTGCGGGCCCTGCCCGCTTCGGTCGAGGAATCGACGCGGTCGATCCGAAGCGCGTTGCTGCCGAAGTCGGCGAACTTGATGGCAGCCGCTTCCGGCTCGTTCTCGAACACGGATACTACGTGCTCGGTGTAGATCTCGTTCTTGCGCGCGACACGCTGCTCGCCTTCGATCGCACCGTGACGGGCCGTCACGCGTGTGTCGAGGTCGGGATTCGTCACGCACGCGACGAGTTCTGCGACGCGCTCGCCGAACCGCTGACGAAGGCTCGCGAGCGCGAGCTTCCTCGTGTCGGCATCCGACCGATCCGCTGGACCCGCTCGCCCGGCGAGCTTCGGCGCCTGGTCTTCGAGCGCGTCGTGCAGACACGCGGCGATCACGACATCCGACGAAATCGGCGCGGTCCACTCGATGACGTGACGAGCGACCTCGGCGGTGTGCTCGACGTACGGCTGTGAAGAGGACTGCGAACCCGGTCGGTCGGCCTGGTCGATGTGCAGCTCGATCATCCATTCGAGTGCGGCGTCGACCCGCGTGCAGGTCTGGACGTCGAGCGCACTGGCCCACGCTCGAATCGCGGCGAGGTGGTCGCGCGTGGTGGCGAAGCGCTGCGCCGCGAGTCGCGAAGAGATCATGCCCGAGGACGCGCGAGGATTCGCAGAGTCGCGGGAACCGGGTTTCTATTGAAGGGCGTCACTGGACCGCGCGTTCTGCCTGTCGAAACGAAGCTCGAGCCAGCGATCGACGATTTCGCCCACCCATTGCGGATCCACGCGCTCTCCGAAACGACCCACCCGGCAAGCGTTTCTCACGTCGCAGAAAGCCAGCAGCTCGTCGTACCTCGGATGCCTGCTCGGTCGACCATGCAGGCAGCGTCCCGCGATCACCGTCAGTGCGATCCGCACGACTCGAGCGTCCAATGCGGGCAGCGCGTCGTACGGCGGAGACTCATTGGCCAGACCGAAACATTCATAGGCCCAGAAGATCAGACGAGCCTTCGTCTCCTCGGACATCCTGTGCGTCTTGCACGACGCAAGGGGATCGGCCGTGTCGAGCAGGTAGGACAGGGCCGCGAAGTACTCGTCCTCGGAAACGTCGACCGGCATGCAGCGCTCCTCGTCACGCAGAGCGCGCAACATACCGGGCGCATCCGCGAACGGGCAAGCAACGCCCTCTAGGCGCGCGCGATCCTCCGCAATCCGATCGCGCCGAGCGCCAGCGACAACAGACCGACACCGATCACACCGACACCCGGAACCGACGGCGGGAGCGGCGGATCGACCATCGAAAGCCCGTCGATGTTGTCAGTGGCCGCCATCCCCATCAGGGCGGCCGGGTAGATGACGGCGGCCGCGCCCGGGCTGGCCTGCACGATGTCGCCCGGCGACGCCGGAATCGTCACGAGCGAGGGCGAACCCGGCGCGAGCGACACGTACACGACGTCGGCCGGACTGAGCACACCGAGGGGCGCCGCGTCGTTGATCGCCACACCATCGATGTTGTCGGCCGCGACGAGCCCGAGAGCCGCCGCGGTCGCGTAGACGGTCGGAACGGGACCGGGACCGAGCAGGATGTCCGCGGCCGACAGGCCCGGCATCGCCCAGCGGACCGAGGCACCCGGCACCGCGGCGGGATCCACCGAGAAATAGAGGGCGAGCGCGGGATTGCGATTGGTCGTCAGCGCGTCGATGTTCGATTCGCCGAACCCACCGGCCGCGATCGTCAAGCCGTTCGAGGTGGCGTCCGACATCAGCGAAGGCGGCGTGATGACGACGCCCGTCCCGCTCACCTCGAAGGTGAAGATGTCGCCGGCGGCCCCGTTGCCGGTGACCTCCGTCGTGACGGGCGGAGTGGCGCCGATGGCTGCGCGATCGACCGACCAGGTGATGATCGTGAAGCAGGCGCCGTTGCCCGCCGGACAGATCGTGTCGTTGCCGTTCGAGAAGCCGTCGAGTTCTTCGCCCAGGATCAGCCCGAACACGCTCGCCGGCAGCACCGTGGTCGGCGGCGGGCCGGCCCCGGGCACCACCGAGTCGCCCTCGCCGACCGCCGGCACATCGGGTGAGATCGCATCGATCGAGAACTCGACCGCGGCCCGGGCCGGATCGGCCCCGATGGAGCATCCAAGCAGACCGATCACTAGCCAAAGGCGCATCGAGGACTCCTCACCTGCCTCACCTGCATAGGGGATCGCAAATCACACTACGCGGGCGGGCGGTGCGGACTCAAGCGGAATCTTGGCTATTGCGATGGCCCGGGGCGTCCGGAACGCGAGGGATCCGGGAGCACGGCGAGCAGCAGCAGCCCCGGCAGCGCCATCAAGGCCGTCCAGGCGAAGAACACCGGCCAATCGGCCTGAGACGCCAGCCAGCCCGATCCGCCGGCGAAGAACGTGCGGCCGATCGCCATCAGCGAGGTGAGCAGCGCGTACTGGGTGGCACTGAAGGCACCGCGCGAGAGCGAAGAGAAGTAGGCGACGAAGGCCGCCGACGCGACGCCCCCCGTGAAGCTGTCGCTGATCACGGCCACCGCGAGCACGCGGATGTCGTGCCCCGCATAGGCCAGCCAGACAAAGCTCAGGTTGGTGAGCGCCTGCAGGACGCCGCCCAGCAGCAGGGCCGGCCGCACCGTGGTGCGCGCCACCAGCACGCCGCCCGCCGCGACGCCGACCACCGTCGCCGCGAGCCCGACGAGCTTCGTCACGCTGGCGATCTCGACGCCCGTGAAGCCGAGTTCGACGTAGAAGGGATTCGACATCGCGGCGGCGATCGATTCACCGACCTTGTAGAGCAGCGCGAAAGCGAGGATCACCGGCCAGCGAGGGCGCAGGGCGAGATCCCGCAACGGATCGAAAAAGGCGCGGCGAAGCAGCGACGACGGGCCCGGCGGCGAGTCGGCGAGCGCGACACGCGGCGGCTCGGGGGCGAGCGCGACGCATAGCATCGAAGCGCCGAGCAGCAGCGCGAGCAGCGCGAAGGTCTGATCCCAGTCCGCAAAGTCGGCCAGCGCGATCGCGCCCGCTCCAGAAGCCAGCATGCCGGCGCGATACCCGGCCTGCGTCGCGGCCGCGCCCGCGCCCTGCTCGGCGTCCGAGAGGATCTCGATCCGGTAGGCGTCGACGGCGATGTCCTGGCTCGCCGACAGGAACGAGATGACGAGCACTACGAGGGCGGTCGTGAGCGGCGCCGTCGCGGGATCCGAGCGCCCGAGCGAGGCGATCGCGACGACGAGCGCGGCCTGCACCAGCAGGATCCAACCCCTTCGACGGCCGAGGCGCGCGAGGCCCGGCGGCGCGAGGTGATCGAGCAACGGCGCCCACAGGAACTTCAGCGCATAGGGGAGCCCGACCAGCGCGAACAGCCCGATCGAAGTCTTGTCGACCCCGTCGCGGGCGAGCCAGTAGGCGAGCGTGGTGGTCGTGAGCGGCAGCGGCAGCCCGCTCGAGAACCCCATGCCGAAGATCGCGAGCAGGCGTGCATCCCGATAGACGGCGAGCGCCGACCGCCAGGACTGCCATCTCGACCCCATGTTCCGACTCCGATCGATCGACTGTCCGCGCGCTGCGACCGACTCGTGCCCGCGTGACACGAAGACCGCGGCCCACTCTTCGGTGCCGAGGGTGTGGAATCCGAGGGCTTTCGGGCAAGTCTGTGAGCGCCGCTACCGCACGACCTCGTTGCGCAGCACACCGAGCCGATCGACGTGGATCTCGACCCGGTCGCCGGGCTGGAGAAAGGCCCGCTCCGCGCGCGCATCGGCAATGTAGGCGGCCACGACGGCGTCGGTGACGCCCCCTCGAAAGCCACTCGCGAGCCAGCCGCCGAGACCCGCGACGATGTGCTTCGCCGCGAGCCCGGCGAACACGGTGCCGTGCGGTGTACCGGAGAGCAGCAGCGTGCGCTCCGGAATCGTCTCGCCGTCCGCCAGCAACCCGACCGGCGTGCCGCGGTGATCCCAGCGATGGTCCTTCCACGCGAAGGTCTGCCGCGTGATCTCGTCGAGATCCCAGATCATCTCGCTGGCCTGCGAGCGCTGGCGCAGCTCGCCGTTCACGTAGAGCCGCAGCTCGAGCTCGTTGGCGAAGCCGCGCGGGTCCTTCGGCACGATGAAGAGATTTCCGATCGGGAGGAATCCCGGAAAGCTCTTGCCGACACTGAAGCCCGTCCCGGACTCGATGTCGGCCGCGTCGATGTGCCGGATCAGCGTGTCGCGATCCGTGAAGTCGTTGCAGGCCACCAGGCCCAACTGCTGGGGAGACTCGCCGTCACCGAGCGGCGCGAGCGTCACCCACGCCAGCTCGACCTCGTAGTCGAGCAGCGCCTCGCCCACTGACACGGCGGCGTTCGGGCCGGTCGGCGCGACGAGCTTCGCGAACAGGAACGGCCTCTCCGAACCGGCATCGTCGGCGTGTTCGGGGAAGTTCGTCGCCGCCGCGACGTGGTGGTCGCGCAGGTCGAGGGGCAGGACGAGACGCTCGGCCGAGACGCTCGTCAGCGCGTCCGGGCCAGCGCCTGCGATCACCGCGAGCAGGCCCTCGTAGCCGAGCTCGTTCACGAGCTCGAGCGGATCGCGGACGGGGCGACCGAGCGCCGTCGAGAGGTCGACCCCGCGGACGATTCCCTCGCGGTATTCGCGCACCGCGATCACCCGCTGCTCGTCGCCCTCGTCCGTTCTCGCGAACGTGAGCGCCACGTCCGGGTCGGCGATCGCGACTTCGTCGAACAGGCCCGCCGGCGCCGACTCGTCGAAGGCGGGCTCGAACCCCGACCCGCAAGCGGTTGCGAGCAGCAGGACCACGAAGCCGAGAAGTGCGCAAAGACGCCCGGGTCGCGCTCGTCGCGTCGATCGCTGCCGCTTCACGAGCGAGGCTCGACCGGCAACTGCTGATAGCGCTCGATCACCGCGCGGGCGTTGAACAGCATGCGTTCGCGTCCGAGGACCTTGTCCAGACCGGCCCGCCGGACGACCTCCAGCACACCGGGATTCAGGCCCGCCAGCCAGACGACGGCGCCGCGCTCCCGCGCCCGCTTCTCGCCCTCCATGACCGCCAGCAAGGCCGAATACTCGATGTCGGGCACGCGGCTCATGTCCACCGCCAGCACGCGTGGCTGGTAGCGTTCGACGAGGGCCTCGATCTGCTCGCGGACGTTCTGCGCGTTGACGAAGAAGAGCCGCCCCTCCGGGCGAACGATCAGCAGGCCCTCGAAGGTCTCGTCATCCGGGTGTTCGGGGGACAACGCTCGCAGCACGTCGGCCCCGCGCTTGCGCCCGATCACACTCACGCGCGGTACCGCAGCCTGACGCGCCAGACCGATCATCGACACGATGATGGCCACCACGATGCCCCGCAGCGTGCCGAACACCAACACCCCCGCGAAGGCGGTCAGCGCCCAGCCGAACTCCATCGTGCGGATCCCGCGGATGGCCCGGAACTCGCCCGGCTGGATCAGCCCGATCGAGTAGACGATCACGATGGCCGCGAGCGTGGCATTCGGCATCAGGCCGAGCAGCGGCGCCAGCAGCAGCATGGTGGCCAGCGCGGCGCCGGCCGTCACCAGCGAGGCCTTCTGCGACCGCCCGCCCGCCGCCAGAACGACCGCGGTCTGCGAGGTTCCGCCACCGGCCGGCATCGCACCGAGCAGCGCGCCGCCGAGGTTGGCTGCCCCCGTCGCGATCAACTCACGGTTGGCGTTGATGGGCGGATCCGCCGAGCTCGCGAAGGCGCGACCCGCGGCGATCGTTTCGGTGAAGCTCATCAGCGCGATGCCGAGGGCGCCCGGAATCAGCTGCCTGACCAGCGCGAGGTCGGGCAGCGTGAGCGCGGGCAGGCCCTGCGGAATCAAGCCGACGATCGAGACCCCCAGCGACGGCAAGCCGAACCACCACACGGCGGCAATGGCACCGCCGATGGCCACCAGCGGGGCCGGCGAATGGGGCCAGAGGCGATCCATGCCGATCACCACGGCGAACGTCGCTGCCGCCACCGCGAGCGTCAGCAGCGAGGTGTCGGGGATCTGCTGCGCGAGATGAAACACGTCGATGAAGAAGCCCTGCTTGGTGAAGTGGACGCCGAGCAGCTTCGGCACCTGGTCCATCACGATCACGAGGCCGATGCCCGCCTTGAAACCGACGAGCACCGGAGTGGAGATGAAGTTCGCGACGAACCCGAAGCGCAGCACCGACGCCAGCAGCAGCATCACACCGACCAGCGCGGACAGCGTGGCCGTCGCGGTGACGAGCTTCGCCGGGTCGCCATCCGGGACCGCCAGACCGAGCTGCGTCCCGGCCAGGATCGCCAGCGTCGTGGTGGAACTGACGCTCAGCACCCGCGAAGACCCGAGCAGCGCGTAGAGGACCATCGGGACGAAGGCGGTGTAGAGGCCCACCGCCACCGGCAACCCGGCCACCGTCGCGTAGGCCATGGCTTTGGGCAGAACGACCGCCGCGGCGGTCAGGCCCGCGAGCCCATCGGAGCGCAGCGACGCGGTGCTCAGAAGCGCTCCGGGATCAGATTGAGCGGGCGCTCGGGAGACTCGTAGCGGCCGATCCGGCGTTTGGGCAACTCGATCTTCTCGGTATTCAGATCCTCGTAGGGGATCTGCTCGAGCAGGTGGCTGATCAGGTTCAGGCGCACGCGCTTCTTGTCTTCGGAGGTGGCGACATACCAGGGGGTCGATTCCGTGTCGGTCGAGGCGAACATCTCGTCCCGCGCCTTCGTGTAGTCGTCCCAGCGATCGTAGGATTTCAGGTCCATCGGCGAGAGCTTCCAGATCTTGCGGCCGTCGTGGATGCGCGCCTCGAGGCGCCGCGTCTGCTCTTCGGGACTCACCTCGAGCCAGTACTTCAGCAGGATGATTCCGGAGCGGACCATGAAGTGCTCGAACAACGGGACCACCTTCAGGAATTCCGTCGCCTGTTGTTCGGTGCAGAATTCCATCACGCGCTCGACGCCGGCACGGTTGTACCAGCTGCGGTCGAAGATCACGACCTCGCCCGCGGCGGGCAGGTGCGGCAGATAGCGCTGCGCGTACATCTGCGACTTCTCGCGTTCGGTGGGCGCCGGCAGCGCCACGACGCGGAACACGCGCGGGCTCACGCGCTCGGTGATCGCCTTGATGGTGCCGCCCTTGCCCGCGCCGTCGCGGCCCTCGAACAGGATGCAGACTTTGAGGCCCTTGTGGACGACCCACTGCTGCAGCTTGACCAACTCGACGTGCAGCTTCTTCAGCTCGCGCTCGTAGTCTTTAGAGGACAGCTTCTCGCGGGAGCCCTCGGGCTTTTCGTCCGCACCGTCTTCGTCGGCGTGCTTCTTCTTCTTTCCCATTTCGTCTCCTTCGATCTGGCTCGTCGATGATCTCGATCTCCACCCAACCGGATCTCGTTCCGGGTCCGAGTGGAGCGCGAGCCCGTCAGTCTACGCCAGCTCGGCCGGACCACCGGACAGTCGTGTCATTGACGCCGCTGACCCCGCACGCGATGCCGGAACCGAGCCGAATCGCCTTCCTCGACGGTTTGCGGGGTGTCGCCATCTTCTGGGTCGGACTGTTCCATGCCTATGTGCGCTGGCCCGAAGTCGTGCCGTATGGCAGTCGCTCCTCGGAGGTTCTGGATCACGCATTCGGCTGGTTCGCGGCCGGGGCGCTGTTGTCCGCGTGGACGCAGGACGGCTACCAATCGCACCGAGGTCGTCGCCGTGATGGTGGTGATCCTGTTCACGCTCGCCGTCGTCAGTGGATTCGCGAAGCGACTGCTCGGCAATCGCGTGTTCCTGTTCTTCGGGTTCGTCAGCTACCCGCTCTAACTGCTCCACGAGAACATGCTGGTCTCGCCGATCATCGAGGTCGGTGTGCAGGCCCCATGGTTGCCGGGCTGGTCGCTACTTCTGCTGCCGATCCTGCTCATCACCAGCCTCAGCTGGGGGGTGGCCACGCACGGTGAGCCGTGGCTGCGCGCGAGGTTGCGACCGCTGGTGGGTCGGTAGATCACAGGTCCACGAGATCCCCAGCGGTCAGGTGCAGGACCCGCGCTCGCGATTGAACGCAGTTGCGCATGAACCGTGTCAGTTCGTCCGCCATTCCTCACCGGGCATGACGCGGTGCATGAATTCGTCGAAGAGCGGCACGGTGAACGCCGTATCCCCGTGATTCGGGCTCCAGATCATTCCCTTGGCAATCAGCTTGTTTCGCGTCGGGCCGAGCGCGGTCACTTTCTTTTCGAGCGCTGCCGCGATATCTCCAGAGCGATGGGGGCCCGGACCGAGTTCTGCCATCGCCCTCAAGTAGCGTTTCTCGCCCGGTGTCAATCGATCGAAGCGGACGCGGAAGAAGCTCTCGTCGAGTGCGGCGACGGCAGACCGCGAGGCCGATCGAACATCGGCCAGTTCGATCGGCGACTGTGTCGCGGTCTCCCAGGCGTGCTTCCCCCATTCCTGCAGGAAGTACGGATAGCCGTGTGTCTCCCGCACGATCTCGTCGAGGGCTGCCTCGATGAACTCGACGTGCCTCGCGCGCGCGGGCTTCGCGAGTGCCGCCCGCGCCGACTGATCGTCGAGCGGTCCGACCTGTGGAAAATCGAACAGTCGCTCCGCGTAGGACTTCGCTCGCCCCATCTGACCGCGAAGCTGAGGTAGTCCGGCACCGACGAGAACGACCGGGAGCCTGCGCTGTGCCGCGCGATGAAGCGCCGTGATGAGGGCCGCGAGTTGTTCCTCTTCGACATACTGGAGCTCGTCGATGAAGATCGCGAGCGCTGTTCCGGCGGACCTGGCTGCCTGCCCGACTGCCTCGATGAGCGCTTGCAGGTCGTGTTCGAGATCGCCGTTGTCTGCGAGGCCGGGCTCGGGGTCGTAGTCGATTCCGACCTCGATGTCGTGATACTTGACCTTCAGTGCCCCGACGAATCCAGCGAGGGCGCGCAGTGCTCGGACGGCAAGCGCACTCGCCTGTTGGATTCGCGACATTCGAAGCAGGGCCAGGCGAAGCTGGGGGGCGAGCAGCGCGGGAAGGGATCGAGCTTCGGGAGCCTCGATCCGTACGGTCTGGATTCCGGCGGCCTCGGCGTCATCCCGCATGCGGTCGAGCAGCACCGTCTTGCCGACCCCTCGCAATCCGACCATCAGGACACTCTTTGCCGGATTGCCCAATCGGGCACGCTCGAGCGCCACGCGCACGACCTCTCGCAGCTCGTCGCGGCCGGCGAGTTCAGGGGGCGGACTTCCCGCCCCTGGGGAGAAGGGATTTCGAATCGGATCCACGGACGCCAGCTTATACCAAAGTTATCTAAATTACTAAAAAACGATAATTTAAATAACTTCGCTCAAAATGGCCCGTCGTGAACCCCGCTCCCGCCCCCCGTCACTCGTCGGTGCCCGGCAGGATCGAGCCGTTGAGCGGTCCGCCGATGATCATGCCGCCCTGGCGGCCGGGCAGGATCGATCCGTTGAGGGAACCCCCGACCACCATGCCGCCCCCACTACCCGGCAGGATCGAACCGCTCAGCGGTCCACCGACCACCACGCCGCCCTGGCGCCCGGGCAGGATCGAGCCGTTGAGCGAACCGCCGACCACCATGCCGCCGTCGCTGCCAGGGAGAATCGAGCCGTTGAGGGGTCCGCCGATGATCATCCCGCCGTCACTGCCCGGCAGGATCGAACCGTTCAGCGGGCCACCGACCACCATGCCGCCGTTGTCTGCCCTCGGCGAACTCGCGGCGACGAGCGCAGAAGCCAGTGCGACGGAAGCGAAGATCACGAGATTCTGGATTCGAGCGTTCATCATGGAGATTCCCCGAATGCTGAAAGCTGAATAGAGGAGAGTCAGCGTCGATCCAAGCATCGCTCGCCCGACGACCACCGGCCAGCGTGACCCCGGGCTTCCCCCCGCGCGTGAGTCATACTGAAAGGCGACTCTTCCAGGGAGGTCCGATCGTGAATCGATTTCGCAGAGTTCCGTCCGTCCCCGCTGTCGCCCTCTTCGCGCTCGTGATCGGGGTCGGCTTCATCGGATGCAAACATCCCGAGGCGACCCCCGCGCCGACCGACAAGCTCACCGTCGGCAAGGTCCAGTCCGAGATCAAGATCGGCATGGACGCCGCCTCCGTGGCCCAGATCCTCGGATCGCCGAACATCGTCACGACGGACGAGAAGCGCCGCGAGGTCTGGATCTACGACAAGATTTCGTCCGAGAGCGTCGATACGTCGAACTCGTTCGGCGGCACGATCATCATCCTCGGCGGCCAGACCGGCCAGTCGCAGAGTTCGAAGACCCAGAAGACCCTGACGATCATCATCAAGTTCGACGAGGACAAGAAGGTCCGGGACTTTGCGTACAACGCGTCCCAGTTCTAGGCGGCGGCGCTCGAGGCGTGCGCGCTCCGGGTGCGGTGTCGGCGCACTCGCCCTCGCCTCTTCGGTCGGTCTGCTCGCGCTATCGGGCTGCGCGGCACCGCCGACCACTCCGATCGAGCTGTTCGTGCTGGCTCCCGACAGCCCGGCCAACAAGGCGATGCAGACCCGGCAGTTCGAGACGCCGAACTCGGACGAACTGCTCTCGGCCTCGGCCGCGGTGCTGCAGGACCTCGGCTTCCAGGTCACCGAGAGCGACCGCGACCTCGGCTTCCTGCGCGCCGCCAAGGAGCGCAGTGCGCGCGAGTACGGGCAGGAGATCCAGAGCGGCGTGGTCGCGTTCCTGACCTTCGCGCTCAGCGTCGTTGCGGGCGCGAACACGACGGTCGTGCTGCCGACGGACCTGCAGCAGCAGATCAACGCCTCGCTGATCGCGCTGCCCCTGCAGGCCGACGACAAGCGCCAGGAAGTGCGCGTCGTCTTCTATCGGCTCGTCTGGAAGGGCGACGGCAGTTCGGGCGATCAGCCCATTCCGCCCGGCGAGCAGAAGATGGAGATGATCCGGGATGCCGAGGTCTACCAACAGTTCTTCGCGCGGCTCTCGAAGGCCACCTTCCTCGAAGCCCAGCGGATCTGAGGCCCCGATGCCCACCCGGACCGTCCACCTGCTCGTCCTCGCCGGCCTCGCGGTTGCGTTCACCGCGACGCTCAGCGGCTGCGCGTCGCCGCCGGACGAGCCCGTCACGCTGCTCGCCCCGACCGACGAGCAGATGAAGATCCGCAACATGCAGACACGCACCTTCGACATCGCCGACCGACAGGCGGCGATGCGCGGCGTGATCGCAGCCCTGCAGGATCTCGGCTTCATCATCGAGCGCGCCAACGAGCCGCTCGGCGTCGTCACCGGCGCACGCTTCGCCGAGCCCAACTACTACGACGTCGTCGGCATCACGGTCACCGTCCGCACGCTGAACGAGACGCAGACGACGATCCGCGCCAATGCGATCTACGACAACCAGCCGATCGTCGATCCCGCCGTCTACCAGAACTTCTTCGCGACTCTCGAGCGATCGCTGTTCATCGGCCAGAACCAGGAGCCCTGACAGACGATGATCCGGCCGATGGCTCGCCCGCTGGCCCTGCTCACCGCGCTCGCTGCGCTGCTCGGCGGCGGCTGCGGCAGCTACTACCCGACGCGCCACGAGATCCAGGGCGACTCGCGCGAGCAGATCTGGCTGTCGGAGGAGAGCCAGGTCAAGGTGCGCAATGCCCAGAGCCGGGTGTTCGACACGCAGGACAAGCAGCAGATGCTCGAGGCTCTGGTCGCGACGTTCCAGGACCTCGGCTTCCAGATCGAGGTGCTCGACGAGACGCTCGGGATCGTCTCGGGCAAGAAGTTCCTCGACCTCGAGAGGCCCGGCGCGGACGGACTGCCCACCTATCTGCTCTACGACGAGGAGAGCCTCGTGGTCTTCAATCGCTCGTATCGCACCTGGGGGCCGTTCCAGCGCCGGAGCGATCTCGTGCGCCTCACCGCCACGGTGCGCCGACGCAACGCCGAGCAGTTGATCGTGCGCGCGTCGGCCCAGTATGCGCTCCGGCCGGTCGAGGACCCGCTCGCGTATCAGAAGTTCTACGCGGCCCTCGAGCAGGCGTTGTTCAGCGAACGCGAGAGGGCCGGCGCGGTCGGGCCGGGTGAACGCTCGGCGCGTCGCACCCGGCCCGGCTCAGCGGGTGCCGGAGTCAGGGCGCCGGAACACAGCGGCTGAGCGTCGTCTGCGCATTTCTCACGACGCGGCAGTCCCGGTCGTGCTGCCAGACGGACGGCTCGTCGTTGCCCCAGTCACCCCGGCGGCAGCTCCAGCGTCCCTTCGGTCGGCTGGTGTCGAACTGCCCGCAGAACTCGGCGAGTGAGCAGCCCGCGTCGTCCACCGCCTCACCCGGCGGCGTCGCCGCGCAGCGGTCCGTCGCGTCCGATTCACCGTCGCCATCGCTGTCGGCACACGGCGGGTCCGGGTCTGCGAGGCAGATCGCGAGGTCTTCCTCGCAGACGGCCAGATCCGCTTCGCAAGCATCCGGGGCGGCAATTGCGGGCTGCGCGAAGCGGATCGTGACGTCGCACTCCGCGGTGTCTCCGGCGACGGTCTCGTTCGTCGGCTCGGAGAGCGTGCCATCGGTCTCGACGAACACCACCGAGGGCGTGAACGTGCAGTCGCCCGCGGCATCGGGCTGGCAGAGCAGCGTCGGGAGCGCCTGCTGGCCCACCGCGACGAGTGCCTCGCGATTCAAGCCGTTCACCCCGATGGACGCGAAAGACCCGGTCTCTGAACGACCCGCCGCGATCCGCTCCACCGTGATGCGCTGGCTGAAATCGAGCGCCAGCCGACCGGAGCAGAGCGGCTCGCCATCGAACCAACCGACCTCCTGGACCAGCGGAGGCGGGGTCGAGAACGTGTTGTTGAACGGCTGCTTGGTGAAGGAACTCGGCGGCACGACGAGGCTCTGGATCTGCACCTCGCCGCTTGCGAGAACGACAGACAGAGTCAGAGTCATCTCCACGTCGCTCCGGACGACTTCGTCCGCCGCGCCCGGTGTCCCTCCGATCGTCACGTCGGACTGCTTGCGCGTCACACGGACTTTTCCGGGGAGACTCGCACCCGCCACGAAATCGGGGATGCAGACGTCGGTTGAGCCGAGTCCGTCCACCACGGTGAGAGGACCGAAGGCGACGGGAACTTCGAGGCGGGGATCGCTGCACGCGGTGGCGAGTGCGTCGAGCCGTACCCAGCGCGGTGCGGGGGCACCGACCTGCGACGTGTTCATGGCGCCGAACACGACTGTTGCATCGAACGCATCGATGAAGGGCGGTTCGGGAAGCCCCTGCCCCTGCCCGCCCGCCCGCGACTCATCGGGGAGCGCCAGCAGGACGACGAGGGCGGCCAGAGCGGCCAGGGCGGCATGCGAGGCGAGCGACGACCGACCGAGCCAGCGTTTGCGATTCCCTTCGAGCATGAGACGCCCTTTCATCCAGATGGTTTCAAGTCACGACCATCCTAAGTGCCGCGGGCTCAGAATGTCCATCGAAAACCGGGCAGCGCACTTCGTGGCCAGGAGGAATCGAGCCTGGACCCGCGCCGAGGGAAATCCTCCCTCGTTGCAGGGAGAAGTCGCGCTCCTTCTTCTATGCTGCCGGGCGGCGGCCAGCTGCCGCGGGAGAAGTCAGATGTTTCTGCGAAGCATTCACTCGATCGCAACCAGCGTTGCGCTGATCGCATTCGCGAGCGGTGCCACCGCCCAGAGCCTCATCATCTATCCGTCGAAGGGGCAGTCCGCCGCGCAGCAGAGCAAGGACCAGGGGGAGTGCGGGAGCTGGGCCACGCAGAACACCGGCATCGATCCGGTCGCGCTCGCCAACCAGGCGTCGCAACCCGCTCCCGCGCCCGTGGCCGCCGCACCGACCGCGCAGGCCCCGCAGGGCCAGCGCGTGCGCGGGGCAGCGCGCAGCGCGGCAGTCGGCGCGGCAGTCGGCGCGATCGCGGGCGACGCAGGCAAGGGCGCAGCGGGCGGCGCCGTGGTCGGGACTGCGGCGGGTGGAGCCCGCAAGCGACAGGGGCAGCAGGAGGCTGCGGCCGCGCAACAGCAGGCGCAGCAGACCGCTACTGCCCAGGCGCAGGCGAATTCGGCCGAGGTTCAGCAGAAACTCGCGACCTACAACAAGGCCTATTCGGCCTGCCTCGAAGGTCGAGGCTACTCGGTGAAATGAACGTCCGATGGACAGGTCTCGTCCTGCGCTGAGGGTCGCGAGCAGGCGGGCCTCTGCTCCGACGAGGCGGGCGCGCACCGACCGGGCGAGCGGCCGCTCAGTCGTCGCCCGGCACGATGATCACGTCCATGGTCGCCGCCACGATCGCATCGCGTGACACCGAGCCGTGCCACACCCGGCCGGCGCGGCTGCGCTGGTGCGTGCCGACGACGAGCACGTCCGCGTGCTGCTCGCGAGCGAGCTGGGCCAGATGCTCGGCGGGCCGGCCCCAGCCACCGAGGATCTGCAGCTCGACGGCGCGCTTGCCCACCAGACCTTCGAAGCGTGCGCGCAACTCGCTCTCGATCCGCGCTTCGACCGCGGCGCGACCGGTGCCCGGCGCCGAGCCCCTCGACCCGACCGGAACCGGGGGCCAGTACACATGCCCTGCGACCACCTGACAACTGCCCGCGTCCCACAGCGTGGGCAACCAGCTCACCGCCGCATCCGCGGTCGCCGAGCGATCGAGGCAGACGAACACGCGCAGCAGGCCCTCACCGCGCGACCAGGCGCACCACGCTTGCTCGTCGCGCACGACCCACACGGGACAGCTCGCCACCTGCGCGACCCGATCGGCCGTGCCGCCGAGGCTCAACAAGCTTTGCCCGTGCTGGCCGATCGCGCCGACCACCACGAGCTCGGCCTCGCGCTGCACCGCGCACCGGACGATGGCCTCGTCGGCGCGACCGGCCAGGATCTCGGTGTCGACCGGTGCGCCGTGTGCGGCGAGTTCCGCCACTTCGGCGGCGAGCAGGCCCTGGATCCGTTCGATCTCGCTCGCGATCGCCTGCGTGCCGCGCACTTCGAAAGGCTCCGCGAGTGCCTCTGCGGCGCCGGGCATGTCGAGCGCGTACACCAGCCGAACTCGGGTGCGGCGCGCCCGCGCCAGGCAGGCCGCGGCTTGCGACGCGCGCTTTGCGTCCGGTGAGAAATCGGTCCCGCAGAGGATCGTCATGGCAGCGAGTTCCCTTCAGTTCGCCGGTTCGGCGCGCTTCACGAACTTGGCGCGCACGACCGATGCGACGATGGCGACGACGAGGATCCCGGCCACGACGCCGAGCGCCAGCGCGATCGGGATCTTGTGCTCCTCGGGCAACAGCATCTTCACGCCGACGAACACCAGGATGAGCGACAGCCCGTACTTGAGATAGTGGAGATACTTCAGCAGCCCGCCCACCGCGAAGAACAACGAACGCAAGCCGAGGATCGCGAAGATGTTCGAGGTGTAGACGACGAACAGGTTCTGCGAGATGCCGAGAGCCGCCGGCACCGAATCCACCGCGAACAGGACATCGGTTGTCTCGACGACCAACAGCGCCAGGAAGAGCGGTGTGGCCAGCCGGCGGCCATTCTGCTCGACGAAAAACTTCGAGCCCGAGAATTGATTGGAGACCGGCAGGAAGCGCCGCGCCAGCCGCAGCACCAGGTTCCTCGAGGGGTCGAGGTCATCTTCCTTCTGCAACAGCAGCTTGATGCCCGTCAGGATCAGGATCCCGCCCAGCACCCACACCGCCCAGTGGAAACGCTGGATCGCCGCGATGCCGAACCACAGGAACATCGCGCGCAGAGCCGCAGCGCCGAGGATCCCCCAGAAGAGCACGCGATGCTGGCTGGCAGTCGGGATCCCGAAGAAGCGGAAGATCACGAGGAACACAAAGATGTTGTCGACCGACAGCGCGTACTCGGTCATCCAACACGTCAGGTACTCGATCGAGGGGCGCTCGCGCGCGTCGGGGAACTGCGGGTCGACATACAGGTGGATCACCCAGGCGAAGGCCAACGCCAGCACGATCCAGACACCGGTCCAGACGAGCGCCTCGCGCACCGACACTTCGTGCGCCTTCTTGTGGAACACGCCGAGGTCGAGCGCCAGCATCACGACGACGACCGTGCCAAAGACCGACCACAAGACCCAGTTGTCCATGCGCTCCGCTGCCCGGCAGTCGATCAGCAGTCGTTCAGGAGTCTCACGCCCGGCGCCGAACGCCGCGTGAGTCCCGCCCCCAACCCCGAACGCGAGACTTTAGATCGATCCGGAGCGCAATGCGCGGGGCTTCCCACCCTGCGCGCGCAAATTGCCTTGCCATCCGAAGTCCGGAGTGACCAGAATGCCTTGCGAGTCGCGCGATTGGAGGTTCGGATGAGAGCGCGAGGTCGATCTCGAAGGGGAATCGGTTCCGCCGCACTTTGTCGGGTGGGTCGGCTCGGTCGCCTGAGTTGTCTAGGCCTGCTGCTCGTGCTCGCCGGCAGCGCCCACGCGCAGACCGCGACCTTCTCGCAGCTCGACTTCGATCTCGACGGCACGCTGACGCCCGACAGCGACTGGGGGGCACTCGATCTCAGCTTCGTCGGCTCGGCGTCGATCCTCTACTTGAACCTCACGGTGAACGGCCTGTGGCAGCTGCAGAACCTGCCGGTCACCACGACGCACGGCGCCGGCGTCGTGCAGACGCAGCGCTTCTGGTTCGACCTCGGGGTGCCGGTCGGGACGGACGTCGGCGCGCTCAGCTTCGACGTCGAGCTGACGCCAGAGCCGCAGGTCGGCGCACCCGCCAATCCACAGCCCGCCATCGTCGGTGAAGCCGAGGTGCGGATCGCCAACGGCGGCGTCGATCCGGACTTCCCGGAGACGCCGGCCGCGGCCGCCGGCGCGTCGATCGGCGGGCCGGTCTCGGGCATCGGGCTGCACAAGCACGACAACTTCCCCAATCAAGAGACGGGGCTCGCCGAATGCGCGCCGACCGCCGTCTCGAACAGCCTGCAATTCTTGAACACCGAGCACGACCTCGGCATGGAGGCCGACGACATCTCGATCGACGCGATGAAGTCGGCGACCAACTGGGGAACGCGGACGGTGGGGAGCCCGGGCACGCCGGGCGTGCAACGCATCGTCGACCCGTATCCGCCCGGCCTTGCCGATCCGCACTCGGGCGTCGGCGCGTGGATCCACCCGGACCCGACCGCCGAGGAGGGCGAGCGGAACGCGTGGTGGCAGGACAAGAGCGCGTACATGGAGAGCCACGACCTGCCGATCACGACGCGGCAGATCCTGCCGGGCGACATCGCCGAGCTGGCTCGCGAGATGGACCGCGGCCAGGACATCGAGGCCGAACTCGGCGGCCACACCGTGGCGGTGACCGCGATCGCCGACCTCGGCGATGGCCGCTACTCGGTGACGATCGCCCACGATTCGAAGCAGGGCGCAGCCGGCGGCACCGTCGAAGAGACCGGCATCTGGGATCCCGCGACGTCGAGCTGGGACGGCGCCCTCTCGGCCTTCTCGCTCAGCTACTTCGTCGTCGAGTGCCCGGAAGGCCTGGTCGACCACGCCCAGGCGGTGCCGGGCAACGGCGCCGGCGCGGGCGCCCACGCGACGTTCGGCACCCCCGACGTACCCGCGCTGCCGGCGAACTTCTTCGACCCCGGCTCGGATCCGTTCACGGGACAGGTCCCGCTGCGAGGTGTGGACGATCCCGCCGCTTCGGTGGCGCTGCGCCGCTACGGCGACCCGATCTTCGACAACGAGCCGTTGCTCAGCTCGGGCGAAGTGGATGTCGAGATCGTGGCGCTCGACCTCGTCTCGCTGGCGCCGATCGTCGTGTCGTCGAATGGAGGCAGCACACTCGAGCTGTGGCATGTGCGCGTGACGCTGTCGGTCCCGGAGAGCTTCGAGATCGTGGCGCTCGGTGAGATCAGTGCGACGAAGCTCCATGCGAACGGCGGCAGCTTCGACGCCGAGGTCTACGTGCAGCCCGTGTTCACGTTCACGCGCGCGGTCGCGCCGTTCGACGCGCGCGTGCTCGACACTGGGGGGAGTGTGCCGGCACTGCGATTGAGCGGGGTCGGGATGCACTGGGTGCACGAAGCCGACCCGGTGCTCGGGCTGCCGACGTCACCGGAGCGATTCAGGCCGGGGATTCTGGAGATCGTGCCGGGGGCGCCGGTGACGCAGCAGCTCGTACCGATGCCGCTGCAGAGCGAGTTCGGCGGGTTTGCGCTGCCGCTCGTGCTGAGCAGTGCCCCGGTGGTGGTGCCGGCGGCGAAGGGGCTTGGGCAGATCGGGATGGTGGGGCTGATCGTGGCGGCGGGAGTGGTGGCGTTGAGGGGGAGGGGGGGACGCAGGCGGAATCTGCCGGTGTAGCGGCGCGCCGCAAAAACTCGGAACGATCCACGAGTCGTCGAATTATACGAATTTCCAGGTATAACTGACAAAGCTCCTTATAACCGCGACTCGCACCCAGAACACATTTTCACCGCAGCTTCGCCACCGCCGCCGGGTCGAGGTACTCCTCGATGCGCGTGATCGCGCCGTCCTTCACCGAGACGATCACGCAGGCGGGCATCGCGATCTCTTCGCCGGCGAGCGTCTCGATCCGCAGGATGTGCTGCTGGAGATAACCGCCCTCGATTTCTTCGAGGCGCGTGATCTCGTAACGCCGCCGCTTCGACTTGCGCATCATCCACGCGAGCACGCCCATGTTCTGATCGACGGTCTGCGTGACGTCGTCGAAGTTGTGCCAGACGCCGGCGTCGGTTGAGAGGCACGCGCGGGCGGCGGGGACGTCGCCGGCCTCGAGGGTCTTCATGAAATGACGCGCGAGTTCGAGGGTTTGCATGGAGGGTTCGTTCCTCTCTTGATCTTCTTGTCTGACGTTCACTCTGTTCGTACCGCTCAGCCGACCAGTTCGGCCAGCCAATCGGGCATCGGCTCGCCGGCTCGTCGCGCGGCGATCAGCGCCGCGTCGAGGTAGTCGCGCCAGGCGCAGATCCGACCTTCGCGAAACTCGAAGACACCCATGTAGGGGGTGCGGATCCGTGCGCCGTCAGCGCCGACATAGTCGTCGATGCCTTCAACCATCAGGACATCGCCGTTCTGCGCGTGGTGGCGGATCCGCCAGCGGATCTCCCTCTGACCGCTGCCGAACTTCTCGAGAAAGCGCCGCACCGCGTCTTTGCCGCGCAGCGGTCGCGTGCCCACGTGGTAGTGATAGACGACGTCATCGGTGAGGCGCGCGAGGACGGCCTCGACGTCGTGCCGCTTCCAGTCTTCGATCAGGGCTTCGATCTGATCGATCAGCGCGTCGCCCTGCCCGCTCGGGTTGCTCACGGATGGCTCCTGCCCGGACGGCCCGGTGAGGCGTGAAGATGAGATGTCGGGGATTCGCGGTCGCCCGGCTTGCACTCGCCCGCCCGTGCGTCGCCGCGCACGGCATTTGCCATGAGACCACCGCCAGGACCGGACCGCAAGCGTGCGAACCGGGGTCACCTGACCGACGAACCCAGGCCGTTCGCAGCGTTCGTACCGCCGCGCGTGCCTGCGCGATCAGTGCTGCAGCATGGCGGAGAGGGCCGCGTAGTCGATCCCCTGGATCAGGCCATCGATGCGGCTCACGTCGGCGACGATCCGGATCGCGTAGCCGACGGGTACGCCCGAGGTGTCGGCGGACGACGGGAGCGACCAGCTCGCGCCATCGTCGGCATGTCGAAGTCCACCGAGGAGGATCAGCGCGTTTGCGTCCGACCGGCCGTCACCCGTCGATTCCCAGCGAAGCGCGGCGACGGCACCGGCAGGTGCGGGCGCAATCGGCACGGCACCCTCCGGCTTCGGCACCTTTCGCGGGTTGACATCCACGGCGATGCTCATTTCACGATCACGCATCGTCTCGGTGTAGATCGCGTCGACCTGCGCGGAGGGATCGGCCTCGTTCATGAGACGATCGAACTCGACGCTGATCGCCTCGAGCTCCTGCGCGATGGCGTCGGCCTTCGCCTGATCACCGGCCTGCGCCGCGGCCACCAGGCCCTCACTGAGTGATGCCATCTTTGCCGTGAGCGCATCGATGCGCGGTTGATTCGCCTGCATCGATGCCTGCGCGACCTGCCCGGCCTCTGCGTTGGCGCTTTCGTAGTCCGCCGCACGCGCCGCGCTCTGGTTCTGGTAGTTGCGACCGAATCGATACGTCCACGGAGGCCCGGAATCCCGACAGAACTTCGACTGGACTGAAGGCTCGTCGCCGCCGATGAGGCCCCACTCGGGCGGCGCTGGTGGCAGCGAGGCGCGCACCCCGTCGAGCACCCGGATCATCGCGGCGAGTTCGTCGGGGCTGAGTTCGTGGTAGCCGTTCACGCACTCCGAATCGGCTCTCGCGGTGCGGGTACCCGCGAGTGCAAGCAGCGCACATGCAGTCAGGAAACTCAGACGTCTCATCGCGGTACCTCCGATGCGAAACGATTGTGCGCTGCGCGAGAGGATGGCGTCAATTTGGATCTGGCAAACCGTCACAGACTGCGCCGCGCCGTTCGAAGCGAGCGACACTCTTCGGCATCGATGGCGGGATTGCGCGGGACACGCAGGATCGGGGTACACGGCGGATCGCGCCGACTAAGCTCGGAGAACTTTCACTACGGACCGTGAACCTGCCGTCTTCTGGGAATCGATGGTCCGAAGAAGCCGGGCGGGTCGGTCCCGTAGTGCCCCAGACCTGAGTCCAAATGCCTCGTGAGCGATTCCACTAGCTTGATTCGTGTATTTCGGTCTCTGGGATCGCGGCATTTCGCATAGTATGGGACACATGGCATCGAATAAGTGTCCGGCCGTCGTCGGCGCAGTCGCCACGTCGGTGATCGGCGGCATCACGGACAGTCGCATCCATGCCTTCGCAGTCGGTGCGTACTTCCTGTCCGGAGCGAAGCCATGACGGTCGCCGACGACGAGTTTGTCGACGTCTGTCAGTGGCTGCGCGATCCGTCGGTACGCGAGTTCGTGGACCCGCTCCACCGTCGACTCGTTGACACCTACGAGGCCCTGGGTTCCGATGCGGCGACTTCCGTTGAGTTGGGCGTCTTGCTGCGCCAGCACGTGCGTCGATGGCCAGAACGGGCCATCGCGATCGGCAACGAACTTGCTGACCTGATCGAACCGGTCGTCGAGTCTCTCGACCTATCGCTGCTGCCAGTCGCAGGGGGCGAACTTCTTCTTCGCGCACTGCCTTGGTGCCCACCGTGGGTCGCCGGGTCAGAACCCAACGCCGCAACGGACGCCTCCGTCGACGCCTCGGCGTGTGCCGGTACCCCGGCGGGCAAGCGTCAGAGATTCGACTCGTTCGAAGCTGACCCAGTATTCATCGCCGCGACCGGGCACAAGACTTATCGCACGCCCGGTCAGCGGGCGGCGGTGAGGATCGCGCTCGAAGGCCGCCCCGATGGCCTGCTCCTCACCTGCCTTCCGACGGGCTCCGGTAAGACGGAGGTCGCTGTCACACTGGCCTGGAAGGTCAACCGGGAGGGGAAGACTTCGCTGCTTGTCGTGCCGACGACTGCGCTCGCCTACGACCTGGAGCGTCGTCTTCGAGCGACTTGGTCGAAGAACCTCGGCCGAGACCTATCGAAGGTTCCATTCGCATGGACGGCAGCTACCGTCGACAACGACAAGAGGTTGCTGTCCGAGCGGATCCAGAACGGGACGCAGCCAATCCTGATCACGTCGCCGGAGTCGCTGACGACCAGGTTGCTCGGGACTGTCACAAGGGCTGCAGGAACGGGACGCATCGGGGCATTGGTCATCGACGAGGCCCACCTCGTCACCCACTGGGGGATGGGCTTCCGGCCTCAGTACCGGTTGCTCGGTGACTTGTGGCGTGAACTCAATCGCCACAGTCCCGAGGGCCACGGCGTTCGAGCGCTGCTCATGTCGGCCACATATTCGCGAGGCGTCGTGGACGATCTCCTGAACCTATTCCTCGCCGGGACCGACATCGAACCCGACTTCGTGGTAGCGAACGAACTTCGCCCCGAGCCCGACTTCTGGGTTGCCGACCTGACCTCCGTCGGCGAACGGGATCGCCGCATCGTCGAGGCAGTCCATCGACTGCCTCGACCGGCGATCATCTACGTGACCCAACCGAAGCAGGCCGAGCGTGTTGCACAACTTCTGCGGTCCGAGGGCTTCAAGCGGCTTGTGGTCGTCTCCGGTGAGACCAGCGACAAAATCCGCCGCGAAGCCATGATCGGACTTCGAACCGACGAAGGGTCGAGTCGGTACGACCTCGTCTTGGCGACGTCGGCATTTGGTCTCGGCGTCGACTGCCCAGAGGTCCGGGCTGTAGTGCATGCCTGCCTGCCCGAATCGCCCGACCGCTGGTACCAGGAACTGGGTCGCGGCGGTCGGGACGGGCACCGCTCGACGGCGCTTCTGCTACCGGCGCACGGCGACGAGGACGAGGCGGGCAGTCTCGGTCTGCGTGCTCTGACGCCCGAGATCGCAGCACCGCGTTGGGATTCCATGTGGGATCTGCGCAAGAAGGGGGCTCACGGAAATGTCTACGTCTGTCTCGCTGCCGCACCGGTGGGGAAGCAGGACGGTTCGTATAACCGTAGGTGGAATCAGCAGATTCTCGACGGTCTTCAATCGTGCGAGGTGTTGACCGCCGACGTCGTCCCATCGGACGACCTGCCGGGACTCGGCCTCGAGTGGTCGGCACCGACGCCCGCGAACCTTGCACCTGTTTGGCTTCGGGTGACCCTCCGCGGGCCCCCGCCCACACCGGCCTGGTTCCAGGGCCCGTGGGCTGACTGGAAGAAGGATGTTGAGGGCGAGGATGAACGCGAATTGCGCCTCATGCGCGAGCTATTGGATCACAAGGGCGCCTGCAGTGTTCTGCGATCAGCCTATGGCCAACAACGACCAGAACTTACCAAGCGCTATCCCGACATCGCATCGGGGCTCGGCATCCGGTCGGAATGCGGCCGGTGCCAGGCCTGTCGCAAAGCGGGAACCGTCGGCTACCCCGCTAGTGGTCGGCCCGAGGCACAGATCCTCGCGTCGACAACCAAGGACACGGCCTTTAAGCGCCTGATCGATGGGCACGAGTTCACGGGTGCCCGCGTTATCGGGCTGGCTTGCCCAAATGTCACCGTCGCCGTCGGTGAGCTTGCATCCGTCGCTGATCAACTGTGCGAAGCCGGGGCCCACCTATTCGTCGGGGCGTCCTCGTCGGCAGTCGCGACTTCTTTTCCGTTTCGCGATCCACCGGGGCACCTGGAGTGGCTGACTCCAGTTCCTGCAGTCGTGCACCTCGACCGCGTCGAAGATGTCGTGGCAGCGCTGCGTGCATTGTCGGTTCGACCCGCGCACATCGCCCCCGTGCTCCTCGTTGTCCCCGACATCCCGCGTTCTGTCCGGACGACCGCGCCGCTACAACTTGCCGACCTAGTTGGAAGGATGCGATGACCACAAAGAAGATACTCGGCAGCCCACAGGCGAACTTGCCGACCATGCGCGTTGCCGCTCGGGCCATTCACTGGTTCGGGCCCATGTCGAGCGAGGACTTGCGTGAACGGCTGCGTCCGCGTGAGTATTTCGATGAGCCTTCCAGTGCAATCGACGAGACGCTCACGGTTGCCGATTGGCTTGGCCTGCTGCACGAAGACGACAGCGCACAGCCGAAGCTAAAGCTCGGCTCCGAGCTTTCCAACGCCGATTCGTGGTTCAATTCGCCGTCGGAGTTCGCGTTGACCGTCCTGCAGCGACTGTTCTCCGAGCCAAAAGGAACCGAGATAGCTGAACTCATCCCATGGTTCTTGGCCCAGGATTGGCGACGCGAGGTCGACTGGAGTCACGACGAGTTCGCTCGGGAGCGTATTATGAACCCTACGCAGGCCAATGCCTTCTTTGATCGGTGGATGGTGCCACTCGGGCTTGCCAAGATGTCGGGCAAATCCCCGGATCCTATGAAGACTATCTCGTGGCTCTTGCCGTCGCTTAGTGGTCGCTACAGCGGTGTTGCTTTCGTCGATCGACTCGGCGCGAGTCTCCCCACAGGCCCCGGACATCGTCTGGCCCTGGCGCTCGCGGTCAACGAAGACGCACCACAGCCCGGAGAAGTGTTCTCATCAGTCGCGTTCGCACTGCTGCAACTAGAGCGTTCCGGACGGATCAGGCTCATTCGCGCTGACGATGCTGCCGGGCGCGACCGCTTGATATTCCGAAACCTTGCCGATGGTGGCTACACGAACGTCACACATGTAGAGGTTGACAATGCGTGAGTTCGACGCGCTGCCTTGCTGGAAGGTTCCAGTCAATCGCACCGTTGCCAGTGACGTGGGCTCGCTCTCCGACGACGAACATCCGGTCTTCTTCGCAACCCACGTCGAACTGCCGATCAATAAACTGAAGGGCGGAAGTGGCTTGCGAGAGAGCGCGGATGTCCTTGCGGAATTTCAATCTGAGTTGGACTCCTACACTACCCAGAACACGGTTGTTGCAGTCACTGGGCCATCGGGCTCTGGCAAGAGCCACCTTGTACGGTGGATCCAAGCCAAGCTCTCCCTGACAGAGAGACACCTGTTGGTCTATGTGCCAAGGCACGTGACAACGCTCCGGGAGACACTCGAGTTGGTGTGCGGCCAGATTGGAGGGGAGATCGCCGCCCAGCTATTGAAGCAACTCAAGGCGGCTGTTGGTTCAGTCAGCGAAGCCCAACTGAGCGGGCAGTTGCTCGATGCGCTCTGCCAGGTTCTCGAGCACGAGCCCTCGACTGCGGGAATCGCGAGCGCCAACATGATCCTTCCGGTGGGAGACCATTCACGCCGAGGTCTTCCGTCGATCATGCGTCTCGAACGTGTTCGGGACCATATGCTCCGCGAGGATCTGACGATGCACGATCTTGCCCGGTCGATCCTCGGAGTGAACGAAGGAGGGGATCAGGAGCGCCCACAATTCGAAGAGTACGACCTTGGCTTTCTCGAAATGGACGGCTTGGATGGCGCTCTCGATCATCAGTCAAGGCACGCGCGCAAGCTACTGGCCAGCAGGAAAAGCCTCCGGTCAGACGCTGTCGAGTTGATCAATCGGTCGGTGGATGCTGCAGTCCAGCGAACGCTGGGTTGGCGCGACGGGCCGAGCCTACGCACTGTCTTCACGGATGTGCGTAAGCGACTCGCCGGTGGGCAACTCGTGCTGCTGTTCGAGGATCTGGCACTCGTCAATTTCGTCGAAGGCGCAATCCTCGACGAGTTCGCAAACCACGGCACTGCTACCCGGGCCCCTCTGCGTGTGATGTTCGCCGTAACGGATGACAAGTACACGGCGCTGGCGGAGACCATTGAAGGGCGGGTGACGTCGCACTTCAGAGTCGAAACCCTTCCGCTCGATGAAGAGGACGCCGGCGAGTTGGCGCTTCGCGAGGAATTCATTGCCCGGCATCTCAACCTTGCTCGAGTCGGCCGGGCCAAGGTGCTCGAGGAGGCTAGGGCCGGTCGGCCTCTCCCCGTCAAATGCGGGGAATGCAGATCTCAAGTCGAGTGCTTCAACGGTTTCGGGTCAGTGCCGATCGACGTCGGCGGCCAGACCGAAGAGGTCGGACTCTTTCCCTACAATCGTGTCGCACTCCGCCGAGCATTTAGGTCGCTCGACGCTGATCGCCGCCGTGACAGTCGGAGGGTCACCGCGCGAGCCACGATCGATCGCATAATCATCAATGGTCTCGACGCGGTGCACAATGCACTCACCAGTGACTCGATGCCGAGCGCTGACGTAGCGTTGATCGTAGACGATGACTCTTTCGTGCAGACTCGAGACGACGTGCTGGCCGGGGCGACAGGCCTTGACGCGTCGATGCAGGACCGAATCTATCGCACTCGCGTCCTCTGGATGGACGAAAGCCGCGAGACCCACGAAGTTGCGAAAGCATTCGGTCTTCCCGACATGGGCGACGGGGGGCAGCGTCGAGACCCGGTCGTTCCGCCGGTCCCGCCTCCGCAGCCTGCGGTGACCCGTTCTGCGCCGGATTTCGTTCACGAGGTGCTCCGCTGGGTGAACAGCGATGACACTGACGAATCGCTGGACGCGAAGGCTGACGAAGACGTTCGAACACTTCTTGTAAGACTTGTGACCGCCAGAATCGATCTCCGCCCATACTTGATTGCGCCGTCGGAGGCAGAATCAAAGCGACTACTCGGTGTTCTTCTGGGTCGGAACTCGTTCTCGCTCGGAGGAAGTGGACGTACACAGGAGAGTAAACTCCAGTTTAAACTGCAACGAACATCAACCACATACCGCCTGGTCGTGGGCGCCGCTTGGCTTGATGCGAACAAAGACTGGGACTTCGGGAGCGAGAAAGCCTCTTGGGCCCTGCCAAAACTGTCGGAGAACTGGAGCCTGCCGGTCGAGGTCGAGTCGTTTATTTCGGGGTGCGCGGCCACGATAGAGAGCGCCGTCGTTGCGTCTATCACCGAAGGACCCGATCCTGCTTCGGTCGCCGATTGCTTGAGAAACCGTGCAGCGGCTGCCGTAGTCGACGCCCCCCCCGAGAACTGGCGGCCGGTTGTGCACGCGGCCAAAACAGTCTGCTCCGATGTAGGCATCAAGAATGCGGTGCTCAGTTTCGCCGGTGCAGTCGGGCCATCATCGAAGGCAGCCGTCGCAGCCTTGGACGTGGCCCGCCTCGACAAACAAGACAATATGGAAGGTGGCGAAGTGCGGTTGACGAGGAACTTTCCCCACCTCGCCGAGCTCAACGAAAAGTTCAACCGCGCAGTCAGCTCAGCGCTACCGGTGTTGGCGGAGCAAACTAGGGAAGCAGCGACGTTGCTCGCCGACAACGTGGGCGGTACTAGCCTCCAGGAGGTGGCCAGATTGGTCGTATCCGCTGGCGAGGCTGCCAATCAGGCCGGCTTCTTTCGGCCGGAGGAAAGCTACGCAGCGTTCCATGAAGCGTGCGGGCGCTTGGCCAACGTGCGCGTTCCGCCTCGCGGGATCGCCGGACGCTTGGTGGAGTCGTCCCTCGATCGGCACGTGATTGGGGATGCGGCACATTTGCTCGCGGTGGCCGGGGACGTCAGGTTGTTGATCGCGTGTTGCGTGGCGACAGCACGGGCGGGCCAAGAGAGGGCCAACGCAGAGGCCGGTGGCGTCGATGCGAGGAGCGAAGAGGACAAGCTGGCCAAGGCTGGCAAAGCCTTCGTCGCTGCACTTCGGGAACTGGCCGAGGAGGCGAAGAGGTGACTCTCATAGACCAAGCAGGGTCAATCAGCAGGCACGCAGAGTCTCTGAGAGAAAAGGGCGCGATCGTTCGTCACCTGCAGGACGTTGAAGTGACTCGGCGTTGGATCGAGGACGAAACAGCGAGGACCGTGAACGCCGCCGAGGCCATTCGAGGACTGCGATCGATCGATGCGGCTCCTAGCGTGGAGCACAAGGTCTTCGAGCAGGCTGCGGAAGCGGTCGAGAAGATGCTCCAGGGCGAAAGAATCCTTGTGTCCAAGCCCGCTGGGATTCAGCGTGCGCTCAACGAAGTAGCTGACGCGCGGAAGAGCGCGATGAAATTGCTGCTGGAGAGCCAGAGCGTATGGCGCGACAGTGCCGTAGTCGATCTTGAGCCCATCGTGAGTTTCGCCGAAGCAGTGAAGCACGTGTGGCCTGAGGTGCACACTGAGGTTACGCGGTTAGTTTTCGATGCAAAGAAGAATCGGAACGAGTTGCCCACCACCGAGTCGCTGAGCCGAGTCACCAAGGCGATAGAACGACTGCGCCAGATTCCTCGGGAACTCGCTCCGACCGACGAGACGCAGCGGTTCCTCGTCGCGGCTTGCGGCAGCGGAGCGACGTTCGGAGACCTTACCGAGTCGGTTCGTGAGTGGCTAAGAGATCAAGGTCTTGAACGACGGTTGCGAGTGCGGATCTCGGGCTCGATCGATGATTGACGATGCGGTGGCGGTGGCCCTCACGCTGATCGAACTTCGTGAGACGCGTCTCCTAAGCCGTGGCATTCACGACGGCTTCCTCACTAAGCCTGAGATCCTCGACACCCTCAACGACGGTGAGGTCAGCGACCCAGCGGCAGTACTCGACGAGCTCATCGCTCGGTCTGCCATTGTCGAGACACCTACAGGGGCCTTTCGCTCTAGAATGGCTGAGGCGGTACACATGATGGCGACCGCGCGCCAATGGTTTCCCAGTCGGTCGTCATGGGATGCAGCCGGACTCGTCGTGGATTACCGGCTCCTCCACGCCCCTCGACGCCGACCCAGGCGCTCTCGCTCACTCGGGGAAGTTGTCGAGGTTGCGGCCAAGCGCCTAAACGGTAGCGGCAATGCCGTCATTTCGACGATCTGCAAGCCGACAGTGTCGACGTTTCAACTCGAGTCCACAGCAGCCGTTCTCGACGGTCTCGCAGCGACGACCCCCTGCGGTGTGGTGATCAGCGCAGGGACCGGTAGCGGCAAGACCCTGGCCTTCTACCTGCCCGCGCTCAGCTGGATCGTCGAGTCGCTCGACCACGACGCTGCCCCATCCGTCAAGACGCTGGCCATCTACCCGAGGAGTGAACTGCTCAAGGACCAGCTGCGAACGGCTGTGGGTCACGTCCTCACTCTCAAAAACGCAGGTGTCGGTATCCGGCCGATCCGCCTCGCAACCTGGTTCGGGGGAACTCCTCGCGCTGCCTACTGGCTGCAGCGGGGGTGGACGTCGTGGGAGGCGGTTGGCAAGAGGTCGAATCCGGATGGATGGATATGCCCATTCATTAATTGCCCAGCCGACGGCTGCCAAGGCCAGATGATCTGGTCCGCCGCAGACGTCGTAGCAAAGCGCGAACGACTTTGTTGTTCGAAGTGCGCCTTCAAGCTCGATAACGACGTCCTCTGCCTAACTCGCGACAGCGCCATAAAGCGCCCTCCCGATATCATGTTCACCACAACCGAGTCGCTCAATCGGCAGTTGTCAGCGCCCGACACGCATCGAGCTTTCGGGCTTGTTGGACCGCAACTTGTGCGAATGGTGCTGCTCGACGAAGTGCACACGTACGAGGGGACTACGGGGGCGCAGAACGCCTACCTGCTCCGCCGACTCAGGCACATGATCAACCGCCGTTCGGTCCTGTTCGCCGGCTTGTCGGCGACCCTCCTCCGCGCCCAGGAGTTCTTCTCGCAGTTTACTGGCGTGCCCGAAGCCGACGTGGAGGTAATCGAACCCCACCCAGAGGAACTCGAGGAAGCAGGCGCCGAGTATCAACTCGCGCTTCGTCATAACCCGGCGTCGCAGACCGGGCCGTTATCCGCCACGATCCAGTCGGTAATGGCGCTCCAGCGGACGCTCGATGCCTCCGGTTCGGAGCGCTCAGACAACCCGTTCGCGCCAGTTGCCGCGAAACCAAGCTCGGGTGGCATGTTCGGCTCGCGGACCTTTGTCTTCACCGACAAACTTGACGTTACCAACCGGCTCTTCTGGGATCTGCTCGATGCCGAGGGGTGGTGGGATGACGAAGGCAAGCAGCGGGAACGGATGCCCTCGACGCTCGCTCACCTGCGCAGTTCGAACCAGTCGAGGCTGAAGGAATCCCGGCGAGAGGTGGTCTCCGCGCGCGCTGATAGCGGTCAGTACTGGTGGCTCGCCGAGCACCTTGGTCACGGCCTCGAAGACGACCGTCAACTCACGATCGGCCGCACGAGTTCGCAGGACCAGGGCGTCAGTGACGCCGACGTCACCGTGGCGACCGCAACTTTGGAGGTCGGCTACGACGACGACCGAGTTGGTGCAGTACTCCAACACAAAGCCCCGCATAACGCGGCGCGCTTCCTCCAGCGCAAGGGCCGAGCGGGGCGAACGATCGAGATGCGTCCATGGACCGTGGTGGTGCTCAGCGACTTCGGCCGCGATCGCCTTGCCTTCGAATCCTACGACCAACTTTTCAACCCGCAACTCGAGGCGACACGGCTGCCACTTGGCAACCGTTACGTGCTCAAGATGCAGGCCGTTTACGCGATGCTCGACTGGCTCTCGGCTCGTGTCGCCGAACCGGAGCCCGACCGCAATGTCTGGGCCGACCTCGCGGGCCCTGCGGGCGCAGTGGAGTCAAATGAGGCGCGGGCGGGACACCGAGCCAGACGACAAAGCCTCGCTGCGGACGTGCTGAGGAGCGTACTCCACGGTGGGCCTGAGCGAGCGAGTCTCACCCGCCATATCGGTCAGGCGTTGAGGATCCCCGATCGCGAGATCGACGCCATCTTGTGGGGGGCGCCTCGATCGCTTCTTCTCACCGTGGTGCCGACCGCACTTCGGCGCTTGGAGCGGCAATGGGAGGGGGAGGAACCCACCCCTGTGGATGCTGGGCTCAAGACGCGCACACCGCTTAAGGAGTTTATCGCTGGAAACCTGTTCGAAGATCTTATGGTTTCCGAGGTATGCCTTGTTCTGCCGGCGGAGGGCCGTTCCGGCGAGGCCCGCGAGGAAGGCCTGCCCATCGCCCGGGTGCTGCAAGAGTTCCTTCCGGGCAACGTGAGCCGGCACTTCGGTGTGGGTTCGTTCGGCCGACGCCACTGGGTTCCGGTCCCCAAAGACGGTTGCCTCTCCATCGCTCACTATTCGGGTCGATTCGTCCGTGCCGTTTCAGACGGCGAAGGTCACAGCCTCCGGGTCTACGAACCTCGACGAGTCGAATTGAGCTTCCCTCCGAAGCTCGTCTTTGATTCCACCTCGTCGGGCCCAACGTGGGAGGTGGAACTGGAGGCCGTAGGCAACGGTAGTCATGTTCGACTTCCGAGTGCATGGACCGATTTTCTTCCGGAGTTCCGATTCCGCATGCACGCAGACGGAGACGCCGTGCGCGTGACTCGCTTTAGTCGCTCTAGCGCGGGCACCATCCGCACCAAGGAGGGCACCTCGGCGACTGCATGCTACTTCCAGGACGACGACGGAGAGGCTGCACTCGGGTTCGAACTCGAGGTTGACGGCATCGACTTCGACATTGAACTGCCCGTGCTTGGCCCCGTCACCGCCTTGGAGCGTAGCCTCCGACTCCGAACGCTCGCGGACCAGCATCCGCAGACAGCCCCATTCCATCACCTGCAGCGTTCAGCGCTCACTCAGGCGGTCTTGCTCTGCGTCGCAGATCATGCCGACGCAGCGACAGTTGCGGGCTGGACCAACCGAGTCTTCGCCCCCGCGCTGCGAGACGCGCTCACCCGGCTTGGCATGAACATCGCCCAGGCAACGCCGTCAGCCCCTGCGGAAGCTGGCGAGGAGCACGATCCGACGGAGCAACTGAAGAACCTCAGCGATGTGGTTGCCAGCGACGAGGTGTTGGATGCGCTGAAGTCAATGCTCCAGAGCGCATCCGGGGACCGGAATGACGACTGGGAGTCGTGGCAGCGCCGTCGTGTCGCTACAGCTGCGGCAAGCGTAGTTCTTGACGCCGGCAGCCGGTTAGTGCCGGCTATCGACGCCGAACAGTTCACGGTTGATATCACCCAGTCGAGTCCGACCGCGTGTCGGGTTTGGCTGTGTGAGTCAAGTCCCGGAGGGAGCGGCCTCGTGGAGGGGCTCTACGTCGCCCTCGCCGACTCGACAGTCGAGCTTCGCCGCCTGATTCATGCATCACTCGAACCGGGCGGTCTCGACGCACTGGCGCTCGAGCTCGATGGATTACTCGACACGCCGACAGAGGAACTGGTCAATGCTGTGGAAGGCATCCGCTCGGCGTGGCGGGCGGGCCACCAAGCGGTCGAGGCCGCGGTGGACAAATTGCAGGAGACGGTGCCCAGTGCGTCGCAGGAGGGCTTGGCCGCGATCACGGCACGGTTGGCATCTCCCGGTGCGTCTCCCGACCTCGCGGTAGCTGCTGGTCGACTGCTAGGCAGGTGGAAAGACATCGAGTCATCATCCGGTTTTGCGATCGATCTGCGTACGTTCTCGTCTGTGGTCGGTACCGACCAAGCGATCGACGATGAACTCGGCCTCCAGAGCGCCGACACAGTTATTCGATCGTCTGCCGTTTCCCGGCTGATCTGGCCCAGGAGCCTGAGCCTAGCCGGTGCTGAGGACCGAGGTCGGATCTTCGGAGAGCGCCTCCCCGCTGACGTTGCTGCGCTCGCTGCCTACGTGCCGGCACCCTGGCACACCATCGAATGCACTTCCGTCGAGGAGGCTCGCGCCGCTGTTCGTCAGCAGTTGCCGGCTGATGGCGCCGTGGCATTACGATTCGATGACGCCAAGCTTGCAAAACAGGCGGTGACGCTCCTTGTAGGTGAGCCAGTTGAGGTCGATGCGCTTCTTGTCTACCCGAAGATCATCTCTGCAAGGCTTAGCCCCTCGATCGAATTGGTACTTGCCTCGACGGAGTTGGCTGAATGACGAGAACCATCCAGAAGAGTTCGTCGACCGCAGCGACGGAAGTTGCCGAGCTCCTCGAATCCATCTTCACCCGCTTGGCATTGTTCCCGGATCGCTGTGTCTGGATCGTCTCGCCGTGGATCTCCGACATACCAGTTGTAGATCAGCGCTTCGGGGTCGTTCCCAATCTCGAAAGCTACGGGCGCCGACGCATCACCCTCGTCGAGATACTTGGTGCCCTTGCTAAAGGGGGTACGACGGTTGTCGTCGCCCTAAGGCACGACAAGAACAATCGATCGGTCCTGCAGCGCTTGCAGGCCCTGGCCAGCGACCACCGATCGGAGGGGAGGCTATTCGTGCACCCCACCGACAACAGGCACCACGACAAGACCATGGTGGGTGACGATTTCGTCATCACAGGTTCGATGAACTTCACAGTGAGCGGCACGGCGTTCAACGACGAGCGAGTGGAGTACTCGACGGATCCCGGCAGGGTCGCGGAGGCACAACTCGATCTACACGATCGGTTCCCGGGGCGACTCGATGGCACTTGAGGTGATCACCTGGCCCACCCCAGGAACGACCGAACTGAGCCACTCGGTCTTCGATCCGCAACGGGATCTCTTTCACGGTGGCCGAGGCGAGTGGCTCTTGGCGCCGCCCATGCGTGGGCTCGATCGATGGTCCGTGCTCGCTCGTTCCCGAGAGGCGCAACGCCGGGCTCGGGAAGTCCTTCGGGCGTTTGTCGGCCCTGCCGTTGCCGTCTTGCTGGCAAGCGAAGAGCACTCTCAGTTGGAGTTCGGGTCGAGTTCTTACGATGTCATCGTGACCCCGCTCTTGGTGCACGATGCTCGCGAAGAGCAGATGGTCGCTGCGGCCGAACGACTGGTGAATGTCCTTGCCGGTCAGCCCGCGCAGGTTCCGATCGGTCGTTCCTCGGTGTCGGCGCTACTCCGCGACTTTCGACTGGCACTTGCCGATGGCGACAGCGAATCGGCGACAGATCAACTGCAGCAACTCCAAGAGCATCCGCAGCTAAGTCGGATGAACCGCCAGTTCCTCGAGGTCGAGCTCCTGGCGCGACTCGGCCGGTGGGAGGAACTCCGACGTCGAGAGTGGTTCGTGTCACTGCTGCAGCAGCGACGCCCCGCTTCGATAACCGAGTACATGCTCGAGGCGGTCTGGCATATCAACTTCGAACAGGAAGGCGTACACGGTTGGGCTGAAGCCTCGGTGGCGTTCGCACTCTTGCCCGATGCCATCCGAACGGCGCCCGACGGGATCGAACCTTCTCGGAAACAGAGTCGGCGGCTCGCTGCGTTGCGGGCATCGGAGCAGGGGTCCGTTCTGAGCCTCGAGGCATTGATTGCGGCCGACGTGTCCCTCGAGCATTGGATGAAGGCGGAAACCACCGCCGTTGTACCAGAGGCCGGTCACGGGGTGGCTTCAGCTGAGGGTACCGCAGCAGACTTGCTCAATTCTGGTCGTATCGCCGATCTCATCGACTTGGTCGAGAAGTCCAAAGGTCGATCGGCGGACCTGAGTTTCGCAGTACGTGGCGTAGCCGAACACGAGATCGCGGCCTTCGCTCCCCAAGTGGTAGTGTGGCTCGATCAGGCGTCGCCAAAGGATCTACCCGACAGCCCGGGCTTCCGTAGGTTGGTCGCCATCGTCCGATCGCTTGCGGAGGATAGATGCGATGGCTGGAGCGAATGGTTCCGACGAGTCGCGTCTAAAGACCACTGGCCAGCAGCCGCTGAAGTCGCCAGGAACAGCTTGGAGAAATGGGGTCTAGCCGACCTGGAAGATCGCCACGCGCGAGAGGAGGCTGCTGAGAATCTCGAAGCGGCGATCGAAGGCCCGAACGCACAGTCGGTCGACCAAGTTCTCGACCTGCTGTGCTCCATTGTCGCCGGTCTGGTCGAACGCCACGGTGCTGACGCCCTCGTGGGCGCAGTTTCGATGGCATTGGTCAATCGTACTCCGAGCGCGAAGACGGTCGGGGCTCTAGCGCAACTGGTGGAAGTTGTCCTTGAGCACTCGCCTACGGAGTCGGCGTATGGCGACTTGGCCGACGCCTGTTCCCAGGAACAGGTAGTGAGGCCGCGTGCGCACATTGCATCGCTCCTCGACCTCCTTGACGCATTCGTGGCAGGGGTACGTATCGAGCCTCACTTCGGATCCTTTGTGGGCGCCGCCCAAAACGCACTCATTGCACACCGAAGTAACGGTCGGCTCGATGGGGAGGAACGCCGTCTTGCCGCCGAGTTACTCGCAGAGGCAGGCCGACCGACGGACTCGCTCGAGTCCGACGAGGTCGAGACCACTGTGGATGACCCCTGGGCGGCCCTTGGTGGCAAGACCGTATTCCTCTACACGCTGTTCAACGGCCTGGGCGCCCGCTTCAAGGACCGGCTCAAACAACGCTGCCCCTCCGTGCAGGTCACCTACTCCCAGGAAAAGCACGCGTCCGAACGGCTTCGTCAACTAGCCGCCGGTGCGGACTTCGTCGTTGTCCACACGCGACATGCCTCGCACGCTGCGACGGTCGGTATCGATCAGGTGGTCCCACGGTCGCGGCAGTTGCTGGGCAACGGGAAGGGGCTCTCAAGCCTCCTGCTGACGCTTCGCAACGCACTACTTCCGGTGAACTGACCTGCCCTGGACTTTTCGGCCCTCAGTTTGCCAAAAAATCACTCTCGATTCGGTGCGAGAATCCCAAGCGGCTCACACAGACAAAGATCGAAGCATGGAGGACGCGCTACAACGAGGAGAGACTCACAGCGCCCTGGGTGGTCTTACACCCCAGGAGTTCGCATCAGGTCTTGCAGGTTGAATGGGCCAGTGAAGGGGGGCACGTCAAGTTCACCTCTCGTAGCCAGCCTCAACGCGCGCTTCGCCAGGTTCTAGTGCATTGATCGATACGGCCACCAAGTTAGTCCGCACATACGCTCCCGCGGCTCTCACGGGACGAATCGTCAGTTCCACCTCCGCGGAGGTTCGATTAGTGCGCACGCAGGTCCGCGAACACCGATCAATCACGTAGTAGAACATTCTCGCGCGATGTACCTCCGAGATGTTACCTACCGAGAACGCCGCGTACCGTGCCTCGTACCTAAGATCGACTCCAGTTCCATCTGCTTTGCCTTGATTGCACATGCGACACAACACCTGCAGATTCTCAACGTCGTTCGTCCCAAACTTGCTGACGGGCTCGATGTGATCGATTTCTGCCGACATCCAATCATCGTTGACTGCGTGATACGGCTTGTACGGATCCCCGAGCAATTCGGGTTGCGCGTCCGGTATCAGCACTAGCCCACAATGCTTGCATCGCCCATTCTGACTTCTTAGAAGCAATGCTGCCTCATCCCCTCGATGTCGATTGCGCTTCACATCCCAGCGCTCGAGCACTATCGCAACGTCTCGCGCAAGTCGCTCAACCGCATCGCCATCTCGCCCGAACTCGCTCTTGATGAAATTTTGGATGAGCTTCCATCGAGGCTTCAAGTTAGTTGGACTGTCGTACTGGATCGCCTCTCTAGGAGCCAAATGGAGCGCCGCGCGCAGTCGGACCTCGAACAACGTCGATACCGCGATCTCCCCTTCCGCCGAAAGCAGTCTCGCGACGTGCTGCAATGCGTACTGAAGATCTGAATCAGACTTAAACTGTGCATCTAGGCCGTTCTCGCCAAGCACTAGTCGTTCAAGAAGTGTCTGCAGATCACCCCGAGCAACCCTAACTCGTCTGTCGGAAGAGTCGGAGGTGACCAATCTTCTCGCCTCCTCGCTGCTCACACTCTTGAAACTGCTCGAGCAAGAGCTTTCGACCGGGTCCAGTATCAAGGCCTTTGACCTGCCACTGACGAGTGAAGAACTCCTCTGGAACGAAGTAAAGGGCCGCACTAACTGATTGTCGGAAATCTTCAGGGTCGCCTAGTGGAGAATTCTCACCCTTCGACCTGCGAGATGGCATGTCACCGTTCAACTTATTCAATACGTACTCTTGGAGCACAAGCATTGCAGCCTTAAAGAAGATCTGGCCATAGCCGGCGTCTTTGCACGGTTTGCCGTGGTTCTCCACGCCCTCGTCCCATGCTTTAGGATACGTCTTCATTACGGTGCCCCAAAAATCGTAAAATCGTGCAAGCCGATACTCATAGATCTTCTCAGGATCCTCGTCGGGGCCTTGACTACTCCAAGCGGAGACTTCCGCGTACAACAGTCGATATCTCCTCGGTAGTTTGACGAACTTTCCAATGGCTTGGTGCATCACGTTCTCAGGAATGAAGGCAGACTCAACCCCGAGACCAAAGTCGATCAATCCCCGGAACGGACTCGCGTCATCGGTGTTGGCCTTATGTGTCCATCGAGCCTCTTCAGCAGTGATTCCGGCCTGTTTGAATCGGTCATACAGTTTCCCGATTTCATGCCGGGAGAGTGAAGTGCTGATCGTTCCACGGAGTTCGGTGGGCAGTAGAGGCTTTGCCTTGTTGTTCAACACATAGAAATGAAACACTTGCTCGTCCTGCTTAAGCCCCGGCATCAGGACCACAGGCAAGACAACGTCAAAGTCACTGACGTCCTTTGCGCCGAACACGCGGTGCTGACCGTCGAGAATGAGACCGGGCTTCGAGACACCATCGATATACGATCGGACAGCCTCTTGTCGCTCCTGCGATAGCGACTGAAAATCGGACGCAGCATCCCTCAGTTCCTTGGCGAGCTGCGCCAGATACGAGTCCGGAGGAGAATCTTCCACTGTGGACTCTTCATCTTCCTCTATTAGATCGTCGCTATGAACTGCTGGTTCAATACTCGCCTTCTCATCCATACCCAGACGATCAAAGAACTCTTGAGCAAGTTGTGTCAAACGTTCTTGGAACGTGTAGTCGGCGAGTCTGATCGTAACTTCCGCTATTAATCCTGAACGAGCACCCTCACCACTCTCAATGTGACTTTCACTACCGTTTGCCAACGACTCGTCGCCGCCCTCCCGAACCCCATCTACGCGGAACGACTCCTCTTTGAGGGCCACGATAATCGCACCCGGAATTAGGTTCTTCTCCGGGTTCTTCTGGATGAACTCAGTTACCTTGCTGTACCGATCAAGCAACTCCCGTTGGTAACCTGCCATGAAGTCCGACTTCTTGCGCGGGACGTCGCACCACTCAAGCAGCTCGGGAGCTGCGACTCCAATCACGTAGAATGGAATGCTGCTCGGCGTTTGCCTAATCTGAATTGCCGAATACTTGTATTCAGTGGCCATAATTAGTCGCCATTCTCTACTTGTAGGTTATGTGTCACGTTGAACACGTGCGAATCGCGTGGGATACCACCAAGAAGCGAGCCTCAGGGTGGACAGTGGCCGTCTCCAACATTGATAGCCGCCCCGGATTCGTTCCCGGTCCTGTTCGAAAGCGCCCGCCTAGCCCGATCAAAGTCTCACGATTGCGGCACAAAAGCGCTAGCTCGGAATCGTAGGTCGCGTACATGCTGAGAAAATGACGAACTTTAGCGGTATTCGGGAACTCACACGTTTGCCGGTGTTCGTCTAATATGCGTTGCGATTCTCGGACCAGTCATAGAGTTAGTTTTCAGCGGTCTGAAGTGCTTGCATTCCCCGGACCAGTTGCAGAGTAAATTTTCGGCGGTTTTGAGCCGCTTGGGATTCGCGAACCAAGTCGAAGGTTAGTTTCCGGCGTATTGAAGACTCGTGGATCGTTCCAACTCCTTGGTACGCATGGCGAACTCGGCGGGTGTGTCCTCCCGTAGCGCCTGGTGAGGACGACTCTCGTTGTAGTCGATCCTCCAAGCTTCGATTCTCTCCTTCGCTTCATCCATCGACTCGAACCAGTGCACGTTCAGACATTCATCTCGGAGCGATCCATTGAACGATTCGACGAAGCAGTTGTCTTTCGGCTTGCCGGGTCGACTGAAGTCGATCCGCACGCCGTGATGGTACGCCCAGAGATCGAACATCCGTCCTGAGAATTCACTGCCATTGTCCGTGAAGACGCGATTGGGCGCACCGCGTCGTGCCACCAACCCATTGCACACCTCGACGACGTTCTCCGCGCGAAGCTGCCGGCCGACCTTGATCGCCAGCGCCTCCCGGGTGAACACGTCCACGATGGTCAGCGCCCGGAACCGCTGTCCGTTCGTCAGCTGGTCGGACACGAAGTCCATGCTCCACGCTTCGTCCGCTCGACGCGGGACGAACCGCTCTCGGCGCGTGACTGCCGTCTTCCGCCGCCTCGGCAATTTGCTGCGCAGCTGCAGGCCTTCCTCGGTGTAGAGCCGATAAGTCAACGAACGTCCCATCGGCCAGCCTTCACCTCGAAGCAACACGTGCAGCCTCCGGTACCCGTAACGCATGCGAACCCGTGCCAGCTCACGCAGACGATCCCGAACCTCGAGCCTGGGGTTCAGCACGCTCTGGTAGTAGAAATTGCTGCGATGCAGCTGCATCAGCCGACAGGCCCGCCGCCAGGGCACGCCGTAATGGTCGTGGACAACATTGTTCGATATTACTGTCCAAGTTTCGTTAAGTTCACGAGTGGCGTGTATCGGCGAGAATGGGGCCGGTAAATCTACAATGATCAAATTGTT